>PGZC01000024.1:61637-90471 GCA_002839995.1 Gammaproteobacteria bacterium HGW-Gammaproteobacteria-4 | reverse complement strand
GGGCGCTTGCACCAGCGTCGCAAGTACCCGTCGGATCCGCGCCCAGGGCGCTTGATCCGACCTACGCAAGCCTTGCAAGCTTGCCGTCCCGAGTCCCGAACGATTACAACCGCGACTGCCCGTCGTGGCTGACGCAGGTCTTGGCAATCAATTCGTCTTCCCAATCCAGAACCAACGCGTCATCCTTGATCATCAAGGCAACGAAATTGAACAAATTGCGCGCGTACATCTCGCTGGCGTGGATCGCACCCTGACTGGCCAGATTCAGCGGGCCGATGATGCTGACGCCGTTTTCCAGCACGGTTTCACCGGGGCGGGTGAGTTCGCAATTGCCGCCGCTCTCGGCCGCCAGATCGACGACCACGGTGCCGGGGCGCATGCCCTTCACCATCGCCGCAGTAATGATGCGCGGCGCCGGTCGCCCCGGTACCGCCGCGGTGGTGATGATGACATCCACGCTTTTGAGATGCTCGGCCAGCAGGCGCTGCTGCTCGGCACGCTCATCGGCATTGAGCTCGCGGGCATAGCCGCCCTCGCCCGCTGCCGCGACCCCCAGATCGAGAAAACGCGCACCCAGCGACTCGATCTGCTCGCGCGTTTCCGGCCGCACATCGAAGCCCTCGACCTGCGCACCAATCCGCCGCGCGGTCGCAATTGCCTGCAACCCGGCAACGCCAGCGCCGACCACCAGCACCTTCGACGGACGAATCGTACCGGCGGCGGTGGTCAACATCGGAAAGAAGCGCGGCGCATTCAATGCGGCAACCATCACCGCCTTGTAACCGGCCATGCCGGCCTGCGACGACAGCACGTCCATCGACTGCGCGCGTGTGGTTCGCGGCAGGCGCTCCATCGAGAACGCGGTGATCCGCTGCGCGAGCAACCGTTCCATTCGCGCGGGATCGGACTGCACCGACAGCAATCCGACCAGGACGGCGCCCGGCTTGAGTTGTGCGAGCTGCGCAGTTCCAGGCGGCTGCACGCACAGCACCACATCGGCATCCGCCAGTGCCACCGAGCCACTCGATGGGTATGCAGCGTCGACGAAATGCGCGCTGACGCCGGCCTGCGCCTCGATCGTTGCAACCACACCCAGCTTGCCCAGTTTGCCGGCGGTTTCCGGGGTCATGGAAACCCGGTTTTCGCCTGCTGCCGTTTCACGCAATGCCAGAATCTTCGCGGCCATGAAGCCTCCTACGCGTAATGGACAGATGCTACCACGCAGCTCGTGTCGTGTTTCGCACTTGTCGGCAATCCGCACCAAAAAAAAGGGCCCGGCATGACCGGACCCCAGGGCACCCTTGCAAACCAATTCAGGCCGAAGCGCGATTTCCGGTAGCGCCGGCCGTGCGCTCGTGCGATGCACGGAGCTGGCCCAGCACCTGATGCATCGCCCGCTCAAAGGCGGCGTTGGCGCCACGGATACTGAAGCGTTGTTCGTGCATCATTACCGCCAGTTCCTCGACCGACGCCACACAGACGCGCAAACCACGGCGATTGACGAACAACAGGCGCGATGAAATCGGGCTGATCCAGGACAGCTTGGCCGGCTGCGCCTCGCCTTGATCGTCGATGAATTCGACCCAGCTGCCCACTGGCAGCTTTTGCAGCGCGTCGACATCTTCCGGGTTGAACTCCAGCTTGCTGCGATCAGAAACCAGACGCACCGGCGAGGTGTCGTTGGTCGCCGCTGCCCGGCGATCGTCCTGCTCGTCCGCGCGACCATCGGCGAACAATTCCGGAACCGACGTGATCGGCTGTACTTTGCCCGCAGCCATGGCGCGCAATTCGTCGGCAACGGCGTCCACCAGCGTATCGGCCGCCTCGCCGACACAACCCGAGGACGACAGAATCGGCAACATCCCGGCACTCAGTTGCGGCAGCAATGCGGCAAGTGCCGCTTCACCGCCATGCGCCGCTTGCGCCATCGCCAACAGCGCATCGCCACAAGCGAGCGCCGACTGCGTAGCCGCAGACTCCACGCCCTCGCGCAATTGCAACACCACCAGATGGTGGGTCCAATAACGACGCATCACCACGTCCAGCGCCGGCGGCAACGCGGTATCCGCGAGCCGCTTGTCGAGTTCAGCCTGCGCGTAGGCGCGCGCCGCCTCCAGCCGCTCCTTGCCCTGCTGCGCCTCGGAGGCGCGCCGCTCGGCCAGGTCCACGCGCTTGCGATGCTGATCCATGAAGCAACGGAATTCTTCCTCCAGCGTCTGGAAGATCGCGACGTTTTCGTTGAACTCCATCGACAGTCGCTGCACCACTTCCTCGGCCTTGGCCAGAAGCGTGCGCTCGGCTGGCGTCTCGCCGTCGTTGCCCTCACACGCTTCGGCCACCGAATTGAGCAGACGCCGCGCCGGATGCTCCTTGCGCAGGAACATGCGACGGTCCAGCAGCGCCACCTTGATGAACGGGACTACCATCCGGCCAATCAATTCGCGCGCCGAGCCCTTGAGCTGGCGCTCGTCCAGCAACACGTCGAACAGCATGCCGACCAGATCGATGGCGTCTTCATCGACCGGACTGAGGCAGGCCTTTTCCGGATCGATTCCCAATCGACGCGAATTGGCCAGCACCTCGCCCTTGATCCGCTGCACCACCGACTGCGTTGGATCCTGGATCGCCGCGCGCACGCCATCGGGAATTTCCGATTGCAGCAGCGACAGCACCGAGATCATTTCGTTCGAGCTGATCGGACGCAGGTGCGCTGCCGATGGCATCGGCGGCGGTGCGTGTTCGGTTTGCCGCCAACCACGCAACAATTCGTGCAACGTGGCGAACAGGGCGCGTTCGTTGGGTGCGTACTGCTCGCCTGGCCGCGCGCCGCCGCTCGCCGACGGCTCGCGGTACTCGTCCGCTGCCGGTGGCGGCGCAGGCGCACGCGACACGCTGCGGCTCGGCAGCGCCCGCAGATGCGGCAGCACACCCGCCCGCAACAGGGATTCGTTTATTTCGTCCAGCGCCGCGACAACCGGCTTGGGCAATTCGCGCTCGCACAACTTGAACAGGATGAGCTTGACATCACCCGGCATTTCGCACGGCGACAGACCCGCGCGCAACGCAACCGCGATGTGCGCCGCACTGATCGGGCTGGTGTCGGTATCGAGCTCCTGCCGGCCACCGATCCACGACAGGCGCTGCATCAGTTGCTGCGATACCGCCGAACAATCCTTTTGCATCGCCTGGCCCAGCATCCGCGCGGCGATCTGCGATTCCATCTCGTCTTCGCTCAACAGACTCAGGTCGCCCGAGAGGCTTGCGCCCATGGCATCCTCGGAGGTGATCGGCTCGCGGGCGACAAAACGCCGCCACACATCGCGCAATTGGGCTGCAAAACCGTCCTCGATCTCACCACGACGCCGACGCAGTTCGCGCATGGCGTCCAGGAAATGCGGTTGATTGCTGTTGCCGCCCGACTTCTGCATGAAATCGAACAAGGCGTCGTCGGCAATGGCCAACACCGCCCGCACCGCCTCGGTCAGCCGGGCGATGGCAAGTTCCCGCGTCCGCTCCAATACGGCGGCCGTCTCGGCGGCGGTGGATGGCGCGGAGGATGGGTTCGGGCGTGGATCGGTCTGGCTCATGGCGCCACCTTTTTTGTTCTGGCGTGGATAACACGACGACCCCCAATCGGCGCTTAGTGGCAGAATATGACGCAAAACGTCACTTTTTTGTGAGCCTGCTCCCAGTTTGCGTGATTGCCTTCTCCCGGTAATGATGGCTACCCCCGTGCCGTGCCGACCGTCAGATGCCCTCACTCGAACCGTTGAACACCCGAATCTCAACCCCCAGCCGCCTGTTGCAGGCGCCGGGCCCCAGCGCCGCGCAACTGACGCAGATGCTGGAAGCCGCCATGCACGTGCCCGACCACGGCCGGCTGGCGCCGTGGCGTTTTCTCCAGATCGCCGGCGATGCGCGACTGGCGCTGGGCGAACTGCTGGCCGCCCGCTGGCGCGAGCGCGAGCCCGACGCAAGCGCTGCCGCACTGGAAAAGGAGCGCCTGCGCTTTGCCTGCGCGCCGTGCATCATCACCGTCATCGGTCAACCGGTACGCGGCCATAAAGTGCCGGAAATCGAGCAACTGCTGTCCGGTGGCGCGGTTTGCCTGAGCCTGCTGCACGCCGCGCATGCGCTGGGCTTCGGCGCGCAATGGCTGACCAGTTGGGTTGCCTATGATCCGGTGGTCAAGGCTCGTCTGGGCCTCGGCAGCGATGAGCAGGTGCTCGGCTTCATTCACATCGGCACCCGCGCCGAGGTGCCCGGCGAACGCCCGCGCCCCGATCTGGCCGGCCGTCTCAGTCAGTGGTCACCATGAACGGCGCCGCGCCTGGCGCGTGGCTGATCGATGCCAGCGTCTATATCTTCCGCGCCTGGCACAGCCTGCCCGATGATTTTTCCGACGCCGACGGGCACCCGGTCAATGCGGTGCATGGCTTCGCCCGGTTTTTGCTGGAACTGCTCGAACGCCAACGCCCGACCCACATCGCGGTCGCGTTCGACGTGGCACTGGACAGCTCGTTTCGCAACGACATCTATCCGGCGTACAAGGCCAACCGCGAACCGGCTCCGGAATCGCTGAAACGGCAATTTGGCCATTGCATGGCCCTCACCCGCGCGCTCGGGCTGACCACCCTCGCCGATCCGCGCTACGAAGCGGACGACCTCATCGGCAGCAGCGTGCACCGCCTGCGCGCGCACGGACTGCGCAGCATCATCATTTCCGCGGACAAGGATTTGTCGCAGCTGCTCGGTACGCACGACGAGCAATGGGACTATGCCCGCAACCAGCGCTGGGGCCATGCTGATGTAAAGGAACGCTATGGCGTGCACGCGCACCAGATGGCGGATTTCCTTGGTCTGGCCGGCGATGCCACCGACAACATCCCCGGCGTGCCCGGCATCGGCAGCAAAACCGCGGCGGCGTTGCTCGCGCATTTCGATACGCTGGATGCGCTGTTGCAACGCGTCGAAGAAGTGCCGTTTCTGCGCGTGCGCGGGGCCAGCCAGATGGCGCAGCGCTTGCGCGAGCACGGCGAGCAGGCCTTGTTGTCGCGGCGACTGGCAACCATCGCCTGCGACGCGCCACTGCCCGACGATTTCGGGCTGGCGCGGCGCACGATCCACGCTTCCACACTCAACCAGTTGCTCGACCAACTGCGCTTCGGGCCGATGACGCGGCGGCGCATTCACGCGCTCGCCGATTGATCGCCTACACCACTACCCAGGGAACCCTCATGCCAAACACCCGCGCTACCGAAACACTCTACGAAGGCCAGTACCTGCGCCTGAAGCGACAGGGCCACTGGGAATACGCCGAGCGCTGCAACGCCGGCTGCGCGGTGATCGTGGTAGCGCTCACCCCCGAGAACAAGCTGTTGTTTGTCGAGCAGTACCGCATCCCGATCGCCGCACGCAGCATCGAGATGCCTGCCGGGCTGGTCGGCGATCTAAGCGACACCGACACCATCGAAACCGCGGCACGGCGTGAACTGCTGGAGGAAACCGGCTGGCAGGCCGAGCACATCGACCTGCTGATGACCGGCCCCACCTCATCGGGCATGAGCAACGAGATGATTGCGTTCGTGCGCGCCCGCGGCCTCACCCGCATCCATGCCGGTGGCGGCGATGAAAGCGAAGACATCACCGTGCACGAAGTGCCGCTGGCCGATGCCCCGCGCTGGCTCGCCAGCAAAATGGCCGAAGGCTACTCGATGGATCCCAAGCTGTGGGCCGGGCTGTGGATGATTGCGCGCAACCCCGATGGCAGCGCGCTCGACGACTGATCGACGCGCTTGATGCAAGTCTTGTTTCGCGCCATCATCGCCCATCGCTTCCATTGCTTGTTACGCCCATTGCAGCAATCTCGGCGTAGGTTCTCTACGGCCGCGTTCAGGCAGCCGAATCAGCGAAGTCGTTGATGATGTTTGATCACTCGTCCATAGGCCAGACATTCACGTGTGGCCCATGTTTCCGACTGCTGAGCCAAGGCCAAACTGGCGCCACCGTCGAGGTGGCCATGGCGTAGGCGCGGCGGGTTGCGTAAGCAGCGTCATGCAGCCTTCGGCGCAAATACCACTTCCGGCAAAACCACTTCCCACTGTTCGCAGCGCGCGAGTTTTTTGTATTCATCGGTTGCTTGTTCGCGGGTGCGAACCACTACTGCCAGCACGGATGCCGATTCGAATTGCCTATCTGGCGGGATGCAAAATGCGCGCGAGGCGCGGCCGACGCAGCGGCCTTGAGTATCTTTCAGCAGCCATTTGTCGCCCTGCTTTTCGAGGGTGAGCGGGCTGCCAGGTTGCAGGGCACGGATGGCATGGTGAATCTCGGCGTCGGGCGTATGACGCCCGGCAAAGCCCAGATCGACATCGCTCATCTCCAGGCGGCGATGGACATGGCGCAGGATCGCTGGCACATCGAGCGCAGGCATCGGTGTCCTTTGCAGGACTTCCTGGTGACCGGCCAAAACGCCCAGCAACGGGTTGCCGGAATCGTTCTGCATCAGGGTCAGGGTCTTCCGGGCACGGGTCATTGCCACGTAATAGAGCCGACGTGCGGCATGCGCATCCTCGTTTTTGTCGCGTCGATCCCAGCCGCCGTCGAGCACCACCACATGCGCAAACTCCAGGCCCTTGGCGCGGTGCGCGGTCACCAACAGCAGCCCGCGCTGCTGGCGACGGATGTTGCGCCCCCACACGAACAACCAGTCGAGCAAGGATGCCGATGGCAATTCGGCATCAGCGGTGTCTTCAGCGAACTCGGTGACCGCCTGGGTGAGCAGCGACCACCATGGCCCGTCGCCTTGCACTCGCAGCCATGCCGATGCCATGGAGGCGCGAATCAACGCGGGTGAACTGGCCTGCAACCATGCGCGCAGGGCTTGGGTTTCGCGCAATTGCCAGAATGGTGTGGCATCTTCGTTGGCCAGTTGCACCGGGATGCCGCGCATCACGCAATAACTGCGCACCGGATCCAGCAGTCGCCATTCACGCGCGATCACTGCACACTCGCTCCACTGCCAGCTCGAATCCCGTGCTGCCAGCCTTTCCAACTCGGCGATGGCCGCCATTGCCTGAGTCGCCGCATCAACGCCGGCCGGAATTATCTGCACCCTGCCGCGCGCCACTGGGTCAGCGCGTTCCCAATCGCCGCCAGCTGCTGCACGCTTGCGGGCGCGGTCGATACGGATCGGGTGTTCTGCCTTCAGCCGATCCGGTGCCGCGGCAATCATGCGATTGGCGGCGGCAATGATGTGCGCACTGGAGCGGTAGTTCTCCACCAGCCAGCTTGGTCTGGCCTTGTAGTCGCTCTCGAAGCGGCGAATGAACTCGACCGAGGCACCGCCGAAGCCATAGATGTTCTGGTCGTCGTCGCCCACCGCAAACAGGCTCAGTTTGGCATCCGGATCGAGCTTGCTGCGCCCGGCGAGCGCCGAGATCAACTGGTACTGATCCGGACCGATGTCCTGATACTCGTCGACCAGTATCCAGCGAAAGCCGGCCAGCAGCCGGTCGCGTTGTGCATCGGCGTCTTCCGGCAGCAGGCCGGTACCCTCCAGCAGGTCGATGGCGGCCCGCATGACATCGCGAAATGCCTCATCGTCCAGCCGTGCACGACGGTTGCTGAAACTGGTGCCAGTCAAGCGCATTGCCAGCGCGTGGCAGGTGAGCACAGTGACACCACGGGCATCATCGCCGAGCAGCGCGCGCAGGCGACGACGGATATCGACTGCTGCGTGATGGTTGTAGGTGAGCGCGAAGATACCGTGCGGGTTTTCGCGCCGCACCCGCACCAGGTAGCTGATCCGGTGAACCAGCACCAGGGTCTTGCCCGAGCCGGGGCCGGCAAGTACCAGTACATTGGTCTGCTCGCGGTCGTCGGCTACGATGCGTTGTTGTTGCGGGTTGTTGAGCGACTCGACGATCTCGCGCCAGGATGCGGGCGTGGTCTGCCGTTCGATATCCTTCTCACGGCCCGGTAACCATTTGGCGAGAAATGCTTTTTGTTCCAGATGGAAGTAATCCGTCGCTAGCCGCACGGCATCGGCAATCGCCTGCAAACCGCGCTGCGCATACTCGGCCATCACGTGTATCTGCACGCCCTGCTCGTGGTAGTGCTGTTGCAGCGGCTCGAAATCGACACGGGTAAAGCCGCGTGGCTCGGCATTGAGCTTGATCGTCATCGCCGGCCGGAAAATCGCAAGCCCCTTGTTGAGGCGAATGACTTCCTGCTCATGCAACCACAACAATGCGCGCTCGAGCAGTTTTTGGGTGTCCTTGCTTTGCGATTTGAGCACCATGTCGGCTTCGATCGCCGCGAGCAGTTTGCCGAGCGTGGTTTCGGCCAACAGGTCGGTGCCACGGCTGCCGGCAGGCAGACACGATAGCAAGTGATTCAACAGCACTTGTGCGCCTTGCCGCCGCCGCTCGGAGATTTCGGCAATTTGCTGCCATTCGCGATGCAGGCGCACCATCACCGTCTCGCCATCCAGTCTGCGCACTCCGATATTTCCCATGCCGCCGTCTTCACTGCGGCCGTCAGCGGCAAGGCTTTTGAGCAGCCGCAGCAGCTTTTCCGGCAACACACCTGAATGGTCCGCGTCTTTGAGACGTTGGCTGGCAAGGCGGAGGTGCAATGGCGATTCGTCATCCTTGCCCATGTCGGGCGCCTCTTCGCGCAGCATCTCGATCAACGCTTTTTCCAGCGCCGCACTCGCGCCGAAGCGGTCAAGCGAGGAGCGGGCGACACCAACGTGAACGAATGCGGTCAAAGCGGTATCGTTGCTCGCCAACCCGAGTCGTTCGAGGTCGAACAGGGCATGGCGCACCTGCTCGGCCGACATCCCGGAAACGATCATCAACTCATCCGTGGACACGCCATCGTCGGCATCGGCGTCGATCAGCATTTCCACCACCGCCAGCAATTGCTGACGATAGCTGTCGGTCATCGGCTGCTTGAGCAGGCGTTGCCGCGCTTCGTCGATGGAGCCGATGCGCAGCGAGGATGGAAACACCTGCACCCGGTTTTCTTCGCGACTCAGCAGTGTGGCTTCTTCGAGCCAGGAAATCGCGGTTTTGACGCGCGTGTCCTCGGTGTTGGAGTCGCGCTCGAAATGGCCATCCGCATCCTCGGCAAGGATTTCGCCGGCGGTGGCAATGACCTCGCCGCCCAGACGCTTCTTGCGGTCCAGTTGCCGCAGCGCGCGCAGGATGGTCTGGATATCGCGCTGCGACAACCGCGAGCGCGCCGACATGCTGAACTGGCGTTCGACATCATCGACGGTGTACAACAACACGCATCGTGCCTGTTGCCGATCACGACCGGCGCGGCCCGCTTCCTGGATATAGTTTTCCAGTGAGCCGGGAATATCGGCGTGGATCACCAACCGCACATCGGGCTTGTCGATACCCATGCCGAAGGCGTTGGTGGCGGCGATCACGCGCAGATCACCACGAATGAACTGTTCTTGCACCGATTTTTTGGATTCCGGCGGCAAGCCGGCATGGAACCAGTTGGCCGCGACACCCTTGGCCTGAAGAAACTTTGCAACTTCCTCAGTGTGTCTGCGCGTGGCGCAATAGACGATAGCGCCACCAGACGTCGTTTCCGGCAGGTGATATTCCAGAGTCTGAAATACGTGCTCGAACTTCATGCTCGGCGCGGTCGGTATGACTTCGAAATCCAGATTGTCGCGTTGTGCGCCACCGTCGAGCGTACGCAGATGCAGCCCCAGTGTGTCGCGAAAATGGGCGACGATATCGACAATGACTTCCGGCTTTGCAGTTGCAGTCAGACACAGGATCGGGGGCGGAGCCTGATCGCCGCAGTGCTTGCCGATGAACTTGCCGATGTAGCGATAGTCCGGGCGAAAATCATGCCCCCACTTGGACAGGCAATGCGCCTCGTCCAGCACCCATGCGCCGATCTCGCGTTGCGCCAGCACCCGGACCAGACCGCGATTACGCAGTTGCTCTGGCGAGATGATCAAAATCCCGATATCGCCCAGACGAATGCGGTCGAGCACATCGGCGCGTTCGGGCATCGTCAACAGGCCATTGAATGCCGCGCAACTGCTGTGCCCGCGGGCTTCCATGCCGGCGACCTGATCGGCCATCAACGCCACCAGCGGCGATACCACGACGGTCAGGGCGCCGGTCTTGTCGTAGCGCGAGAGCGCCGGAATCTGGTAACACAGCGATTTCCCGGTACCGGTCGGCAGGATACCGAGCACATGCTCGCCGCGCATCGCTGCGGCAACGATTTCCTCCTGCAGCGGGCGACCGCTGATGCTGTCTACCGGGTTGGGCCGAAACGCCATGTCGGCACCGAACCAGCGTTGCAGTTGATAGTGGGGAGCATGCTGCGTGCAACACCAGGTGCAGCCGGTGTCGTCACAGGCCCGATCACGCAGGCGGCGAATCAAGGCGCCAGCGCCCGGGAATTGATGACGCACCCACGGTGGCATCACCGAATTGCCACCCGCCACCGACAACCACGCCAACGCATAAGCCAGTTCCCAGGCGCCTTGCGCTGGATTTGCGAGAATGTCCCGGGTGGCGGTCCGGCACGCCACATCGGCCAGCAACCGCGTGATCGCCTGCCGCGCATCAGCATCGCGTGGACGCGGTTTGCCGCGCAAGGTGGAAAAAAACGTGTTCAACCCGGCGCCGCCGTCGCCCAACGTGCTCAGCCAGTGCCAGGCGCAAACCAGATCCGGCATCTGGCGCTCGGCATGTTTCAACGCAGCGTGCTGGTCGCGGAACACATCGAGAGTCAGGCGTGCGTCCAGTTCCGGGTCGTTGATCCGGCCACGCTTGAGCTGGCCGTCTTGATAGTGTTTGACCAGGTGGTGGTAAGGATTGCGCGGAAACGCCAGCGGGTTGAGCCGCAGGGTATCGACGGCCGGCAGCGAGAGCAGGCGCAAGGCAGGATCCGCAGCCGCCAGATACGGCAGATCGAAGTCGATGATGTTGTGACCGAGCACGAAGGCCGCGCCATCGCTGAACGCGTCGAGCCGATGCAGCGATTCGATCACATTGCCCTTGTCGTGTACGTAAGCCTGATCGGTATCGCCGCGCACGGCTGCGAAATGGTGAATACGACTGTCGTCACAGCCGACTTCCAGATCGATCGAGACGCAGCGTGGCGCGAATCGGCTTGGTGGCGATGCCTGTGCAGTGATGTCGGATTCCGGCGGATTCACGCTGATCCTTCAGGTTGGTTGCCCGGCATTGCCCCGCGAGAGTGACCTCGCCTCCCCCGGGGTTACCGTGGCCAATATCCGATACCGGTGTCAAGTGTGGGTCATTCGCCCGGGGCGAGCATCAGCGGACGCCCTCGCAGGCTGAGCCATCGATTTTCGACAGACAGAACCGGCCCGATCGGCGATCATATGCGCCATGTCCGATTCCGTTACCCGCCTGATCACCCCCGCCATCGAAGTGTGCGGCGTCGGCAAGACCTACCGCATGTGGGCCACGCCGGCTGCTCGGCTGTGGGTGCCGTTGCTGTATCGCGCCGCACGCCTGTGCCAGCGCGCGCTTCCCGCACTGGCTCGACGCTTGAACGCCGCAGCGATGCGCCGCCTGCACACCCATCAAGCGCTCGACGATATCAACCTGACCCTGCTGCCCGGCGAATCGCTGGGCATCATCGGCCTCAACGGCAGCGGCAAGAGCACGCTGTTGCAGATCATCGCCGGCGTGCTGCCGCCCTCGACCGGCAGCGTGCGCGTGCATGGCCGTGTTGCGGCACTGCTGGAACTGGGCTCTGGCTTCAACCCGGACATGACCGGTCGCGAAAATGTCTACATCAATGCCGCCATTCTCGGCTTCGAACGGCACCGGGTGGACAGCCTGATCGACCGGATCATCGCCTTCGCCGAGATCGGCGATTACATCGACGAACCGGTGCGCACCTACAGTTCGGGCATGGTATTGCGCCTGGCATTTGCGGTGCAGGTGCATGTGGAGCCGGACGTACTGATCGTCGATGAGGCGCTGTCGGTCGGCGACGCGCAGTTCCAGGCCAAGGCAATGGCGCGGATCGAGGAGATTCTGGCCAACGGCACGACGTTGCTGTTCGTCGGCCACGACCTCAACGCCCTGCGCGCGTTTTGTCAGCATGCAATGCTGCTGGAAAAGGGGCGCGTGGTGATGCAGGGGCTGCCCGAAGACGTGATCACCGCCTATTTGCAGGACATCCAGCGCGGCGTGCTGAGTGCGCGCGGACGCGATGCCAGCGCGCTGGTATCGGTCGCCGACGGGTTTGCGCACGGCAAGACACGGGTGCTGGAGGCACGCTTCGATGACGACAGCAGCCACTGCACCCTGCGCTTTGCCGAACGGGTGACCATCCATCTGGCGCTGAGCCTGGACTCGGGCATCGGTGCGCCGGGCATCATCGTTGATGTGCTCGATCTCAAAGGGCTACAGGTCAGCGGCCGACGCGTCGCGCTTCCGGCCGCGCCGCACGTGAGCATGCTGAACCTCCGCCTGCAACTGTCCGCCGCGCTGCAAAAAGGCGTTTACCGGATACGCACCCGGATCGTCGATGCGCCCAGCCTGGAGCAAACCGTGGTGCTGGCACGTCACGAGGGTGGGCTGTCGTTCGAGGTGATCGACGACAGTCGCGATCGGTTCACCGGCCTGTTCGAGTTGCCGATGCAGGTGGATATCCTTCCCTGAGCGCCGAGTTCGATCATGGCCCAACCACCCATCCTGCTTTTCCATCGCGATTTTCGTGGCTACAGCGGTGGCCACGGCAAGGTCTGGGATTATTTCAATCACGCCCTGGCCGCCGGCTGGGACGCGCGCGTTTACTTCACGCCGCAGTCGCTGCACGACGCAAGCAACCCGTGGCGGGCCATGCCCGAACGCGTGGTTGAGCGCTACGCACCCGAAGTTGCCGATGCGTTGTTCATCGGCGGCATGGACTGGTTGGCGCTGCGCGACGACATCGATGCAGATGGCAGGCCAGTCATCAACCTGATCCAGCATGTCCGCCACGGCGATCCGCAGCACCCGTTGCATGCATTCCTGACGCGACCGGCGCAGCGCATTTGCGTGTCCACGCAAGCGGCGGCTGCCATCAATGCCAGCGGGCGCGTCAACGGCCCGGTAACGGTGATCGAGGCGGCACTCAACCTGCCGCATATCGCGATTGAGGGCGCGCGCGAAACGGTATTCATCGACGGCATCAAGCAACCCGAACTGGCCCGCGAACTGGCTGACGTGCTGCGCCGCGAAACCCGCCGCGTGATCCTTTGCGACAGCCCGCTGCCGCGCGCGCACTACCTTGCCACCATGGCGCAGGCGCGGGTCGCCGTCACCTTGCCACACGCGACCGAGGGCTTTTATTTGCCGGGCCTGGAAGCGATGGCGCTGGGCTGCGCTGCCGTGGTGCCCGACTGCGTGGGCAACCGCGCTTATCTCGATCCCGGCCACAACGCGCTGGCGCCCGCGCTGCAATGCGATGCCCTTGCCGATGCGGTGCGCCAGTTGGACGACTCCGTGCTAACCGCAAAACTGCGCGATGCCGGCATGGCGACCGCCGCGCGTTTTTCGCTGTCGCGCGAGCGCGCTGCGTTTCATGAGCTGCTCGCACGCTCGGTGCGTACCCGATGAACCCGCGCAACATTGCACTGACTGGGGTACCGCGCGCCGGCACCACACTCGCCTGCCGGCTGTTGGGCCAATGCCGGCACAGTGTGGCGCTGTTCGAACCGATGCCGGTGTTGACCCTGCCCCGGGATCATCGCCTGGCGCTGGAACAGGTGCTGGACTTCTATCGCAGCGTGCGAACCCGGATCGCGCGTGAACACACCGCACCGAGCAAGGTTCGCGGCGGCACCGTGCCCGACAATCTCTATGGCGAAACCGGCAGCGACGGTACACGACCGCTGCTGGCGCATCCCGGCGAACTCCACGTAGCGCCAGACCTGCCCGCCGACTTCACGCTGACGATCAAGCACAACGCGGCGTTCACCGCGCTGTTGCCGGATCTGGCAACACAACTCGATACGTTCGCCATCGTCCGCAATCCGCTGGCGGTGATCGCCTCCTGGCAATCCGTCGACATCCCGGTTCAGCAGGGCCGTGTGCCGGCCGGTGAGCGCCTCGACGCGGGTCTCGCTTCGCGGCTGGATGCCAGCGACGATGTGCTTGAACGGCAGTTGTGGGTGCTGGACTGGTTCTTCCGGCAGTACCGTGCGCACCTGCCCATGCAGCATGTATTGCGCTATGAGGATATTGTCGCGAGCCAGGGCGCCGTGCTGTATTCGCGCATCGGTATGGATTGCCCTGCCGACTCCACGCTCCGCACGCATGACCCGCTGTCGCGCCGCGACGCGGCCGCGGTGGACGCCGTTCGCCGGGCGTTGCGTGCGTTCCCGGGTGCATGGCGGCACTGGTATGACCCCGCCGAAATCGATGCTGCTCCTGCTGCGCCGCCCGGAGCGTCCGGGTGAGTACCTCAACGCGCAGCACACCGCCGCAGTTGAGCTTTGTCATCGGCGGCGTTCAGAAGGCGGGCACCAGCGCGCTGGCGCGCTATCTCGGGCTGCATCCGGCGATCCGGCTGCCGCGCATCAAGGAAGCGCACGTATTCGATGCTCCGGATTTCGACGACAGCGCAAGCACCGAGCAGGTTGACCGACGCTTCGCATCGCACTTTGCAGCGGATCACGAAGCAGGTATCGCGTTGTTCGGCGACGCAACCCCGATCTACCTGTTTCACGAAACGTTGGTGCAACGCATTGCGCGCTACAACCCGGCGATGCGCTGGATCATCCTGCTGCGCAACCCGGTGGACCGGGCGCTGTCGCACTATCACATGGAACGCGCGCGCGGCAGCGAGCGTTGGCCGCTGTGGCCCGCATTGTTGCTGGAGCGGTGGCGGCTGCGCGGCCATCGCGATGATTTTTCCGACGGCTCGCCGCTGCGCCATTTCAGCTACCGCACACGTGGCGACTATGCGACGCAGCTCGACGCGTTGTATCGCCATTTTCCGGCTTCCCAGGTGCTGATACTGCACAGCACGGCGCTGCGCGCGCAGCCAGATGCGTGCATGTCCCGTGTCTACGCGTTTTTGGGCATCGACGCGCCAGCGCGCGCACCCGATTTTGCACCGGTGTTCAGTGGCGATTACCAGCGCCCCGGTCGACTCAGCCCAACCCGACTGTTGCTGCACTGGCTGTTGCGCAAGCAACGGCACCAATTGCGCCGCACTTATGGCATCACGTTCGATCCGGGCTGATCCCGCGCTTGGTAGCAAGTCGCCCACAGGGTGGGCTCCTACAGGCGCATGTCGCAGCTTTTTTGTAGGAGCCCACCTTGTGGGCGACCAGCAACGTGACCGCGGATGCCAACACCCGCGACAGCCTTCGCGGCACGGCGCCATCAGCAGGACGATCTTGCAATTGTCGCCTGACAAGACAAACCCCAAACAGGATGCAGCACTACACCTACTGCGCCGGCAACAACGGCAACGGATCCACCGGTTTGCCATTGCGGCGAATCTCGAAATGCAGCATGTCGCGGCTGGCGCCGGTCCGCCCCATTTCCGCGATGTTCTGGCCAGCGACCACCGTCGCACCCTCCGCCACCAGACGGCGGCGGTTATGGCCATACGCCGACAACCACTCATCGGAGTGCTTGATGATGATCAGTTCGCCATAGCCGACCAGACCGGAACCGGAATAGACCACGGTGCCGGCAGCGGCAGCCGTCACGCTTTGCCCGCCACTGCCGGCGATATCGATGCCCTGGCGCGTGCTGTCGCCGGCCGCAAAGCGCCCGATCAGCGCGCCTTGCGTGGGCCAGCGCCAGGCAATGTTCGACGCCGATGCGGCTCGCGGCGCGGGCGTTGGGGCCGGGGCCGGCTTGCGCACACTCGCGGGTGGCGTCTGTGCCGGTGCCGGTTTGCGCGGCGCGGCGACCGTCGCCGGTGGCCGCGCCGCGGCCGCAGGTTTCGTTCGCGGCACCGCTGCCGCGCTGCCACGCAGTTGCAGGCGCTGCCCGGGGTAGATCGTGTACGGCGGGCCGATGCGATTCCAGCGCGCCACATCGCGATAATCCTGGCCCGCGCGAAAGGCGATGCCGTACAAGGTGTCGCCGCGCCGCACCACAACCGAACTGGCGCTGATCGGCTGGGTCGAAACCGGCCTGCCGTCGCGGTCGCGACGTACCACCGTGCTGCGCCCGCAACCGGCCAGCACGACCAGCGCCAGCACCAGGCACAGCAGGCGCACCAGCGTGTTCACCCGCGCCATTCCAACCACAATGCAAGGATCAGCAGCACCGCGGCCACCGCCCAGCCCAGCCATTCGATATAGCGCTGCAAACCGCGCTGCAAACGCTCGCCGCCCCAGGCAATCAGCCCGGCAACGAGAAAGAAGCGGGCGCCGCGCCCGACAAACGAGCCGACGATGAATGGCAACAGACCGATCCCGGTCGCGCCGGAAGCGAGAGTGAATATCTTGTAGGGAATCGGCGTGAATCCGGCCACGAACACAATCCAGAATCCGTACTCGGTGAACAGACCCTGCACCCGCACAAACGTTCCGGCCCAGCCCAGCCGTTCGATCCACGGCCACAGCGCATCGAGCAGATAACTGCCCAGCACATAGCCGAGCAGGCCACCGACCAGCGAAGCGATCGTGCAGATCAACGCAAAGCGCCGCCAGTGCTGCGGCTGCGCCAGCGTCATCGGTACCAGCATCACATCCGGCGGCACCGGAAAAATCACCGATTCGGCAGCGCTCATCGCCGCCAGAAAACCCGGCGCTCGATGATGGCTGGCCCAGACCAGACAACGCGCGTAAATCGGCGCAAACAGGCCCATCAGGCCAGGCCCGGCAACAGCGGAACAAACACGACCGGTGCCAGCGCTTCTTTGCTGAGACCGTCCTCGGTGCGACGGAATCGCAGCAATTGTTGGCCATTGCGACCGCCTACCGGCGCAACCAGCACACCGCCGGGAGCAAGCTGCGCGAACAGCGCCGCATCGAGCGCCTGCGCGCCGGCGGTAACGATGATCGCATCGAACGGCGCCAGATCCGGCCAACCGGTACTGCCGTCGTCGTGCCGGCAACGCACCTTGGCCAAGCCCAGTCGCCGCAGGCGACGTCGCGCCTGGCGCAACAACTCGTCGATGCGCTCGATGGTGCATACCTCATCGACCAGCAAGGCCAGCAATGCAGCCTGATAGCCCGATCCGGTACCGATTTCCAGCACCCGCCGCGGCTGCCCGAATTCGAGCAGGGCCTGGGTCATGCGCGCCACCACCCACGGTTGCGAGATGGTCTGGCTGTGCCCGATCGGCAATGCGGTATTTT
Organism: Gammaproteobacteria bacterium HGW-Gammaproteobacteria-4; assembly: GCA_002839995.1. Taxonomy (GTDB): domain Bacteria; phylum Pseudomonadota; class Gammaproteobacteria; order Xanthomonadales; family Xanthomonadaceae. The sequence goes on along the minus strand of PGZC01000024.1, from coordinate 73,133 downwards.
CATAGGCGCGGCTGGCCAGCGCTTCGTCGATGAACAGATGGCGCGGCAATTGGCGCATCGCAGCGAGCACGCGTTCATCGCTGATGCCGCCCTCGGCACGCAGACTTTCGATCATCCGGTCGCGCGCACGCTGCGAAGTCATGCCGAGACCCAGCGCTTCGGGGCTGAGGACGTTACCCAGACTCATTTCAATTCCTGCTCTTGCTGGGTCAGGGCCTGAACCCAACCCGCCACTTTTTCCAGCGCCTGATAGCGGGTCAGATCGACATGGATCGGCGTGATCGAAATGAAACCCGCGCGCAACGCGTGAAAATCGGTGCCCGGCCCGGCATCCTGCGCCGGCCCCGGTGGTCCGATCCACCAGATCGGGCGACCACGCGGATCGCTTTGCGCGATGCACGGCTCGGCACGATGGCGATGGCCAAGCCGGGTGACCTCATAGCCGCGCACCTGCGCCCACGGCAGATCCGGCACGTTGAGGTTGAGTATGGTGTCAGCCGGCAACGGGTCGGTGCCCAGCCGCTGCATGATGGCGAGCGCGGCACGTGCGGCAGTGTGGAAATGGCGCTCGCCGCCCTCGCCTGCCGCCAGCGATACCGCGATCGCCGGCAGGCCGAGAAACCGGCCTTCCATCGCGGCCGCAACCGTGCCCGAATAAATCACGTCGTCGCCGAGATTGGCCGAGTTGTTGATGCCGGAAATCACGATATCCGGTTCGATATCGAGCATCCCGGCCAACGCCAGATGCACACAGTCGGTCGGGGTGCCCGCGACGCGCCAGGTCTGCGCATCGAGCTGAACCACGCGTATCGGCTGATCCAGGGTCAGGGAATTGCTGGCGCCGCTGCGGTCGCGATCCGGGGCAATGACGAACACCTGATGACCGGCATCGCGCAACGCCTGCGCGAGCACACCAATGCCGGGTGCCTCCACGCCATCATCGTTGCTGACCAGAACCCGCATACCACTCCCCGGCAAAGACATGAATGATATCGGATCGACGCGGGCGAGTGGCCGTTCCGGCACGCTCCTGACGTTTACATGCTGGTAACGTCGGAGCCGCTCAACGAATCGCGCACTGCGTCATGCTTTTGTCACACCGCGCTGCAGTGCGACCGGATTGGGCCGATAATCAGGTGTCAAGTCCACAATCGCAAACGGAGCGGCAACCCGATGAATCAGGCCTTTATGCCTGCCGCGGATGGCGTGATGGATGACGGTGATGTGCAAACTATCGCCGCGATTCTGAACGCGCCCAACCTGTTGGCGGTTACCCAAAGCCTGAAAGCCTACATTGCCCGCACCATGAACGCGCGTAACGTGGCCATCATCTGGCGCTTGCCGCACGGCACCGATCACAGCGCGCCGATACCGGTGGAACCGATCGACGACGATCTGCTTGCCTGCACCGAAGCCGTGCCGGGGAGCCTTGCCCGCAGCGAGGATCGCAAAAGGTTTGCGCTGTGCATTGCCGATGGCGATCTCGCCGCGCAGGGCCTTGGCGCCTACGTCGTTGCCGGCATCGACCCGGGCATCGATGACGCACAGATCGAACGCGCTTTCCCGGCCTGGCTGCGCACCTGCATCAGCAGCGTGCTCGATAAAAGCAACCTGCGCGCGCTGGTATCGCGCCTGGATCAATCGGAGCGGTTGCAGCACGCGCTGTTCGCCATCGCCGACATGGCCAGCTCCGGCATGGACATGGGCGAAATGCTGCGTCGGATGCACCAGATCATCGCCAGCCTGATGTATGCCGAAAACATCTACATCGCGTTGTACGACAAGGCGGCACAGGAAATCCGCTTTCTGCTGTTCGTCGACACCCAGGACGTCGCACTGGAAAATATCAGCGGCGTCATCGCCGATGCGGACCAGGCGCGTCTGCCGATGCAGCGGATCGAAGGCGGCATCACCTGGCACTTGATCCACGGTGGCAAAGCGCTGATGGGATCCATTGAGGAGATCGCAAGCCAGGTCAACGGACCGCTCACAGCCCTGGGCTCGGATTGTTACGACCTGCTCGGGGTGCCGATGCTCGCCGGCAACGCCGTGCGCGGGGTGATCGTGGTGCAAAGCTACGCGCCGCGCCCACGTTATACCGAAGCCGACAAGAACCTGCTCGCTTTTGTCAGCAGCCATGTGCTGACCGCGCTCGACCGCAAGCAGGCGCACCAGGAACTGGAACGCCGCGTCGCAGAGCGCACCCAGGCTCTGACCCAGGAAATCCACGAGCGTGAGCGCAGCGAGCGGCTGCAAAGCACTCTGTTCCGTATTGCCGAACTGTCGAGCACGGCAGCCAGTACCGACGATTTCTACGGCGAAGTGCATCGCATCATCGGCGAATGGATCGACTGCCGCAATTTTTACATTGCCCTGGTTTCGAGCGACGGCGAACGCCTTGAATTCGCCTACTTTGTCGATGAGCAAGATGCCACGCCGGTACCGCGCAAGCTCGGTCGCAATATCACCGAGTATGTGCTGCGCACCGGCAAGCCGCTATTGGCCGATATGCGCGATCCCGACACGGCCGCGCGTATCTGGCAGTTGCACGAGAGCGGCGAGTTGCAAGGCTCGCCTGGCGAAACGACGTGCTGGCTCGGGGTGCCGCTGATCTGCGCAGAACGCACCCTCGGTGTGTTGGCAGTGCAAAGCTATTCCGGTGGGGCTCGATACACCGCGCGCGACCAGGAACTGCTGACCTTCATCTCCTACCAGATCGCCAACGGCCTGGAACGTGCCCGCGCGGCGCAATCGCTGCAAACCGCCTACGCCGAACTGGAGCAACGGGTGGCCGAGCGCACCGTCGAGTTGCGCGAGCAGATTGCGGTGCGCGAGAAGATCGAACAGCAACTCAAGCACGAAGTGCTGCACGATGCACTCACCGGCTTGCCCAACCGCACCTATCTGCGCGAGCATCTGGCGCGGGTGATCAGCCGCCAGCACCGCGACCCGACCTACCAGTTCGCGGTGCTGTTTCTCGACCTGGACCGTTTCAAGGTCATCAACGACAGTGCCGGGCATCTGGTAGGCGATGCCCTGCTCAAAGAGGTCGCGCAGCGTTTCAGCGCCTGCGTGCGCGGCGATGACGTAGTCGCCCGACTGGGCGGCGACGAATTTGCCATCGTCATGGAAGGCATCCGCGGCAGCGGCGACACCATTCGCCTGTCGCGCCGGATCGTTGCCGCGCTGTCCGAGCCGGTACGGATCAACGACAAGGAACTGTTCACCGCCACCAGCATCGGCATCGCCATCGGTGGGCCGGACTACCAACAGCCCGAGCAATTGTTGCGCGATGCCGATATCGCCCTGTACCGCGCCAAGGCCAACCCACGGCAACGTTACGAGCTGTTCGACGAGCAACTCAACCGCGAAGCGCTGCATCTGCTCGATCTCGAAAACGAGCTGCGCCTGGCGCTTGCGCGGCGCGAGTTCGAACCGTATTTTCAGCCGATCGTGCGCCTCGGGGACAGTTCGGTGGTCGGCTACGAGGCGTTATTGCGCTGGCATCACCCGCTGCGTGGCGTGCTGGCACCCGGCGCATTTTTGTCGGTCGCCGAAGCCAGCGGCATCCTGGAAGCCATCGACTGGCAGATGTTCGAATTGACGGTCAGCGCCATTCCGCAATTGTTGACGAATAGCCAGTACGTCAACCTGAATGTCTCGCCGCAGCACTTCCGCTCGGCCAATCTCGACACCAAACTGCTGGCCCTGCTGCGCAACAACGCGGTGGATCCCAGCCAGGTGCATATCGAGATCACCGAGGGCGCGCTGATGGACAACCCGGAGCAGGCGATAGCCATCATCGATCGCTTGCGCCAGGCCGGCGTCGTGACCGCGCTGGACGACTTCGGCACCGGCTACTCGTCGCTCAGTTACCTGCACCGCTTCGCACTGGCGGCGGTGAAAATCGATCGCTCGTTCATCATCGATCTGGCGCCCGGCGTGCGCGGCAGCGGCGAGCCGGTGGTGCGCGCGATTCTGGCGCTGGCGCAGTCCGTCGGTCTGGATGTGGTCGCCGAAGGCATCGAAACCAGCGATCAGCACGAAGCGCTCAGTGGCCTAGGCTGCCTGCTGGGCCAAGGCTACCTGTTCGCCCGCCCGCAACCGCTGAGTGTGATTCTGGCGGCAAAAAAGTAGCGAAAAGCTGCTCTTCGCCGTACGCCACACCCGATTACCTGTTCCGCACACGGCTCAGGTTACCCTCTACCGATGAAACGCAAACCACCTGTCGCCAACGATGATGCCGACCTGTTCCGCTCAGCGATCGGCCCGGTGCGCCCGTTGCCTGCGTCAGTTACGGTACTGCGGCAACCGCCGCCGAAGCCGGTTCCACGCATGCGCCAGCGCGATGAGGCCGAGGCCATCGCCGCCTCTCACACACCCGACCCCGCACTCGCGCAGATGCTGGCCGATGGCGTGCTCGCATGGCGTCGCCCGCACGTCAGCGCGCGCGTACTTTCCCGGCTCAAACGGGGCGACTACGCAATCCAGGATGAACTTGATCTGCATGGCCTCACTGAAGCCGCAGCGCGCAAGCTGCTGAGCACCTTCCTTGCCAATGCGCGGCGCGAACGCTGGCACTGCCTGCGCATCATCCACGGCAAAGGCCTGAGCTCGGAACGCGGTGAACCGGTATTGCGACCATTGGTCGCACACCTGCTCGGACAGCGTGGCGACGTGCTCGCTTTCGCATCGGCGCCGCAAAATCAGGGCGGCGGCGGCGCGACGCTGGTGTTATTGCAAAGCCGCCCGCGCTGCGCGGGATAAGCAATCGCGTCGCGATCGGCAAGTCACGGATCAGCAGGCAGCGACGAACCCGACAGCGCCCGAGTGGCATTTCTCGGCTGCGTCTGCTCGGTCGCGCTTGAGCCGACCGGTGCACGCCCGGTCGCCCACAGGGTGGGCTCCTACATATTGCGGTTGCGCTCACTGTAGGAGCCCACCCTGTGGGCGACCGAGCGAAGCAGGACTCCGTTAACGACAGATTCCCAACGCATACAGCACCGAAGTCGCATAGGCGCCCGGCGGCAACTCGAAGCCCAGGCGCAGGGTGGTTGCATCCAGCCACTGCCAATCCATATTTGACGGGACCAGACGCAGGGCGCGGTACTCCATGTTCAGCCCGGCCCGCTCCAACCCATCGCGGATCGCCTCGCTGCCGGCCAGCGCAGCAAGCATCCGCGCGGACGCCGGTTCGCTCTGGCGCAAGCCACCCCGACCCCACAGCGGCCCGGCCGGATGGATGTCGTGGCTCGCGACCCGTTCGCGCAACTCCGCGCTGAACGGCTCGGGGCCGAACACGCTGCGGCTGCCGGCCAGCATCCACACGTCGCCGTCCACGCCGGTATCCCAGGTCCCGCTCTGCACCCGCGCATGCAACACCGCATTGAACAGGGCCGAACGCGCCGCCGAGAGCAGGATACTGCGCTGCTCGCGACCCACCCGACGGCCCGCGAACATCGATTGTGCGGCATCGAGGTTGCCGCCATCGTGGCCAAAGCGCTGTTCCCCGAAATAGTTGGCCACGCCGCCGCGCTGGATCGTTGCCAGCCGCGCCTCGATCGCGTCGCGATCGCCGTTGACCTCGCGCAGCACCAGCACAAACCGGTTACCCGCCAGCGCGCCACGTTGCAGCTTGCGCGCGTGCCAATCCGTCGCCAGCACACGCAACCCTTCCGCCGACAACGTATCCAGCGCCGGTGCCTGGCGTTTGGGCAGATGCACGCTGAAACGCTGCCGGGTGACCGCATGGCGATCCTTCATGCCGGCGTAGCTCACCGCCATCGGCGCCACCCCGGCCCAACGCGCCAGCAACCCGGCGACGAAGGCGGTGTTCATGCCGGTTTTCTCGATTTCCAGCAGCAAATGCTCGCCGGCACCGGACGGCGCGAACGCGGGCAGTTCCTCGACCCGGAAATCGGTCGCCTCGACCCGGAACCGGGCATCGAGAACCGACTCGCCATGACAGCGCGCCAGCGGCGCCGGTGGTGCCCACTCCGAACAATGATCAATAGCACCTGTTGAAACCGTCATGAGCGGCCCGAGTGCAAGGCGCACGGAGCGCAGGAACCGCAGTGTACATTCGCGTACATGAGGATTCCGAGCACCGCGCAACGCAGCAATCGGGTCGCGCAGTAGGTTTCAAGAGGGGCTGTCACGCGCGCACCAGCAATACCACTGCCTGCGCCGCTATACCCTCGCGCCGACCCTCGAAGCCCAGCCCCTCAGTGGTGGTGGCCTTGACGCTCACCTGAAGGCGCGCCACGCCCAGAATATCGGCGAGCGCGGTGCGGATTTCCTCGCGATGCGGGCCGACCTTGGGTTGCTCGCCGATCACGGTGACATCGGCATTGCCCAGGCGCCAGCCGGCATCGAGCATGAGCTCCTGACAGTGGCGCAGGAACAGGCGGCTGTCGGTGCCGCGCCAGCGCGGGTCGCTGGGCGGAAAATGCTGGCCGATATCGCCCAGTGCCAGCGCGCCGAGCAACGCATCGCACAGCGCGTGGATCACCACGTCGCCATCGGAATGCGCGAGCACGCCGAACTCGTGCGCCACGCGCACGCCGCCCAGCATCACATGATCGCCCGGCCCGAAGGCGTGCACGTCGTAGCCTTGGCCAATCCGGAACGCGGCCGTCATGTCTCCACCTCGCGTTGATGGCGCAGCACGAATTCGGCCAGCGCGAAGTCGGCCTGGGTCGTCACCTTGATGTTGTCTTCGCGGCCCTCGACCAGCAGCGGCCGCAGACCGAGCAATTCGATCGCCATCGCCTCGTCGCTGACCTCGATGCCCGCAGCCAGCGCCTGCTCCAGCGCACGAGTGAGCAGCCCGCGCGCAAACAGTTGCGGCGTGAACACGCGCCACAGTCCGTCGCGCGACGCCGTGCCGATATCCTCGCGCGCCGCGTTGGCGTGTTTCAGGGTGTCGCGCACCGGCGCGCCGAGCAAGGCGCCTACCGAGTGCCCGGCCGCGGCGGCAATCAAGCGGGTGATGTCGTTGCGGGTGATGCACGGCCGCGCCGCGTCGTGCACCAGCACCGGGTCCGCATCGCCGACACTGGCTGGCAGTGCGAGCAGCCCCGCGCGCACCGATTGCGCACGCTGCGCACCGCCGATGCACGTCGACACCGGCTTGGCGTGAATGCGCCCGATACCCGGCCAGTGCGTATCGTTCGCCGCCAGCACCACCATCACGCCGTCGATATCCGGATGCGCCAGCACCGCTTGCAGCGTGTGCACGATCAACGGCTGGCCCAACACCGGGAGATATTGTTTGGGCAACGGCCCGCCGACACGCGTTCCCTGACCTGCCGCCGGCATCACCACCCAGGTCATTGTCGCTCCTTGTCGGGCTCAGCTGGCGGCAGATCGCCGGCATCGACCACGCGATAAAACACTTCGCCGGGCTTGATCATGCCAAGCTCGGTGCGCGCGCGTTCTTCCAGCGCCGCCTCGCCCTGCTTGAGATCGGTCACTTCCGCCGCCAACGCGTCATTGCGCGCGATCAACTGCGCATTTTCGCGCTGCTGCACGCGCACGCTCACCGCCAGCTCATGCACATCGCGGATACCGCCCGCGCCGTTGAACAACTGCCAGCCCAGCACCAGCACCAGCACGACCAGCACCATGGCGAGCGAGCGCAACATGGCGCCGGTCAGCGCGCCCTGATCTGGGCAAACGCGGCGCGGCCGGCATAGCGGGCCTGTTCGCCGAGCGCCTCTTCGATACGCAGCAACTGGTTGTATTTGGCGACGCGGTCGGTGCGGCACAGCGAGCCGGTCTTGATCTGGGTCGCACTCGTCGCCACCGCGATATCGGCGATGGTGGTGTCCTCGGTTTCGCCGGAGCGATGCGATACCACGGCGGCATAGTTCGCGGCGGCGGCCATGGCGATCGCCTCCAGCGTTTCCGACAGGGTGCCGATCTGATTGACCTTGATCAGGATCGCGTTGGCGATATTGCGCGCGATGCCCTCGCGGAAAATGCGCGGATTGGTGACGAACAGATCATCGCCGACGATCTGCACCTTGTCGCCGACCGCACGCGTGAGCTGCGCCCAGCCATCCCAGTCGTCTTCGGCCATGCCGTCTTCGATGCTGATGATCGGGTACTGCCGCGACCAGTCGGCGAGGAAGTCGGTGAACTGCTCGGAACTCAGACGCTTGCCTTCACCGACCAGATTGTATTTGCCGTTTTCGTAGAACTCCGAAGCCGCGGCATCGAGGCCCAGCATGATGTCCTCGCCCGGGCTGTAACCGGCCTTGACGATCGCCTCGAGAATCGTCTCCAGCGCTTCGGCGTTGGAACGCAGATCCGGGGCAAAGCCACCCTCATCGCCCACCGCCGTGCTCAGGCCATGGCCCTTGAGCACGCTCTTGAGCGCATGGAAGATTTCGGTGCCGGCGCGCAGCGCCTCGGAGAAGCTCGACGCACCCACCGGCAGGATCATGAACTCCTGCAGATCGATATTGTTGTCGGCATGGGCACCACCGTTGATGATGTTCATCATCGGAACCGGCAGCGACACCGGCCCGCCATTGGCCAAATGCTGCCACAGCGGCACCTGCTTAGATGCCGCCATGGCATGGGCGTTGGCCATCGACACTGCGAGCAGGGCATTGGCGCCAAGCCGACCCTTGTTGTCGGTGCCGTCGAGCTCGATCAGGCGCGCGTCCAGACCCTTCTGGTCGGCAGCGTCGAAACCGTGCAGGGCTGCGGCGATGGTTTCATTGACGTTGGCGACCGCCTTGCGTACGCCCTTGCCAAGGTAACGGGTCTTGTCGCCGTCGCGCAGCTCGACCGCCTCGCGGGTGCCGGTGGACGCGCCCGACGGCACCGCGGCGCGGCCCATCTGCCCGGAAGCCAGGGTGACCTCGGCTTCGAGGGTGGGATTGCCGCGCGAGTCGAGAATTTCGCGGGCGTGGATTTTGGCAATGGTCGTCATGGTCGGGTTCGTGATTCTTCAAGGACAAAGGAAAGTATGCGACTGAACGGACGCGGATTCACCCGCGCTCAGGGAACGGCGAGCACTTGACCACCTGATCCAGCGCCATCAGCGTTTCCAGCAAGGCCGCCATCTGCGCCAACGGCCAGGCATTGGGGCCATCGGAGAGCGCCTGGTCGGGATCGGGGTGGGTTTCCATGAACAGGCCGGACACGCCAGCGGCCACCGCGGCGCGCGCCAGCACCGGAATGAACTCGCGTTGGCCGCCGGAGCGCTCGCCAAGGCCGCCGGGCAACTGCACCGAATGGGTGGCATCGAACACCACCGGGCAGCCGGTCTCGCGCATTACCGCGAGGCTGCGCATGTCCGAGACCAGATTGTTGTAGCCGAAGCTGGCGCCGCGCTCGCACACCATGATCCGGCTGTTGCCGGCCGCCTGCGCCTTGGCGACCACCTGCTTCATGTCCCACGGCGCCAGAAACTGCCCCTTCTTGATGTTCATCGGCAGACCGGCGCGAGCGACGTTCTGGATGAAGTCGGTCTGCCGGCACAGGAAAGCCGGCGTCTGCAGCACGTCCACCACCGCCGCGACTTCATCGAGCGGGGTGTATTCGTGCACATCGGTCAGCACCGGCACCCCGATCTGGCGTTTCACTTCGGCCAGTATGTGCAGCCCCTGCTCCAGGCCCGGGCCGCGAAAGCTGCTCGCCGAACTGCGGTTGGCCTTGTCGAAGCTGGACTTGAACACGAACGGAATGCCGAGCCGGGCGGTGATTTCCTTGAGCTGGCCGGCGACGTCGAGCTGCAACTGCATCGACTCGATCACGCACGGCCCGGCGATCAGGAACAGCGGTCGATCCAGACCGATATCGAATCCGCATAGTTTCATCGTTCGGTTTCCGTCACGTCACGCTCCGCCGACCGCGCGCACCACACGCCCACCACCGGCCTTGTACTCGCGCGCCGCGTGGATGAAGCCGATGAACAGCGGGTGGCCGTCGCGCGGCGTGGACGTGAACTCGGGGTGGAACTGACAGGCGAGGAACCACGGATGCGCCGGCAACTCGATCATTTCGATCAGCGAATCGTCCAGCGAAGCCCCCGCCAGCACCATGCCAGCCGCCTGCAGCGGCTCGCGATAGTGGTTGTTGAACTCGAAGCGGTGGCGATGCCGTTCGCGGATCACGTCGGCGCCGTACAGCGCGTGCGCCAGCGTGCCGGGCTTGAGCCGGCATTCCTGCGCGCCCAGGCGCATGGTGCCGCCCAGATCGGAATGCTCGTCGCGGCGTTCCACTTCGCCCGAGGCGGTGCGCCATTCAGTGATCAGGCCGATCACCGGGTCGGCGGCGTTGCGGTCGTTCTCGGTACTGTTGGCATCGGCCAGCCCCAGCACGTTGCGCGCGTATTCCACCACCGCCGCCTGCATGCCGTAACAGATCCCGAAGTAGGGAATGCGCCGCTCGCGGGCATAACGCACTGCGCGCACCTTGCCCTCGAAGCCGCGATCGCCGAAGCCCCCGGGCACCAGAATCGCATCGACATCGGCCAGCACCGAATCGCCCTGCCGTTCGAGCTGCTCGGATTCGACCCACTTGAGCTTGACCCGCGTGCGCTGGCGCAAGCCACCGTGCTTGAGCGCTTCGGCCAGCGATTTGTAGGCGTCGGCGTGATCGACGTACTTGCCCACGACGGCCACCGTCACTTCATCGACCGGATGCTCGGCGGCGTCCACGGTCGCTTCCCATTCGGACAGATCGGCCGGTTTGAGCGTCGCGGCAAACTGCAGGCGCTCTGCGACGATGCGGTCGAGCCCCTGCTGGTGCAGCCACAACGGAATCTTGTAGATGTTGTCGAGATCCACCGCCGAAATCACCGCGTCCTCGGCAACGTTGGTGAACAACGCGATCTTGCGCCGCTCGCTGTCCGGGAGCGGACGCTCGCTGCGGCAGACCAGGATGTCGGGCTGGATGCCGATCGAGCGCAGTTCCTTCACCGAATGCTGGGTCGGCTTGGTCTTCAGCTCGCCGGCAGCGGCGATGTACGGCACCAGGGTGAGGTGCATGAAGATCGCCTTGGTCGGCCCGCGCTCGACCCGGAGCTGGCGGATCGCCTCCAGAAACGGCAGCGACTCGATATCGCCCACGGTGCCCCCGATCTCGACCAGGCCGACATCGAAGCCGTCGGTCGCCTCGTCGATGCAGCGCTTGATCTCGTCGGTGATGTGCGGAATCACCTGCACGGTGGCGCCGAGGTAGTCGCCGCGGCGTTCCTTGCGGATCACTTCTTCGTAGATGCGACCGGTGGTGACCGAATTCTTGCGGCTCAGCCGGGTGCGCACGAAGCGCTCGTAATGCCCGAGATCGAGATCGGTTTCGGCACCGTCGTCGGTGACGTAGACCTCGCCGTGCTGGAACGGGCTCATGGTGCCCGGATCGACGTTGATGTAGGGGTCGAGCTTCATCATCGTCACGCGCAGACCGCGCGCTTCGAGGATGGCTGCCAGCGATGCAGCGGCGATGCCCTTGCCAAGCGAGGACACCACGCCGCCGGTA
>PGZC01000024.1:0-61509 GCA_002839995.1 Gammaproteobacteria bacterium HGW-Gammaproteobacteria-4 | reverse complement strand
TCAAGACGCTGGATTGCTTCCCGCCACGGCCTTCGGCCTCGCGGCTAAAGGCTTGAACGCTCGCAATGACGCCAGATGTGGCTTATTCAGAGGTTCCCTTGGTCCGCAAAGAACGCAAAGGATGACGTCAAATTCCATGCTTTTATTTGCGTCATTTGCGACCTTTGCGGACGGCCTGCTTTTTCCGAGTTCCCGATTCCCGAACGCTGAATACGTATGCAAACGGTAGTCGCGCTCGGAACATGCGCCTAGCATCGAAACTGTGATCGCGATCACGCGGACAGGTGTCGCCACGGGCGCGACACGTTGCTGTCACTGCGCACAACCCTGGGAGGGGTGGCCATGTCGATATTCAATCATCGGGCTTCGGTTCTGTCGCTGTTTGTTGCTGCTGCGCTGTGGGCACTGCCGGCGCTGGCGGCTCAGGTACCCGCCGAGCCGGAACCGCAGGCGGTTACGATTGCCGGCAGCCTGCAAAGCGAGTTGGGTTGCCCCGGCGACTGGCAGCCCGACTGCACTGCCTCCGGCCTGATCTTCGACGCCGAGGACGGCGTCTGGCAACGGGTGCTGGCGGTAGCGGCTGGCGATTGGGAATACAAGGCGCCGTTGAACGGCAACTGGGATGTGAACTTCGGTGCCAACGGCATCCAGAACGGTGCCAACATCGCGCTGGCGCTGGCCGCTGCACGCGACGTGAAGTTCTATTACAGCCACGCAACGCACTGGGTAACCGACGCCGTCAACAGCACCGTCGCGGTGGCGCCCGGCAATTTCCAGAGCGAACTGGGCTGCAATGGCGATTGGGACCCCTCCTGCCTGCGCTCGTGGTTGCAGGATGTCGATGGCGATGGCCTGTTCTCGTTCACTGCGTGGCTGCCGGCCGGCGATTACGAGGCCAAGGTTGCGCTCAACGAATCCTGGAATGTGAACTTCGGTGCCGGCGGTGCGCAGAACGGCGCGAATATCCCGTTCAACGTGCCCGATGTGGAAAACGGCGGCGCCGACGTGACCTTCTTCTACGACGACAGCAGCCACGAACTGACCATCAGCCTCGACGGCTCGCTCGACCCCGAACCGCCGCAGCCGCAGTCGGTGACGATCGCCGGCAGCCTGCAAAGCGAGCTGGGCTGCCCCGGCGACTGGCAGCCCGACTGTGCGGCGACCGGGCTGGCCTTCGACGCCGAAGATCGCGTCTGGCAGCGCACGTTCGACGTGCCGGCTGGCGACTGGGAATACAAGGCGCCGTTGAACGGCAGTTGGGATCTGAACTTCGGCGCCAACGGCGTGCAGAACGGCGCCAACATCGGGCTGTCGCTGGGTTCGGCGGCCTCGGTGAAGTTCTACTACAGCAACGCCACGCACTGGGTGACCGACAACCGCAACGGCCCGATCGCGGTGGCTGCCGGCAGCTTCCAGAGCGAACTGGGCTGCAACGGCGACTGGGACCCGTCCTGCCTGCGCTCGTGGTTGCTCGATGCCGATGGCGATGGCGTATTCAAGTTCAGCGCCCGCCTGCCGGCTGGCGATTACGAAGCCAAGGTGCCTCTGAACGAAACCTGGGACGTGAACTTCGGTGCCGGCGGCGTGCCCAACGGCGCCAATATCGCGTTCTCGGTGCCGCCGTCGGACGGCCCGCGCGACAGCGAAGTGTTCTTCGCCTGGGACAGCCAAAGCCACGTGTTGCAGGTGAGCCTGGTCGATGCGCAGGGCGACCTGCGCGCGGCCCGTGCACACTGGCTGAGCGGCGAAGTGCTGGCCTGGAATCCGGCCGCATTGCCCGCCGGTGCGCGCGTGTTCCTGCATGCCGATGCCGATGCCGGCCTGCGCCTGATGCCCAACGGCGTGGAAGGCGGCGAAAGCATCGAACTGCTGCGCGACGATGCCGGCCTTTCGCCCGAGTTGCGCAACACGTACCCGCACCTGCAAGGCTTGTCCGCCTTCCGTCTGCCGACGTTGGATCAGGCGACGCTGAGCACCCTGCTGAAAACACAGCTCGCGGCGTCGGTACTCGATGCCGACGGCAACCTGCTCGATGCGACCGGCGTGCAGATCCCCGGCGTGCTCGATGATCGCTTCACATTCGACGGAACGCTCGGCGCCGTCTACAACGACGACGGCATCAGCCTGCGGCTGTGGGCGCCGACCGCGCAGTCGGTGCGCCTGTTGCTGTTCGACGACAGCGATCCCGGCAGCGCGCCGGTGGAAACCCGCGACCTTCAGGAAGACATCGCCAGCGGCGTCTGGCAGGTCAGCGGCCCGCTGGCCTGGGACCGGCGCTACTACCTGTTCGAGGTCGCCGTGTTCGCGCCATCGACCGGCAAGATCGAGGTCAACCGGGTCACCGATCCGTATTCGCTGAGCCTGGCCGCCGACAGCGTGCGCAGTCAGTTCGTCGATCTGGATGCCGCCGATCTCAAGCCCGATGGCTGGACGCATCTGCACAAGCCGGCGTTCACCGCGCCCGAGGACATGGCCCTGTACGAACTGCACGTGCGCGATTTCTCGATCGGCGATGACAGCGTGCCGGCAGCCGAACGCGGCACGTTCCGCGCGTTCGCGCATCGCGAAAGCCGCGGCATGCGCCATCTGGCCCGGCTGGCACGCGCCGGCATCAGCCACGTGCACCTGCTGCCGAGCTTCGACTTCGCCACCGTGCCGGAGAAGCGCGCCGATCAGTTGCAGCCGGCCGGCGATCTCGCCGGCTACGCGCCGGATGGCGAGCAGCAGCAGGCGGCGATCGCGGCAGTGAAGGATCGCGACGGCTTCAACTGGGGATACGACCCGTTCCACTACACCGTGCCGGAAGGCAGCTACGCCACCGACCCGGACGGCAGCGCGCGCATCCGCGAATTCCGCGCGATGGTGCAGGGCCTCAACCGCGCCGGCCTGCGCGTGGTGATGGACGTGGTCTACAACCACACCACCTCGGCCGGACAGAACGAGCGCTCGGTGCTCGACAAGGTAGTGCCCGGTTATTACCACCGGCTCAATCCCGATGGCGCCATCGAGACGAGTTCGTGCTGCCCCAATACCGCGTCCGAACACCGGATGATGGAAAAGCTGCTGATCGACTCGGTGCTGACCTGGGCGACGCAGTACCGGGTCGATGGCTTCCGCTTCGACCTGATGGGCCATCACATGAAGGCCAACATGGTGAAGCTGCGGCAGGCGCTCGACGCGCTGACCCGGCGCGCGGATGGCGTCGATGGCGCGTCGATCCATCTCTACGGCGAGGGCTGGAACTTCGGCGAAGTGGCCGACAACGCGCGCGGCGAAAACGCCATCCAGCGCAACATGGCCGGTACCGGCATCGGCACCTTCAACGACCGCTTGCGCGATGGCCTGCGCGGCGGCAATCCGTTCGGCGACCTGCGCGAGCAGGGCTTCGCCACCGGCCTGTACACGTTCCCGAACGACAGCGACCAGGGCGATGCCAGAGCCACCCTGTTGCGGGTGTCCGACTGGGTGCGCATCGGCCTGGCCGGCACCCTCGCCGATTACGTGTTGGTCGATGCCGGCGGCGCCAGCGTGCGCGCCGATCAGATCGACTATTTCGGCCAGCGCGCCGGCTACACCGCCGACCCGCAGGAAACGATCAATTACGCCGCTTCGCACGACAACGAGACCCTGTTCGACGTGATCCAGCTCAAGGCCGCGCGCAACGCCAGCCTGACCGAGCGCGTGCGCATGCAGGCCTTCGCCAGCAGCTTGATCGCACTCGGGCAAGGCGTTCCGTTCTTCCATGCCGGGCAGGACATCCTGCGCTCCAAAGGCATGGATCGCGACAGCTTCAATGCCGGCGACTGGTTCAACGCGCTGGACTGGAGCCTTGCCAGCAGCGGCTGGGGCCGTGGCCTGCCGAGCGAGGAGAAGAACAAGGACGCATGGCCGCTGATGCGACCGCTGCTCGCCGACCCATCGCTGGCGCCGGGGAAGGCCGAGCGCGAGCAAAGCCTGTCCGCGTTCGAGCGCTTCCTGCGCATCCGCAACAGCTCGCCGCTGTTCCGTCTGCGCGACGGCGAAGCGGTGCGCCGCCATCTGCATTTCCACAACACCGGCCCGGCGCAGGTGCCCGGCCTGATCGTGATGTCGCTCGACGATGCCGAGGGCGCCATCGACCGCCGTCATCGCCGCATCGTCACCCTGTTCAACGGCGGGCTCGATGGCGTCGATTTTGTCCTGGCCGGCAGCAGCGGCGCCGCGTTCACCCTGCATCCGTTGCAGATCGCCAGCGACGATCCCGTGCTCGCGCAGGCGCATTTCACCCGCGACAGCGGCAGCTTTGCGGTGCCCGGCCTGACCGCCGCGGTGTTCGTCGAACCGCGGCCGCTGCGTGAGCGCGTCGCCTTGTTGCAGAACGACATCGATGCTTTGCGTGAATCCGGCGCCATCGGCGTTGGCCTGCACAAACGCCTGCAGGCCAGCTTGCGCCGGATTGCGTCCGAGGTTGCGGCCGGGCAAGGCCGCCCGGCGGCGCACAGCCTGCGCACATTCATCATCCAGGCCGGCACGCTCGAGGCAACGCGTGCGATCCGTGCCGAGGCCGCAGATTTGTACGAAGCATTGACGGTATTGTGAGAAGCCGGGACTCGGGACTCGGGGCTCGGGAAAAGCAAATGGTCCGCAAAGGACGCGAAGGACGCGAAGGACGCGAAGGACGCAAACAAGATAATTTGATGTCGGTTCCGCCGCTGTGCGGCTTGAACCGACCTACACGAGCGCGATTTCGTAGGTCGGATCAAGCGCCGTCAGGCGCGGATCCGAGACCTACACGAGCGCGATTTCGTAGGTCGGATCAAGCGCCGTCAGGCGCGGATCCGACATTGGAGTCAACGCGTAGGCTTGGAACTCGGGACTCGGGACGGCAAGCTTGCGAGCTTTCGCTTTGTGCTTTTGCTTTGGCTGTTTGCTTTAGCTTTTCCGAGTCCCCAGTCCCCAGTCCCGAGTCCCGGCTTCACTGTCACTTGACCGATCCTCCCCATCCCGCCATCCTCGCCACCTTTCCCGCGATCCGGTCAGCCATGAGCAGCCGTTACGATTCCGCCGATATCGAAGTCCTGTCCGGCCTTGACCCGGTCAAACGCCGGCCCGGCATGTACACCGATACCACCCGCCCCAACCATCTGGCGCAGGAAGTGGTGGACAACGCGGTGGACGAGGCGCTGGCCGGCCACGCGCGCAGCATCGAAGTGACACTTTACGCGGACGGCAGTTGCGAGGTGGTCGACGACGGCCGCGGCATGCCGGTCGATATCCACCCCGAGGAAGGCATTCCCGGCATCGAACTGATCCTGACCCGGCTGCATGCCGGCGGCAAGTTCAGCGGCAAGAACTACACCTTTTCGGGTGGTCTGCACGGCGTCGGCGTCAGCGTGGTCAACGCCCTGTCCACCCGTGTGGAGGTGTTCATCCGCCGCAACGGCAACGAATACCGGATGGCGTTCCGCGACGGCTTCACCGATTCCACGCTCGATATCGTCGGCAGCGTCGGCAAGCGCAACACCGGCACACGCCTGCGCTTCTGGCCCGACCCCAGGTATTTCGACACCCCCAAATTCGCGCTGCGCGCACTGCGCCACTTGCTGCGCGCCAAGGCGGTGCTGTGCGCCGGGGATGGCCTGCCCGATTACCTGCGCAGCCAGCTCACCGGCGCATCGCCGGGCCGCGAGCTGTTGCCAGCGGAGTTGTTTACCGGCGCGGTCGCACGCGAAACCGAAGCGGTGGACTGGGCGCTGTGCTGGCTGCCGGAAGCCGACGGCGGCGAGATCGTTCAGGAGGCTTACGTCAACCTGATCCCGACCGCGCAGGGCGGCACCCACGTCAACGGCCTGCGCTCGGGCCTGACCATGGCGCTGCGCGAGTTCTGCGAGTTCCGCAATCTGCTGCCGCGTGGCGTGAAGCTGGCCCCGGAAGACGTCTGGGATCGGCTCGCGTACGTGCTCAGCGTCAAGCTGAGCGACCCGCAGTTCAGCGGCCAGACCAAGGAGCGGCTGAGCTCGCGGCAAGCGGCTGCGCTGGTGGAAAACGCGGTACACGATGCCTTTTCGCTGTGGCTGAACCAGCATGTCGAACACGGCGAGCGAATCGCGCAACTGGCGATCGAGCGCGCGAGCGCGCGGCTGAAAACCGAAAAGCAGATCGTGCGCAAGCGCATCGTGCAGGGCCCGGCACTGCCCGGCAAACTGGCCGATTGCAGTTCGCAGGATCTTCGACAAGGATTTCCAGGCGATCCTGCCGCTGCGTGGAAAAATCCTCAACACATGGGAAGTGGAAAGCAGCGGCGTGCTCGCCTCCAACGAAGTCCACGATCTGGCCGTCGCCATCGGCTGCGATCCGGGTTCGGCCGACATCTCCGGCCTGCGCTACGGCAAGATCATCGTGCTCGCCGACGCCGACTCGGACGGCCTGCATATCGCCACCCTGCTGGCGGCGCTGTTTCTCCGGCATTTTCCGGCCTTGGTCGAAGGCGGAAACATCTTCGTGGCGATGCCGCCGCTGTTCCGGGTCGATGTCGGCAAGCAGGTGTTCTACGCGCTGGACGAGGAAGAAAAGCGCCTGCTGCTGGATCGCATCGAGCGCGAAAAGATCAAGGGTCAGGTCAACGTCACCCGGTTCAAGGGACTGGGCGAAATGAACCCGCCGCAGTTGCGCGAATCGGCGATCCATCCCGACACCCGTCGCCTGGTGCAACTCACCGTCGATGACCCCACCCAGACCCACGCATTGATGGACATGCTGCTGAACAAGAAACGCGCGGGCGAACGCAAGACCTGGCTGGAAACCAAGGGCGATCTGGCCACGCTGGAGGTTTGAACATGCTTGCGAGGGGATCACAAGCGTTGCACGATGCCCTTATCGCCCGCCGATGACCGCAAAATGATCAGCAACGAAGTCGATTTCTCGCCCTATCGCACACGGTTCCTGCGCGATGGACGGGTGCAGGTTCCAGGTTTCCTGCAAGACACTGCGGCCGAACGTCTCCACCAGTGCTTGCGTCATGAAGTGCCGTGGACGCTGGCCGAGCGCATCGATGGCCATCCGAAGATCACTCCGGCATCGGACTACGCGGCGATGCCCGAAGAACAGCGGCAGCAAATTTTCCAGCAGGCCTACGTGCGTGCGCGCGACGGCTTTCAGTTCGTTTACGACAGCTACATGCTGGTGCGGGCGATGCTGGAACGCCGCGACCCCGAACTGGTTGTGCACGTGGTATTGGAGTTTCTGAACTCGCCCGAAGCGCTGGAGTTTGCGCGCTGGATGACCGGGGTGCCCGACATCATCGCCGCCAATGGCCAGGCAACCCGTTACCAGGCCGGTCAGTTCCTGACTGTCCATGACGACAAATATGACGACGAGAACCGTGCGGCCGCGTTCGTCATCAACCTGAGCAAGAACTGGAACCCCGACTGGGGTGGTTTGTTGCAATTTCACGACGCCAGCGGCGGGATCGGCGAAACCCTGATGCCGCGCTGGAACAGCCTGTCGATGTTCAAGGTGCCGCAATCGCATAGCGTTTCGCTGGTCGCCCCGTGGGCCGGCGAGCCGCGGCTGGCGATCACCGGCTGGTTCATGAAAGCGAAATCCTGAACAGCGGCGACGAATCGGACACCTGCCGTTACACTACCGGCTTTGCGGGCCACCCAGCCCCGCCCCCGGAACCAAGGCCAATCCCATGTTGCAACCCATTCTGGAGGCGCTGTCGAGCGCCGACTTCGATACTGCCGTCAGCACCGCCCGCGAGATGATCGAGCGCTACCCCGAGATGGCCGATGCCTACCATCTGCTGGCAGTTGCCGAAGGTTCGCTCGGCCAGTTCGAATCGGCCCTGACCCACGTCGATCGGGCGATTTCCCTGGCGCCGGACAACAGCGCATTCCATGTCACCCGCGGTGCCCTGCTCGCCCGCCATTCCAGTGCCGACGCCGCCCGCGGTGCATTGCAGGAAGCCGTCAGCGTCGATCCCAATGCGTTCCTCGCCTACGTCAGTCTGGCGCACCTGGCAATCGCGCGCGGGGATTTTAGCGATGCGCAACAGCAGACGGCCCGTGCCGCGCGCATCGATCCGGACGCAACCGACGTGCTGATCTTGCAAGGCATCGATGCGCAGAGCCAAGGCAATCTGGACACCGCGTCGACGCTGTTTTCGGCCGCGGTCAATCAGGCGCCACAGAGCGCGCTGGCGCAGGCCCGCCTGGGCTTGTGTTTCCTGGCCCAAGGCCGCCACGCCTTTGCCGAGCAGTCGTTGCGCAATGCACTGGCCATCCAGCCGGACAACGTCAGCCTGCGCCGCGCGTTGATTCGCGCCCTCGCCGAACAAGGCCGCCCAACCGAAGCACTGCCCGAGTTGGATTATCTGGTGTCGCATCTGCCCAACGATCCGGGCTTGCTGGAAATGCGCGCTGGCCTGTTGATGGAAATGGGTCGTGCAGCGGACGCGGCAAACGACTTCATCGCATTGTTGGAACTGGTGCCCGATCAGCCGCAGGCGATCGTCCGGGCAGTGCAGGCCTACTGCATCCTCGGTCGCCAGGCCGATGCCGCGGCATTGCTCGAACAACGCCTTGCCAAACAACCAACAAGCGACGAACTGTGGTCATTGCGCCTGGGCATTGAAAAGCCGGACGTGCGCGTTGCCGCCGAGGTGACCGAGCGCTGGCACGCCGCCAGCCCGGACAGTGCTGGCGCCAACGAGGCGATGGCGCAACTCGCTGAATTGCGTGGTCAGTCCGCACAGGCCGAGGCGCATGCCGACAAGGCGCTGGCGAGTGAACCGCAACGTGGCGCCGCACAACTGGTGAAATTGCGCGCCGAACTGCGCAATGCGCCGGATGCGGCGCGCGCACGAACCCGCCGCTTGGTCGATCAGGCGACACAGTCCGAAGCGCGCCGGGTCAGCCTGCATTGGCACGGACTGGCGCTGGATCGCTGCGAACGCTTTTCCGACGCTAGCACCTGCTGGCAGGAAATGTGGACGCACAACCAGTCCGCCCTTCCGCTGCCACTGTCGCGCCCGGTGAACGGTAACGCGCCGGATCCTGGCGCCACCTCGCCGGCACTGTTCGTATGGACGCTACCGGGCAGCCCCAGCGAAGAACTGATTCCGGCGCTGTCGCATAACGATTCCCATGTACTGATGCCCGATCGCTATTCACGGGTATCGCGGCTAGACGGACTCGATCCGTTCCGGCAGGTCCCGCAGCAGGGCCCGGCACTCGGTTCATACGCAGCCTGGCGTGCGGCCATCGAAGTGCTCGGTCAGGATCCGCAGCACATCATCGACTGGCTGCCGCACTGGGATCTGGCCCTGAACGAGCAGTTCCCCGGATCGCAGGTGATCGCGCTGGTGCGCGACCCACGCGACCTGCTGCTCAACTGGCTGGCCTTTGGCTGTCCGCAGACCTACGGCTGCAACGATGTGCTGGTGGCTGCGATGTGGCTGCAACAGGTGCTCGCGCCATTGCTGGCGTTGCGCGAGCAGCACCCGGAGCGGGTTTTGCTGCTCCGCGGCGAGCACGTAACGACCGATCGAAAGGACACGCTCGAGCGCATTTCCCGGTTCGCGTCGGTCCGGTTCAACGATGGTGCACTGAACGCGCGCTCGATTACCTACAGCAGCGGCCGCATGCGCTCGGGGTTCGACCCGGGCCACTGGCAGGCCTATGCGCAGGTGCTGGCTGAACCCTTCGCCCAGCTAAACGCATTGGCCGAGCAACTGGGCTATTCGGAAGCAGCGTGACCGTATTCCGGCGCACGGCCGATCGGCGCAGCAGCGTGCCTGTACAATGACCGTCCCGCAAGCTGCCGCAGTCACCCCCATGAGCGCGCCAACGCCCCTGACCTACCGCGATGCCGGGGTCGATATCGATGCCGGCAACACCCTCGTCGAGCGCATCAAGCCGCTGGTCAAGCGCACCTTCCGACCGGAGGTGATGGGTGGCCTTGGCGGTTTCGGCGCCCTGTTCAACCTCGCGGGTCGGTACCGCGAACCGGTTCTGGTGTCCGGTACCGACGGCGTCGGCACCAAGCTCAAGCTGGCGCAGACGCTGGGCCGGCACACGCAGATCGGCATCGACCTGGTCGGCATGTGCGTCAACGATGTGCTGGTGCAAGGCGCCGAGCCGCTGTTCTTCCTCGATTACTTCGCCACCGGCAAGCTCGATGTCGACACCGCGGTGGCCGTGGTCGGCGGGATCGCGGAAGGCTGTGAACTGGCCGGCTGCGCGCTGATCGGCGGCGAGACCGCCGAAATGCCCGACATGTACCCGCCCGGCGAATACGATCTGGCCGGTTTTTGCGTCGGCGCGGTGGAAAAATCGGCGCTGCTCGACGGCAGCCGGGTACGCGCCGGCGATCGCATCATCGGCATCGCCTCCAGCGGCGCCCACGCCAATGGTTATTCGCTGATCCGTCGCATCGTCGAGCGCGCCGGCTCGCCGTGGCAGCTCGATATCGGCAGCGGCACGCTGGCCGATGCGCTGATGGCGCCGACCACGATTTACGTCAAGCCGATGTTGTCGCTGCTGCACGATTTTCCGCTGCACGCCATGGCCCATATCACCGGTGGTGGCTTGCAGGAGAACATCATCCGCGTGGTACCCGATGGCCTGGGCATCGCCATCGATGCCAGCGCCTGGCCACAGCCGCCGCTGTTCGACTGGTTGCAACGCGAGGGTGCGGTTGCGGACCGCGAAATGTGGCGAACCTTCAACTGCGGCATCGGCTTCACCCTGCTCGTGGCGACCGAGGATGAATCCGCGATCGGTCAGGCGCTGGATCGGCTCGGCCTCAGCCATTGGACGATCGGCGAGGTGGTGACCTGCGGCGAATCCGAGCGGGTGCGCATTGGCTGATCGGGACATCGGTTCGTCCGCCGGGAACGATTCCGCACTGCGTATCGTGGTGCTGGCATCGGGAAACGGCAGCAATCTGCAGGCGCTGATCGACGCCATCGTGGACAAAACGCTGCCAGCGCAGATCGTCGCGGTATGCTCGGACAGGCCGGGATGCCTGGCGCTGCAACGCGCGCAGCAGGCCGGCATCGCCACCTGGGCGCAACGCCCACGCGAGTTCGCGGATCGCGCGGCATTCGACGCCGCCTTGTTCGCGCACATCGACGCCCTTCAGCCGGCGCTCATCGTCTGTGCCGGATACATGCGGGTAATTTCCGCGAATGCGGTGCAACGCCATGCTGGCCGGATGATCAACCTGCACCCCTCATTGTTGCCGCGTCACCCCGGCCTGCACACGCATGCCCGCGCGCTCGCGGCCGGTGACCGTGAACACGGCGCGTCGGTACACCTGGTCACCGCCGAGCTCGACGCCGGGCCGATCATTGCCCAGGCGCGGGTGCCGGTACATGCGAACGATAGTGAAGACGCCTTGTCCAACCGGGTGCGGACACGCGAACACCCGCTGCTGGTTGGCGTGGTGGCCCTGTTCGCAAACCGCCGTCTGCGCACGCATGGCAATGCGATCGCGCTCGATGGGCAGCCGCTGACAGCCCCCCTGCACCTGGATGACCATGATCAGATTCAGCCGTGAACACACGCCTGCCACGAAACATTGGCTGATCGCCGCACTGCTGTCGATCGCGCCCGCGGTGGTGGCCGGGGACGCCGGCCACGAGGCTGCCGATGGTGCCAGCGAGCCGATTGCGCGCACGGCTTACGTCGCCGAATACGACCTGCTGCGCAACGGCAAAACGGAAGGAATTGCCACCGTCAGCCTCAGCCCGCTCGACGATGGACGCTGGGAGCTGCTCAACCGGGTCAAAGGCACCCAAGGCATGGCCGCATTCATCGGATTTCGCATCGACGAACGCTCGTTCGTCCGTTGGCGCGATGGCCGGCCGCAAACCGAAGGCTACAGCTACCAGCAAAAGACGGCGTTTCGAAAACGCACCCGCGCCGTCGTCGTTGACCATGCTGCGGACCAGATCATCAGCCACGACAGCCGTGACGACAACAAGGCGCAGGTGCTCGCGCTCGACGACGGGGTGCTCGACCGGCAATCGGTAAGCCTGGCCCTGGCCGACGACCTCGCCCGCGGTGCGTCCGGCGTGCTCGATTATGCGGTTGTGGGGCGCGATGCAATCGGCACGTGGCGGTTTCAGGTCGGCGAGCGCGAATCGGTCGATACCGCTGCTGGTCGCTTCGAGGCGGTGGTGGCGACGCGTATCCGCGACGACGATGAGCGCGTCACCCGTACCTGGTTTGCGCGGATCCCCACGCCCGGCGCCAACGGCATGTTCCCGGTACGGATCGAGCAAACTGAACGCGGGGAAGACGACATCGTGATGCAGTTGCGAGCCTTCACCGACAACTGATAGCGCTGACAGCGCGTGTTTTGTCGGTTGCATCGCAACAACGCCTGCTGCGCCAGTCCCGCCTTCGCTTCGCTCGGTCGCCCACAGGGTGGGCTCCTACAGGTGGGGGCAACCGCCTTTGTGTAGGAGCCCACCCTGTGGGCGACCTGCCAGGCCGCTAGGCGATACGCCGGATCCGCGCACCCAGGCCGGACAGTTTTTCCTCGATGTTTTCGTAACCGCGATCGATGTGGTAGACCCGATCCACCACCGTCTCGCCCTGCGCCACCAGACCGGCCAGCACCAGGCCCGCCGACGCGCGCAAATCGGTGGCCATGATCTGTGCGCCGGTCAGCGTTTCCACGCCGCGGATGATTGCCGACTTGCCTTCGACCTGAATATCGGCGCCCAGGCGCACCAGTTCCTGGATATGCATGAAGCGGTTTTCGAACACGGTTTCGGTGACCACGCCGACCCCTTCGGCGACCGTGTTGAGAGCGGCAAACTGCGCCTGCATATCGGTCGGGAACGCGGGATACGGCGCGGTGGTGAAGCTCACCGCACGCGGCCGGTTGCCGCGCATGTCGATCTCGATGCTGTCGTTGGTGGTGTTGATGTGGCCGCCGGCCTGCTCCAGTTTGCTCAGCACCGCGTCCAGCGTATCGGCCCGGGTGCCGCGCGCACGCACCTTGCCGCGGGTGATGGCACCCGCCACCAGAAACGTTCCGGTCTCGATTCGGTCGGGCAGCACGTCGTACCGGCAGCCAGCCAGGCGCTCGACCCCGTGTATCACGATGGTGTTGCTGCCGGCGCCCTCGATTTGCGCACCCATGGCGATCAGGCAATTGGCAAGATCGACGACTTCGGGCTCTTGCGCGGCGTTCTCGATTACCGTGGTGCCTTGCGCCAGTGTCGCCGCCATCATGATGTTTTCGGTGCCGGTGACGGTGACCATGTCCATCACGATGCGCGCGCCCTTTAGCCGGCCGGCGCGGGCGTGGATATAGCCGTTTTCGACCCGGATCGTCGCCCCCAGCGCCTGCAAGCCGCGAATATGCTGGTCCACCGGTCGCGAACCGATCGCGCAGCCGCCGGGCAAGGACACCTCGGCCTGACCGAACCGCGCCACCAGCGGCCCCAGCACCAGGATCGAGGCGCGCATGGTCTTGACCTGCTCATAGGACGCCAGGAAACGATCGACGCCACGCGGATCGGCGGCGATCCGCATGTGCTCGTTCAGGGTGAGTTGCACGCCCATGTCACCGAGCAGTGCCATCGAGGTGGTGACATCGTTCAGATGCGGCACGTTGCCGATATCCATCGGCCCGTCAGCCAGCAGACTGGCCGCCAGAATCGGCAGCACCGCATTCTTGGCGCCGGAAATCATCACGTCGCCGTTCAGCGGGACGCCACCCTGAATCACGATCTTGGCCATGCGTGCTCCGGAAAATCCTGCGCTTGCGCAGTGAGGCAGTTCAAATAATGGGCAACCAAGAAAACTCTGTGCAACCGCGATCTGCCGTCATGGCCAGCGCTCAAGCCTATAGCCGCGAGGCCGAAGGCCGTGGCGGGAAGCAATCCAGCGCCTCGATTTTCCGAACACCCTGGATTGCCACGTCGCTGCGCTCCTCGCTATGACCGCTTGTTCAGAGATTCCCTGGGTTACGCCCGGATCTCATCCGGTGTCAGCGTCTTCAGGCTGAGCGCGTGGATCTCGCCACCCATGCGTTCGCCCAACGTGGCATACACCATGCGGTGCCGCGCCAGCGGCAACTTTCCGGCGAACGCACTCGACACCACCCGCGCCTCGAAATGCACACCATCCGCCCCGGACACCTCGACCAGCGCGCCAGGAAGGCCTTGCTCGATCAGTTGACGGACGGTTTCGGCGTTCATATTCGGTACCAATGGCAGCGATGCAGTGGGATACAATTGAACGGGTATGGCGATTAGCCAACCCGAATCATGAAACATCTCGCGCCATGCCGTTTCCCTCACCCCTGCCCTCTCCCGGGGGAGAGGGGGATGAGGAAACGCTTTGCGTTGTTTCACGTTAGCGGCAAAGCTTAAAGCAAACGGCCCCGCACCGATACCTGGAACCCACCCACACCATGAATGCCCACGTGAAAGCCCGACCCGCGCAGCACGTCGAGGATGACGCACTGGTGGCGAGCGGCGCCCGTGTCATCGAGATCGAGATGCAGGCGCTACAGATGCTGCGCGCGCGGATCGACGGCGAATTCGCCCATGCCTGCCGTTTGCTGCTGGCCTGCCAGGGCCGGGTCATCTGCATCGGCATGGGCAAGTCCGGGCATATCGCCCGCAAGATCGCCGCGACGCTCGCGTCCACCGGCACACCCGCCTATTTCGTCCATCCGGCGGAAGCCAGCCACGGCGACCTGGGCATGATCACCGACGCCGACGCAGTGTTGGTGCTGTCGAATTCCGGCGAAACCGAAGAGGTGCTGACCATTCTGCCGATGCTCAAGCGCCAGGACAATGTGATGGTGGCAATGACTGGGCGTCCGCAATCCACGCTGGCACGGCACGCCGCCGTGCATCTCGATGTCAGCGTGCCGCTGGAAGCCTGTCCGCTCGGCCTGGCACCGACCGCCAGCACCACCGCGGCGTTGGCGATGGGCGATGCGCTGGCAGTAGCCCTGCTCGATGCCCGTGGCTTCACCAGCGATGACTTCGCCCGCTCGCATCCCGCCGGCTGCCTGGGCCGGCAATTGTTGCTGCATATCCACGACGTGATGCATCGCGGCGACGAAATTCCGTGCGTGCGCTCGGGCGCCAGCCTGAGTCACACGCTGGTCGAAATGAGCCACAAGCGGCTCGGCCTGAGCGCGGTGATCGACAACGATGATCGGCTGATCGGCGTGTTCACCGACGGCGACTTGCGCCGCGCCCTCGACGACAGCGCAGTCGATCTGCGTACCACCGCCATTGATCGCCTGATGACCCGCGACGCCAAGACCATCGGCCCGGAGCGGCTCGCCAGCGAAGCCGCGCACCTGATGGAGACACACAAGATCAGCGCCCTGCTGGTTGTCGACGCTGAACAAAAGGTCGTCGGTGCGCTGAATATCCACGACCTCCTGCGCGCGCGCGTGGTCTGACCGGCACGCCCGAGCACGCCCCCCCCAATCATGGTCCCGATTGCCCCGCCAAGCATCCCCGATTCTGTCCTGCAGCGGGCACGCGATGTGCGCCTGGCCGCGTTCGATGTCGATGGCACCTTGACCGATGGTCGGCTGCACTATGGCCCGAATGGCGCCGAGAGCAAGTCGTTTCACGTCCACGATGGGCTTGGCCTGAAGTTGTTGGCGGAAGCCGGGATCGTGGTTGCCCTGATTAGCGCGCGCAGTAGCCCGGTCGTGGCCGCACGTGCCGGTGAACTGGGCATCCATGCGGTTCATCAGGGGGTCCACGACAAGGCGGAATGCCTGCATGCGTTATGCGCAAAGCTGGGCCTGCAACACACGCAAACCGCATTCATGGGCGATGACCTGCCCGATCTCGGCGCATTGTGCCTGAGCGGCCTGGCCGCCGGCCCGGCCAACGCCCACGTGTTGCTGCGCCCGTATCTGCACTGGCGTGCCGATCGTTGCGGTGGCGAGGGCGCCGCGCGCGAGTTGTGCGATCTGATCCTGCACGCACAAGGGCAGATCGCGCGCATCGTGGCACGGTTTGCGCCGGCATGATCATGCGCAACCTCGCGACGCTGGTATTGCTGGCTGCGGCGGTCCTGACCAGTTGGCTGGCCTGGCAGTTGCGGCCACGCCCGGCGCCCGATGTTCCCGGTCCGCCGCGCTCGGATTACTCGCTCGACAACTACGAACTGGTCGTGCTCGACGAGCAGGGCACGGAATCGTTCACCGTGCGCGGCCCGATTCTGAGCCGCGACCCCAATACCAGCGAATGGTTTCTGAACGATCCGCGTTTCAGTTTTCCGGGCACCGCCGACGAACCGTGGCTCGCCCAGGCGCAAAGCGGCTGGGTGAGCGCCCACGCCGATGAAGTGCGCCTGCAGCGCGACGTCCGGGTTCTCGGGCCGCTACAGCCGGACGGAGATCGCGCGCGCCTGAACACCGCAGCGATCGCCGTATTCCCGAAACAGAACCTTGCCCGCAGCACAGATACCGTGACCATCACCCGAGGCGCCTCTATACTGCGAGGCCGGGGCATGGAAACCAACTTCCAGACCCACCAGTTCACGCTTTTTTCCGAGGTGCGAGCCCGCTATGAACTTCATTGACGATACCCCGCACTGGCCGCGGCCAGCCCGCCGTCTGCCCGCGTTGCTGAGCGTGACGCTCGCCTGCCTGGCGTTGGTGCTGGTCAATGGCCAGGCGCTGGCGCGCAAATCCGATCGCGACCTGCCGCTGAATATCGAGGCCGATGGGATGAGCGGTGTGCTCGATGAAGACGGCACCGCAACCCTCAATGGCAACGTCCACATCAGCCAGGGCTCGATGGATGTCTATGCCGATGTCGCCACCATCACCCGCGTTGCCGGCGATTTCAACACGGTCGTGTTCGACGGCAAGCCCACCAGACTCAACCAGATCAATGACGACGGCACGCCGATGAAGGCGCAGGCGCGCCGTATCGATTACAACGTGGCCAACGACATCGTCGTACTCACCGGCGCTGTGGTGGTGGAACAGGAGCGCGGCACCCTCACCGGTGAGCGGGTAACCTACAACCTCACCAGCGGCGAGCTCGACAGCAGTGGCGGCGGCGTCGGTGGCCGCATCCAGATGAAGATCCTGCCCAAAGACAAGACTGCCAACAAGGAAGGTGGCTGATGCTGGTCGCGCAGGGACTGCGCAAGCGCTACCGCTCGCGCGAGGTGGTGCACGACTTCGGCCTCAGTCTGGATGCCGGTGAGATCGTCGGTTTGCTCGGCCCCAACGGCGCCGGCAAAACCACCTGCTTTTACATGATCGTCGGCCTGGTGCGCGCCGATGGCGGCGAAATCGTGCTCGATGGCCGCGACATCACCGCCTTGCCGATGCATTTGCGCGCGCGCCTGGGCCTTGGCTATCTGCCCCAGGAACCCTCGGTATTCCGCAAGCTCAGCGTTGCCGACAACGTGCGCGCGGTGCTGGAGTTACGCAAGGATCTCGATGCTGCCGGCCGCGAGCGCGAGTTGGCCGATCTGCTCGATGAATTGCAGGTTTCGCACGTCGCCGACCAGATGGGCGCCAGCCTGTCGGGCGGCGAACGGCGGCGAGTGGAAATCGCCCGTGCCCTGGCCGCCAAGCCGCGGCTGATCCTGCTCGACGAGCCGTTTGCCGGCGTCGATCCGATTTCGGTCGGCGAAATCCAGCGCATCATCCGCCACCTCAAGGCGCGCGGCGTCGGCGTGCTGATTACCGACCACAACGTACGCGAAACCCTCGGTATCTGCGATCGCGCCTACATTCTCAACGCGGGCGGCGTACTGACCCAGGGTACGCCGGAAGCGGTGCTGGCCAATGCCGACGTGCGCCGCGTCTATCTGGGCGACAGCTTCCGCTTGTAAGCGGCCAGCTTGGCAAATGGTGACGCAGATGCGACCCGGCAAGCGGCCCTGACCTGTACGATCGACGCATGAAACCCAGCCTGCGCACCAGCATGAGTCAGCAGTTGACCCTGACGCCGCAATTGCGTCAGGCGATCCGCTTGCTGCAATTGTCGGCGATCGAGCTGGAAGCCGAGATCACCACCGCGGTGGAAGAAAATCCGCTGCTTGAGCTCGCCGACGATGCCGAGCCGGAAAGCGAACCGGCATCGGAAACCACCGAGGCCGAACGCGACAGCGTCGAGATCGAAGTGCTCGATGCGCAGGAGTCGCCACTCGATTACGAGCCCGAATGGGACGAAGCCCGTCCGGCGCACGACGGCGACGGCGATAACGACGCCGCCGCGCGCATGGTCGAAAACGACGATCTGCACGACCATCTGCTGTGGCAACTCAACCTCAACCCGATGTCGGATCGCGACCGCCGCATCGGCGTAGCCCTGATCGACGCCATTGATGACGACGGCTATGTCGCCGAGTCGCTCGACGGCCTCTGCGCCAGCTTGCGCCCGGAAATCGAAGCGAACCCCGACGAGGTGTTGGCGGTGCTGCATCGGATTCAGCGTTTCGACCCAGTGGGGGTTGGCGCGCGCGACCTGGCCGAATGCCTCTGCGTGCAGCTGTCGGTGCTGTCGGACGACACCCCCGGCCTGGCGCTTGCGCGGCGGATCGTCTGCCAGAACCTGAACGAGCTCGCCAAACTCGGCCCCGAGCGTCTGGCAAAACACTTGGGCGAAACCGCCGAATCGGTCCAGGAAGCGGTGGAACTGGTCCGCAGCCTGGATCCGAAGCCGGGAGCGCAAATTGCTCCGCCGCCCACGCAATACGTGAGCCCCGATTGTGTGGCCTGGCTTGAAGCGGGCATCTGGCGCGTTTCATTGACCCGCAGCCGGCCGGCACTGGCCATCAACCGGCATTACGAGGGGATGATCGCGCAGGCAACGCGTGAAGATGCCAGCTATATGCGCGGCCACCTGCAGGAAGCGCGCTGGCTGATCAAGAGCCTGGAAACCCGCTCCGATACCGTTTTACGGGTGGCGCGCAGCATCGTGCGCCAGCAATCGGGCTTCCTCGATCATGGCCCGGAGGCAATGCGACCGTTGACCCTGCGCGAGGTTGCCGAAGAATTGGGCCTGCATGAGTCCACGATTTCGCGTGCCACCGCCCGCAAGTACCTGCGCACACCGCGAGGAACCTTTGAATTCCGGCATTTTTTTGCCTCTGGCGTCGATAACGGCAGTGGCGGGGCCACCTCCAGCACCGCGATTCAGGCGATGATCCGCAAGTTGATCGAGGCCGAAGACCCCACCAAGCCGCTGTCCGACGCGCGTCTCGCCAGCGACCTGAAGAACATGAACGTGCCCGTGGCGCGTCGAACCGTGGCAAAATACCGCGAAGCGATGAACATTCCCGCCTCCAATGAACGGCAACGTCTGGGCTGACTTGAAGCGCCATTGCCCACCCCCATCCATGAATCAAGCACGGCGGTTTTACTCCCGTCGGGCGACCGCGGCATGAGCGGGCTGTAGCCCGGCCATGCCGGAACCTGCAGCCCCAAATCGCGAAAGGAGCCACCCATGCGGATCGAAATCACCGGCCATCAAGTCGATGTCACCCCGGCACTCAACGACTACGTCAACACCAAGCTTGAGCGCATCGCCCGGCACTTCGATCACCACCTCGACCTGCGCGTCATTCTCACGGTCGACAAGCTTGAGCAACGCGCCGAGGCAACGGTAGGCGTCCCCGGTAAATCGCTGTTTGCCAATGCCAGCTCACCGGACATGTACGCCGCGATCGACCTGCTCGCCGACAAACTCGACCGGATCGTCATCAAGCACAAGGAAAAGCTCACCGACCACCACCGCGGCAGCAACGCCGCCAATCCCGGCAGCGTCGACTGAGCGTAGCCGATTCAGCGGGAGTCTCCAGCCGGGGACTCCCCCGGCTGAAGCCGGCGGCATCCGACGCCTCGCCACGAAATCGATCCCAACGCATCGCTACGTCGTCATTCCCATTGGCCCAAACACCGCACATGCACCTGATCGATCTGCTCAGCCCGTCCCGCGTTCGCATCGAGCGTGCGGTTACCAGCAAAAAGCGCCTGCTGGAGAATCTGGCAGCGCTGCTCTCCGAGAGTCTCGGCGGCGAACTGGAACGCGCGATATTCGACAACCTGTGCGCCCGCGAACGCATGGGCTCGACCGCGCTGGGCCACGGGGTGGCGATTCCGCACGGCCGCTGCGCGCAGTTGAACGCAGCGATCGGCGCCTTCGTGCGGCTGTCCGAACCGGTCGATTTCGGTGCCGCAGACGGCCAGCCGGTCGACCTGATATTCGCGCTGGCGGTGCCGCAGCATTTCACCCACCAACATCTGGTGTTGCTGGCGGAACTGGCCGACATGTTCGCGCGCGAGACGGTGCGCGATAAACTGCGCGCCGCACCCGACACCGCAGCACTGTACCGGCTGCTTTCCGACTGGCAACCGGCTTCCGACGCCGCCGCATGAGCGCCCGGATCACCGCGCGCGATTTGTTCGACGCGCTCGGTGAGCGATTGCAACTGCGCTGGCTGGCCAGCACCGCCGCCGGCGAGCGCGCCCTCGATGGCGATGAACACACCGCCCGACGCCCCTCGCTGGCAGGCTACCTCAACATCATTTACCCCAACAAAGTGCAGATCCTTGGCACTGAAGAACTGGCCTGGCTCGACGCACTGGATGCCGCGCAACGCTGGGTCACGTTGCAGAAGATCGTCAACTTCGGTCCACTCGCGCTCGTCATCAGCAAGGATCAGCCTTGCCCATCGGATCTGCTCGCGGTTGCCGAAGAAGCGCGGATACCGCTATGGGTGTCGCCGCGCCGCGGCCACGACCTGCTGACCCTGTTCCAGTACCATCTGGCTGGCGCGCTGGCGCCGCGGGTCACGCTGCACGGCGTGTTCATGGAAGTCTATTCCATCGGCGTGCTGATCACCGGCGAAAGCGGCGCCGGCAAAAGCGAGCTGGCTCTCGAACTGATCACCCGCGGCCACCGTCTGGTCGCCGACGACGCCCCCGAGTTCACCCAGATCACTCCGGACGTGCTCGACGGCACCTGCCCGGAGATACTGCGCGACCTGATCGAGGTGCGCGGCCTGGGGATACTCAACATCCGCGAGATGTTCGGCCACACTGCCGTCAAGCGCAACAAGTATTTGCGCCTGATCGTCCACCTGAGCCGCTATAGCGGCGAGGTCGCAACGGATGCCGGCATGTCGCGTCTGCTTGGCGACACCAGCAGCCGCCGCGTGCTCGACATGGACGTGCCCACCATCACGCTGCCGGTGGCGCCCGGGCGCAATCTGGCGGTGTTGCTGGAAGCCGCAGCACGACTGCACATCCTGCGCTCCAAGGGGATCGATCCGGCGCATGCTTTCATCGCCCGCCATACCCAGCACCTCAAGCAAGGCGAATAATCATGTCAACCGTGCGCCCTCGTCTGATCGTGGTCAGCGGACTGTCCGGTTCCGGCAAGAGTGTCGCGCTGCGCACGCTCGAGGACCTCGGCCATTACAGCGTCGACAACCTGCCGGCGCAGTTGCTGCCGGCGCTGGTCAAGGGCAAGGCACGACCGGAATTGTGGCTGGGTGGCCTTGCCGTGAGCATCGACATTCGCAATGCCGACGATCTGGCGCAGCTACCGCACTGGTTGGCGCAGGTGGCAGCGCTTGGCTTCGATTATCGCCTGGTTTTTTTTGAAGCCCAGAGCGACATCCTGGTGCGCCGTTACGCCGAAACCCGGCGCCGCCACCCGCTCAGCGCCGATGGCTGCCCGTTGGGCGAAGCCATCGAACGCGAACGCGTCCAACTCGCCCCACTGCGCGCCATCGCCGATCACGTAATCGACACCTCGCAACTCAACGTACACCAGTTGCGACGGCAAGTGATTGCCGAACTCGGCCTGACCGACCGGGAAGGATTGAACCTGATGTTCGAATCCTTCGCCTACCGCCACGGCATCCCCAACGACGCCGATTTCGTATTCGACACCCGCTGCCTGCCCAACCCGCACTGGGATGTGCGCCTGCGACCGTTGTCCGGACGCGACCACGAAGTCCGCGCGCATCTGGAGGCACAGCCCGAAGTCGTGGCCTATCGCAACCAGGTGATCGGCTTCATCGACAACTGGCTGCCCGCATTCAAGCGCGGCAGTACCCGCAGCTACCTCACCATCGCCATGGGCTGCACCGGTGGCCGGCACCGCTCGGTGTATCTGGCCGAAACGCTGGCCGAACACTACCGCCAGCATGGCTATCCCGGCGCAGCCTGTCATCACCGCGAACTCGGTTGAACGTGGCGCCTGGTTTTCCGCGCGCCAAGCCATGCGCGTCGCCAGGCGCTGAGACGGGCGATGGTCAGTATTTGAACTCGAAATTGAGCCACGCCTTGCGGACATCGGTGGAAAATCCGCTGCTGTCATAGTCGGCGTATTTCAACATCACCGCCATGCCATGCCCCAAATCGCGGCCGAGCATCAAATCGATCTCGTTGCCATAGGCCTCGCCGCCTGCCGCAGCGGAATAGTCGTGCCATACCGCCTGCCAACGCCAGACCCCGTGCCGCCCCTCCAGTCCCAGCCAGGCATCTTCCAGCCCACGCGTCGGCGTCGTCGTAAAGCGATCGGCCCAGCCATTGAACGCGTGCAGTGTCGCGAGCGGCGTCTGCAACCCCACGGAGCCGTTGCTGCCCAGCCGTTCGTAGCCGATCAGGGTCGATATCGCGCCCCACGTCAGAGTCGGCTCGATGCGCCAGTAAGCAACGCTGAACCGCTCCGGGTTACGCGCGTAATCGCGTTGTTGCGCGGCCTCGACCAGCCACGCGAACTTCGAGGCGAATGCGGGCCCATCGATTGTCCCGCTCCAACGCAATCCGTAGGTAGCGGTCGAGCCCGCAACGACATTGCGGTTATCGATGAGATAGGCGTACCCGGCCACGGTGCCTAGCGGCAACGCGACGCCGATGTGGATCGCGTGCCCGTCCAGATCCCACTCGCCTTGCGGATTGCGATCCCCCAGCACGCGATGCACGCGATCGAGGTACGCATAGCGCAGCGTCGGCCCGTGTTCGCCCAGACGCCAGCTCGCATCGAATGCATCAAAGGTCTGCTCGTTCTGCCGCCAGCCGACATTGGCAATGAACCGCAGGTTGTCGAACTGTACGCGCTGACGGCCTAGCCTGGCATTGAATACGTCATCGGCGTAACCGACAAACGCCTGATTGAGTTCGGTCGCATCCGGATCGGCGACCACAGGGAACCGGGTTTTGCCGTTGGTGGTGCTGTTGAAGTTTTCGTCCAGCAGGTGCGCGATGTATTCGCCCTCGGCGAGTATCGTCCAACGCGAAGCCAGATGCTGCCGCCATCCGAAGCGGGCGCGCAACGTGGTTGCACCCGCGTCGCGGGAAAACCCCTGCTCATCGACGGATTCATGCCGTACCCGCAGTTCGAACAATGGATCGCCCGCCTGCGATTGCGCTTGAACCGGCATCGGCACGACCATGGCGCCAGCAACCAGAACCAGCACCGTTCGAACCGTGCGCAGCAAACCACATGCCTGCCATTGGCTGGACATCATCGCCCCCTTTGACTGTGATCGAAGCGTCAGGCGATACCGGGACTCAGCCCCGCATCGGCGGACAACGCATCGTCGATATCCCGCGTTGCCGAGTTCCCACGCGTCGCGACCGCCACGTCGGATCGGGCGATCCGGAAATAAGCGATGGCATCGATCAGGCCATTGGCCTGATCCAGCAATGTTTCGCTTGCCGCGGCAGCCTCCTCGACCAACGATGCGTTGTTTTGTGTCAATTCGTCCATCTGCATGACGGCCTTGTTGACCTGGTCGATGCCGCTGGATTGCTCCTGAGTGGCGGTTGCGATTTCCGCGACGACCGCGTTGACCTTGCCCACCCCGTCAAGGATCTGCATCAGCACGCGCCCGGTTTCGTCAACCAGCGAAGCGCCCCGGACAACCTTCGCTTCCGCGTCGCCGATGAGCCCCTTGATGTCCTTGGCGGCAGACGCTGAGCGCTGCGCCAATGTGCGTACTTCCGAGGCGACCACCGCAAAGCCTCGTCCCAGCTCGCCCGCACGCGCCGCCTCCACTGCCGCGTTGAGCGCGAGCAAATTGGTCTGAAACGCGATTTCGTCGATCACCGAAATGATGTCGGCGATTCGGCGTGACGATTCATTGATGTCGCTCATCGCTTCCATCGCCGCCGTAACCACCTCGCGTCCACGACCGGCCTGCTCCGCCGAGCCGGACGCCACCTGATCCGCAATCCGCGCGTTATTGGCGGTCTGGCGGACGGTTGCCGTCATCTCTTCCATGCTGCACGCCGTTTCCTCAAGCGCCGCCGCCTGCGACTGCGCCCGTTGCGACAGATCGTTATTGCCTTGCGCGATCTGTTGCGCTGCGGTACCCACCGTCATTGCGCTGCCGCGCACGTCTCCGACCACACCCGCCAGCTTCACGCTCATGGCGTGCAGGGCAGCGAGCACCTGCCCGGTTTCGTCCGAGCCATGAATACCTACTTCACCAGTAAGGTCGCCTGCGGCAACGTCAGTGGCAATCTTCACCGCCCTTCGCAGCGGCAGCGTGACGCTTCGAGTAATCAACCACGCCAACAACCCCGCCAAGCCCGCCGCCGCAGCAACAACCACCCACGACAACCACATCGCGCGTGTCACCGCAGTTCCAGCCTCAGCGACAAACGCGCTGGCACGTCCGTCTGCGAACGTGTTGATCTCCTCCATATCGTGCTCGATACGGGCGACATGCGCCGCACCTTCGTTGCGGGTGATTGCCACCGCGGCGGCTCTGTCGCCGGCTCGAACGAACTCGACGACCCGGTTGCGTATCGGCTGCCATGCCACAAACGTCTCGCGCAGGGCATCGATCTTGGTCTTGTCGCCGAGAAAGCGCTCGTAGACCTGCTCGAACTGCTTCATCACCTCCGCGTCATAGCCGGCAACCAGCGCCGCTGACGCATTCAACGAGGTCTCGTCGCTGGACAACGCGACATCCTTCATCGAACGATGCATGCGCGCGATATTCGCATCGATGAGCAACAAAGCCGTCCTGACCGTGTATGGGTGCCGATGAAAGCGATCGATCACGTCGACCTGGCGTTGCATCTGCAACTGGCCCAGCAACCCGATCGACACGATAAAAATAACGACCAGAGCAAACGCCACCCCCAGCCGCACGCCTACGCGCACGTCAGCAATCTTCATTGACATATCCCCAGTTATGCGCCACGCATCCCGCTTGCGGCGAGTGCGTGATCGTCAATCACGTGGGAATCATCATTGACGAACTTCCGTGTGTCGTGCGTGATCGATTTCACGCAACGCAAATGCGTATGAATGTTCTTTCCATATACGCAATGCGCGTCATGGTTTCAGCAGCCGGCCCGGCGCGGGCGGATCCCGGGCTCAGTAACGATATTCCAGGCTCAACCAGAGTTTGGTTTCATCGCTGGAAAAACCATCGCTGCGATAGTCGGCGAGTTTGACCAGGCCGTTGATCGCCGGGGTGAAGGCGTATCCGATTTGCGCATCGAACTCGGTACCGTAATCCGCGCTGCCGCGATCGGCCGAAAAATCATGCCACAGCGCCTGCCAGTTCCACTGGCCATGCTTGCCGCCGACACCGACGTAAACATCTTCCAGACCATTGCCGGGCGTGCTCAGAAAACGATCCGCCCAGCCATTGAACGCGTGCAGAGTGGCCAATGGCGTCTGGAACGCCACCGCGCCGTTGCCTTCCAGTCGCTCATATCCGGCCTTCGCGGTGAACGCACCGTAGCCAAGCGTCGGTTCGATGAACAGGTAATCGGCACTCACCTGCTGCGGGTTGTCGGCATGATCCTTCTGCTTCGCCGCCTCCAGCGACCAGCCCAGCTTCAGATCCGGCGACAGCGCCTGGCTGCCGGTCCAGCGCAGGCCGTAGGTGGCCAGCGAACCGGTGGCGACATCCTGGTTGTCGATCAGATACGCGTAACCGGTGATGCTGCCCACCGGCAACGCCTGATTGACCTGGAACGCGTGGGTATCGAGATTCCACTCGCCCTGCGCGCTGTCGTCGCCAAAAATCCGGTGCGCGCGGTCGAGGTAGGCGTAGCGCAGACTCGGCCCGTTGCTGCTCAGCGCGTAACTCAGATCCAGCGCATCGAAGGTTTGCTCGTTCTGGCGCCAACCGACATTGCCGATAAACCGGTGATTGTCGAAGATCAACCGCTGCCGGCCCGCCGTGGCCTTGAACCCGGCATCGGCGAAGCTCAGGTAAGCCTGGTTGAGCTCGGTGGCGTCGGGGTCGGCCACCACCGGAAACGCCGTATTGCCGTTGGTGGTGCTGTTGTAATTCGCGTCGAACAACCCCTCCACGTAATCGCCCTCGGCAAACACGGTCCAGCGTGGCGAGGCCACCCAACGGTAACCAAAGCGAGCGCGCAGGGTGTGTGCATTGGCGTTGCGCGCGAAGGCGTCATCATCGACATTTTCGTAACGGTAGCGCAGATCCAGGGTCGGGCCCGATGTCGCGTTTTGCGCCAGGACGGGATGCGCTGCCAGCACGCTGGCAATGGCGAGCGGCAATACGTACCGCACACGGTTGAGGCTCATGACACGCTCCAAAATGGGCCGCTATCGGCCGAATGGCGCCATTGTCCCGCCGTCAACCCGCACCGCACCTGAGCCAGATCAAGCCGACCTTGATTCATTCGTGAACACACAACTGGATGTAGCCCGGGTAGAGCCGCGCAGCGGCGAAACCCGGGGGTAGAGGCCCAACGGGCCGAAACCCGGGGGTTGATGCCGCAGGGCCGGCCGCTCCTGCGCTTCCACGCGCTCGCGGCACTTGCACATCCATGTGCTTCGGCATTGCGAGGAGCGGAGCGACGTGGCAATCCAGAAATACTCGGAGAATCAAGACGCTGGATTGCTTCGCTACGCTCGCAATGACGCCAGATGTGGCTTAATCAGAGGTTCCCTAACCCGCGGTCCCGGGTTACGCGCTTCGCGCTAACCCGGGCTACAAAATTACGGCAATGCCGGTGTAACCCGGTTTCGGCCATTGTTTCCTCAAGGCTTCACTGCCAACGTGTCGTGATGGCTTTGCAGCAGCTCGCGCAGGTAGGTGCCGATGAACGCCCTTCCTTCGAAGCCGCTTGCTTTCGCTGCCGCCTCGGCCTGCTCGGCGGTCACCGGCGCCGGCGCCGCGAACTCGACGATGGACGGATAAAAACCGATGGTGAACACATCGACATCGCTGCCCTGATCGCCCACCCAGATCAGGTTGGGGCGGCTGTTGATCGCGCGCAGATACGTATTTTCCATATGCCGCTGCTGCAATAGCGCATCGTGCTTGCCGGCCAGTGCGGCAAACATCTCGACATGGAAAAATCCGTTCCCCGCATACGCCGCCTGCACCTGTTCACGTGGCGGCCCATACGCGAACAAATCCTCGCGAAAAACCACCAGCTTGTTCAGCGCCTGCCGGAATGCGGCCTCGCCGGCCGCGTCACGCTGTGTCACGCGCTTGCGTGCGTAATAGTCGGCATAGCTGCCCAGCGGCTGCAGCACCAACACATCCCATTGATCGCCCTGCGAGTGACGCATCAACATCGGTTCGGCATCGCCCAATCCTTGCCAATGCCCAGCCGCAGCGGCATCGGCGTAAAGCGCCAGCACGTCGACTAGCGCACCGGGTGCGGCGCGCAGGGTGCTGACCCGGTACAACTCCGGTGGTTCGTCAACGCGATCTTGGGCGCTCGCATTGGCCGATGCAGAATAGCCCAGCACCGCGATCAGCAACATCCGTACCAGCGCGTTCATCACTTTCATCGCCATCACCGTCTTCCGCCTGACTGCCAACGTGCAGGATACGGCGGTGCCGGCGCTGTGGGTAGTGACCGCAACTGCACCGCCATGCCGCCGTGCCATAATCGGGCATCCTGTCGACGTGGTGATCCGAATTGGATACCGAGATGCAAGGATCGCGCAGCAGCGAAAACGACCAGGCCGTGAGCGGCCTGCCTTTTGCTGACCGTGCCACGGAGGCTGGCTACCGCACGTATTTCCTGGCCCAGGATCGACGCGATGCGATCATCGCCATCGCGGTGTTCGTCTTCTTCAAGGCGACATTCAGCGTCTTCGACCTGATGTTCCAGACGCCGGAGCAGGCCGATTTGCTGCTCGAAGCGCGGTTCGGTTTTGCCGGTGTATCGATCCTGGTGATGATGCTGTTCGCGCGCGTTCGCAATGCATCGCAGTACGATGCCTTGATGTTGGCTTGGGTGCTGCTCGCGATACTCAGCAACTTCTTCACCATCGCCCATCGCCCGAGCGGGCATTTTGGCTTCCTGGGCACCTCGCCGATGCTGATCCTGCTGCTGTTCGTGTTCTTCCGGAATCGTTTCAACTTGCAGTTTTTATCCGCCGCCCTGCTTACCGGCAGCGACTTTTTTACCGTGCTGGCGCTGCGCACGCCGCTGCCCACCCAGACCCTGATCCAGACATCGGCGACCTATGCGCTGGCGATCATCATCGGCGCCATCGTTTCCTGGCAACTGCATCGCGCCCGGCGCCAATATTTTGCGACGCACAGCAACGAGAACAGGCTGCGTGCCCGTTTGCAGGAACTGGCCTATCGCGACGAGCTGACCGGCGTGCTCAACCGACGCAGCTTTCTGCTGGAAGCGCAGGTGCTGTGGCGTGCCGCCGGCCGAACGCGGCAACCCGCCTGTCTGCTGATGCTGGATCTGGATCATTTCAAGCAAATCAACGATACCCTCGGCCACGAGGCGGGCGACCATGCGTTGATCGCATTCGCGAAGTTGGTGCAATCCAGCAAGCGCCCGAGCGATGTGTTCGGCCGCGTCGGAGGCGAGGAGTTTGCGCTGTTTCTGCCCGACGCCGACGCTGGTGTGGCCCGCGACGTGGCAAACCGCATCATCCGCGAATGCCAGGCGTTGACGGCCAATGGACAGCCGTCGCCGCGTCTCTCGGTATCGATTGGTCTGGCTGCCGTCAGTCGCGCCGACAGCGACCTGCGCGCCACCATGGCGCGTGCCGACCGCGCGCTGTATCAAGCCAAAGCGGATGGCCGTGGCCGCACCGCGCTCGCGAAGGAACCTGTTGGTACCGGTGCCTGACGGCTCGCTGGAGCGTATTGCATCACCGCACATCATGAAACTTGCTGCGCCGGGGCGGCGGCGTTAAACTGCGCGGCTGGTTTTGACGCTTGGCTGCTGGCCGCTGCGAACCCCGGTTCGCGCCGCCCGATCGCCGCAGCGTGCAAAACCGTGCTGGTTTCCCCGCGGAGAGGTGTCCGAGTGGTTTAAGGAGCACGCCTGGAAAGTGTGTATACGGCTTAACCCCGTATCGAGGGTTCGAATCCCTCCCTCTCCGCCACTTCAGCAGTCGTTTACGTTCATGGTGGCCCCGTTGGCGCCTCCGCGACGATAGGTCGAAAACCCCGCCAGGTCCGGAAGGAAGCAACGGTATCGACTGACTCGGGCGCCGGAGTCACGCTGGCGGGGCCGCCGCCATTTCAGCACCTTTCCCGGACCTGTCCCAGCCGTAAGCTTCGGCATCATTGCATGCGGCGTTCGCTGCCGCTGTCGGCTCCACCGCGTTGCGGCTTGAGCCAAGCTACGGGCCTCGCGTTGAATACCGCCGGTCAACCACCATCTGACGTGCAGCGTAGGTCGGATCAAACGCCGAAGGCGTGGATCCGACAATGCAATGGTATGACCCCGCACCACGTTTTGACCAACGTACGATGGCGGAAGTGATCGCTCCGCGCGCCTTGCACACGGGCCGTTCTTCACGGTTTCAAGAGATTCCCGTAAAACCGCATTATCGCGTTGCTTGCTGTGCAGGCCGGTTAAACTACGTCACTGATTCCTTGCGCTCCCCACGGATGCCCGCCGTCGAACCGCCGCAACACACCCCGCTCATGCGCCAGTTCTTCGCTGCCAAGGCGGAGTACCCGGACGTGCTGCTGTTCTTTCGCATGGGCGATTTCTACGAGCTGTTCTACGACGACGCGCGTAAAGCCGCCGCCCTGCTCGACATCACCCTGACCCAGCGCGGCGCCTCGGCCGGCGAGCCGATCCCGATGGCCGGCGTGCCGGTGCACGCCTATGAGGGGTATCTGGCGCGACTAATCCAGAAAGGCGAGTCGGTGGCGATCTGCGAACAGATCGGCGACCCGGCGCAGAGCAAGGGTCTGGTCGAGCGCAAGGTGGTGCGCGTGGTTACCCCGGGCACGGTGACCGACGAAGCGCTGCTGCACGAGCGCCGCGACACCGTATTGATGGCGCTGGCGCGCGGCCGTGGCGAGGATGGCAGGCCGGCGTTCGGCCTGGCCTGGGCGGATCTGGCTGGCGGCCGGATGCGGGTCAATCAGGCCGGCGATGAGGATGCTCTGGCGGCTGAACTGGCACGGCTGGAACCGGCCGAGCTGCTGTTGCCGGACGAGGATGGCTGGCCGGCCTGGCTGCACGAGCGCAGGGGCCTGCGCCGACGTGGGCCGTGGCATTTCGATGCCGACAGCGGCCGGCGCCTGATCACCCGCTGCTTTGTCACCTTCGACCTGACCGGTTTTGGCATCGAAGACCAGCCGCTGATGATCGCCGCGGCGGGTGCCCTGCTCGGCTACATCGAGGAAACCCAGAAGCAGCAATTGCCGCACCTGAGTTCACTGGCGCTGGAATCGAGCGCCGAAACCATCACCATGAACGCGGCCACGCGGCGGCATCTGGAGCTGGACAGCCGTATCGACGGCCGCAGCGAGCACACCCTGCTCGGCATCCTCGACAGCACCATAACCCCGATGGGCGGGCGCCTGTTGCGGCGCTGGCTGCACCGCCCCTTGCGCGACCAGAATATTCTGCGCCACCGCCATCAGGCAGTGCAGACGCTGATCGACCGCAGCGCCGGCGACGCGCTGCGCACGGCATTCCGCGGCCTCGGCGATGTCGAGCGGATTCTGGCGCGGGTGGCGCTGCGCTCGGCGCGACCGCGCGATCTGAGCACCCTGCGCGATGCGCTGGCCGCGTTGCCGCACATTCGCGCCGCGCTTTGCCCCCCTCTCCCACCGGGAGAGGGGCTGGGGGTGAGGGTGCGGCAAGCGTGCGACGCCGATGCAATCGTGAACCCTCACCCCAACCCCTCTCCCGACGGGAGAGGGGCTTCCACTGGCAGCCCGTTGCTGGACACGTTGCACGACACCCTTGGCGAACACGACGCCAGCGCTGCCCTGCTCATTGCCGCGATCATCGAACAGCCACCGGCGCTGCTGCGCGACGGTGGCGTGATCGCCGAAGGCTACGATGCCGAGCTTGACGATCTGCGCACGCTGTCCACCCGTGCCGATCAATTCCTGCTCGATCTGGAAGCACGCGAGCGCGCCGCCAGCGGCATCGCCAACCTCAAGGTCGGTTACAACCGCGTCCACGGTTATTACATCGAAATCAGCAAGGGCCAGGCTGAACGCGCGCCCACGCATTACACCCGCCGACAAACGCTGAGCAATGCCGAGCGCTACATCACCGAGGAACTCAAGCAGTTCGAGGACAAGGTGCTGTCGGCGCGCGAACGCTCCCTGCTGCGCGAGCGCCAGCTCTGGGAAGACCTGCTCGATGCACTCAACACGCATCTTCACACGCTCAAGCAATGCGCCGGCGCGCTGGCGGAGATCGACGTGCTGTGCGCCTTTGCCGAACGCGCGCAGACGCTGGACTGGGCGCAGCCGGAATTGCGCGACGAACCGGGCCTGAGCATCGAGCGCGGCCGCCATCCGGTAGTGGAAGCGGTACGCAGCGAACCGTTCGAGCCCAACGATCTGCAGCTCGACGAGCACACCCGCATGCTGGTGAT
This sequence comes from Gammaproteobacteria bacterium HGW-Gammaproteobacteria-4, assembly GCA_002839995.1. Taxonomy (GTDB): domain Bacteria; phylum Pseudomonadota; class Gammaproteobacteria; order Xanthomonadales; family Xanthomonadaceae. Next base: position 29,708 of record PGZC01000024.1, on the reverse strand, counting down.
CACCGGCCCGAACATGGGCGGCAAGAGCACCTACATGCGCCAGAACGCGCTGATCGTGCTGCTCGCGCACATCGGCAGCTTCGTGCCGGCGTCGCGCGCGCGGATCGGCCCGATCGACCGCATCCTCACCCGCATCGGCGCCGGCGACGATCTCGCGCGCGGGCAATCCACCTTCATGGTGGAAATGGCCGAGACCAGCTACATCCTGCACCACGCCAGCGAACACTCGCTGGTGCTGATGGACGAGATCGGGCGCGGCACCTCCACCTACGATGGCCTGTCGCTGGCCAAGGCCTGCGCTCTGCATCTGGCCAACATCAACCGCGCCTACACCCTGTTTGCCACCCATTATTTCGAACTGACCGCACTCGCCGACGGCGGCCATGGCATCGCCAATGTGCATCTGGATGCCATCGAACATGCCGACCGCCTGGTGTTCATGCATGCACTCAAGCCCGGCCCGGCCAACCGCAGTTTCGGCTTGCAGGTGGCGGCGCTGGCCGGCCTGCCGCGCAGCGTGATCGCGCAGGCGCAACACACCCTGCACGAACTCGAGAGCCAGCGCAGCACCACGAACACCGAGGTCAGTCGCGAAGCGCTGGATTCACCGTTGCAGATGGGGCTGTTTCAGACCCCGGCGACGGCACTGGCAGCGCTGGACGCCATCGAGCCCGACGAATTGACGCCAAAGCAGGCACTGGAAGCGTTGTACCGTCTCAAAGGAATGCGCTAGCCAGTTGCACGTAGCGCTGGTGCAACGCGCTCACCTGCGCATCGAGTGCGGCCAGACTGCCACTGTTGTCGATTACGTCATCGGCGAGCGCCAGACGCTGGCTGCGCGTCGCCTGTGCCGCCAGCATCTGCTGCGCAAGCGGCGCGGATATCGCATCGCGCGCCTGCAGCCGCGCCAGTTGCATGGCTTCGGGCAGATCCACCACCACGATCCGTTGCAGCCACGGATACGCCGCGCGGCCACCCACTTCGGTCAGCAAAGGGATTGCGACCATCGCGTACGGCGTCGTGGCCTGCCGGCATTCGCGCTGCAACTGCACGCGGATGCGCGGATGCAGGATCGCTTCCAGATCGTGCCTTGCCACGGCATCGTTGAACACGTGTGCGCGCAGCGCGCGGCGATCGAGCCGGCCATCATCGCCACACACTGCCGGCCCGAAGCGGGCCACGATCTCGGCCAGCGCCGGCATACCCGGCTCCACCAGTTGCCTCGCCGCGACATCGGCATCGGCCACCGCCACGCCCAGCGCCGCGAACCGCTCGCATACCGCGCTCTTGCCCGATGCAATACCACCAGTGATTGCCACGATGAAGTTCGCCATCGGCGCAGACTAGCGCAGCGGCTGCAAGCTGCAAAGCGCGATGACATCGCCCACAGGGTGGGCTCCTACAAAAAAACAGCGGGGTGCCCCTGTAGGAGCGCACCCTGTGCGCGACTGGCGGCCGCTTCTGCACAGCGGCCGACCCGTCAGCGCACCGTGGCAATCAGAACAAGCTCACCCCCGGAACCAACCACAACGACAACGTAGCGAGGCCGGTAGCGATCACGCTGGCGGCCAGCACATCGCTCGGGTAGTGCAGGCCAAGCACCACCCGCGACAGCGCCACGCTGAAGCAGAACGGTGCAAGCAGCCAGATCAGGCCCGGGTAATACGCCAGCGCCACCAGCGTGAACGACAGCGCATGCAGGGTGTGTCCGGACGGGAACGAGAACTCGTCCAGCGGCGCGATCAGGGCACGCACTCGCCGATCGCGGGCGAATGGCCGCGGCCGCTTGGTCCAGCGCTTCAGGGTTTTGTACAAGGCCAATGCCAGCGCACCGGTGGCGGCCATATGCGCGGATGCAAACAGGCCACGATAGCCATCGAAGACCACGATCAGCGCCATCAAGCCATACCAGAACACGCCGTCGCCAAGCCGGCTGATCGCCGCGAAATAGCTACGCACCCAGCGCCCGTGACCCCAGCGGTTGGCGGCCGCGGTCAGCGCGCAATCGCGTGCCACCCAACGCTGCACGCGGGCGGTCATGACCGTCTCCCATCGGGGGTTGCCGGCCATGCCGACACGCCCCGCACCCGCCGAGCAATCAGTTCCCGCAGCACCTGCTCGAAGCGCGCCGACACCGTTTCCGGTGCCAGTTGCGCCACCGCCTCGCGCGCCGCACTGCCCATCCATCGACTCGATGCCAGGTCGCCCGCCAGCATGGCGGTGGCAGCGATGAAGGCCTCGTCATCGCCCACGGCGATGGCTGCACCATGGGCACCGTCGCGCAGATGTTCGCGCGCGGCACCGGTATCGAAGGCCACCGTCGCCAGGCCCGACGCCATCGCTTCCAGGGTCACGTTGCCGAAGGTTTCGCTGAGGCTCGGGAACACGAACAGATCGGCGCTGGCAAAATGCCGGGCCAGTGCCTCGCCGCGCTGCACCCCACAGAACACGAAATCCGGATGCGCCGCGGCCAATGCCGCGCGATCCGGGCCATCGCCAACCCAGACCATGCGCGCACGCGGTTGCTCGTGCTGCATGCGGCGGAATGCGCGCACCGCCAGCGACAGATTCTTCTCCGGCGCGATGCGCCCGACATGGATCAGCACCGGCGTGTCGGTATCGGCGCCCCACTGCGCACGCAAGCCCGTGCTGCGCCGAGCCGGGTGAAACTGCGTGGTATCCACCGCACGTCGCAGCAGGGTGACGTGCGCAAAATCGCGTCCGGCAAGAAATTGCATCAGCTCGCGCGTCGGCACCAGCGTGGCATCGGCACGATTGTGAAAGCGCCGCAGCCAGGCAAACACCGCGCCGCGCAGTAACCCGAGCCCATAGCGCGCGGCATATTCGTCAAAGCGGGTGTGAAAGCCGGTGCAGACCGGAATGCCCAGGCGCCGCGCCACCCGCAGTGCGGAGGCACCCAGCGGGCCTTCGGTGGCGATGTAAATGGCGTCGGGTTGCTGACGCTGCCAGCGCGTACGCAACGACCGTCCCGCCGGCAAGCCCAGGCGCAGGCCGGGGTAGCGCGGCAACGGCAGGCTCGGCAGCAGCAGTTGCTCGGCGGTTGCCGGCGCCGCTTCGCCGCCAAGTCGGGGCCGGATCAACTCGACCGCATGGCCGCGTGTACGCAGGCCCAGCGCCAGCGATTGCACGGTGAGTGCGACGCCGTTGACTTCCGGCGGGTAGGTTTCGCTGACGATGGCGACGCGCATCGGCCTGGGCATGGCGCCAGTGTCGTCGGCAGCGATGCCAGCAATATGACAATACGATTGCCGATTGATGACAGTGACGTCGGGCCGGCATCGTTGCCCGCCATTCACGCGGTGTCACGCCGCGCCATGCGAGGCTGTTGCCATCGCCGTCAGCGCGAGGTTTGCCATGAACGCTTTCGAGAATGACCTGAACATCACACCCGAGCCGGTCTACCGCGCCCGCCGCCGGCTGCTGCAGGCTGGCCTGCTGCTGCCCGCCGCCGGCCTGATCGCCTGCTCGGCGCCGAGCGATATCGCCGCCGAACCGGTCAACACCGCCGCCGGCGAAGAAGAACTTACCAACTATCACGATGTCACCCACTACAACAATTTTTACGAGTTCGGCACCGGCAAGGCCGATCCGGCACGCCACGCCGGCAGCCTGCGTACCGAACCCTGGTCGATCACGGTGAGCGGCGAAGCCAAAAAAACCGGGCAGTTCAGCCTGCCGCAACTGTTGGACGGATTAACCGCAGAGCCGCGCGTCTACCGGCTGCGCTGCGTCGAAGGCTGGTCGATGGTGATTCCGTGGCTGGGCGTGCCGTTGGCCGGAGTGCTGCAACGCTTGCAACCCACATCGAAGGCGCGGTATGTGGCGTTCCGCTCGCTCGCCGACCGCGAACAAATGCCGGGCGTACGCCGCGCCGTACTTGACTGGCCGTACCGCGAAGGCCTGCGCCTGGACGAAGCCATGCATCCGCTCACCCTGCTCGCCACCGGGCTGTACGACAAACCGCTACCCAACCAGAACGGCGCGCCGCTACGGCTGGTGGTGCCGTGGAAATACGGCTTCAAGAGCATCAAGTCGATCGTCTCGATCCACTTCACCGAAACCATGCCGGAGACCAGCTGGAACCTCTCGCAACCGGATGAATACGGTTTCTATTCCAATGTGAATCCCGACGTCGATCATCCGCGCTGGAGCCAGAAGACCGAACGCCGCATTGCCGGCGATAGCCGCTCGTTGTTTGCGCGCCGCATCCCCACCCTGCCGTTCAATGGCTATGCCGATCAGGTGGCATCGCTGTATGCCGGCATGGATCTGCGCCGGTGGTTCTGAAGCCAGCCACGCTGGCACGCCTGCTGGCCCATGTCTTGGCGCTCACCCCAATGCTGTGGCTGCTGCGCGATGCGTATCTGGGGCAACTCGGTGCCGATCCGGTCGCCGAACTGACCCACCGCAGCGGCGACTGGACACTGCGCCTGCTGCTGCTCACGCTGGCGATCACCCCGCTGCGCCGGTTCAGCGGCTGGCGCTGGCCGCTCGGCTACCGGCGAATGCTCGGCCTGCACACTTTCGCCTATGCCTGCCTGCATTTTTCGGTGTATCTGGTACTCGATCTGGGCGGCTACTGGGCACAGATTCTCGATGACATCGTGAAGCGCCCGTTCATCACCGTCGGCTTTCTGGCCTGGCTCGGCCTGCTGCCGCTGGCGGCCACCTCGAATCGCGCCGCGATGCGCTATCTGGGCCGGCGCTGGGGCCTGCTGCATCGGTTGGTGTACCCGATTGCCGCGCTCGCGGTGCTGCATTTCATCTGGCAGGTGAAAGCCGACCTGCGCGAGCCGCTGATCTACGCCGCGATACTGGCCACGCTGTTGCTCGCGCGTTGGCCGCAGCGAATGCCGGGTGGCACGTAACGAGCCAACCCGGCGGAACGCTTCGCGTTACTGCTTGACCAACTCCACCCGCCGATTGCGGGCACGGCCGGCCTCCTCGTCATTGCTGGCGACCGGCGCGTACGAGGCCAGCCCTTTGGCGGCCAGGCGCGCAGGCGCGATGTGGTAATCCTTCACCAGCGCCGCGACCACTGCCTCGGCGCGGCGCTGCGACAGATCGAGGTTGTGCGCGAGATTACCCCTGGCATCGGTGTGGCCGACCACGTGAAATGTGAGGTCGGGTTTTGCGCGCAGGGCACCGGCGATGGCATCAAGTGCCGGTTTCGACGTTGGCTTGATCGCGGCTAGATCGGTGTCGAAATAAATGCCGTATACGGCCGCCTTGCCGGTTTCTGCGATCTCCCGGCCCAGACTATCGGCGGTAATGCTCACCAAGCCCGTCTGCAATGGCAACGTGTTCAGCACCACCTGCTGCACGGAGGCATTGTCGTTGTAGCCACCGATGAACAGCGCTATGTAGAGCGCCCCATTGCTGGTGTCGCGCTTCGCAAGGAGGTAGTAGGGCTTTCGATAGTCGTTGTAAACACTACCACGCAGTGCCACCAACCCGCCAAGCCGTTCGGCTTGGTCGCTGGTGCCGCATCTGTCCAGTTCACACGAGAACAGCGTAGTGAATCCCGCCTTCGCCAGAGCAGCCTTGTAGTTCTCATGGAGCTTCAATGTGGAGACGTGTTCGATGGAGTAGTAATGTTGGTATACATCGCCCACCAGATCCAGCATCGCAGCCTTGCCCGATGCATCGACAATCGCCGTTGGCAAGCTGAACGTTTCATGCTCCGTGTTGCGAACGTCATTCAACTTCGCGCCGGGAAAACGCGGCAATAACGGGCTGTCCTCTTCGTGCTTTTCCGTCGCTGCGCTCGCACGCGCTGCTACCGGCGGGGCCGTGAGATAACTGGCATCGACTGTGATCAAGCCAGTTTCGAGCGGCTCGGACTCCACCACGATCTGTTGCACCGACGCGTCATCTTCATAGCCACCTATGAAAATAGCGACGACGACAGGCCCTTTGCTGCCCTTGCCTTCCGCAACCAGAAAATACGGCTTGCGATAATCGTTGTAGACACCACCTGTCAACGACACCATCCCACCAAGACGCTGTGCTTGACTCGGGTCGCCGCATTCGTCGAGCTTGCAGGTGTAGGTAATGGCCAAGCCGCTGCGCCGCACAGCCTCATGGTAGTTTTCGTACAGTTTCAACGTTGAAACATTGTGCAGTTCATAAAAATGACGCGTGACATCACCGACTTTCGATGTCAGCACGAAGCCCCCATTTGCGGCAACCGCATCGCGCCGCACCGGCACTTCGATGGTTTCATAGTCCACCTGCTGGAAGTCCCTCACCTGTGCGCCGGGGTAGCGAGAGAGCAGGGGGTGATCTGCATCGCTGCCGCTGTACGCAGGGGCCGTAAGCAGGGTCGCGGCGATCAGCAGCAGCGCGCGCAGCAGGTGTGTTGAGAACGTGTGATGCATCGGTGAGAACTCCGTCCTGAAAACAGGCTTCAAGAATGGCGAGTCGATTTTACCGTGCCCGTGTCTACCGGGTCACTGGTGCCACGAGACGACCCCGTCACAGCGTTGCTTGCGCTGTAGCGGACGGACTGTTGCCTGGTCTGGTGGCCGGCATTCTTTGCCGGGAAGCCATGATGAAGCCCCTCACCACGATGGTAAAAAAAGCAGCAATGCGGTAATGCCGGCGGCCAACGCCAGCGCCATCAGCAGCAGACGTAACCAGGCACCGGTAGCGGAGCCCGTTGACGCAGCGACCGCGTCTTCATCCTCCTGCTGCAGTTCGGCGGCTTCCTGCGCGCGCACCTCGCAGCTCGCGCGCTTGGCCAAACCCGGCGCACTGAGCATGAAGCGCAGCCCGCGCACCTCGATCTGATCGCCATGCGCCAGTACCACCTGTTGCGCCGGCCAGCCATTCACCCGCGGCGTAACCGGCGAGGTGGACACCAGCATCACGCAATCGCCCACCAGTTCAAGCCGCGCTTCCTCGGCAGCGGCGTAGCGGCTGTCGAGCGTAATCTGCGCCTGTTCATCGCTACCGATACGCAGCACGTCGCTCAGCACGAACACCTGGCCGGAAACCGGCCCACTCAGACCGCGCAGCACCACTGTGCCGTGCTCGATCTCGCGCACCTCATCGGTCGGCATCGGCTCGGCCGGCACCGGCATTGGCGCATCGCTTGAGCGCAGCAGCATCTCGACCGCGCCGAGGTGCACGCGGTCGCCCGCGCGCAGCAACGCCAATTCGGCAACCGCGCGCGAATTGACATAGATCGGGCTGCCCATGTTGCGCAGCCACAATCCGGCAGGACTCAGGTGCATGCGCGCATGATTGGCACTCACGCCGGCCCCTTCGATGCGCACGGTCGAATCGTCGGCAGTGCCGATGGTGGTGTCGCCAAGGCCGAGATCGACATCGGCCGACTCGCCGTGGGGGAATGTCAGTCGCATCGTGCAGCTCCATTGCCAGCGCGCAATTTAGCACGCGCAACCGGCCCACGGCCCTGTTGCGCTGTGGCCGGATGTCGCTGCACCGCCACTTGGCTAAGACGCCTCGCGCGGCGACAATGCCGGATCGCGAGGAGAACCCCATGTCGCATATCGATATCCGCAAGCGTCACAACAAGCCGCTCAAGCAGGCCAAGCAATGCGTTGACCGCGTGGCCAAGCACATCGCCGAAAAGTTCGACGTGGACTATGCCTGGGAAGGCAGCACCCTGGAGTTTTCACGCAGCGGCGTCGATGGCCACATCAATGTCGGCAGCGACGAGATCCATGTTCGCGCCACGCTGGGCTTTCTGCTTGGCATGCTCAAGGGGCCGATCGAAGATGAAATACAGCGTTACCTTGATGAAGAGTTCGACTGAGGAAGCGCTGTTAGGGATCGGGCGTTGCTGCCCCGCGAAGGCACGCACCGGGATAACCAGGGATGCTCTGAACAAGCTGTCATTGAGGAGCGAAGCGACGCGGCAATCCAGAAATGTTCGGAAAAACAAATAACTGGATTGCTTCGCTACGCTCGCAATGACGGCGGATGGCGGTTGTTCAGAGCTTCCCTAGCGCCAATGCTGCCCGTAACCTGCCCGCACCATGGGAGTTGCCCCTTGCGCATTGGTTTCCTGTTTCACCACCGCCCGGACCAGGTCTGGCACGCTGCGCCAATCGCGTTCGAAATGTCATTGCTCGAGCCGGCGCTGGATGTCGTTATTTATTGCGTCGACGACACTCTGGTCGCTTCCGCGCAGCAGATTGGAAATAGTTACCCCGGCCATCGCTGCCGGATCGAGCGGATTGCACAAGGCCGCCTCATCGCGATTGCCGACCGGCTGTTGCGTAGTTGGACCTCGATCGCCAAATGGGCGGCATTGAATCTGGGCACCGAGCGCTTCGCCGCGCTCGACGCGCTGGTAGTACCCGACCTCACCAGCCTCAAGCTGCGCCGCCGATTGCCCAAGCTGCCCATGGTTTTCACCAACCACGGCGCCGGCGATCGTGCCCGTGGCTACGATCCGCGCATCGCGCGTTTCGACTTCGTGCTGGTTGCCGGACGCAAACTGGAAAGTCGTTTCATCGAGGAAGGGTTGATCCGGCCTGGCGCGTACGCGCTTGTCGGTTATCCCAAGTTCGATGCGGTAACGGCAGTGGCCCCAGCCGCATTGCGCCCATTCGCAAACGGCCGGCCAACCGTGCTCTACAACCCGCACTTCGAGCCAACCCTCTCCTCATGGCCGACGTGGGGCATCGCGATTCTCGAGTTTTTCCGGGCCAACGCCGACCGCTACAACCTGATCTTCGCGCCGCACCTCAAGCTGTTCGAGCGGCATATGCGCTACGGTGCGCGACTGCCGGCACGGTTCCATCGCTGCCCGAACATCCTCATCGATACCGACAGCCCGGCCCTCGCCGACATGAGCTACACACGGGCTGCCGACATCTATCTTGGCGATGTGAGCAGTCAGGTATACGAGTTCCTCATCGAACCGCGCCCCTGTCTGTTTCTCGATCCGCGCGCTGTCGACTGGCGCAACGACCCCAACTTTGCGCACTGGCAGCTCGGGCCAGTATTGACCGATCTGGATGCACTGGGCCCGTCGCTCGAGCGCGCTCAAGCCGACCATCGCCGCTATCGCGCGCAACAGGAGCGCGCCGTCGCGGACACCTTCGATCTCGGCGAGATGCCATCGGCACGCCGTGCGGCAACGGCGATTCGCGATTTCATCGCCGCGCGTCATCCGCGGTAATCCTGTCGCCGAATACCGCGGTATCGGCCACCTCATCCACGCGTGAACGGCTTGGCATGGCCGGCAAACAGACGCCGCGACACCTCGCGCTCGCGCGAAGCGATGGTGTGCAGGAAGTCGGCAGCACCATCGAGCGCGGCAAACGCGCTGAAGCCACGTTCCAGGAATTGCTGCAAATCCGCCACCCCGGCCAGCCGCGCCGGCACCCGGCTGGCGCGCAGCAGGCCGGAGACACCGCGTTTGTGCACGGCACGATCGAGGGTCTGGCCGACGGCCACGATCAGATCGATCTGATAACGGCGCAGACGCGGACAGCCGGCCCTGCGGTAGGCAGCGGCATAGCGCTCCGCGTCAAGCTCAGCGAGCGCGTCGGTGGACAACGCGCGCACCATGCGCAGGTCCAGCGCATGCGACAGCGCGCCCAATGCCACCGCATCGCCCAAGGCGCGCAGCAACGATGCCGGCAACATATGCGCCATCAACGGCACCACCTTGGCGATGTTCTGGTCGCGGCGGGTGAAATCGCGATCGGCGTACAGATCGCTCAGGAAGAAGGTCGCAGCGGGGCGGGTTCGGTCATCCGCCAACAAATCAGCGAAGCTGGCGGCCAGCCGTTGCGATTGCCAGCGTCGCAATTCCGGCAGCCACGGCGACGTGTTGAACGGCTGCCGCGACGGGTCATGCAGGTCACGGTGCCATTGCACCCGCCGCTTCACCCAGTCCGCACCGACACTTTCCTTGTGCATCATTGCCATCGACCCGCCATCGTTACGCCCGACCCGCCCGCCCATGCAGTCTACGCCTGGCAGGCCTACCTGATCGCGGCCTGTGGGACTACAATCGGAATACCAAACCGGACATTCGCCACCGTATGCTATTACTCCAGCGCGCCTCCGCCCCCAGCACCAGCCACGGCAAGATCGGTTTGGCGATTGCCGGCGGCGGGCCGTTGGGCGGCATCTACGAGCTCGGCGCATTGCGTGCGCTGGAACTTGCCACCGAAGGGCTGAACCTGACCCGGGTCGATGTCTCGGTCGGCGTCAGTTCCGGCGCGTTCCTGGCCGCCGGCCTCGCCAACCGCATGAGCACCGCGGATATCTGCCGGATTTTCATCACCGGCGATTCCGACGACGTGCGTTTCCGGCCATCGCAGTTCGTGCGCCCGGCGCTGTTTGAGTACGTGCGCCGGGCTGCGGGGTTGCCGCGCATCATGCTCGACTGGTGGTCCACCCTGCTGTCCGAACCCACCGATTCGCGCTTGAGCGATCTGATCGGGCATTTCGGCGGGCTGATCCCGATCGGCCTGTTCGACAACTCGGGGGTAGAACGTTTCCTGCACGAATTGTTCACCCAACGCGGGCGCACCAACGATTTTCGCGAACTGGCGCGACCGTTGTATGTGGCGTCGGTGGACCTCGATACCGGCGAAGCGATCCGTTTCGGCAGCAAGGGCTGGGACGACATCCCGATTTCCAAGGCGTTGCAGGCCAGCTCGGCATTACCCGGCCTGTACCCACCTGTCGATATCCGTGGCCGCCACTTCGTCGATGGCGCGCTGCGGCGCACGATGAATGCCTCGGCGGTGCTCGATCACGGCATCGACCTGCTGCTGGCGGTCAATCCACTGGTTCCGTTCGATACCAACAGCGCCGCCATCCGCAACAAACGCAGTGTCGATCGCATCGCCCAGGGCGGCCTGCCGGTGGTGTTGTCGCAGACGTTCCGCACCCTGCTGCAATCGCGGGTCGAAGTGGGCCTTGCCAAGTACGCCGAGATGTATCCGAAGGTGGATCAGATCGTGCTCGAACCCAATGCCGACGACAGCGAGATGTTTTTCACCAACCTGTTCAGCTATTCCTCGCGCCGGCGCATGTGCGAGCACGCCTATCGCAGCACGCTGGCCGATTTGCGCGCGCGCCGCGACGTGCTCGGCCCGGTGTTCGAGCGCCACGGCCTGAAGCTGCGCGACGAGGTGCTCGATGACCCGCACCCGTCGCTGATCAAGGGCTTGCCGCCGATGCCCGCAGCCACCGAAACCACGGCGCAATTGCGCCATGCACTCGACTCGGTCGATGACCTGATCGCCACCCGCACACGCAGCACAACGCGACGCGGGTCGGCAAGGAGGCGTTCGGCACGTTGAGCGCTTCGCCGAGATTGCACAGGACGGCAGGTTTCAAGCGCTCGCCTATGGTGTGAATGCTCTAGTTGCTGGCCGGACACTGGCATTCGACGGGCGCAGTCGCACCCGCTGTCCACTGCCCGAGGAACGATCATGGCCAAGTCCAAATCCGCACCGCGCACCAAGCGCAGCAGCAAGTCCACTTCCGCCAAGAGCGACGCCGGCCTGCAAGCCAAGGCGGAGCACCTGTCGCGCTCCATCGTCGAATCCGCACAGCACATCTGGCTGGCGGGCGTCGGCGCGTTCGGCCGCGCGCAGGAAGAAGGCACCCGCATGTTCGAGGCGCTGGTCAAGGAAGGCATGAATATCGAAAAGAGCACCCGCCACATTGCCGGCGACCGCGTCGAAGCGGTGCGCGATGCCATGGAAGAGCGTGTCGGCAATGTCCGCGAGCGTGCGTCCGACACCTGGGATCGCCTGGAAAAAGTGTTCGAGCAGCGTGTGCAGCGCGCCCTGACCCAACTCGGCGTGCCCGGCAGCAAGGAGTTGCAGGATCTGATCGCCCGCGTCAACGAGCTCAATGCGCAGTTGCGCAAGCTGGCTGGCGTGCCGTCGAAGAGCAAACCAGCCGGCAAGAAGACGGCAACGAAAAAAGCTCCGGCAAAGAAGGCCAGCGCAAAGAAGGCTGCTGCCAGGAAGCCGGCAGCGAAGAAGCCCGCCGCCAAAAAAGCCGTCAGCAAGGCACCTGTTGCCAAGAAAACCAGCAAGGCAGCACCGCGCAAGAAGACCACGCTGCCCAAGACGCCGGCCCCGAGCGCGCCGACCAGCAACGATTGATTCGCGGCAGCGATAAACCGTGAATCCGGTTGCGCGCCGAGCGCGCAGCCGGTGTTGTGAGACATGCAAGCCGCCATCGGTTGTGGCCCGTCAACCCATACGACGTCCCGTTTGATCCCTCCCCTTACGGCACTTCGGGTTGGCGGGCCCTTTTTGCTCGCGAAACCATCGAAAACCGCTCTACCCATCCTACGGATTCGGGACTCGGGAGAAGCAAATGGTCCGCAAAGGACGCAAAGAAAAGCCCACATCTTGATTTGCTTTTTTTGCGCCCTTCGCGCTCTTTGCGGACTGTCCGCTCTTGCTCTTGCCGGGACGATGGACTTCGTGATTGATGGGTTCTCCAACTGACTACCAGTGCACGCCACGCATCAGCGACGCAAACGCGATCTGCTCGTTGCTCGGCGCTGCCGGCTCCTTCGCACCCGCTTCGCCCTTGGCTGCCGCCGAATCGGGGAACAACTCAAACGCGGTATTCATCACCACCTCATACGCCTTGGGCATCACCGCGTTCAACACGCCAGCGAAAATGCCGAGGCGGGTGGCGATGCGGCTCGGCCGTTCGATGATCGCCTCGACGATCAAATCCGCCGCTTCCTCGGCGCTGATCGTCGGCACCGATTCGTACATCTTGGTCGGCGCGATCATCGGTGTGCGCACCAGCGGCATGTTGATCGTGGTGAAGGCGATGTTCTTGCCCGAGAACTCCGCCTGGGCGCAACGACTGAACGCATCGAGCGCCGCCTTGGATGCCACGTAGGCGGAAAACCGCGGCGAATGCGCGAGCACGCCGATCGATGAAATGTTGATGATGTGGCCGCGACGGCGATCGGTCATTTTCGGCAAGAAGCCCATGATCAGGCGCAACGAGCCGAAGTAATTGAGCTGCATGGTGCGTTCGAAATCGTGGAACCGATCGTAGCTCAATGCGATGGAGCGGCGGATCGAACGGCCGGCATTGTTGACCAGGATATCGACCGCACCGTGCTCCTTGAGCACGGTTGCAATCAACGCGTCGCATGACGCAATTTCCGCCAGATCGGCGGTATACGCCCAGCACTTGCCGCCGGCAGCGATGATCTGGTCGCGGGTCTTGAACAACTCTTCTTCGCCGCGCGCCACGATGATGGTCTTGGCGCCGGCCTCGGCGACCTTGATCGCCGCTGCCTGGCCGATACCCGACGAGGCACCGGTGATCAGCACGACGCGATCCTTGACCTTGCCCTTGAGCGAGCGATCAACGAACAGCGCCGGGTCGAGATTGCGCTCCCAGTAGTCCCACAACCGCCAGGCGTAATCCTCCAGCCGCGGCACCGCGATTTTCGAGCCTTTCAGGGCACGTTCGGTTTCGCGCGCGTCGAAACGGGTCGGATAATTGATGAACGACAGCATCTGCGCCGGAATTTGCAAATCGCGCAGCAGCATGTTGGTCATGCGTTTGACCGGCGGCAGGTTGGCCACCGCCATGCGTACCGCGCCGGGCACGAACGCGAACATGCGGGTGTCGATGCGCAGGGTCATTTCCGGCGCATGGCCGGCGCGACAGAAGGTGTTTAGCGCCTCGCCCACGCGCGAGGGCTCGGGATCGACCAGGTGGAAGCAGTGCCCATCGAGCCCCTTCTTGTGCGCGATGTGATCCATGGCATCGGCGACGTAATCGACCGGCACCATGTTGATGCGCCCGCCCTCGATGCCCAGCGTGGGCATCCACTGCGGCAGGGTCTCGCGCATTTTTTTGATCAGCGTGAAGAAATAATACGGGCCGTCGATCTTGTCGATCTCGCCGGTTCTGGAATGACCGAGCACGATGGCCGGGCGATAGATCCGCCACGGCAGCGCACATTCGTTGCGCACCAGCCCTTCGGAATCGTGTTTGGTACGGAAATAGGGGTCTTGCAGGCCTTCGGCCTCATCGAACATGTCCTCGCGAAACACGCCCGGATACATGCCGGCAGCGGCGATCGAACTGGTATGGTGAAAACAGCCCGCCTTGATCGCGGTAGCCAGCTCGATGGCGTGGCGCGTGCCTTCGATATTGGCGACACGCTGGCTTTCCGCATCCGCTGTGAGATCGTAAATCGCCGCGAGATGGAAGAAATGCGTCACCTTGCCGGACAGGCTGCGTATCTGTGCGGCAGTCAGGCCGAGCCCGGGCTTGGCCAGATCGCCCACGACCGGATGGATACGGCGCGCGTCCCAGCCCATGCGCTCGATCATCTGCGTCAGTTTCTTTTGCGAACTCTTGCGCACCAACACATGAATCGTGCCTTTGCGTTTGAGCAGATTGGATACCAGATGGCGGCCGATGAACCCGGTTGCACCCGTGACGAAATACGACATAAACCCCTCCCGATATGGTCTGCGGCGATCCGCGTCAACGCCCGAGGCCAGCATAACCAGCATCGCTGCACCATGCTACAGGGTATGGGGAAAAGACCGTTCTGATCGGGCGTCTGCGGCAGCCCTTACAATGCGCGCATGCGCATCGGCCCCTACCTTATCGAACCGCCGGTATTGTTGGCACCGATGGCCGGGGTCACTGACAAACCGTTTCGCTTGTTGTGCAAACGCATGGGCGCGGGAATCGCGGTTTCGGAAATGACCACTGCCGATCCACGCCTGTGGCGCACCGCCAAGTCACGGCAACGCATGGATCATGACGGCGAGCCGGCGCCGATCAGCGTGCAGATTGCCGGTTCCGACCCGCAGCGCCTGGCCGATGCCGCGCGCTTCAACGTCGATCATGGCGCGCAGATCATCGACATCAACATGGGCTGCCCGGCGAAGAAGGTGTGCAATGTCTGGGCCGGCTCGGCGTTGATGCGCGATGAAGCGCTGGTGGCACGCATTCTCGCCGCCGTGGTGGATGCCGTCGCGGTTCCGGTCACGCTGAAAATCCGCACCGGCTGGGACGCCGATCAGCGCAATGCGCTCGCCATTGCCCGCATCGCCGAAGATTGCGGCATCGCGGCACTGGCAGTACACGGCCGCAGCCGCGATCAGCTCTACACCGGCCACGCCGAGTACGACACCATCGCCGCGGTGAAAGCGGCGCTGCGCATTCCGGTGATCGCCAACGGCGACATCGATTCGCCGCAGAAAGCCGCGCAAGTGCTGCACCGGACCGGCGCCGATGCGGTGATGATCGGCCGCGCCGCGCAGGGCCGGCCGTGGATCTTCCGCGAAATCCGCCACTACCTGGCCTGCGCTGAATTGCTGCCGCCGCCATCGCTGGCCGAAATACGCGACATCCTGCTCGCCCACCTAGATCAACTGCACGCGTTTTATGGCGAGCCGCAAGGCGTGCGCATCGCCCGCAAGCACCTGGGTTGGTACGCCAGGGATCGCCCGGAGAATGCCGCCTTTCGCGCTGTGGTCAATGCCGCCGAGAGCGCCACAACGCAGCGGCGGCTGACCGCCGACTACTTCGAGCGGCTGATCGACGCGGCGTCGCCGACCCTGGCCGCGTGAGGCAGATGCACGCGCGTTTGCTCTGCGCTATCATGCACGTTTCCCCTGTTTACCTCCGAGTCGGTGGGCGAAGGCCACCCGGACAAAGTCGCCGATCAGATTTCCGACGCCGTGCTCGACGCCATTCTGGCGCAGGACAAGCGCGCCCGCGTTGCCTGCGAGACCTTGATCAAGACCGGCGTCGCCATTGTTGCCGGTGAAATCACCACCAGCGCCTGGATCGATCTGGAGGCGCTGACCCGCAAGGTGATCACCGACATCGGCTACGACTCGTCGGATGTCGGCTTCGATGGCGCCACCTGCGGCGTGCTCAACCTGATCGGCAAGCAGTCGCCCGACATCAACCAGGGTGTCGATCGCAAGCATCCCGAACTGCAGGGTGCCGGCGACCAGGGCCTGATGTTCGGCTACGCCAGCAACGAAACCAAGGCGATGATGCCGGCCGCCATCCACTACTCGCACCGGCTGGTCGAGCAGCAAGCGAAGGTGCGCAAGAAGGGCAAACTCAAGTGGCTGCGCCCGGATGCCAAGAGCCAGGTCACGCTGCGTTACGAGAACGGCAAGGCCGTGGCCATCGACGCGGTGGTGCTGTCCACCCAGCACGACCCGGACATCAAGCAGAAAGACCTGATCGAGGCGGTGCGCGAACACATCCTCAAGCCGGTGCTGCCGGAGAAGTGGCTGCACAAGGGCACCAAGTACCACATCAACCCGACCGGCAAGTTCGTGATCGGCGGCCCGGTGGGCGATGCTGGCCTGACCGGACGCAAGATCATCGTCGATACCTACGGCGGTTGGGCGCGTCACGGCGGCGGTGCGTTCTCGGGCAAGGACCCGTCCAAGGTCGATCGTTCCGCCGCATACGCCGCGCGCTACGTCGCCAAGAACGTGGTTGCCGCAGGCCTTGCGGATCGCTGCGAAGTGCAGGTGAGCTACGCCATCGGCGTTGCCGAACCGACCTCGATTTCGGTCACCACCTTCGGTACCGGCAAGATCAGCGACGAGAAGATCGAAAAGCTGATCCGCGCCCACTTCGACCTGCGTCCGTACGGCATCATCAAGATGCTCGACCTGATCCACCCGATGTACCAGCAGACCGCGTCTTATGGTCACTTCGGCCGCAAGCCGCAGGAGTTCAGCTACGTCGATGGCGCCGGCAAGGCGTTCCAGGCCACTGCGTTTTCCTGGGAGCGCACCGACCGCGCGCAGGCGCTGCGCGACGATGCCGGCTTGAAGGGCTGAGTTCACGCATTGAACCGGTTTGCGATGTATGGATGGATGTTTACGGTGGCCCCGGGTTTCGGCCCTGTGGGCCTCTACCCGGGCTACGACTCGGGACTCGGGACTCGGGACTCGGGATAGCGTAAATCCCCGGTCCGCAAGGGACGCAAAGAAATCGTGTAGCCCGGGTTGAGGCCTGCTGGGCCGAAACCCGGGAACGCGTTGCCCTCAAAGCACCCCGCGCTTGATCTGATCGCGTTCGATACTCTCGAACAGGGCCTGGAAATTGCCCTCGCCGAAGCCCTCGTTGCCCTTGCGCTGGATGATCTCGAAGAAGATCGGGCCGATGCAGTTCTGGGTGAAAATTTGCAGCAGCTTGCGCTGTTTGGTTTCCGGGTCGGCGTCGATCAGGATCTTGTTGCGACGCAGTCGCGGCAGGTCTTCGCCGTGGTTGGGAATGCGCTGATCGACCACCGAAAAATAGGTGTCCGGGGTATCGAGAAACTCCACCCCCCGCGCGCGCATGGCCTCGACCGTGGCGTAGATATCGTCGGTGAAGCAGGCGATGTGCTGGATACCCTCGCCGTGGTATTCGTTCAGGTATTCGTTGATCTGCGACTTCGGGTCGCTCGATTCGTTGAGCGGGATGCGCACGATGCCGTCCGGCGCGGTCATCGCCTTTGAAATCAGGCCGGTCTTGACGCCCTTGATGTCGAAATAGCGGATCTCGCGGAAATTGAACAGCTTTTCGTAGTAGTCGGCCCACTTTTCCATGTTGCCGTGATACAGATTGTGGGTCAGGTGATCGATGAAGCTCAGGCCATAGCCGATCGGGTTGATGTCCACGCCGGGCAAGGGCGCGTAATTGGCATAGACATCGCCGCCATCGCCATAGTTATCGACCAGGTACAGCATCGCGCCGCCGATGCCGGCCACCACCGGCCGTTGCACGGCCTTGCTGGCCTCGCCTTCGATCCGCTCGCCACCGCGCGCCAGCACCTGCGCCTGCACCGTACTGGCCGGCTCGCGAAAGCGCACCGCAAAACCACAGGCACTCGGGCCATGTTTGGCCGCGAACGCGGCGGCAAAGGAACCCGGCTCGGCGTTGACCAGAAAGTTCACACCGCCTTGCCGGAACACGGTGATCGCGCGCTGGCGATGCCGCATCACGGCGGTGAAACCCATGCGCTCGAACAATGCGAACAGTTCGTCCTCGCGCCCGGCCGGGGCAGCAAATTCGACGAATTCGAAACCATCGATCCCCATCGGGTTTTCGAAGCGGGTCGGGGTTATGCCAAGATTGGGCTGCGCGTTCATGGCGGATGTCCTCCTGCGTTACGATCGGGCGCGACCGCGGCCGATCAGGTCACCGTTATAGTTTCAACTGAAACCAATTGCAAGGCAAACACATGCGTTCTGAGGCCACACTGGAGCTCGAGAGGTTCCTGCCGTATCGGTTATCGCTGCTTTCCAACCGCGTCAGCGCCTCGATTTCCCGCGCTTACGCCAACCGTTTCACACTGTCGATCACCGAATGGCGGGTGATGGCGGTGCTGGCGCGCTTCCCTGGCCTGTCGAGCAATGAGGTTGCCGAACGCACCGCAATGGACAAGGTCGCGATCAGCCGCGCGGTCGGCAACCTGCTCGATCACGGCCGGCTGCAACGCGAAACCCACGGCAGCGACCGGCGCAAATCCGTGCTTACCCTCAGTCCGGCAGGCCACGCCATCCACGCGGACGTGGTGCCGCGTGCCAAGGCCTACGAGCAGGCACTGCTGGCGTGTCTGGAAGACGAGGAACGCGTGGCGCTGGATCGGATCATCGACAAACTGATGCGGCAGCAGGCGGCAGCGGCCGAGCATTTGTAGCGATCACCATCACACCCTCAACGAGAACAACATGTCCTATCTCAGCCACCTGCGCGGCATCGCCTCCGGTATCGAGTACCCCGTCGATGTACCGATGAATCTCGATCCCAGCGATGGCCGGCCGGTCGAAATGGTGCTCGATCTGCAACGCCTGCGCGCGGAACAGCCGGATCAGCGCTGGTACACGCCGCAGCGGCCGGACATGTGGCGCTTCGGCGCGCTGCTGGCGCTGGATGCCAACAACCCATCCGACGCCCGTCATCTGGTGCCGCTGGGTGAAGGCCACACCCCGCTACTCGATTACCGCCAGCACCCGGTTGCCAAGGCCGCCGGTTTGGCGCTGGCGGTGAAGGAAGAAGGCCGCGCGCATCCGGGTTACGGCGCCAATCCCACGCAAAGCTTCAAGGATCGCGGCATGGCGATGGTGGTGGCGCAGGCGCGCCGGCTTGGCCTCAACCAGTTGGCGGTGCCGACCCAGGGCAATGCCGGCGATTCGCTGACCCGTTACGCACTGGCCGGCGACCTGCAGATCGTGGTTGCGATGCCGGACGACACCCCGCTGCCGATCCTGGGTAATGTCGCAGCGGCGGCTTTCCGTCATCCCGCTCAGGTCAAGCTGGAGCTGATCGGCCCCACCATCCGCGAGGCCGGCGCCCTGCTCAAGGAAAAGTATCTGCCGCAGGGCTACTTCTCGGTGGCCACGTTTCAGGAACCCGGCTGGCGCATCGAAGGCAAAAAGACGCTTGGGTTGGAGCTGGCCGAACCCATCGCCCGCCCGTGGGATTCCGACGAGAGCCGCTGGGCGCTGCCCGATGTGGTGATCTATCCGACCGGCGGCGGCACCGGTGTGCTGGGCATGTGGAAAGCCTGGGCCGAACTGGAAGCATTGGGCCTGATCGGCAGCGAACGGCCGCGGATGATCTGCGTGCAAAGCGAGGTCACCCCGCCGCTGGTCAACGCCTTTGCGTCCGGCGCCGACGATACGACCGTGGTCACCGCCGGCCTGACCCTGGCCTGCGGCCTGAACGTACCCGGCGGCGTCGGGCACTTTCGCGTATTGCAGATCATCCGCGACAGCGGCGGCGCCGCGGTCGCCGTGAGCGAAGCCGACACCGCGGCCGAGCTGAGCCGGGTATGGCGCGACACCCGCTGGTGGATCAGCCCGGAAGGCGCGGCCTGTCTGGCGGCGCTGCCGCAGTTGCTCGATCGCGGCCTGCTCGCGTCGGGCGAGCGCGTGGTCGCGGTCAACACCGGCTCGCTGGAGAAATACCTGCCCAACGTGCGTCACCTGTTGTAATCGAACCCCGGCGGCGCCGGCGGGCTCAGCGCGATTGCCGATGCCGTGCCAGATACAGCGGTGTGCGCGAATGTGCGGTGCGGGTGATGAAATCGAAGCGGGCGATGTGATAACTGGTGTCGAAGCCGAAGAAGTTTTCGCGCATCCGCGCCAGCTCCGCTTCGCGATAGGCGGCCAGCGGCTTGCTCGCCTCATCGCGGGCGCGCGCAGCCGCCTTGGCCTGCAAGCGCTCGCTGAAATCGGCGCCGTCGATGCGCGCACGCGCATGGCCGATGGCCGCCGTGGCGAACGCGTCCGGATCGCCGGGCAATACCGCATCGAACAATCCGCGCTGCACCGCATCGGCGGCATCCAGCGGCAGTCGCGTCGCCATCAATGCGCGTGCGCCGTCATCGCCGAGCCGTCGCGGCAATAGCCAGGTCCAGTATTCCGAACCGTACAGATTGCCCATGTTGCGGTAATGCGGATTGAGCACCACGCCCGCGCGCACCAGGACTTCGTCGGCCGCCAGCGCCATGAACACGCCACCGGCACCGGCATTGCCGCATACCGCCGCAATCACCCACTTGCCGGTCAGTTCGATCAACGCGCGGCAGACCTCGTCGATCGCCTCGATGTTGGCGAGCGACGCTTCGGCCGGGCTGCTGCTGGCCTCGATGCTGGCGAGGTCCATGCCGTTGCACCAGAACTCCGGGCCGCCGAGCAGGACGATGGCCCTCACCGGGCTGCGTGCGGCCTGCGCGATCGCGGCAAGCAGTGCGTCGCAACGCGACACCGACAAGGCGCCGTTGAGAAAC
Organism: Gammaproteobacteria bacterium HGW-Gammaproteobacteria-4; assembly: GCA_002839995.1. GTDB lineage: Bacteria > Pseudomonadota > Gammaproteobacteria > Xanthomonadales > Xanthomonadaceae. The sequence goes on along the minus strand of PGZC01000024.1, from coordinate 8,917 downwards.
GGGAAACGCAGCACGCCAACACCGTCCTCGATGCGAAACTCGATCCGGTTCGGCATGCCCTCGCCGGCAACCGCGGGTGGCAGCGGCAGACCGAGCGTGCGCAATGCGGTGACCGCCGGCAGCTTGATCTGGCGGCCGGTCTCGGCATCGACGATTTGCAGATGCCCGACCCACAGCGCGCCATCGCAGGTGGCGCGGACCAGGCTCTCGCCGGCATGTCCGAGCCAATCGCCAGCGTTGCCGACCACGCCGGGCGCGGGCGCGGCATCGTGCAACCACACCGTCGCATCGTGGTAGCGATCGCGCACCCCGGGCTGGCCATCGGCAGCACGGATTTTCGCCAGCACCGTTTGCATATCGTCGCGTTGCCAATCGATGCGCCGATCGCGCTGGCGCATCGCTGGCTTTTCGCCTTCATCGCCGCAATTGGCGCCCAGTAACGGACCGTCGCCGCGCTGCATCCGCGTCAGCGCCTCACCGACGGCGGCGACTGCCGCTTCGGTCAGTTCGCGGCGATAGACGCTCGACTTGCTGGCCGAACGCAATGCAAATTCGCGATGCGCCCATACCGGCCCGGCATCGAGTTCGGCCACCGCCTGCAACACTGTCACCCCCCAGCGCATGCGGCCTTGCTGAATCGCCCAGTCCAGCGCCGAGCAGCCACGATCACCCAACGGCCCCGGATGCACGATCAGGCACGGTGTGGCGCGCCACACATCTTCTGGAATCGTGCGTTTGAGAAACGGCGCGATCACCAGATCCGGTTGCCACAATGCCAGCGCCTGTCGGGTGGCCGCGTCGTTGATGTCGAACTCCACCGACAGCTCGTGACCGGCCGCCGCCAGGCTCAACCACAAGCGCTGGCTGAGGCTGTTGAACGCATGGGTCAGCAACAGGATGCGCATGACTAGCAGATCCGCGGCAGTTGCTCGCCAGCGATCCAATCGACCATGCGCACGCCACCGAAACGGGTTTCCATTTCCACAAAATGATGTGGGTCCGCGCGCGCCACGCCGATGATCGCGACATCGCGGCCGAGCGGATGATCGCGCAGCGCCGCCAGCGCTGCCGATGCCGATTGTGGCGGTACCATCGCCACCAGTTTGCCCTCGTTGGCGACGTACAGCGGGTCGAGGCCGAGCAGTTCGCAGGCACCGGCCACTTCCGCGCGGATCGGCAGGTCCGACTCGCGGATGCGAAAGCCGATGCCGCTGGCCAGCGCGATCTCGTTGAGCACCGCCGCAAGGCCGCCGCGCGTCGGGTCGCGCAGCATGCGGGTCTCGGGCACCGCATCGAGCAGGGCCGCGACCAGCCCATGCAGGGCGGCGCAATCCGAACGGATCGTGGTCTCGAAGTCGAAGCCGCCGCGCTCGGCCATCACCGCCACCCCGTGATCGCCGAGATACCCGCTCACCAACACCACATCGCCCGGCCGTACCGACGTCGCCGAGATATGCACGCCCTCGCGCACCTGGCCGATGCCGGTGGTGTTGACGAACAGGCCGTCGCCCTTGCCATTCTCCACCACCTTGGTGTCGCCGGTGACGATCGGCACGCCGGCCGCGCGCGCCGCCTGCGCCATCGAATCGATCACCCGCGCCAGCTCGCTCAGCGCGAAACCTTCCTCGATGATCAGGCCCAGGCTGATTGCCATTGGCCACGCGCCAGCCATCGCGACATCGTTGATGGTGCCGTTGACCGCCAGACTGCCGATGTCGCCGCCGGGGAAAAACAGCGGCGAAACCACATAGCTGTCGGTCGACATCGCCAACCGCCCGGCCGGCAGATCGAGTACCGCTTGATCCTCGCGGCCGCTCAGGTGCGGGTTGGCAAACGCGGTGACGAACATCCGCTCGATCAGCTCGGTCATGTCGCGGCCGCCGGCACCGTGGCTCATCTGGATCACTCCACCGGAAGCGATGCTGTCTCTCATGACGTCACCTCAGCGCGATGGCGCCCGTATTTGTAGTACGCCGCGCAGGCGCCCTCGTCGGAGACCATGCACGAACCCAGCGGCGTCTGCGGTGTGCACTGCTTGCCGAACAGCACGCAATCGGTCGGTCGCGCGGCGCCGCGCAAAATCCGCGGGCATGCACAGGCGCGGTTCTCCGGCGTCGGCCGATAGGCGATGGCAAAACGCTGTTCGGCGTCGAAATCGGCGTAAGCCGCGCGCAGCTTGAGCGCACTGTATGGCACCGTGCCAAGGCCGCGCCACTCGAAACTGCGACGCAGTTCGAACACGTCGGCGACCAGCGCCTTGGCAGTGGCGTTTCCGTGGCGGCTGACCGCGCGCTGATACTGGTTCTCCACTTCGGCGCGGCCATCGTTGATCTGCCGGACCAGCATCAGGATCGACTGCATTACGTCGAGCGGCTCGAAGCCCGAGATCACCACCGGCCGCGCAAACTCCTCGGCGAAGTACTCGTAAGGCTGGCTGCCGATCACCACCGACACGTGCGCCGGGCCAAGAAAGCCATCGATCTGCACCGCATCGATATCACGCAGCGCCGGCGCTTGCAGGATGTTGCTGATCGCCGCCGGCGTGAGCACGTGATTGCACAGGATGCTGAAGTTGCCGATGCCGCGCGCGCGCGCGACACGCAATGCGGCGGCGGTCGGCGGGGTGGTGGTCTCGAAGCCAATCGCGAGGAACACGACCTGGCGATCCGGATGCGCTTCGGCCAGCGCCAGCGCATCCATGGTCGAAGAAATCATGCGCACGTCGGCGCCTTCGGCACGGGCGCGCAGCAAGCTGCGCTTGCGCGAACCGGGAATGCGCAGCATGTCGCCGTAACTGCACAGGATGACCTCGGGCCGCCGCGCCAGCTCGATCGCCATGTCCAGCCGCCCGACCGGCAACACGCACACCGGGCAACCCGGCCCATGCACCATGATCACGTTGGCCGGCAGCAGATCCTGCACGCCATAGCGGAAGATTGCATGGGTGTGGCCGCCGCAAAACTCCATCAGCCGGTAGCTGCGCGCCGGATTCACTTCCGCGGCGATGCGCGCAGCAAGGCCGCGTCCGGTTGCGCCATCGCGGAACGCGTCGATGTACTTCATCGGCGCGCCTCGCTGGCGAGCAGGGCCAAGGTCGCCTCGGCTTCGGCAGCGTCCAGCCGGCCCAACGCAAAGCCGACATGCACCACCACGAAATCGCCGACCGCGAGCGAACCGACCAGCGCGGTCGAAACGACCCTGCGCACGCCGCCGATCTCGATACGCGCGTTATCGGCGTCGAGCACCTCCACCACCCGCGCTGGCACCGCGTGGCACATCAGGCCCGCTCCCGCAGGATGCGGCGTGCGACCAACGCCTGGCCCAGCGCCAGGCCGCCATCGCCGGGCGGCGCCTGGCGCGGGATCAACAGATCGACGCCATCGCGTGCCAGCACTGCGCGCAGCATTTGCACCAATGGCCGGTTGACCGCACAACCACCGGCGATCGCCAACCGCCGCTCGCCGTCGAGGCCGTGCAGCGCCAGATCGGCAAGCCCGGCCGCCAGCGTGCCATGGAACAGATCGGCGCCATCGACCGGGTCGCGATCGATCAGCGCGTCGAGCAGGACCGAAAAATCGAGTACGCCATCGCGCAATCGCCAACCGCTGGCAAGCACGCGTGGTCTGGCGCACAGCGCTTCCAGCGCCATCGCTGCTTCACCTTCGAAGGTGTTGAAGGCGCGCACACCAAGCAACCCGGCGGCGGCGTCGAACAAACGGCCGCAGGCGGTGGTCGACGGCGTGTGCAGGTTCCGGTCGAGCAGGTGCGCGACACGCGCCGCATCGGCGTGCGCCATCCGCCCGACGATTTCGTCGCCGCGTCCCAGTGCGTGCAGCACCGCCGCTGCCATCCGCCACGGCGCGCGCGCGGCGGCGTCGCCGCCCGGCAACGCCAGCGGCGCGAGATGACCGCGCCGCTCACAGGTGCTGGCGTTCATGCGCAGCAGCTCGCCGCCCCACAACGTACCGTCGTCGCCGAGACCGAAGCCATCGAGAATCAGGCCGGTGAGTGATCCGGTGATGCCGTACTCGGCGGCGACCGCAGCCAGGTGAGCGTGATGATGCTGCACCGCGATCACCGGCAAGCCGGACTCGCGCGCGTAGCGGCTGGTGGGATAGTCCGGATGCCGGTCGCAGGCGATCGCCTGTGGTGCGACACCCAACAAACGCTCAAGGTGAGCCACGCTCTCGCCGAGAAAAGCGTAAGTGGCGCTGCTGTCGATGTCGCCGACATGCTGCGACAGCACCGCCTCATCCTCGCGCAACAGGCAGGTACAACATTTGAGCAACGCGCCCAACGCCAGCACCGGCGGCCCGGATTCTGCCAGACGGATGGCATCGGGTACGTAGCCGCGAGAGCGGCGCAGGAACACCGGCGCGCCGGCCACTACCCTTGTCACCGAATCATCGCAGCGGGTCAGGATCGGCCGATCATGGCCGACGATGGCATCGGCGATCCCGTCCAGGCGCGCGTGCGCTTCGTCGTCGCCGATCACCAAGGGTTCACCGGCCGGATTGGCCGAGGTCATCACCAACACCAGGTCATGCGGCGCATGCAGCCAATCGCTGCCCAACGGCCGCCCCGCCGCCTCGTGGAAAATCAGATGATGCAGCGGCGCGTAAGCCAGCATCAGACCGAGGCTCGGCAAACCGCCGGACACCGCTTCGGGCAACACGCCGCGGGCGCGCACCACCACCACCGGTCGTGCCCGCGAGCCCAGTAATTCGTGTTCCTCCTCCGACAATTCGGCCACCGCGCGTGCCGAGGCGAGGTTCAACGCCATCACCGCAAACGGCTTGCGGTCGCGGCCCTTGCGCAGGCGCAGGCGGGCCACCGCCTCGGCGTTGCGCGCATCGCAGGCGAGATGAAAACCGCCGAGACCCTTGAGCGCGAGTATCTCGCCGCGCATCAGACGGGCGACGATCTGGGCCGGCTCGGTGTCGAGCCGAGGGCCACAGACCGGACACGCGACCGGTTGGGCGTGATAGCGCCGATCCGCCGGATCGCGGTATTCGCGCTCGCAGTCCGGGCACAAGGCAAAACCCGCCATCGCGGTCTGCGGGCGGTCGTAGGGCAACCCGCCGGTGATGGTGAAACGTGGGCCGCACTGGGTGCAATTGATGAACGGGTAGCGCCAGCGTCGGTCGGCCGGATCGAACATCTCGCGCAGGCAGTCCTCGCACACCGCGACATCGGCCGGCACCGTGGCCGTGGTGTGTTCGCCGCCGCGGCTGGCGGCAATCTCGAAGCGCTCGCTGCCGATGCAGGCGAGCGCCTGTAGCGTCACCGAATCGATCCGCGACAGCGGCGGCGCCTGCGTGCGCAGCGCGGCGATGAAGGCATCGCAATCGCTGCCCTCCACTTCCAGCAACACGCCCTCGGCATCGTTCAACACCCACCCGCCAAGCCCATGCTGGTGCGCCAGCTTCCACACGAACGGCCGGAAGCCGACGCCCTGAACCCGGCCCCGAACCCGCGCACGCACACGTGTGGCAGCACTCACCATGGCCGCTATTCCGTCGCCTGCCGCAGCGCCAACGCCGAGCGCAGCCAATCCTGCCAGCGCGCCATGCCCTCGCCACTGCGCGCCGACACGCGCAACACCGCGATGCCGGGGTTGATTCGCCGCGCATTGGCGATCAGGCGATCGACATCGAAATCCAGATGCGGCAACAGGTCGATCTTCGACACCAGCAACAGATCGGCAATAGCGAACATGCCCGGATACTTGAGCGGCTTGTCCTCACCCTCGGTCACCGAACAAATCACCACCTTGTGCGCCTCGCCCAGATCGAATCCCGCCGGGCACACCAGATTGCCGACATTCTCGATAAACAGCAGGCCGCGCTCGGGCAAGCCCAGATGATCGAGCGCCTGCGCGACCATCTGCGCATCGAGATGGCAGCCCTTGCCGGTATTGACCTGGATCGCGGCCACGCCGGTGGCGCGGATGCGCTCGGCATCGGCCGAGGTTTCCTGGTCGCCTTCGATCACCGCCATGCGCATGTCGCCCAGCCGTTGCAAGGTGGCCACCAGCAGGCTGGTCTTGCCGGCGCCGGGGCTCGACATCAGGTTCAACGCCAGGGTTCCGGCGGCGGTCAACGCGCGCCGGTTGCCGGCGGCGATGGCGTCGTTGCGGGCGAGGATGTCCTGCTCGATCCGCACCAGCCGCGCCTGCGATCGACCGGGCACGCTGGCGCCGGCGGCACCGTCGCCGAAATGCAGCGCGCCGTCACCGTCATGCGCGTGATCATGTGTATGGGTGCGATCGTGATCGTGCGCATGCAGGTGCTCGTGGGCATGCGCCGGCGACAGCACGCCCTCGATCCGCAACTGGCCGCTCTCGCATCCACATATCTTGCACATCAGACGATCTCCATCTCGGTAACCCGCAGTTGTTCGCCATCCTCGATCCGCAGCGCGCCGCCGCCGCAACGCGGACACGGGTCGCCATGCTGCCGGATCGTCATCCCCTCGCCGCAATCGAAGCAATACGCCCGCCCCGGCACCACTCGAATCTCCAGCTGTGCGCCTTCAGCCACGGTGCGGCGCGCAGCACTCTCGAAACAAAACGCCAGTGCCTGTGGCTCGACATGGCCGAGTGCGCCCACGTCCACGCCGATCCGCAGCACGCGACGCGCACCCTCGGCGCGCACCCGCTCGGCAACCAGATCGATCATCGACAGGCACAGCGACATCTCATGCATTGGCCACACCCTCCAGCGCAATGCCGGTCACGGCGCACGGATCGACCGCAGCCACTGCCAGCCGCGCGCTGTGTTGCGCCGCCTCGGCTGGCAGGCCCGGCAACCACTGATGCAGCGCCCCGCGCGGATGCAGCGCCCATTCGGTGGGCGCCACTGCGTGCAGATCGGCGATGCGATCTTCGTCAAGCCGCACCCAGTAGGCCAACGGCCCACGCACCGTATCGGCAACCGCACAGCCGCTGCCCGACGACGGCGAACACGCATTCGCCGTGGCCGCCGGCAGCGGCCCCTGCCCCGCACCACGCAAGGTGGCGATCAACGCCGCTGCCGCGCCCAGCATCGCCAGCAGGCGTGCTGCGACCGGCCCGGCCATATCGAACCGTTCTCGCTCGGCGCGGGTGCAACGGGCATAGGCGCTGACCTCGGCAGGCAAGCCGTCGGCATGGGGATGGCGGCCGAAAGCGGGGTCGGCAGACAGCCGTGCCGCAAACCAGGCGGCCGCAGGCATCGGCAACAACGCCACTTCCGGCGGCCGCAAACCCGCCAACGGCGAATCCTGTACGACACGCAGCAGATCGTGCAGTGGGCTCGCCACGGCACCGACCCACGCGCTCAGCGCGGCGGCGTGCATGGCGCCTGGCGCGCGATCGCCGAACACCGCATGGCCCAAACCCGCCGCCAGATCATTCAACGCGGCCGCACGTTCTCCCGCACCAGGCAACGGCGCGGTCTGCGCCAGCGCACGCAACCGCGCAGCAACGGCCATGAGTTGACGCAGCGCCGCCAACTGCGGTGGCCGCCCGAGCAATGCCGGCCAATCGATCAGGCAGCGCCAGCCGTGTGCCACTGCCAGCTCGGCCCACAGCAGATCGCGTTGTTGTTCGCCGAGGCGGTCGCTGTCTTCACCACGCGCGGCGGCGATGGCGCCGGCACAGGCCAGAGCATGCGCGTGGCCGCAAATCGGAAACAGCCGCTGCACCAATGCCGGCACGTCGTCGGCGCGGCGGCCGCGCAGAACATCGAGCAAGGCGGCAGGCCGGCCATTGGCGATTTCCAGCGCGACAACCCGCCCCGCCTCGATCCGCAGACACAGGCGCAGATCGATGCCGTCGTTGACATCGTCAAACGAAGCAACCGTTCCGAGCGTGTCGTCCATATGGCGCACCCGCCGCTGGCAGCGTGAATGCCATCAGGCCACACTCCGGCAACAAGCAGCATGATCCAGATCAAAACAGGCGGATGTTCGACGGCTGCTTCGCCGCCGCGAGCACCCGCTCAATGGTTCGATGTGGATGCGAACAATGCCCGCCGACCGGGGTTGCACAACGCCGATGTCGCGCGCTCGTCGCGCGTCAATGCTTGCGCCAGAAGCAACCGCGCTTCCGTGCGCGCGTGCGCCTGCGAGCTGAACTTCTGCATTGGCGAGTGCAGCGAGTGCGCCCAGAAGGCGCCCACCGCCGGATCGCCGCCATACAGAAACCGGCGCTCGCCACCGGCCAGCACCATCATCCGTGATGCGCCATAACGATTGCTGTCGATCGGCTCATGCTCCAGTGGCAGCACCATCAGATTCATGAACCACGGCGTGATCAGCACACCGATCAGGCTGGCGTCATCGAATGCGGAAAAATCCCAGGCCTCGACCTCGAGATTCGGGTTGTAGAACGGCAGATCGCGCATCTGCTCATCGCCGATCTGGCGAAAGCGCACTGCCAGACCGGATATCCGCAAGTCTGCCTGATGTGCGTTCATGCCGTTACCCTCTCGTGATCGCCCAACTGGTGCTCGATGCGTTGGTACAGGTCGAGCAATTCTGCCGCTTCCCCGGCGCTCAAACGCGCCACCGCAAAGCGCTGTGCCTGTACCGCCAGCCAATCGCCGACCGCGACCGGCTCATCGAGCAGATGCAGCAGGATCGGCAGCCGCTCGGCTCCACGCTCGATCATCGCAAACCCGGGTCCGACCTCAACCACGCGCGCTGGCGCGGCGAAACACATCAGGCCACCTGACGGTGGCGCGGCAACGCCGGCGTGCCCAACTGCGCCAGGCGTTCGCACACGCGTTCGAGCGCGGCCTCACAGGCGCGCTCACCGGTCGCCGTCATCGCGGTACCCAGCTCGATGCTCTCGGGCTCGATCGCGATCAGCGACAGTCCGGCCGGCAACACATCGATCAATGCGGCGGCGGCCAGCAGGTCGGACAGGCCGATC
>PGZC01000023.1 GCA_002839995.1 Gammaproteobacteria bacterium HGW-Gammaproteobacteria-4 | reverse complement strand
CTTGATCCGACCTACGCGCACGCTCATGTAGGTCGGTTCAAGTCGCGGCCGCTCCTGTGCATCCATGCACGCGCGGCACTTGCACATCCTTGTGCGGCGTAGCGGCGGAACCGACATCAATGCCTGTTTGTCGTTCTGCTTCCTTTGCGTCATTTGCGTTCTTTGCGGACTGGCGCTCTACGCTTTTCCCGAGTCCCGAGTCCCGAGTCCCGAGTCCCGACCGAGCGCAGTGAGCGTAGCGAACGTAGCGAAGGCGTAGCGAGCGGGGTCGCGCAGCGACCGAATCCCGAGTCCCGAGCCGCAACGGCATTTCCCTGCAATTCATGGCATAGCAAACACTTCTTAAACAAGACTCTCAAGATTGCCGCAAGGCATTGAAAAAAAAAGCGAAATCCAGGCCCGGGATTCGCTTGACAGCGCTCAATTGCGGGTCTAATGTGGGCAATAGAGGGAAAAATTGGTTTTCCGTGGGGATTTGTGGAAATGTTCCAGGGCGAGACCGCCATCACGATCGACGACAAGGGCCGGCTGGCGATTCCTACCGCCTACCGTGATCCGGTCGCGCGTTTGTGTGGCAATCGGCTGGTCGTTACCTACAACCCGTACGAGCACGGTTGCTTGTGGTTGTATCCGGAGAAGGCGTGGGAAGCGGTGCGCGATCAGGTCAATTTGTTGCCCAATGCCAAACAGGTGCATCGCAACTTGCAGCGCAAGCTGGTGGGCGCCGCCACCCATCTGGAGCTCGATGGCAATGGGCGCATCACCCTGCCGGCCAGCCCTCGCGCGGCAGCAGGGATAGAGAAAAAAGCCGTGCTGCTGGGCATGGGCACGAAGTTCGAATTGTGGAGCGAGCAGGCGCACCTTGCGCAGATCCGTCAGGCGATCAGCGAAGACGAGATCAGCGAAGACATGCTCGAACTGAGGCTGTAGCGGGCCATGACAGGCGGGCGTGACAAGGCGCTGACCCCTGATCAACCGCAGCAAGCCCATCTGCCCGTGTTGTTTGCGCAAGTGATGGATGCGTTGCGGGTGCTCAGGGACGGCAAATATCTGGATGGCACATTCGGACGCGGCGGCCACGCGACGGGTGTGCTCGAGCGGCTGGGACCTGAGGGACGTTTGCTGCTGATGGACAAGGATCCCGAAGCCATTGCATGCGCCGAACGACGCTTCGGCGCCGATCCGCGGGTTGCGATCCGACGCGGTAGCTTTGCCGACCTTGGGCAATGGCCGGAAGCGCAGTCGGGCCTGGACGGCGTATTGCTCGATCTTGGCGTGTCATCGCCACAGCTCGACGTGGCCGAGCGCGGTTTCAGTTTTGCCAAGGATGGCCCGCTCGACATGCGCATGGATCCCGATGCCGGGCTCAGTGCCGCGCAATGGCTGGCGCAGGCCGATCGCGAGGAAATTGCCGATGTGTTGTGGACCTATGGCGAGGAGCGTCGCAGTCGCCGTATTGCCGACGCCATCATCGCGCAGCGATCGCTGGAGCCGATCACGCGCACTGCCGCGCTGGCGGCATTGATTGCGCGTGTCGTCGGTCGCGGTGATGGCGATCGGCATCCGGCAACGCGCAGCTTTCAGGCGATCCGCATCCACATCAATCGCGAGCTGGCCGATCTGGAACTGGGCCTGGAAGCGGCGTATCGGGCCCTGCGCGCGAACGGTCGGTTGGTGGTGATCAGCTTCCATTCGCTGGAGGATCGAATCGTCAAACGTTTCATCGCCAACAAGGCGCAGCCGCCCGCCGGCAATCGCCGGTTGCCTGCATTGCAACCATTCAAGCCGTGCCTGCGCGCGCTGGGTGCGGCGCAGCGCGCCGACAACGCCGAGCTGGCGTTCAATCCGCGTGCGCGCAGCGCGGTGCTGCGCGCGGCGGAACGCTTGCCCGAGGTGGCGCCATGAGCCCGCGCAACTTCGGCTTTGCGTTGCTGGTTTTGGCGGTGATGGCGTGCGCTCTGGGCGTGGTGTATCAGCGCCACCATCATCGCCAGTTGTTCATCGAGTTGAGTCGTCTGGAAAACCAGCGCGATGAATTGAACGTCGAATTCGGCCGCTTGCAGCTCGAACTGGCCACCATGACCGCGACCGACCGGATCGAGCAGCTCGCCGTCAGCCGGCTCGGGATGCGACTGGCGCAGCCAGAGGAACAACGCGTGGTGGTGTTGCAATGAAATCGCGTGCCCGCAACGTCAACGCGCGAGGCCGCTTGATGGCGGTCGCCGGCGTGCTCGCGTTGGCTGCCGTTGCGTTGGTGGCGCGGGCGGCCTGGCTTCAGTTGTTGCATAACGATTTTTATCAGCGCCAGGGCGATGCCCGCTTCTTGCGCGATATCCCGATTGCGGCCTCGCGCGGCGCCATTCTCGACCGCAACGGCGAGCCGATGGCGGTATCGACGCCGGTCGCCTCGATCTGGGCCAACCCGCAGGAATTGCTGCAATACCCGGATCGCCTGCCGGTATTGGCAAAAGCGCTGGACATCCATCCCGACGCGCTGGTGCAGCGCCTCGCGCAACGCGCCGACCGCGAGTTCGTCTACCTGCGTCGGCATTTGAGCCCGGATGCGGCGGCGGCGATTCTGGCCCTGCAAATCCCCGGTGTCGCGGCGCAGCGCGAGTTTCGGCGTTTTTACCCCGCCGGCTCGGTTGCCGCGCACGTGCTGGGATTCACCAATATCGATGATGTCGGCCAGGAAGGGCTGGAACTGGCGTTCAACGACTGGCTGACTGGCAAGCCCGGCGTCAAGCGGGTGATTCGCGATCGCCTGGGCCGTGTGGTCGAGAATGTCGATCTGCTGCGCGCCGCAGAGCCGGGCCGCGATCTGGTGTTGTCGATCGATCGCCGCCTGCAGTACCTCGCCTATCGCGAGCTCGACGCTGGCCTGCGCGCGCACGACGCCAGCGCCGGCAGCGCGGTGATCCTGGATGTCGCGACCGGCGAGATATTGGCCATGGTCAATCTGCCTTCGTATAACCCCAACAGCCGCGACAGCGATGCCATCGGTGCGCAGCGCAATCGCGCGCTGACCGATGTGTTCGAGCCGGGTTCGGTGATGAAGGCATTCACTGCCGTCGCGGCAATGGAGAGCGGCAAGTTCACGCCCGACACGTTGATCGCAACATCGCCCGGATACACCACGCTCCGCGGCGGTTACACCATCCATGACTTCAAGGATTACGGCACCCTGAGCCTGGCTGGAGTGTTGATCAAGAGCTCGAACGTGGGCGCGATCAAGATCGCCGACGAGCTCAGTGCCGAGCAACAATACAGTGCCTATCGGCGTTTCGGACTGGGTCAGACCAGCGGCAGCGGCTTCCCGGGAGAATCCGCCGGCGTGCTGCCGGCGGCTGGCGTCTGGGGTCCGGTCGAGAAGCAGACGATTGCCTACGGCTATGGCGTCTCCGTCACGGCATTGCAGTTGGCGCGCGCGTACGCGGCTTTCGGAAACGGGGGCGCACTGCCCACCCCGACCTTCGTCAAGAACACGCCACCGGAGCGGCGCGCGATCGTCGATCCAGCCATCGCCGGCAAGACGCTCGCGATCCTCGAAGCGGTGACCGGCGAGGGCGGCACCGCGACGCGTTCCAACGTATCGGGCTACCGGGTCGCCGGCAAAACCGGCACCTCGCGCAAGGCCAGCGGCGGCGGTTACGCCGACAAACGCTATGTATCGGTGTTCGTCGGATTGGCGCCGGCATCGCGGCCGCGCCTGGCGATGGCGGTCGTCATCAACGATCCCAAGGGCGAAGAATATGGCGGCGGTGCGGTGGCGGCCCCGGTATTCCGCAGCATCATGACCGGTGCCTTGCGTCTGCTCGACGTGCCGCCCGATCGCATCGAGCAGTGGTATGCGCAGATGCCGGCCGAGCCCGCGCGGGCGGTTGCCGCGCGTGCAGCGACGGATGCCCCCGCGCCGAAGCACGGGGTGGCGCTGTGAGCCGCGCGATGCCACTGGCCCGTCTGCTGGCCGGGCACGTCGATGCGCCCGTGCCGGAGACGCAGGTGACCGGACTCTGCCTCGACAGTCGCGCGGTTCGCCCCGGCGATGCGTTCTTTGCCTTGGCTGGCGGTAGCGCGCATGGCATCGCGTTCGCGGATACGGCGTTGGCCAACGGCGCTGCAGCGGTGGTGTATGAGCCGCCGCTTCCGGCGGCACTGCGCGCACCTGGAGGCGCGATCGCGGTGCCGGGTCTGCGTTCGGTGTTGGGCGCGATCGCCGATCGCTTCCACGACCTGCCGTCGGCGGCGATGACCGTGATCGGCGTGACCGGAACCAACGGCAAGACTTCGACCGTGCAGTTGATCGCGCAGGCGTTGCACGCGCAAGGCCAGGTCGCCGGCACCATCGGTACGCTTGGGGCCGGCCTGCACGGCGCGGTGGCGGCCGGTGAGCGCACCACGCCGGACGTGTTGCAGGTGCATCGTCTGCTCGACGACATGCGGGCGCAGGGTGCCAGCCACGTTGCCATGGAAGTTTCCTCGCACGCGCTCAATCAGGGGCGCGTCGATGCGGTGCGCTTTGCGGTGGCCGTGTTTACCAACCTCAGCCGCGACCACCTCGATTACCACGGCGACATGGCGAGCTATGGCGCGGCCAAGGCGAAGCTGTTCGACTGGCCCGCGCTGGCGTCTGCGGTGGTCAATCTCGATGACGCATTCGGAGCGCAGTTGTTTGGCCGCCTTGCGCCGACGGTGGCACGCATCGGCACCAGCTCGCGTGGGCATGCCGACGCAATGATCGCGGCGGACGCCATCGACACCGGCAGCGAGGGCCTGGCGTTCGTGCTGCGTATCGGCGACGGGAATGTTGCAGTGCGCTCGGCATTGATCGGCCGCTTCAATCTTGACAATCTGCTTGCCGTCGCCGGGGTGCTGCATGCCTTGGGCCTGACCGTGCAGGATATCGCAGCCGCATTGGCGCAGTTGCAGCCGGTACCCGGGCGCATGAGCCGGGTCGGCGGCGGCACCCAGCCGCTGGTGGTGGTGGACTATGCGCACACCCCGGATGCCTTGCAGCAGGCGCTGGCCAGCGTGCGCGCGCACGCCCACGGCCGAGTGATATGCGTCTTCGGCTGCGGTGGCGAGCGCGATACCGGCAAGCGAGCACAGATGGCGGCCATCGCCGAGGCAGGTGCCGAGGCGGTCGTCGTCACCGACGACAATCCGCGCGGCGAGTGTGGCGACGCCATCGTCGCCGACATCGTCGCCGGCCTGCGCGATCGCGGCGCGGCGAAGATCCAGCGCGATCGCGCGCGCGCGATCGCCGATGCCATTGCCATGGCGCGCCCGGGCGATGTGGTGCTGATCGCCGGCAAAGGTCACGAGTCGTATCAGGAAGTCGCGGGTCGGCGCCTGCCGTTCGACGACGCGAAAGTGGCGCGCGCGGCACTGGAGCGCTGGTCTTGAAGCCCGTGCTGCTATCGCAGATGGCCCGCTGGTGCAGTGCGCGCCTGCTCGGCGACGACGGATCGGTGCAGTCGGTCAGTATCGATTCGCGTCGCGTCGTGCCCGGCGCGTTGTTCGTTGCCATCGTTGGCGAACGCTTCGATGGCCATGATTTTTGCGCGCAGGCGGCGCAGGCCGGCGCCGCGGCGCTGCTGGTTTCGCGCCCGCTGCAAAGCGATCTGCCGCAGTTGCTGTGCGCCGACACCGTGGCTGCGCTTGGCGACATCGCGGCGGCGGTGCAGGCCGCGCGCGACACCCGCGTGCTGGCGATCACCGGCAGCAACGGCAAGACTTCGGTCAAGACGCTGCTGCTGGCGATTCTCGAGCGCTGTGCGCCGAGTTATGCCAACCCCGGCAATCGCAACAACGAAATCGGCTTGCCGCTGGCGGTGCTCGATGCGCCGGAGCAGGCGCGATACGCCATTTACGAAATGGGCGCGGGCAAGCCCGATGACATCGCCTACCTGAGCTCGATCGCGCGCCCCGACATCGCGCTGGTCAACAACATCGCGCCGGCCCATCTGGAACGCATGGGAAGCTTGCTCGGCATTGCCCAGACCAAGGCCGCGATCTACGAGGCGCTGCCCGCCGATGGCGTCGCGGTCGTCAACGCCGACGATGCCTTCTGCCAATTCTTCGCCGATATCGCCAAGCCGCGACGCTGCCTGCGCTTCGGCCTGGAGCACAGCGCCGACATCAGTGCGCACGACGTCGCGCTCGACGCAGATGGCAGCCGCTTCAGTCTGCGCCTGCCGGATGGCACGTTGCCGGTACGCTTGATGTTGCCGGGCCGCCACAACGTGATGAATGCACTGGCCGCCGCGGCCATGGCGCACGCGGTGGGCGCACCGCCCGACACGATTGCTGAAGGGTTGTGCGCGGCGCGTGGGGTTGCTGGCCGCCAGCAGGTGCATGCGCTGGGCGAGTCGGTGCGCTTGATCGACGACAGTTACAACGCCAATCCGGGCTCGGTCGCCGCGGCTATCGATCGCCTTGCCGCCGCCGACGGTGATACCTGGCTGGTACTGGGCGACATGGCCGAGTTGGGCGAGGGCAGCGTCGCCCTGCACGCCGAACTGGGCGACCGCGCACGACGGGCTGGCCTGTCGGCGTTGTGGACGGTGGGCACCCTGAGCCAGGAGGCAAGCCGCGCCTTTGGCGAAGGTGGCCGCCACTTCCGCGATCAAACCGCTCTGATTCAGGCGCTGCGCACCGCGCTGGACGAACGCAGCAAGCGCAACCCGCTGCACGTGCTGGTCAAAGGCTCGCGCTCGAGCACGATGGAAAATGTCGTGGCAGCGCTGTGCCCCGTGGCTACGCAACAAGGGGGCGATCATGCTGCTTGAACTGGCACATTGGCTGAAATGGCTGGATCAGAGTTTCGCGCTGTTCGGCTACATCACCGTGCGCGCGATTCTCAGTGCGCTAACCGCGTTGGGCTTGTCGCTGGCAATGGGGCCGATGGTGATTCGCCGGCTTGGCGCGCTGCGCGGCGGCCAGCCGATTCGCAGCGATGGTCCGGCGTCGCATTTGAGCAAGGCCGGTACGCCGACGATGGGCGGTGCGCTGATCCTGATGGCAGTAACCGTGGCGAGCCTGCTCTGGAGCGATCTGGGCAACCGCTACGTATGGGTAGTCCTGGGCGTGTTGCTCAGCTTCGGTGCGATCGGCTGGTACGACGACTGGATCAAGATCGTGCGCCGTGACCCCAACGGCCTGAAATCGCGTTGGAAATATGCCCTGCAGTCGCTCGTTGGCTTGCTGGCGGCGCTGGTGCTGTTCCAGACCGCGGACGCGCCGTCCAACACCACGTTTTACCTGCCGTTGCTGAAAAACGTTGCTTTGCCGCTCGGGGCTGCCTTCGTTCTGGTCGCCTATTTCTGGATCGTCGGGTTCTCCAACGCGGTCAACCTCACCGATGGCCTCGATGGGCTGGCGATCATGCCGACGGTGCTGGTTGCCGGTGCGCTGGGGGTGTTCGCATACGTTTCCGGCAATGCGGTGTTTTCGCAATACCTGCAGATTCCGGCAGTACCGGGTGCTGGCGAACTGGCGATCGTGTGCGCCGCCATCGCCGGCGCGGGACTGGGCTTTTTGTGGTTCAACACCTATCCGGCGATGGTGTTCATGGGCGATATCGGCGCACTGGCGTTGGGCGCGGCGTTGGGGACCATTGCCGTGATCGTGCGCCAGGAGCTGGTGCTGGTGGTGATGGGCGGCGTGTTCGTACTGGAAACCGTGTCGGTGATGCTGCAAGTGGCATCGTTCAAACTCACCGGCAGGCGCGTGTTCCGCATGGCGCCGATCCATCATCACTTCGAGCTCAAGGGCTGGCCGGAGCCGCGCGTGATCGTGCGTTTCTGGATCATTTCGGTCGTGCTGGTCCTGGTCGGGCTGGCGACGTTGAAGGTGCGCTGAGCATGTCCGGCTCATTCCAGCGTAGCGACCAGGCGCAGCGGCTCGATGCCATCGAGGGCCGGATGGATCCGTGGTTGCTGCTGATCTTTGCCGTGCTCGCGGCTTTCGGACTGGTGATGGTGGCATCCAGCTCGGTTGCGGTGGCCGAAGGCTTCAAGGTCGGCGAAACCTATTTTGTCGCCCGGCACGCGTTTTTTCTGCTCGCCGGCGCGGGGCTGGCGGCGGTACTCGTGCGCACCGAGCTGCGCTGGATCGAGCAGCGCAGCCAGTGGCTGTTGATCGCCTGCTTCGTGCTGCTGGGCGCTGTGTACCTCCCCGGCCTGGGGTATTCAGTGAACGGCGCGCGGCGCTGGATCAACGTCGGAGTGTCCAATTTCCAGGTGGTCGAAGCGGTCAAGTTGCTGCTCATCGTCTGGCTGGCGAGTTATCTCAAGCGCTACTACTCGGAGTTGCAACAAA
The DNA here is from genome assembly GCA_002839995.1 of Gammaproteobacteria bacterium HGW-Gammaproteobacteria-4. Lineage (GTDB taxonomy): Bacteria > Pseudomonadota > Gammaproteobacteria > Xanthomonadales > Xanthomonadaceae. Next base: position 22,597 of record PGZC01000023.1, on the reverse strand, counting down.
GCTGGCGCGCGATGCTCAAGCCGATCGGCGTACTGATCGCGATGGTGGTATTCCTGCTGATGCAACCGGACTTCGGGTCGGCCATGCTGCTGTGTTCGGTGGTCGGCGGCATGTTGATTCTTGGCGGGGTAAGCCTGCCGCGCTTGCTGGCGCCGGTGCTGATTGGATTGCCGATGCTGGCGATGGTGGCGATATCCGAGTCTTACCGCATCCGTCGGCTGACCTCGTTCCTCGACCCGTGGGCGGATCCGTTCAAGGATGGCTTCCAGCTCACCCAGGCGCTGATCGCGATCGGTCGCGGCGAATGGTTCGGTGTCGGCCTGGGCGCAAGCGTGCAGAAGTTGTTCTATCTCCCGGAAGCGCACACCGACTTCATCCTCGCGGTGATCGCCGAGGAGCTCGGCTTTGCCGGGGTGATGCTGGTGATTGCGCTGTATGCCGGATTTGCCGGGCGCGCGTTCTGGATCGGCCTGCGTGCGATCGAACTGCGCCGGCTGTTTTCGGCCTACTGCGCATTTGGTGTGGCGCTGTGGATCGGATTGCAGGCACTGGTGTCGATCGGAGTGAACCTGGGCGTGCTGCCGACCAAGGGCCTGACCCTGCCGCTGATTTCATCGGGGGGGTCCAGTGTGCTGATGACCTGCGCCGCGATCGGCCTGCTGCTGCGCGTAAGCCTGGAGCTGGATCGTGCCGAGCGAAAGGTCGCGCGGGTGCGTGCCGATCTCGCCGACGAGGCCGAATTTTCGCCAATCACGATTCCGGGAAAAGCCTTGTCACGGCGACGCCGCGAGCCGACCCTGGGAGCTGCGGCATGAATCACATCCCGTTCGAGCCGCAACCGGTTCTGATTCTGGCCGGTGGTACCGGTGGTCACATTTTCCCTGGCATCGCGGTCGCCCGGATGTTGCACGCGCAAGCGGTGCCGGTGCTCTGGCTTGGTGCCGATGGCGGTATGGAAACGCGTCTGGTGCCGGCGGAAGGGATCGCCATCGAAACCATCAACGTGCGCGCGGTGCGTGGCAAAGGCGTGCTGCGGCTGCTGCTTTCGCCGTTCATGGTGGCGCGTGCCGTACTGCAATCACTTGCCATATTGCGCAGGCATCGCCCGCGCGCAGTGGTCAGCTTTGGCGGGTTCGCCGCCGGCCCCGGCGCCATCGCGGCATGGCTGCTCAAGACACCGCTGCTGGTGCATGAGCAAAATCGCGCGCCGGGCATGACCAACCGCATTCTGGTGCGCATCGCGCGGCAGGTGTTGTGCGGGTTCCCCGACAGCTTCCCGGGTCGCGCCACGCAGTGGCTTGGCAACCCCGTGCGTGCGCCACTGACAATGTTGCCCGAACCCGCAAAGCGCATGCGCGAGCACGATGCAGCGATGCGCATCCTCGTGCTCGGCGGCAGCCAAGGCGCACAGGCGCTGAACCAGGCGTTGCCGTTGGCGTTGGCGCGGCTGGGCACGGCAGTGCCGTATCAGGTACGCCATCAATGCGGCGCCAATCAGCACGACGCGACCCGCACGGGCTACGCGCGCATGCAGGTGCTCGCCAGTATTGAGCCGTTCATCGACGACATGGCGGCGGCCTACATGTGGGCGGATCTGGTGATCTGTCGTTCCGGCGCGCTGACACTGGCGGAGTTGTGCGCGGTGGGCGTTGCCAGCGTGCTGGTGCCGTTCCCCCACGCGGTCGACGATCATCAAGCGCGCAATGCCGAGTTTCTGTCGGAACACGCGGCCGCTGTGCTCGTCCCGCAATCGCCGGACCTTGCCCGTCATCTCGCGGCCGAGATCCTCCGCTTGCATCGCGATCGCGTGACGCTGCTGGCGATGGCGCAGGCGGCACGCGCGTTGGCGCAGCCGCGTGCGGCCGAACAGGTGGCAGAGGCGATCATCGCGGAGGCATTGGCATGAATCGTCGATTGGCCGATAGCGGCGATCTGGCACGCGCGTTCTCGCATGTGCATTTCATCGGCATCGGCGGTGTCGGCATGAGCGGTATCGCCGAAGTGCTGGTGACCCTGGGTTATCAGGTGACCGGTTCGGATCTGGGCGAAAGCGCGAGCACCCGCCGGCTGGCAGCGCTCGGCGCCACGATCCGCCTTGGCCATGCTGCCGACAATCTGGCCGATGTCGATGTGGTGGTGGTGTCCTCCGCCATACGCAGCGATAACCCCGAATTGCGTGCTGCCCACGAGCGCCGTATCCCGGTCGTGCCACGCGCCGAGATGCTGGCCGAGTTGATGCGCTTCCGCCGCGGCATCGCGGTCGCCGGTACCCACGGCAAGACCACGACGACGAGCTTGATTGCCAGCGTACTGGCGCAAGGCGGCCTCGACCCAACCTTTGTGATCGGCGGGCAGCTGCTGTCGGCCGGTGTCAATGCACGGCTTGGCGGCGGCCAATGGCTGGTGGCCGAGGCCGACGAGAGCGACGGCAGCTTCCTGCGCCTGAGTCCGCTGATTTCGGTGGTAACCAACATCGACGCCGATCACCTGGAAAACTACGGTGGCGACTTTGCCCGTGTACAGGCGGCATTTTCCGAATTTCTGCATCGCTTGCCGTTCTACGGCCTGGCGGTGCTGTGCATCGACGACCCGGAAGTGGCGGCGCTGGCGGAAACCATGCCGCGCCATGTGATGCGTTACGGCTTTGCCGCCAACGCCGATGTGCGCGCCGAACAGGTGCAACAATTCGGCGCGCAAACCCGATTCGTGCTGCACCTCCCCGACTGTGCACCGCTGCCGGTCATGCTGAACCTGCCCGGCCGCCACAACGTGCAAAATGCGCTGGCGGCGGCAGCGGTGGGATGGCAGTTGGGCGTCGATGCCAACGCCATTGCCCTGGCATTGGCGAACTTCCAGGGCATTGGTCGGCGCTTCAACATCAAGGGCGAGTTGGCGCTGGATCGCGGCTCGGCGCTGCTGGTCGACGACTACGGCCACCACCCGGTGGAATTGCAGGCAGTGTTCGACGCCGCGCGCGCCGGCTGGCCGGACCGACGCCTGGTGATCGCGTTTCAGCCGCATCGCTATACCCGAACGCGCGACCTGCTCGACGATTTCGTGGCGGTACTGTCGCAGGCCGATGCGCTGGTGCTGACCGAAGTCTATCCGGCCGGCGAGACACCGATCATCGGCGCCGACGGCAAGGCGCTGGCACGCGCGATCCGTTCACGCGGACGTATCGATCCGGTGCTGGCTGCCAGCGCGCGCGAGTTGCCCGCAGTGCTTGCCGACGTGCTGGAGGATGGCGACCTGCTGATCGTCATGGGCGCGGGCGACATCGGGCAGATTGCGGCGGGTCTGGCCGCGAATGGGCTCCCGGCACGGGAGGGCGGCGCATGAGCGCGCACAATGATCCGCGTGCGTTTGGCCGCGTGGCCGTGCTGATGGGCGGCACCAGCAGCGAGCGTGAGGTCTCGTTGAATTCCGGCAGCAACGTGCTGCACGCGTTGCGCGCGCGCGGCGTGAATGCCATCGCGGTAGATGGTGTTCCGGCATTGCTCGCTGGCTTGCAGCGGGGCGCGTACGACCGCGTATTCAACGTTCTGCACGGCAACAAGGGCGGCGGCGAAGACGGTGTGGTGCAGGGCTTGCTTGAAGCCTTTGCGATACCGGTCACCGGTTCGCCGTTGCTGGGCACCGCCCTGGCGATGGACAAGATCCGCAGCAAGCAGGTATGGCTGGCGCTCGGGCTGCCGACGCCGCGTTACGCAAGGCTGTCGCCCGGCGACGATGTGTGCGCCGCCGCCGAGCAGTTGGGCTTGCCGGTGATCGTCAAGCCGGCCTGCGAAGGTTCCAGTGTCGGCATCACCCGCGTGTTTGCGCTCGATGATCTGGAGCAGGCGGTGGCGCTGGCGGCGCGTTATCCCGGCGAGTTGTTGATGGAGCAGCTTGTCGTCGGTGGCGAATACACGGTCGGGATTCTGGGCGATAGCGCACTGCCCAGCATCCGCATCGTGCCGTCGGGCGCGTATTACGACTACCACGCCAAGTATCTCGCCGAGGACACCCGGTACCTGTGTCCCGGTTTGGATGATCCGGGCGCGGAAGCGCAGATGCGGGCGTTGGCGTTGAACGCATTCGAGGCGCTAGGTTGCGGCGGTTGGGGCCGGGTCGATGTGATGCGCGACGCCGCCGGCAACAACTGGTTGTTGGAAGTGAACACGGCACCGGGCATGACCAGCCACTCGCTGCTACCCAAGGCGGCGCAGGCGATCGGTATGGATTTCGACACGCTGTGTTGGCGCATCCTCGAGCAGACGCTGAGCGGAGGTGGGCAATGAACGCCTGGCTGCGCCTGACGATATGGATCGTGGCCTTGTTGGTGGTCGTGTTGCCGGTGGTGGCGGTGGTCAACGGCTGGATCGCTGCCGATCGCTGGCCACTGTCGCGCCTGCAGGTGACCGGCGAGCTGGATCATGTCAGCGCCGAGGCGGTGCGTGCTGCCGTACAGCCGGAATTGGGCAAGGGCTTTTTCGCCATCGATCTGCGTCGCATACGCGACTCGGCCAGCGCACTGCCGTGGGTCGCGTCGGTGCAGGTGCGCAAGCGCTGGCCCGATCTGCTGCAAGTGGATGTACGCGAGCACCAGCCGTTTGCGCGCTGGGATGGACGCCAATGGCTGTCGCGTGAAGGCGTGATCTTTTCGGCGCCGGATGATCCGGCGCTGGCGGCGTTGCCGAACCTGAGCGGACCGGCGCGGCGCGTGGCCGACGTGGTTTCGTTGTATCGGTTTGCGGCCACGCGTTTTGCTGCATTGGATCGCCAGGTCGTCGAAATCCGGCTGTCGCCACGCGGCAGTTGGAGCCTTCGCCTGGCCGATGGCGCCAGCGTCATGATCGGCCGCGACGACGCCGAAGTGCGTCTCGGCCGGCTATTGCGTGCGATGCCACAGCTGATCGCCGGGAACAGCGCCACGTTTGCACGCGCCGATCTTCGCTACACCAACGGTTTTGCGCTCAACTTTGCCGGCAACGGACCAGGCGACGCCGCACCGATACACGCAAGGAATACACGATGAACCGCAAAGGCGACAAGTCGCTTATCGTCGGCCTGGATATCGGCACCGCCAAGGTGATCGCGCTGGTCGGCGAATACACGCCCGGCGGATCGATCGAGGTGATCGGTCTGGGCAGCCATGATTCGCGCGGGATGAAGCGCGGCGTGGTGGTCGATATCGAATCGACGGTGCAATCGATACAACGCGCGCTGGAGGAAGCCGAGCAGATGGCCGGCTGCGAGATCCGCTCGGTCTACGCATCGATCTCGGGCAGCCATACGCAATGCCGCAATTCCCCCGGCATGTCGCCGATCCGCGATGGCGAGGTGACCTACGCCGATCTGGATCGCGTGCTGGAGGCCGCAAAAGCCGTCGCCATTCCGTCGGACCAGAAGATCCTGCATGCCATTGCGCAGGAATACATCGTCGACAACTCGCAGGAGGGCATCCGTCATCCGGTCGGAATGTCCGGCGTACGCCTGGAAGTGCGCGCGCATCTCGTGGTTGGCGCGCAGTCGGCCGCACAGAACATTACCAAGTGCATCAATCGCTGCCACCTCCAGGTCGATGAACTGGTGCTCGGAGCGCTGGCATCGAGCACGGCGGTGCTGACCAATGATGAAAAGGAACTCGGAGTGGTGCTGGTCGACATCGGCGCCGGGACGACCGATATCGCAGTGTTCGTGCAGGGCGCGATCCGCCATACCGCATCGCTGCCGATTGCCGGCGACCAGGTCACCAATGACATCGCGCACCTGTTGCGCACACCGACGCCCGAGGCCGAGCAGATCAAGGTGCGTTATGCCTGTGCGTTGGCGCAACTGGCGACCGCCGAGGAAACGATCCAGGTGCCGAGCGTCGGCGACCGACCGCCGCGTCGTCTGGCGCGTCAGGCACTCGCCGAAGCGGTGCAGGAGCGCTACGAGGAGATTTTCGAAATGGTCCAGGCCGAGTTGCGCCGCTCCGGTTACGAGGAGTTGGTGCGCGCCGGGTTGGTGTTGACCGGTGGCGCCTCGCGCATGGAAGGCGTGGTCGATCTGGCCGAGGAAATGTTGCACATGCCGGTGCGTCTGGGCATTCCGCAACAAGTGACCGGCCTTGGCGAGGTCATCAGCAATCCGGTCTATGCCACCGGCATCGGTCTGCTGCTCTGGGGCAGTCAGATCGAAAACCCCAGCCGGCCGAGCCTGCCGCTCGGCAAGTTCGGCAAGGCGTTGGCGCGTTTGCGCAACTGGTACCGGGGCGAGTTTTGAGCATGTTCATCGGGCAGCGATGGCATGGCGTTTTGCGGCAACGATGTGCACAAACAGGGCGTAGCAGATCAGCAGGCAACAGCAGCAATCACGGAGGAAACACCCATGGCCAAGTTTGAATTGATCGAAAAAGTGGCACCCAACGCGATCATCAAGGTGATCGGTATCGGCGGCGGCGGCGGCAATGCGGTCGCGCATATGGTCAACAGCGCGGTGGAAGGCGTGGAATTCATCTGCGCCAATACCGACTCGCAGGCGATCAGGAATTCGGGCGCCAAATTGCAGTTGCAGCTCGGCAGCAATGTCACCAAGGGTCTGGGCGCGGGCGCCAATCCCGAAGTGGGCCGGCAGTCGGCGCTGGAAGATCGCGAGCGCATCGTCGAGGCGCTGGAAGGAGCCGACATGGTGTTCATCACCGCTGGCATGGGCGGTGGCACCGGCACCGGCGCGGCGCCGGTGGTCGCGCAACTGGCCAAGGAAATGGGCATTCTCACCGTTGCGGTGGTTACCAAGCCGTTCCCGTTTGAGGGCCGCCGCCGCATGCAGGTGGCGCTCAAGGGCATCGAAGAGCTCAGTCAGCATTGCGATTCGTTGATTACGGTGCCGAACGAAAAGCTGATTACCGTGCTTGGCCGCGAGGCGACCATGGTGCAGGCATTCCGCGCTGCCAACGATGTGCTGCTCGGTGCGGTGCAGGGTATCGCCGACCTGATCGTGCGTCCGGGCATGATCAACGTCGATTTCGCCGATGTGCGCACGGTAATGAGCGAGATGGGCATGGCAATGATGGGCACCGGAACCGGCCGCGGCGAATCGCGGGCGCTCGACGCCGCCGATGCCGCGGTCAGCAATCCGTTGCTGGAAGACATCAGCCTCGCCGGCGCCTGCGGTGTACTGGTCAATATCACCGCCGGCCCCGATTTCACCATGCGCGAGTTCGACGAAATCGGTCGCACCATCGAGGAGTTCGCGTCCGAAGACGCGACGGTGGTGATCGGCACCTCACTCGATCCGGACATGCAGGACGAAGTGCGGGTGACCGTGGTCGCCACCGGTCTCAATCGCGGCGCGGCGCGCCAGCCGGTGCGTCCCAGCGAGCGTGAACCGGTGATGCAGCCGCGCCCGATCAAGCTGGTGCGCAATGGCACCACCGGCGCCATCGAGAACGTGGGCGACTTCAGCCCGGGTTATACCGGCAACGCCCTGCGCGCCAGCGGTCGCAGCGAAGCTGCGGTGAGCAGCGAGACGGCGCCTGATCATAGTTATCTGGACATTCCGGCGTTCCTGCGCCGGCAGGCGGATTGATGATCAGCCGCACCCTGCGACGGCCCTGAGTCGCGGGGGTGTCGTGCCGCAGCCGCGTCCTCCGCGCGGTTGCGGCATGACGCGTTGGGTTCGATGACGGCGTTGCCGGCTGCTACCCGCGCTACGACAGCCCGTGATTTCGTAGCCCGGGTAGAGCCGCGCAGCGGCGAAACCCGGGGCGCATCGCGCCGGCGAAACCCGGGGCGCATCGCGCCGGCGGAACCGACATTGAAGGTCTGATTGACTTGCTGCGTCCCTTGCGGCTTTTGCACCGATCGCTTCCTTTGCGGACCGGGGCTTTACGCTTTCCCCGTGGCCCCGTGGCCCCGGCATCTTCGCTCGCCGTCGTCAAGCCTGCGTGTGCAATGCCCTATGTTATGCTTGCAAGGGTTTTACGTCGCGTTTGTACCGGGGAAAGCACGGGAATGATCAAACAGCGCACGCTGAAGAATGTGATACGCGCCACCGGCGTAGGCATCCATTCCGGCGAAAAAGTGTTCATGACGCTGCGTCCGGCGGCGATCAATACCGGTATCGTGTTCCGCCGGGTCGATCTCGACCCGGTGGTGGAGCTGCATGCCCACGCGGAAGTGGTGGGCGATACCCGGATGTCCACCACGCTGATTCACGATGGCGTGCGTGTTGCCACGATCGAGCACCTGCTCGCGGCCATGGCCGGGCTTGGCATCGACAACGCCTATGTCGATCTGTCGGCCGCTGAAGTTCCGATCATGGACGGCTCGGCCGGGCCGTTCGTGTTCCTGATCCAGTCTGCCGGGATGGAGGAACAGGAGGCCAGCAAGCGATTCGTGCGGATTCTCAAGCCGGTGCAGGTCAGCGACGGCGATCGCTGGGCGCGGTTCGAGCCGTTTGACGGCTTCAAGGTCGGTTTCACCATCGAATTCCGCCATCCCCTGTTTTCCCAGTCGCAATCGCGAGCCGAGATCGATTTTTCGCAGACCTCGTTCGTCAAGGCGATCAGTCGCGCGCGTACCTTCGGCTTCATGAAGGACATCGAAATGCTGCGCGAACGCAACCTGGTGCTGGGTGGCAGCATGGACAACGCGATCGTGCTCGACGACTACCGCATCCTCAACGAGAACGGCCTGCGTTATGCCGACGAGTTCGTGCGCCACAAGATTCTCGATGCCATCGGCGATCTCTACTTGCTCGGGCATGGCCTGATCGGCGCGTTCAACGGCCACAAATCCGGGCACGAGTTGAATAATTGCCTGTTGCGCGCGCTGCTGGCCGATGCCAGCGCTTATGAGATCGTCAGCTTTGACGACGCCGACGCACTGTCGTTTTCACCCGGCCTGCTGGCGCCGATCCCTGCGTGAAAATGTTGATTTGATTGCAATTGTGCCTGCCGACGTGGGCATGCTGAAGTGTGATTTGCGTCACGAATATGGCTCGCGCATGGCCGCGAAACTTAACGGCACTGGAACGCAACGCAAAAATCGCCTAAGGTCGGCCATTGTTTCACGGCGTTCTGCGGTTTTTACGGACCTTGCTGGCGCCGCACGGAATCACGGCACGGATGCCAGCTTCAGGAGTCTGGCCTGCAATTCCGGGTCGGAAATGGATTGTGCGGCAGACCGCAGCGCATCGCGGCCGGCTGCAGAAAGGGGAACGTTCGGCGTTGTCTCCGGGGGGGGCATAGGTAAGGACGCAACCTTCAAGGTCAGCTCACGGGCCGGAACGCCGGCGTCGTTTGCGGCAGCCAGCACGGTGTCGCCAAGCAGGCGCAGCTTGGCCTTCCAGACCGGTGAGCTGACCAGAAAAACAAGCGTGTCGTCGCGTACATTGGCCAGCGTGCAGTGCTTGGCCAGGGCTGGCGGCAAGGATTGGCGCAAGAGCCCGTCGAGCGTGACCAGCCACTGGGCACGTTGGACGATGCCGCCGAGCGCGCTACCGGCAGCCGCAAGTGCGGTCTGGGCGGCGGCGGGGCGGTTTGTGCCGGGCTGGCGATTGACGGAGTGATGCTTCATGAATGTCATCATCGTAGCGAAATTCCTGCGCGGACCGCGAAATTTCGCATTACGTGATCCCAAGGTGATCGCCGCAGTAGCCGCTGGGCTGACTGCAATTCTTTTTGTCGGGTTTGCCATCGGCTTTTTCGTCAACGGGCCCAACCGCGCAGCGCGCGTGCAATTGCAGGCAATGCAGGAACGCCTCGATGCGCAAAACGAGGCATTGCTGGACGTCCGTGCCAGTTCCAGCCGCGACCTCAATGCGATGGCGGCGCGTCTGGGTGAATTGCAGGCGCAGGCCAATCGGCTGAACGCGCTCGGCGAGCGCCTCACACGCTCCGGCAAGTTGGGCGACGGCGAGTTCAACTTCATCGAGGCGCCCGGCGTCGGCGGCATGGACCCGGCCACCCCGCAGTCGGCATTCGATGTGCGCGGTCGCCTCGACGAGCTCGAGCTTCAGTTCGAATCGTCCGGCGAGCAGCTCGGTCTGATCGAGGCCTTGCTCGCCGATCAGGATGTGGACCTGGGTGCCACACCGGCCGGAATGCCGGTCAGTGGCGGTTACATGAGTTCGCATTTTGGCAGTCGTACCGATCCGATTACCGGCGGCAACCAGTTTCATCGTGGCCTGGATTTCGCCGGCAAGGCGGGCGATCCGGTCAGCGCTGTTGCCGATGGTGTGGTGATTTTTGCCAGTCGCGACGCCGGCCTCGGCAACCTGGTCGAGATCGACCATGGCAATGGCGTAATGACGCGTTACGGACACAACAGCAAACTGCTGGTTACGGTTGGCGAGCGCGTCAGGGCTGGCGACAGGATTTCGTTGATGGGTTCAACCGGCCGGTCCACCGGCAACCATCTGCATTTTGAGGTCTGGCGCGATGGCCGTCCGGTCAACCCGCGCCAGTTTCTGCAGCACAGCCGCGGCTGACTCCCCTCGTCCTTCGGCGAGCGCTTGAAGCGCGACCAGCCGTCCCCACGTTACAATGGCGCCTTTGCGGGTCGGTCGGGTACTCGACCGACCCGGCGAATGGTGTGCCGGGTCGCTGAGGGTGGCCCGATTTGCGAGCCGAGTTGGCGCCAGGTGCGTTGGTGATGGTCGTGAATAGCGCAGGCCCGAGCTGGTCGTCTGCCCCTCATACCCGTTGCGCCTATTTCCCAATCCAACCCGGTCACCATGATCAATTCCCTGCTTACCCGTGTATTTGGCAGCCGTAATGAGCGCCTGCTGCGTCAATTGCAAAAGTCCGTCGTACGCATCAACGCGCTGGAACCTGAAATCAAGGCGCTCGACGATGCGGCGCTGAAAGCGAAGACCGGTGAGTTTCAGCAGCGGTTGGCTGGCGGACAGAGCTTGGATGCGATCCTGCCCGAAGCGTTCGCGGTATGCCGCGAGGCCTCGCAGCGCGTGCTCGGCATGCGCCATTACGATGTCCAGTTGATCGGCGGCATGGTGTTGCACATGGGCAAGATCGCCGAAATGCGCACCGGCGAAGGCAAGACCCTGGTCGCGACATTGGCGGTGTATCTCAATGCGCTGGCCGGCAAGGGTGTGCACGTCGTTACCGTCAACGACTACCTGGCGCGTCGCGACGCGGCGTGGATGGGCAAGCTCTATAACTGGCTGGGCCTGAGTGTTGGTGTGGTCTATCCGGGCATGCCGCATGGCGACAAGAAGGGCGCCTACGCCGCCGACATCACCTACGGCACCAATAACGAATACGGGTTCGACTATCTGCGCGACAACATGGCGCTGTCCAGGGACGACCGTTTCCAGCGCGAACTCAATTTTGCGATCGTCGATGAGGTGGACTCGATCCTGATTGACGAAGCGCGCACGCCGCTGATCATCTCCGGGCCTGCCGACGAGTCGCCCGACTTGTACGTCAAGGTCAATCGTATCGTGCCCAAGCTGGTGCGGCAGGCCACCGAGGAAGGCGAGGGCGACTTTTTCGTCGACGAAAAAGCCAAGCAGGTGCATCTGTCGGAAGCCGGCATGGAAAATGCCGAGCGCCTGCTGCATGAGGCCGGCATCCTCAAGGACGATGAGGATGCGCTGTACGCGGCCAACAATCTGGCGATCGTGCACCATCTCAATGCCGCGCTGCGCGCCAACGCGCTGTATCAGCGCGATGTCGATTACATCGTGCGCGATGGCGAGGTGATTATCGTCGATGAGTTCACCGGTCGCACGCTGGCCGGGCGGCGCTGGTCGGACGGTCTGCATCAGGCCGTCGAGGCCAAGGAAGGCGTGCCGATCCAGCGCGAAAACCAGACGCTGGCTTCGATCACCTTCCAGAACTTCTTTCGCATGTACAGCAAGTTGGCGGGGATGACCGGCACTGCTGACACCGAAGCCTACGAGTTCCAGACGATCTATGGCCTGGAAGTGGTGGTCATTCCGACCAACCGGGCGATGGTGCGCAAGGATCACCCGGATCTGGTGTTTCTCAACCGCCAGGCCAAGTTCAAGGCGGTGCTGGAAGATATCCAGGACTGTCATGAGCGCGGGCAGCCGGTGCTGGTCGGTACCACCTCGATCGAAACCTCGGAAATGTTGTCCGCGCAGTTGCGCGAGGCCGGCGTCACCCATGAGGTGCTCAATGCCAAACAGCACGAGCGCGAGGCGCAGATCGTGGCCCAGGCCGGCCGGCCCAAAGCGGTTACCATCGCCACCAACATGGCCGGTCGCGGTACCGATATCGTGCTGGGTGGTTCACTGGAGCATGAGCTCGCTGGCCTTGGCGAGGATCTTTCCGACGCCGATCGCGAACAGGTCAAGGCGCGCTGGAAGCAAAGCCACGAAACTGTCATCAGCGCTGGCGGCCTGCACATCATCGGCACCGAGCGGCACGAGTCGCGTCGCATCGACAACCAGTTGCGAGGCCGCTCCGGCCGCCAGGGCGATCCCGGATCGTCGCGTTTCTTCCTGTCGCTGGAAGACAACCTGATGCGCATCTTCGCCGCCGACTGGGTGCAGAAGGCAATGAAGATGATGGGCATGAAAGAGGACGAGGTGATCGAGTCCGGCATGGTCAGCAAACGCATCGAGGCGGCGCAGCGCAAGGTCGAGGCGCACAATTTCGACATCCGCAAGAATTTGCTGGAATTCGATGACGTTGCCAACGACCAGCGCAAGGTGATTTACCAGCAGCGCAATGAACTGCTGGATGCCGAGTCGGTTGCCGATTCCATCGAGGGCATCCGCGACGACGTGTTTTTCGATGTCGCACGGCGCTTCGTGGCGGCGCACTCGGTCGATGAGCAATGGGATATCGCCGGGCTGGAACGCGCGTTGGTCGACGAGTTTGGCGTTGTGCTGGACATCCAGGGTCAGATCAAGGCGCACGAGGAACTCGATGCCGATGGCATTGCCCGTTTCGTGATCGAAGGTGCGGCGGCACATTTTGCCGGCAAGGAAGCGCAGATCGGCGGCGAGATGATGCGCCATCTGGAAAAGCACGTGATGTTGACCGTGCTCGATCAGGTCTGGAAGGAGCACCTCTCGCGCATGGATTACCTGCGCCAGGGCATTCACCTGCGCGGTTACGCGCAAAAGCAGCCCAAGCAGGAATACAAGCGCGAAGCGTTCGAGCTGTTCGAGCAGATGCTGGCAAAGGTACAGGTGGACGTGATCACCATCCTCGCCCGCATCCGCGTTCGCAGCGAGGAGGAAATGGCGCAGATCGAGGCACAAGAGCGCCAGCGCCAGCAGGCGCGGCCGATGGAGTTCCAGCATGCCGATCCGGGCGGCTATTCTGCCGATGAAGAAGCCGCGCAGGCGCAGGCAGCTGCACAGAGCGGCGCTGCCGCGGCCGCGCACGAGCCGGCGCGGGTCGGGCCGAAGGTTGGCCGCAACGATCCCTGTCCTTGTGGTTCAGGCAAGAAGTACAAGCAGTGCCACGGTCAACTCAGTTGACGTTTGGGGATCTCTTGAAACCGTCGCGAGCGGCCCGAGTGCAAGGCGCACGGAGCGGTCGCTTCCGGCGTCCTGCCTCACGCGACACTTGCACATCCATGTGCGGCGCACGAACCGGAGTGTACTTTCTCGTACATGAGGATTCCGAGCACCGCGCAACGCAGCAATCGGGTCGCGCAGCAGGTTTCGAGAGGCTCCCGTTTGCGCTGCCTGATGGGCACTGAACCGATCCATGTCTGCGCGGCGGTACTGGAGGATGCCCAGGGCCGCGTGTTGCTGGCGCGGCGCAGCCAGGGCCGCGATCTGGCCGGCGCCTGGGAGTTTCCGGGCGGCAAGCGCGAGCCGGGCGAAACGCCGCAACAGGCGTTGTGCCGCGAGCTGCACGAAGAATTGGGCATTCGCGTGCAGGCGCACGATTGCCGCCCGTTGATCCGGGTGCCCCATGCCTACCCGCACAAGCGCATCGTGCTCGATGTCTATCGGGTCGGGGCGTGGCATGGAAAGCCGCGCGGCAAGGAAGGCCAGGCACTGGCATGGACCCCCGGTTACAGGTTGGGCGAGTACGCGATGCCCGCCGCCGATCTGCCGGTGATCGCGGCCTTGATGCAGCCCGAGCAGTATCTGCTGACACCGGCCACGGCGGGGCCGCTGCGCGGCTTTGCCGAAGAATTGCGCGTGGCTCTGGGACAGGGCGCGCGCCGCATCCAGTTGCGCATGCCAAACCTCGATGGCAATGACCTGCGCGAATACGCACACCTCGCGCGCGCGGTGTGCGTCGAGTTCGGTGCCAGCCTGTTGCTGAACGCCCATGTCGATCTGGCACGCGAGATCGGCGTGGGCGTGCATCTGCGTGCTGCCCAACTGGCCGCTTTCGATGCCCGGCCCCTGGCGCCGGAACTTCCGGTTGCAGCGTCGTGCCACAACGCGGCGGAGCTGGCGCGCGCGCAAGCCCTGGGTGTCGATTTTGTCGTGCTCGGCCCGGTGCAGCGCACGCCGTCGCATCCCGACGCAACGCCGCTGGGCTGGGCCGCATTCGCCGCGCTGCGTGAGGCTGTGAGCCTGCCGATCTATGCCATCGGCGGCATGTGCGTCGGCGATCTGAACGTTGCCCGGCAACACGGTGCCCAAGGCATCGCCGGCATCAGCGCGCTGTGGCCTTCCTGCGGCTCGCGATAAAGCCGGGACTCGGGACTCGGGAGGACTCGGGAGAACCGTAAAGCATATTGGATCCGCAAAGAACGCAAAAGGCGCAAATAACAGCGTTGGGTTGGCGACGGTTGGGTTTCGCCACGTGCTACCCATCCTACTGGCTCGGCTTCTTGCTTTCTTTTGCGCACTTGGCGTCCTTTGCGGACCCCGCTTTTTCCATACTTGGGACTCGGAAAAGCGGTTTCTCGGTAGCGCTACATCCAGGCGCGTCATAGTGGCGTCTGCACTCACTGCCTCGGCACGAGCGCCTGCAACTCACGCAGCGGTACCGAGAAACCGCTGGCGTCGCCAGCCCCGTCGTCGCTTCGTGCGGTCGCCCACAGGGTGGGCTCCTACAGGTGAGCGCAACCGCTCTTTGTAGGAGCCCACCCTGTGGGCGACCTGACCGAGTGATCGTTGATGCGGATTCTCGTGTGCCAACCGCGCGCCCAAATCCATAGCCGTAACGCGCGTACGGCGTGTCTGCACTCACTGCCTCGGCACGAGCGCCTGCAACTCACGCAGTAACTGCTCCGGGTCGGCGATCGCCGGCAGGCATTCGCTGCCGGTACACAGCCAGGCGATGCCATCGCCCTTGCCCGGGTGCATCGGCAGCGGATCATCGGCGGCGCGGGTACAGGGCAGTTGCACCACGGCAATGCCCCGGCCGTGTGCCGCCGCGATCGCCGGTTGCCAGGCAGAGCGACCATCCTGCGGCAGGCGCAGCACCAGTTGCGTCGCCGGCGTGTGCCAGTGGCGGAGCGCGTGCAACAGGCTGGCCGCCGCCGCCGGCATGGCAGTCGCGGTGTCGTTACCCGCACACAGGCAGCGCTCGACGGCATCGAGATAGCGTGGTTCGGCGGTCAGCCAGGCCAGTCGCAGCAGCGCCTGTGCGGCGATGGCAGCGCCGGCAGGCGTGGCGTCGTCGGTAAAGCTGCGCGGCCGCACCGGCAGGGTTTCGTGATCGTCCGCGGTGAAGAAAAATCCACCGCCGCTACGATCCTCAAAACGTGCGAGCAAGGTGTCCGCCAGCGCGATGGCGCGATACAGGTGATCCGGGTCGGGATCGACCGCGAGCAGATCCAGATGCGCCAGCAGCAGCCACGCGGTGTCGTCCAGATACGCAGCAAATTGCGCCTCGCCGCCCTGCACGCTGGCGTGCAGCCGGCCATCGCGCATGGCCCGCTCGTGGATGAAATCGACGATGGCGCGCGCGTGCTGCGTCCAGTCCGGGCGATCGAGCCACGCCGCCGCACGCGCATAACCGCTGGCCAGCATCGCGTTCCACGCGGTCAGGCGTTTGTCGTCGAGGCCGGGGCGGATGCGGGTTTGCCGGATCGCGAGCAAGCGCGTGCGGGCTTCTTCGATCCGCTGTTGCGCCACCGTCAGGCTGATGCCGAGCGAATCGGCGACTTCGGTCAGCGGGCGCGCGACGCGCAGATGCCAGTGTTGATCCTCGAAATTGGGTGGCGCGTCCAGACCCCAATGCGCTGCGGCGACGGCATAGGCATCGGCGGAAAGTGCCGTGCGCACCTGATCGACGCTCCAGACGTAGTAGCGGCCTTCCTCGCCTTCGCTGTCCGCATCCAGCGCCGCGTAGTAGCCGCCATCGGGCGCGCGCATCTCCCGCTCCAGCCAATGCGCGATGGTCTCGGCGGTGGCGCGGTAATGCGATTCGCCGCTCAGCGCCGCCGCCTTGGCGTATAGCGGCAACAACAGCGCGTTGTCGTACAGCATTTTCTCGAAGTGCGGGATTTCCCAGCGCGCATCGACGCTGTAACGGCAGAAGCCACCGCCGAGTTGGTCGTGGATCCCGCCTTCGGCCATGCGCGTCAGGCTGTGCAGCACGGCGGCACGGCACGCCGCCTGATCGGAGGCCAGCAGCAATTCCAGATCGCCGCTGTGCGGAAACTTGGGTGCGCCACCAAAGCCGCCCCAGTGCGGTTCGAAGCGTCGCATCAGCGCGTCCTCTGCCGACGCGATCATTGCGACCGACGGCATGGCGCTGCGCGGCGGTACCGCGTACTGACGTTGCAAAAACGCACGCAACTGCGCGCTCTGCGTTGCAGCTTGATCACGGTTGACGGCGAACCAGTCGGCGACGCGCTGCAACAGGTCGGCAAAGGCCGGCATGCCGTAACGCGGCGACTTCGGAAAATAGGTGCCGGCAAAAAACGGCAACAGATCGTGCGGCGAGAGAAACACGGTCAACGGCCAGCCGCCGCCGCGTTCGGTCAGCGCCTGGTGCGCCAGTTGATAGATGCGATCCAGATCCGGGCGCTCTTCGCGATCCACCTTGATGTTGACGAAATGCGCGTTCATCAACGCCGCCGTCTGCTCATCCTCGAAGCTCTCGTGCGCCATCACATGGCACCAATGGCAGGCCGAGTAACCGATCGACAGCAGGATCGGCAGGTCGCGCTCGCGTGCCAGCGCGAGCGTCGTCTCGTCCCACGGCTGCCAGTGCACCGGGTTGCCGGCGTGCTGGCGCAGGTAGGGGCTGGACGATTGCGCAAGGCGATTGTGCATTCGATTTCCGATTGTTGGGCGGCGAGCCGGTAAACTTGGGGTTTGCACAGGATACTGCCCGTGAATGCCGAGCCATACCCCCTATTGCAACTCAAGCGCGGCGAAGAGCGCCGTCTGCGCGCCGGCCATCTGTGGGTGTTCAGCAACGAGGTCGATGTCGCCAAGACGCCGTTGACCGCGTTCGCGGCGGGCGACCCGTGCCGGATCGTCGATTACAGCGGACGCGAACTCGGCAGCGGCTACGTCAATCCCGCCACCCTGATTGCGGCGCGCCTGCTCGATCGCAGCGGGCACGCGCTGGATCGCTCGTTGTTCGTGCATCGGCTCAACGTGGCGCTGGCCTTGCGCGAGCGCCGTTACGCCGAGCCGTTTTACCGCTTGCTGTTCGGCGAGAGCGATGGCGTGCCGGGACTCACCGTCGAGCGCATGGGCGATGTGGTGGTGGCACAGGCCACCACTGCCGGCATCGAGCGATTGCGCGATCCGATCAGCGAGGCAATCGAGAAAGTCCTGTCGCCACGCGCGCTGGTGTGGAAGAACGATTCCTCGGCGCGGGTGCTGGAGGGGTTGGCGTCTTGTGTCGAGGGCGGCGAGGCGCTGGCCGGTGAGCCGGTGCTGGTGCACGAAGGCGGGTTGCAGTTTGCCGTCGATGTGAACGACGGCCAGAAAACCGGCTGGTTTTTCGATCAGCAGGCCAATCGCGATCGCCTCGCACCGTATGTGACGGGGCGCAGTGTGCTCGACGTGTTCAGTTATGTCGGTGCCTGGGGCCTGCGTGCCGCTGCCTTCGGTGCCAGCGCGGTGACCTGCGTCGATGCCTCGGCGGCAGCGGTGCAGCATATCGTTGCCAACGCCGAGCGCAATGGCCTGGCGGATCGGGTCAGTGCGGTCACGGCGGACGCATTCGACTACCTCAAGGCCGCGCGCGGCGAGCGCCGCCATTACGATGTGGTGATCCTCGATCCGCCGGCGTTCGTCAAGCGCAAGAAGGATCTCAAGGAGGGGGCTTTGGCCTACCGGCGATTGGCCGAGGCGGCGATGCAGGTGCTTTCGCGCGATGGTGTGCTGGTGCTGTGCTCGTGCAGCCACCACATGCCGCATGCCGCGTTGCTGGAGGGGATTCAGGCGGCCGCCCGGCATCTGGATCGTTTTGTGCAGGTGCTCGAACCGCTCAGCCAGGGGCCGGATCACCCTGTCCATCCCGCGATCCCGGAAACGGCCTACCTCAAAGGGTATATTTGCCGGGTGTTGCCCGCCTGAGCGGTTTCGGACATAGTCATTGCGTCCGGCCCGGGTGCGGTTCGCGGTCGGTAGCGAGCGTTTCGGGGGCGCGGTGAGCGAAGAGACCACTCCACGCGATTACGTGACACCAGCCAATGCTTCGGCGCGCTGGAAGCCACTGCGCGATGCGTTGTTCGAGTTGGGCCGCTCGCCGTCGCGCGATATCGACGCGGCGCTGCACCATCTGCTGACCACATCGGCGCAGGCGCTGGGTGTGTTTCGCGCGAGCTTCTGGCGGATCGCCGATGACCGCCGGTCGATCCGTTGCGAATGCCAATGCACGGCGTCGGGCCTGGTTGAAACACCTGGCATCGAATTGACGGCCGTCAGCGCACCGCGCTATTTCGCGGCGCTGGACGCCAGTCTCACCCTGGCCGCCGAAGACGCGCTCAGCGATGCGCGGACGGCCGATCTGGTGAGTGGCTATTTGCAACCCGCCGGCATTGGCGCCCTGCTCGATGTCGCCGTGCGCCAGGGCGGACAGATCATCGGCGTGGTATGCCACGAGCACATCGGGGGCGCGCGCGCCTGGGCATCGGAAGAGCGGTTGTTCGTCACCGCGATTGCGGCCATGGTCGGGCGGCAGTTCGAGCAGCATCATTTGATGCAGCTCGAGGCCGAGCGGCAGCGGGCATTGTGTATCGACGGTCTGACCGGCCTTGCCAATCGCACGGCATTGGTACAGACCCTGACCGGCGTGGTCGGTTCCAACACCACACCGTCGATGGCGCTGGTGGTGATCGATATCGACCGCTTTCATCGCGTCAATCATGCGTTCGGCGGCGACGTCGGCGACCGGCTGCTGTGCGCCGTTGCCGACCGGTTGAAGGGACTTTTCGCGCCCGAAGCGCTGGCGCGGCTGGCCGGCGATCAGTTTGTGGTGCTGTTGTCCGCGCGCGACGTCGATGGCGCCATCGCACGCATCCGCCGTGAAATCGAGGGCAACCATTTGATCCCCGAGCGTGCCCTTGGCATCAGCGTCAGTATTGGCGTGGTGCCGTCGCTGACCCCCTACCAGGGGCCGGATGCGGCGTTGCGCGACGCGATGATCGCGGTCGATGTCGCTTCGCGTGGGCGGCGCGGTGGCTTGTACAGCGTGGATGGCGACCACCACACCGCGGCTGAGCAGCGGTTGCGGCTGGAAATGCGTTTACGCGCAGCAATCGTTGCCAACGAGTTCGAGTTCCACCTGCAGCCGATCATGGGCTCGCACCGGTCTCGCCTGGTGGGCGCGGAAGCGTTGCTGCGCTGGCGGCATCCGGAGCGAGGGGTGTTGCCGCCCGCTGAATTCCTGGATGTGCTGGAAGAGTCCGAGTTGATCGCAACGGTTCACGACAGGTTGTTGCCGGCGTTGCTGAATCGGCTGGCGCGATGGCGACAATTGCCGGCGTGTGCAGGCTTTGTGTTGCACGTGAATCTGGCATCGGTGCAACTGCGTTCGGCGCGCAACGTCGATCGGTTGCTCGCGCTCATTGCCGCCGCAGGCTTGCCGCCAGCGGCGATCAATATCGAGATTACCGAAAACACCCTGCTCGATCCGGGCTCTGAAATCATTGCGCAATTGCATTGTCTGGCACGCGCCGGGGTGCCGTTGTCGATGGACGATTTCGGTACCGGCTTTGCGTCGATCAGTCATCTCGCCGAATTGCCGCTGGCGTGCATGAAGATCGACCGCAGCTTCGTCGCGCGCATGGGCACGGATGCGCGCGCAACCAATCTGGTACGCGTGTTGATCGACATGGCAACCGAACTGGGCTTAAGCGTGGTCGCCGAAGGCGTGGAAACCCAGAGCGAACTGAGCCTGTTGCGTGCCTTGGGCTGCGGCATGGCGCAAGGATATTTGCTGGGATGGCCGCTGCCGTTGGCCGAATTCGAGCAACGCTGGATTCGTGGCGCGGATGCGTGATGACGGGTGGCTCCGCTTTTTGACGCTGATCTACTGCGGAAAAGCCGAGATTGGACAGATTTCCCGATCTTTTTCGTTAAAGAGCCCTGCTATTCGCCTCAAAAGATCGAAAAATCTGTCTCAAACCGGCTTTCCCTCGCTACGATCAGTCAAGTCCGACAGGCTCCTAGCGTGCCGCCGCCTGTTGGCGTTGACCTTGGCGGCGCTCGCAGTCAATGCGTTGCAACAGGCATAATCGGGGTTTGAACGTGGTAAGCCGCATGCCGATCCTGCACGATATAAACCCGATCGCCATCCACCTCGGCCCGGTGTCCGTTCACTGGTACGGGCTGATGTACCTGCTGGCCTTCGTCGTTGCCTCGTGGCTGGGCACCCGGCGCGTCAACGCGGGACGCTTTCCCGGGATCAACGCCAACGCCTTCGGCGATCTGTTGTTCTACGGCATGCTCGGCGCGGTGCTCGGCGGGCGTATCGGCTATGTGCTGTTCTACGCGTTTGCCGAGTTGCTCAAGGATCCGCTGATGATCCTGCGGGTATGGGAAGGCGGCATGAGCTTCCACGGCGGTCTGCTCGGCGTGATCGCTGCGGTGTGGTGGTCGCGCGCGCATCGGGTACACGTGTTCGACACCCTCGATTTCGTCGCGCCATTGGTGCCGCCCGGGCTGGGTTTTGGCCGCATCGGCAATTACATCGGCGGCGAGCTGTGGGGCAAGCCGACCGGCAGTTCGTACGGCGTGTTGTTCCCCAACAGCCCGGAGCTGTCGGCGTATCCGCTGGAGCAACTGCGCAGCCTGCATGCCAGCGGTGCGCTCGATGGTTTTGCCCGCCACCCCTCGCAGTTGTATCAGGCGCTGCTCGAAGGTCTGGTGATGTTTGTGTTGTTGTATGGGTTCAGCAGCAAGGCGCGTCCGCGCTACGCGGTTTCCGGGTTGTTTGCGTTGCTGTACGGCGTGTTCCGGTTCGTGGTCGAGTTCGTGCGGGTGCCCGATGCGCAATTGGGTTATCTCGCGTTTGGCTGGTTGACCATGGGCCAGGTCCTGAGCTTGCCCCTGATCGGACTCGGTCTGTTCCTGTTGTGGCGTTCGCGCAACGCACCGCGTCTGCAACCGGCTGGCTGAGCATGAAAGCGTATCTCGACCTGCTGCAACATGTGCTGGAGCGCGGCAGCGACAAGGACGATCGCACCGGCACCGGCACCCGCGCAGTGTTCGGCTGGCAGATGCGCTTCGATCTGACGGCCGGCTTCCCGCTGCTGACCACGAAAAAGCTGCATCTGCGCTCGATCATCCACGAGTTGTTGTGGTTCCTGCGCGGCGACACCAATACCGCCTACCTGCGCGAGAACGGCGTCGGCATCTGGGACGAATGGGCCGACGCCGATGGCGAGCTGGGCCCGGTGTATGGCAAACAGTGGCGGCGCTGGGCCGGCCCGGACGGGCAGGAGATCGACCAGATGCGCTGGTTGGTCGATGAAATCCGGCGCAACCCCGATTCGCGCCGGCTGCTGGTGAGCGCCTGGAACGTAGGCGAACTGGGTCAGATGGCGTTGCAGCCCTGCCATAGCCTGTTCCAGTTTTACGTGGCGCAGGGGCGGCTCAGTTGTCAGTTGTATCAGCGCTCGGGCGATATCTTTCTCGGTGTCCCGTTCAATATCGCCAGCTACGCCTTGCTGACCCACATGCTGGCGCAGGTGTGCGGGCTGAAGGTGGGCGACTTCGTGCATACCCTGGGCGACGCGCATCTGTATCGCAATCATTTTGCCCAGGCGCAGGAACAACTCACGCGCATGCCGCGCGCGCTGCCACGCCTGCATTTGAACCCGGACATCAACGACCTGTTCGCGTTCCGGTTCGAGGATATTCGCATCGAAGGCTACGACCCACACCCCGCGATCAAGGCGCCAATAGCGGTGTGATGTGGCGGGTTTGCAAAAAAGCGAACTGCAGTCCGCAAAGGACGCGAAGGGCGCAAAGGAAGCGACGGAAGTAAAGGAAACTCGAAACAAGCTGTCATTGCGAGGAGCGAAGCGACGTGGCAATCCAGATTGATCAGGGAATCAAGACACTGGATTGCTTCCCGCCACGGCCTTCGGCCTCGCGGCTAAAGGCTTGAACGCTCGCAATGACGCAGGGTAGGGCTTATTCAGAGGTTCCCTTACGCTTCATTTGCGCCCTTCGCGTCCTTTGCGGACCATGCGCTTTATGTCTTTCTCGTCTGGCCACCTCATGCCCACCATCACCCTCATCG
>PGZC01000022.1 GCA_002839995.1 Gammaproteobacteria bacterium HGW-Gammaproteobacteria-4 | reverse complement strand
CAAGCGCGGCATCGACAAGACCGTCACCGCCGCTGTCGCCGAGCTCAAGAAAATCTCCAAGCCCTGCGCCACCAGCAAGGAAATCGCCCAGGTCGGCGCCATTTCCGCCAACTCCGATTTCAACATCGGTGAGTTGATCGCCAAGGCCATGGACAAGGTCGGCAAGGAAGGCGTGATCACCGTCGAAGACGGTTCGGGCCTGGACAACGAGCTGGACGTGGTCGAGGGCATGCAGTTCGACCGCGGCTACCTGAGCCCGTATTTCGTCAACAACCAGCAGTCGATGTCGGCCGAGCTGGACGACCCGTTCATCCTGCTGTTCGACAAGAAGATCGCCAACGTGCGCGAGCTGATTCCGGTGCTCGAGGCCGTGGCCAAGGCCGGCAAGCCGCTGCTGATCGTCGCCGAAGAAGTCGAAGGCGAAGCGCTGGCGACGCTGGTGGTCAACACCATCCGCGGCATCGTCAAGGTGTGCGCGGTCAAGGCGCCGGGCTTCGGCGATCGTCGCAAGGCGATGCTCGAAGACATGGCCATCCTCACCGGCGGCACCGTGATCTCCGAGGAAGTCGGGCTGCAGCTCGAAAAGGCCACGATCAGCGATCTGGGCCGTGCCAAGAAGATCCAGGTCAGCAAGGACAACACCACCATCATCGATGGCGCCGGTGAAGCCGAAGCGATCCAGGCCCGGATCAAGCAGATCAAGGCGCAGCTCGAAGACACCAGCTCCGATTACGACCGCGAGAAGCTGCAAGAGCGCATGGCCAAGCTGGCCGGCGGCGTCGCCGTCATCAAGGTCGGTGCCTCGACCGAAATCGAGATGAAGGAAAAGAAGGCGCGCGGAACCACGGCATCGTGATCGCCAAGCGTGCGATGGAAGCGCCACTGCGCGAAATCGCCACCAACTCCGGCGATGAGCCGTCGGTGGTGCTCAACAAGATCTCCGATGGCAAGGGCAGCTACGGCTACAACGCCGCATCCGGCGAGTTCGGCGACATGCTGGAGATGGGTATTCTCGACCCGACCAAGGTCACCCGCACCGCACTGCAGAACGCGGCCTCCATTGCCGGCCTGATGATCACCACCGAGGCGATGATCGGCGACGCTCCGGACAAGGACAAGGGCGGTAGCGGCGGCGGCCATGACGGCGGTATGGGCGGCATGGGCGGCGGCATGGGCGATATGGGCTTCTGATCGGCGTTGGCCCCGGGTTTCGGCCCGTAGGGCCTCTACCCGGGCCACGACCCGAGTCAATGCGGTTTTGTCGCCTGGGTTTGTGGCGAATCGATAAAAACGCGAAGCCCCGCAGCGATGCGGGGCTTCGTCGTTTTCGGACTGACCACCCGTTGGGCTGGCCCAGCCACGGTGTTCGACCGCAGGCCGGCATCGCGCGCGACAGGCTGCTGCACCGCACAGTACAGTTTTGCGCTGCAGCGTGACAGTGGTGAAATTTCCGTTAGCCTGTGATCTCCCGACGTGGGGGAGGGAGTAAAGCCCGTATCTGGCTCTGGCCGATACGGGCTTTATCTTTTTGTGGGGAGCAAAAGAGTCTCATCGCCATTTACGGCGAATTGCCGTCCCTGTGCCGGTGCGGGTTGTCCACAGGCGCTCAGGTCGCCCACAGGGTGGGCTCCTACAGGTAAACGCAGTCGTTTTTTGTAGGAGCCCACCCTGTGGGCGACCTGCCTGCCGGCAGACCGAGCGCGGCGTCGGGGCGAAGCCCGCGTAACCGCCGAGCGAGCGGGTGCTTACGCCGTCAACTCAGCCGGTCGGTTCGCTTTTGTCGGGCGCGGCGGTGCCGGGAACATCGGCAGCAGGCTCGGTTGTGCCACCCTTCTTCAGGGTCTTGAGTGCTTTCTTCTTTTTCTTTTCCAGCTCGCGCTGGCGCTTCTCGAATTGGTAATTGGGCTTCAAGTGCTGGCTCCTTTGGCAATGGCCTGCGTCCAGCCTAGCCGTTCAGCGCGACAACGCAAGCGATTCCGCGCAGTCAGCGCTACACTCACGCCATGAATATGCCAACCGAAACCTCGATCAGCGAGCTACAGCCTACCCTTGCGCGGTTGCGTGCCGCGCAGCGCGGCAAGGCGCCCGATTACACCCAGCGCATGGACGACCTGGCCCGATTGCGCCGGGTGTTCAAGGCGGGTCTGGAAGACATGGTGACCGCCATCGCGGCCGACTTCGGCCACCGCTCGCGCCACGAAACCCTGGTTTCCGATGGCATGACGGTGCTCGCCGAGATCGACGTGATGCGCCGGCACCTGCGCGAGTGGATGCGTACGCAACCGCGCCCGGTCGATGCCATGTTTTGGCCCGCACGCGCCGAAGTGCGGATTCAGCCGCTCGGCGTGGTCGGCATCATTTCGCCGTGGAATTACCCGGTCAATCTGGCGTTGATGCCCCTGGTTACCGCCATTGCCGCCGGCAATCATGTCTACCTCAAGCCGTCCGAGCACACCCCGCACGCCAGCGCGTTCCTGAAATCCTTGCTGGCCGAGGTTTTTCCCGAAGACCGGGTTGCGGTGGCGCTGGGCGGCAGCGACGTTGCCGCTGCATTCGCCGGGCTCGCATTCGATCATCTGTTGTTCACCGGCTCCACGCCGGTGGGGCGCAAGGTGATGGCGGCGGCGGCGGCCAACCTCACCCCGGTGACGCTGGAGCTGGGCGGTAAATCGCCGGCCATCATCGGCCCCGGTTATTCGCTGGCAACGGCAGCAGCACGCATCGCGGCCGGCAAGTTCCTCAATGCCGGTCAGACCTGCATCGCACCGGACTACGTGCTGGTGCCCAAGGCCGAACGCGATGCCTTTGTCGAGGCGTTGCGCCGCGCGGTGGCGGCACGCTACCCGACGCTGGACGGTAACGCCGACTACACCCGCATCGTCAACGAAGGCCAGTTCCGGCGCTTGCGCGGTTACCTCGACGAAGCGCGCACGCGCGGCAACCAGGTGACCGCGCTGGCGCCGGTCGATCCGGCCCGCGCCGAAGCCGAGCGCATCATTCCGCCGACCGTGGTCGTCGACCCGGGCAATGACAGCGCGTTGATGCGCGATGAGATCTTCGGGCCGATTCTGCCGGTCATCGGTTATGGCCACCTCGATGAAGCCATCGCCTGGGTCAACGATCACGATCGGCCGCTGGCCCTGTACGTATTCGATAACGATCGCGCACGGGTCGAGCAGGTACTCGAGCGCACCATCGCCGGTGGCGTTACCGTCAACGACACGGTGATGCACATCGCCCAGGCCAGCCTGCCTTTCGGTGGCATCGGCCCGAGCGGCATGGGCCACTATCATGGTCGTGACGGCTTCATGGCGTTCAGCAAGCAAAAGCCGGTGTTCTACCAGTCGCGCATCAGCGGCATGGATTGGTTCAAGCCGCCGTATCGCGGCTTTGCCGATCGCCTGGTGAAGTTCCTTACCCGCTAATCGGCGTCCGCTGCACCGCGCGCAAGCGGGCGAGCAGGTCGGGTTCGTTGGCCAAGCGTTCGACGGTGTCGTGATAGCCCAGTTTTACCGCGCGATCGAACGATTTCCAGGCGAGCAGATCGATGCTCGCCAATGGCGGTTGAAACACGGCGTGGCTCATGCGTCGCTGCTGGCGGGTGGCGGCATCGGAGCTGACCATGCCGGCGCGCAACACCAATGCGGCCAAGCCAGGGCGTCGGTGCGTGCCCCACAGTTCGGGCAGTACCTGCCACCACGGCGGCGTCCACGCCTCTTCCAGATCGGTGGCCAGACGGAAATCGCCCCCGACATCGACGGCCACGATCGCGCCGACCATGCGTCGGTGCATTTGTGCCACCGGCAGGTTGTCGATGACACCACCATCGACCAGGATATGGCCGTCGTGGAATACCGGCGGCAGCAGGCCGGGAATCGCGCAACTGGCGCGCAGCGCCCGCCACAGCGCGCCCGAGTCGTGTACGCGCAGGCGGCCTTCGGTGAGGTCGGATGACACGCAGAAAAACGGGATCGGCAGATCCTCGATTTCGGTCTCGCCGTGGGCGCCGCGCAGCAGACTGGCCACCTTGTGCCCGCGCCGCAGCGCCACCAGTGGCAAGGTCCAGTCCGACAACGGGTTGGAGCGCACAAAGCCACGCCGGTAGATCGCCAATGTGCGCGCCAGCGACCAGTCCGCCGCGATGCCGGCGCCCATGATCGCGCCGATGCTGGCACCAGCCACGTAGTCGATTTCCAGGCCAGCCTCGCGCAGTGCGCGCACCACGCCGATGTGGGCGAAGCCACGCGCACCGCCGCCGGACAACACCAGACCCAGCGCACGGCCCTGCAAGCGGCGCACCATGCGCGCGATGTCGGCATCGTTGCGGATGTGGTGCTGGTCGCGGGTGTGCGAAAACGCATCGCGCCAGGGCCGGGTGCTGCCGGCGCCAGGTTCCCCACCATGCAGCAAAACCAGATGTTGCGGCAGGTGTTTACCGGTCGCCAGCGTGGGCCACAGTTCGCGCTGGGTGTTGGGCGGGTTCCCGGCGTTGGCCACGATCAACGCCCAATCGCTCTGGCGCAGACAGCGCTCACGCCACTGCGCATCATCGTTGCCGACGTACAGCAGATTGGGTGCGCGCGACTCGCGCTCGGAAAACCAGCCCGCGCCCTGCCGGTTGGCCTGATCCTGGGTCACCAACGCGAGTTGCGGATCGACACCCATGGCGTGTGCCATGCGCTGCGCCAATGCCATCGCATCGACGCCGCGGTGGGCCGGCAGCACGGCAAAACAGCGCGGCAACACCGGGCGCTCGCGGCTGCTCGAAGAACCGCGCAAGGCAAGCTTTGCCATCTCGTGCATGGCCAGCGGATGCGCGTTGAGCAGGTGTTCATAGCCGGCGCGCGGCAGGCACAGCAATTCGCTGTCGCGCATCACCCGGACCGTTGTCGAACGGGGCTCATCGGCCATCAGCGCGTGTTCGCCGACGGTTCCGCCGGGTTCGATGCAGCCCAACGAGCGCTCGTTACCCTCGCCATCGTGGCGGCTGACCGTCAGGCGGCCATGCAGCAACACGTACAGCGCGTCGGGCGGGCCATCCTGAACGAACAAGACCGAGCCGGCCGACATCGACAACCACTGCATCTGCTCGATCAAGGCACTGCGCAGCGCATAGCCGAGGCTGGCGAACAGCGGCAGCTTTGCCAGTCGCTCCAGCAATGCGATCAGAATCTTGCGCTGATCGCCATCGACATCGTGCCACAACGCCTGCAGCGGCCCGGCGGTCGAGTCAGTCATGGTCGATCTCTCGTCGCGCTTGCAATCCATGGTGACGACCGCCACCTTGTTCCAATGAACGCCATAGCCAACCCCTTGCTCGCGCCGAGCGAACTCCCCGCCTTCGGCCAGATTAGCGCCGATCACGTCAATCCGGCCATCGATACGATACTCAAGCAATACCGCGCGGCGGTTGCCACGCTGTGCGCCGACCCGGACGCGCGCGATTTCGCGCGCCTGATGGCGCCACTGGAACGGCTCGAAGAGCATCTGGGCCGCGCTTTTGCGCCGGTCTCGCATCTGCACGGCGTCAAGGACAGCCCCGAGTTACGCGAAGCCTACGCGCAGGCGCTGGAGAAGATCACCCGATTTCACACCGAACTGGGCCAGAATCGCGCGCTGTATGAAGCGGTACAGGCGCTGCACGATGCGCCCGCGTTCCAGAGTCTCGATCGCGCGCGGCAAACGCTGGTGCAAGATGCCCTGCGCGATTTTCGCCTGTCCGGCGTAGCGCTGGAAGAACCTGCGCGCTCGCGTTTCGCACAGATCCAGAACCAGCTGTCGCGGCTGGAAACCGCGTTCGAGGAAGCGGTGCTCGATGCCACCGACAGCTGGCACAAGCCGTTGGCGGCAAACGAACTGGCGGGGCTGCCCGACTCGGTGCTGGACATGCTGGCGCAGGCCGCCGCCGAGCATGAGCTGCCCGGTCATGCCGCCACGCTCAAGGGGCCGGTGGTGCAGGCGATCCTGACCTACGCTGATGATCGTGCGCTGCGCGCCGAGGTCTATCGCGCCTACAACACGCGTGCTTCCGACCAGGGTCCCAGTGCCGGCCAGTACGATAATTCCGAAAACATCGCGCAGATCCTGGCGCTGCGCCACGAAGCGGCGCAGTTGCTGGATTTTGCCAGCGCTGCGCACTTGTCGGTGACCGACAAGATGGCCAGTTCGCCGGCAGGTGTGCTGCAATTTCTGAACGATCTGGCGCGGCGTGCAAAGCCGGTGGCCGAGCGCGAACTGGCCGAACTGACTGCCTATGCGGCGAGCGAATTCGGGCTGGCCACGCTGGAACCCTGGGACGTGGCCTACGTCGCGGAAAAGTTGCGCGAACAGCGCTTCGCGTTCTCCGAGGAAGAAATCAAACCGTATTTTCCGCTTCCGGCAGTGCTCGACGGCCTGCTCGGTATCGCCGGCGAGGTGTTCGACCTGCGATTCCGGGTGCGCGACGGCGTATCGACCTGGCACCCGGACGTGCGTTATTACGATGTGCTCGATGCCGATGGCACGGTGCTGGCCGGGTTCTATCTCGACCTGTATGCGCGTGCCGGCAAACGCGGCGGCGCGTGGATGGATGTCTGCCGTGCGCGCCTGCTCCACGATGGCGCACTACAGCACCCGGTCGCCTTTCTCACCTGCAATTTCGCGCCGCCCAGCGGCGGGCAGCCGGCACTGCTCAATCACGACGACGTGCAGACCCTGTTTCACGAATTCGGCCACGGCCTGCATCACATGCTCACCGAAGTCGATTGGCCCGGTGTCGGCGGCATCTCCGGCGTGGAATGGGACGCGGTGGAGTTGCCCAGCCAATTCATGGAGAACTTCGCGTGGCAACGCGCCGCGCTCGATCGCTTCGCTCGCCACGTCGAAACCGGCGCGCCGTTGCCGGCCGAACTGTTCGACAAGATGACCGCGGCGCGGCACTACCATGCCGGCCTGTTCCTGGTGCGCCAGCTCGAGTTCGCGCTGTTCGATTTTCGCGTGCATCTGGAGTTCGATCCGGCCGGCGGGCCGCGCGTGCTGGCGCTGCTCGACGCAATACGCCGTGAAGTGGCGGTGTTGCAGCCGCCGGCCTGGCATCGCTTTCCGCACGCCTTCACCCATGTCTTTTCGGGCGGCTACGCGGCGGGCTACTACAGCTATTTGTGGGCGGAAGTGCTCAGTGCCGATGCCTTCGCCGCGTTCGAGGAAGCCGGCGTTTTCGACCGCGAAACCGGCGCCCGCTACCGCCGCGAGATTCTCGCCGTCGGCGGCTCGCGGCCGGCGCTGGAAAGCTTCCTCGCCTTCCGTGGCCGCGAGCCGGAACCGGCGGCGCTGCTGCGCAGCTATGGCTTGGTGGCGTAGAGGGAATAGGGGCTCGGGGTTCGGGAAAAGCGATGGTGCGAAAAGGACGCGAAAGACGCAAATAATGGCAAACGGTTTGATGTCGGTTCCGCCGCTGCGCCGCCCATGGATGTGCAAGTGCCGAAGGCGTGGATCCGACATCGCCTTGATGCCGTGGAATGAAAACGCGACGCACACGTGCGATGGGCTTCGCCGTGCTCGACCCATCCTGCGAACTCGGATTCTTGCTTTCCTTTGCGCTCTTGGCGTCCTTTGCGGACCCCTGCTTTTTCCATCCCGGCGCCGCAATTCGCGCCCTCAGTGAAAAAACCCGGCGAATGCGGCGATCGTGCGTTCGATCGCGACGTCGTCGATGTCGAGATGGGTGACCATGCGGATCTGCGGCAGGTAGCCGATCGACATCCGGATCCGTTCGCTTTCCAGGTGTGCCTTGAATGCGGTCAGTTGTTCGGCCGGCACCTCGATGAACACCATGTTGCTGTGCTGCGCGCTGACCACCAGCCCGGGCAGGCCGCGCAGCGCGTCGGCGAGGCGCGCGGCGCGGGCGTGATCGTCGGCCAGCCGGTCGACGTGATGATCGAGCGCGTACAGGCAGCCGGCGGCCAGTATCCCGGCCTGGCGCCAGCCGCCGCCGGTCACCTTGCGCCAGCGCCGCGCCTTGTCGATCAGCGCGTGCGAGCCGACCAGCACCGAGCCGACCGGCGCGCCAAGGCCCTTGGAGAAGCACACCGATACGCTGTCGAAATGACGGGTGATGTCGCGCGCCGGCACCGCGCAGGCGATCGCGGCATTGAACAGGCGTGCCCCGTCCAGATGCAGGGCCAGCTTGTGCGCGTCGCAGAATTCGCGCGCGATGGCGAGGTAATCCAGGGGCAGGGCACGGCCATGCCAGGTATTTTCCAGCGCCAGCAGGCGGGTGCGGGCGAAGTGCGGATCGACCGGCTTGATCGCGCGCGCCAGCGCGTCCAGCGGCAGCGTGCCGTCGGCCGCGTGCATGATCGGTTGCGGCTGGATCGAGCCGAGCACCGCCGCTCCGCCACCCTCGAATTTGTAGGTGTGCGCTTCCATGCCGACCAGATATTCGTCGCCACGCTCGCAGTGGCTCATCAGCGCGGTCAGGTTGGATTGCGTGCCGCTGGGCAGAAACAGCCCCTCGGCGAAACCCAGTTCCGCCGCCAGCCGTGCCTGCAGCGCGTTGACGGTGGGGTCTTCGCCGTACACATCATCGCCCACCTCGGCCGCCAGCATCGCCGCGCGCATGGCGGCGGTAGGTTGGGTGACGGTATCGCTGCGCAGGTCGATCCAGGGCATCGGGGCGGTCCGTTTTGGGGTGATGGCACATGCTAGCGTGCGGCCTTTCGTCTTGCGCGGCTTGGCCCGCACGCGGCGCAACTACAGCGGCTGCGCGCCTTCGCTGAGAATCTCGAGGTAGCGCTGATAGGCAAATACGCGGTTGCGGCGCTGGCCGGTGAGTTCGTTGACGATGCCAAGCTCCATCAGGGAATCGATGGCGGCGCGGATGGTGGGTGCACTGAACGGGAGCCGCGGCGTGGCCTGTGGAACGGTCAGGACGACTCGCTGCGCGAACTGCTCGAATACCTGCCCGACATTGCCGGCACGGCGACCCAGCGCATTGATACGGGAACGGTCGGCATTCAGCAGTTGCAGCAGGCGCTGTGCGGCGTCCACTGCCTGCTGCGCGGTTTCGGCGATGCCGTCCAGGAAGAAGGCGAGCCAGCCTTCCCAGTCGCCCTCGGTGCGTACCGCATCAAGCAGGGAGTAGTAGCGGGCACGATGGGTCTTGAAGTACAGGCTCAGGTACAGGGTCGGTTCGCGCAACACGCCGTCGCTGCACAACATCAAGGCGATCAACAAACGGCCGAGGCGGCCGTTGCCATCCAGAAACGGATGGATGGTCTCGAATTGCACATGCGCCAATGCCGCACGGATGACGGCGGGCACGCTGTCGTCATGGAGAAAGCGATCGAGCTCGCCCAGGCATTGCGGCAGATGGTCCGGTGGGGCGGGCACGAAGGCGGCAGTGGCCGGGCTGCGGCCACCGATCCAGTTCTGGCTGCGGCGGAATTCGCCAGGCGTCTTGTGCGCGCCACGACCGCCGCGCAACAGCAGCTCATGCATCTCGCGCAACAGACGCAACGACAACGGGAAACCGTCCTCGCGCACGCGTCGCAGGCCATGGTTGAGCGCGGCAACGTAGTTGGAGACTTCCTCGACATCGTCGAGCGGAACCCCAGGCGCCTCATCAAGTTCGAACAACAACAGGTCGGACAGCGAGGATTGCGTGCCTTCGATCTGCGAGGACAGCAGCGCTTCCTTGCGCACGTACTGGTACAGAAAAAGGGCCGGATCGGGCAGCAACAGGGTGATGCCGTCGAGTCGCCCCAGCGCCTGATCGGCGCGCTCTTTGCGCGCGATCATGTCAGGCTGCGACAGGTCCAGCGGCGGCGTGGGCGGCAGCGGCGCAGGCACGAACGCCCGATAGCGACTGCCCGCCAGCGATGATTCGACGTAGGTTCCGGTGCTGCGCTGGATCATGAAATCCTTCCTAACGCGCGCGATAAACGCTTATTAGGAAAGATTTATAGGTCTTTTTTTCTTAAAAGTCCAATCTGTGGCCGCTTGCGAAAACCGACCGTCCTACCACTCCACCTCGGCCATCGAGCAGTTCAGGCCCGAACCGATGCCCATCAATGCGATCCGGCTGCCCTTTTTCAGGCGGCCCAGTTCAGCCAGCTTGCTCAGCGCGATCGGCACCGACGCCGGGCCGATGTTGCCAAACTCGGGGAATACCGTCAGCACCTTGCGTGGGTCGATGCCGAGCAGATCGACGAAGGCGGCGGTGTGGACCTTGGAAATCTGGTGCACCACAAACTCATCCATCTCGCCGCTGACCCAGCCCAGCGCGGCACGCGCCGCCTGGAAGGTTTTCGCAGCCAGCTTCAGTCCTTCGACCAGCAGGGTGCGGGTGTCGGTGACCATGCGATCCATATTGCCGCGACACAGGTGCGAAAACTCGGTAGCGGCGCGGGTAACGCTGCCCTTGAAGCGGTGGCCGTTGGGCAGCAGTTCGCTGCGCCCGAGCACCATTGCCGCCGATCCCGAGCCCAGGGTGAGCGAAGCGAACTCGTTGCGGAACTGTTCCGGGGTGACGTCCGGCGAGAGCATGCGCTCGATGGTGCGCTCGGTGATGGTGTTGGAGACCTCACCGTCGACGATCAGCGCGTACTCGATGGTGCCGTTCTCGATCATGCGCGCGGCGATATCCATGCCGTTGAGGAAGGCGAGGCAGGCGTTGCCGACATCGAAGTTCTGGCAGGTGTCGGACAGGCCCAGGTTGCCGTGAATGATGCTGGCGGTGGACGGCTCCAGATAATCGCGACAGACCGAGGTGTTGATCAGGATGCCGATGTGCTCGTGCGCCACGCCGGAGGCGGCCAGTGCTTTCTGCGCGGCGAGGGTGGCGGCATCGGACGGCATCATGGCGTCATCCCAGATGCGCCGTTCATAGATGCCGGCCACGTCTTCGAGCAGGTTGTCGCGGATGCCGAAACGCTCCAGCGTCGGCTGCAAGCGCAGCATGATGTCGGCCGAGCTGAGCCGGATGGGGGCATCGACATGGGCGACGCTGGCAATCGAAACGTGGTTGTAGAGCATGACGGAACCCGACGTGATAAGGCCGGAAACGCTACGCGTTTAACGTCGAGTCCGCAAGCCATACTCGGAACTCGGGGAAAACGTAAAGCCATCGGGTCCGCAAAGGACGCGAAAGACGCAAATAACAGCTTGGGTAGGCGACAGTCGGGTTTCGCCACGCTCTACCCATCCTTCTGCTGGCTCGGCTTCATGCTTTCCTTTGCGCACTTGGCGTCCTTTGCGGACCCCTGCTTTTTCCATATTCGGGACTCGGCGATTGATGGGTTTCGCTGCGCTCTACCCATCCTACGGACTGTGAGCGACAGGTAGTGCAACACCGCAACACGACAGCCGCCCGTCAGCGTTCCTGTACCGGGTAGGTTTGCGCTCCGTCGTCGGCCGCCGGCGTCGGGGCGGTTGTCGCTGCGCTGCTGGCCGCCGCGCCGCACACATAGGCCAGGAATCGCTGCTCGCCATCATCCGGCGGCGCCTTGGGCTGGATGGTGTTGGCGTTGAGGCCCACGGCCTCGTTGCGCGCCAGCATTTCCAGTTCGTCGATCACCTTGATGTGATTGCGTTCGATCGGGCCCAGCCGGTCTTTCACCGAAACCCCGATCTCGCCGCGCCGGGTGCAGCCGGAAAGGTCCTCATCGGCTCGGGCGACCCGCACGGCCTCACCCGCCGGCGTCAGCTTGACCCAGGCACAGGCGGACAGCGGCAACAGAACAACCAGTGCGGCGATGCGGTATTTGAAGGCCATGAGTGCAGGTCCGGGAAGGTGGTATCAGCGGCCTAGTGTGAACGATGACGATGAATAGGTACTGAGGCCCGGGCGGCGCCCAGGCCTCGGACCGGGTTACTGCACCGGCTTGCCGTCGGCATCGAGCACCTGCACGTTGCCCAGTTTCAGGTCGCGGATGGGTTGTTCGATCTTGCTCAGATCGCCGACCACGACCCAGGTCAGTGCCTCGGGTTTGATCGTGGCTGCCGCTTTGCGCACGGCCGGCAGCGGCATCTGCTCGAAATGCTGTTTTCTGATCTGTACCCAGTCATCGGGACGCTGATCGCGCAGGATGCCGCTGATCTGACCCAACACCGCAGCCGATGTTTCATATGCACCAGGCAACGAGCGCACGTTGTTGAAGCGGATCTTGTCGGCTTCCGCAGCGCTGATCGGCGCACTGCCGGTAGCGAATGCGGTGATGTCGTTCTTGAGTTCGGTCAGCGACTCGATGGTCTTGTCGATCTGCACCGGAGCGAAGCCGATCCACGGCCGCTGGCCGCTGGCGGTCGGCACAAAGCTGTAGGCGCCATAGGCCCAGTGCTTTTCCTCGCGCAGTTTCATGTTCAGGCGTGAGCTGAACTCGCCGCCGAGCACGCCATTGGCCACTTCAAGCTCCAGTGCGTGGGGGTCGCGCGCCGGCGGTACCACCTGGCCGATGAAGATGTTGGCCTGGATAGCACCCGGTTGGTCGACCAGGAACACCCGCGGCTGCGAAGGCAGGGCAACCGGGGCGACAGCGATCTTGGTCAGCGGCGTTGCCGGTGCTTTCCAGTCGGCGAACTGCTGTTCCAGCAATGGCGTGATCTCGGCCAGAGTGGTATCGCCGACCACGATCACGGTGGCATTGTCCGGACGTACGAAATCGCGGTGGAAGGCGATCAGATCGGCGCGGGTCAACGAGGCAATCGACGCCTCGGTGCCGGTGCCGCTGAACGGGATCGCGTACGGATGGCCGGCGCCGTAAATCAGTGGCGGCAGCAGGCGCAGGGCAACGCCATTGGGCCTGCTCTTTTCCTGCTTGATGCCGGCCAGCCAGGTCTGCCGCACGCGCTCGATTTCCTTGTCGTCGAAGCGCGGCCGGCGGATCACGTCGGCAAACAGCGCCAGCGAGGGTTGCAGCTTCTCCTTGAGTGCCGACAGGCTCACCGTAGCGCCATCAAGCGAGGCGCCAGCGCCAATCTGCGCACCGAGTCGATCGGCGCGTTCGGACAACGCCAGCGCATCCAGATCGCCAGCGCCTTCATCGAGCATGGCCATGGTGAAGCTCGAAGTGCCAAGCGTGCGGCCCTGATCGGCAGCAAAGCCGCCATTGAACTCCATGCTCAACTGCACCACCGGGGTGGCGTGGCGCTCGGCCAGCACCACCTTGATGCCGTTGGACAGGGTGGCGCGCTGCAATGCCGGGAATTGCAGATCGGGGTAGCTGTCGGTCTCGGGCACGCCAGTGCTGCGATCGACATCGGATGCGACCACCGTGAACTTCGGGTCCACCGTCGGTATGGCATTGTTGGCTGCCGCACTTTCGCGGCTGGCGAAGGGTTTTTCCGGCAGACTGGACAGTGCATTTTCCGAGGGCTCGATCACCAGCGTGTGATCGCCGCCGGCAAGCCAACGCGCTGCGGTTTTTTGCAGGATGGCCGGGGTGGCGCTGTCGATCAGCGCCAGTTCCTTGCGGTAGCAACCCGGGTCGCCGGTGAACACGGTGCACGAGGCCAGCGCATCGGATTTGCCGCCGAACCCGCCGACGCGCTCGATGCCGCGCAAGAAACCGGCCTTGATCACCGTGCGTGCGGTCTCCACCTCGTCCGCGCTCGGCCCTTCGGCGATCAGGCGCGCGACCTCTTCGTCGAGAATTTTCTCCACCTTGGTCAGATCGGCATCGGGCTTGATGTCGGCGATCAGGACGAAGTTGCCGGCGATTTCCTGGGTGAAGGCGAAAGCCGACACGTTATCGGTCAGCTTTTCCTGGTGCACCAGACGGCGCGACAGGCGCGAACTCTTGCCGCCGCCGAGGATGTTGGCGATCAGTTCCAGCCGCGTGGCGTCGTCGGTGCCGGTCTGGGTGACGTTCCAGGCGCGGTAGATGCGCGGCTGCGGCACGCGGTCGGGCAGGGTGGCGCGCGAGCGCGCTGTGCGCAGCGGAATCTGCGCCGGCATTTTGGTGACGCTGGCGCTGGCCGGAATGTCGCCGAAATAGCGGGTGACCTTGGCTTTCGCCGTCGCCACGTCGATATCGCCGGCCAGCACCAGCACCGCGTTGTTCGGTCCGTACCAGGTGCGGAACCAGGTCTTCACGTCATCGAGGCTGGCAGCGTCGAGGTCCGCCATCGAACCGATGGTCGGCCAGCTGTACGGGTGGCCTTCCGGGTACAGGGTGAGGAACAGTTCGGTGAACACGCGCCGGCCATAGGGCTGGTTTTCGCCCTGGCGTTTTTCGTTCTGTACCACACCGCGCTGTTCATCGAGCAACGGCTGGTCAATGGCGCCGAGCAGATGGCCCATGCGGTCGGATTCCATCCACAGCGCGGTATCGAGCGCGGTGGTGGGCACGTTCTGGAAATAGTTGGTGCGATCGGCATTGGTGGTGCCGTTCTGGTCGGTTGCACCGACTTTCTCGAAAGGCTCGAAAAACTCGCCCTTGTAGTTTTCGCTGCCCTGGAACATCAGGTGCTCGAACAGGTGCGCGAAGCCGGTCTTGCCGGGTTGTTCGTTCTTGGAGCCGACGTGGTACCACACGTTGACCGCCACCACCGGCGCCTTGTGATCTTCGTGCACCACGACGCGCAGGCCGTTGTCGAGCGTAAAACTTTGATAAGCGATATCGACGTCTTGCGCCGACACGGAAAGCGGCGCCAGTGCCATGGCGAGCAGCAGTGGCAGTGCGCGGCGACGCGGGAATCGGATCTTCATCAGGAGTCCTTGTTGGCGGGCAGTACACGAATGCGACTCTCGAATGGTAGCGTAGCCTTGAACGTGTCGGCACTAGGCCATAGGGCATAGTGGTTAACCGAATAAAGGAGAACGCCATGCGTCGTGTCTTGCTGACCGGAGCCAATCGCGGAATCGGCCTGGAATTCGCCCGGCAACTGCTGGCTGGGGGTGATCGCGTCATCGCCGCGTGCCGCCATCCGGGGCAGGCTGGTGCATTGAATGCGCTGGTGGGTGCCCACCCCAACCGCCTGCATGTGCTGCCGCTGGATGTGGCGTCGGAGCGCTCGCGCGCCGAGTTGGTGAAGGAGCTTGGACTGGTTACCGACGGTCTGGACGTGCTGATCAACTGCGCCGGCGTGCTGCCAAGTGGCGAGCGTTTCGGCACTGTGGACGGCAAAAGCCTCGCCGACACCTTCGCCACCAACACCATCGGCCCGTTCACGCTGGCGCAGGCAGTGGCGCCGTTGTTGGCGAAGGGGAATTCGCCACGGATCGCCAACCTGTCCTCGGTGCTCGGTTCGATTACGCGCACCGAAGCGTTCCGCACGCCCAGCTATGCGATATCCAAGTCGGCATTGAACATGGCGACGGTGCTGCTGGCGCGGGCGCTGGCCGAGCAGGGCGTGTTGGTGGTGGCGTTGCACCCGGGCTGGGTACGCACCGACATGGGCGGCAAGGATGC
Source organism: Gammaproteobacteria bacterium HGW-Gammaproteobacteria-4 (assembly GCA_002839995.1). GTDB lineage: Bacteria > Pseudomonadota > Gammaproteobacteria > Xanthomonadales > Xanthomonadaceae. The sequence continues at coordinate 14,391 of PGZC01000022.1, read as the reverse complement.
CCAGGTGGAGCCCGCCGATTCGGTGCGTGGCCTGCTTGCCGTCATCGCGTCGCTGGATGCACAGCGCAGCGGCCAGTTCTTCGACTATCTCGGGCAGCCGGTGCCGTGGTGAGCGGGTACTCGCGCGCCGCTGCCGCATCGTGTCCGCATCCGGACAATGCCCGCATCCGGACAGCATTCGAATCAATGAGTTTTCGTGAAATCAGATGGTTGGCGTTGGCATACGACGTGCTTTGTACAGCGAAACTGCAAACGGAGCGATTGCCATGAGTCTGCACACATCCTTGCGCCGAGGCGCCTTGGCGGTTCCCCTGGCGTTGGCCATCGTGGCCGCACCCTGGTTGTTACCGGGCGCCGGCACTGCGCCGATTGGGGTGTTACCCGAAGTGGCCGCGCTACCGTGCGATCTGGCGCAGGCGGTTTCCGGCGACCATGCCCGCAGCCTGCAATTGCCGGGCGACCTGCCGCTGCACCTGCGGCTTCGCATATCGTGTTCAACCCGTTCCTGACAGGTCGCCCACAGGGTGGGCTCCTACAAAAGAGGCGGTCGCTCACTGTCGGAGCCCACCCTGAGGGCGACCGATCGAAGCGGCAGCGTTCACCTGCAGGGGCAACTGCGTTGCTCACCGATGCGAGCTAACGCTTCTGCGGGAGCTGGCCTGCCGGCGAACAACTTTCGAAAGCTTCGCGCGCGAGGCGCGCTCCCACAGCGACGCCTCAAGGCATCCCTGTAGGAGCCCACCCTGTGGGCGACCTGCCTGCGCCACGCACGTCGCGGCAGGCCGGCCGAGCGCAGCGGAGCCGCTCTCCTCGCCTGATCGGTCAAGCCTGACAGGTTCGCTGGCGCGAACCCTCCGCTTCGGCACTGGTTTGGCGATAATGCGGCATGTTCAATGTCGTGCTGCATCAACCGCAGATACCGCCCAATACCGGCAATGTCATCCGCCTGTGCGCCAATACCGGCTGCGCATTGCACCTGATCGAGCCGCTCGGCTTCACGCTCGATCACAGCCGCCTGCGCCGGGCCGGCCTCGACTACCACGAGTTTGCGCAGGTGCGCGTACACGCCAGCGTCGAACACTGGCTCGACGCCTGCGCGCCGGCGCGGGTGTTCGCCTTCACCACGCGCGGCAGCGGCAGTTACCATGAAGCCCGTTTTGTGCCGGGCGACAGCCTGTTGTTTGGTTCCGAGACCTGCGGCCTTCCCGATGACGTGCGCGAACGCTGGCCCGCCGATCAGCGTTTGCGGCTGCCGATGCGGCCGGACAATCGCAGCTTGAACCTGTCCAACGCAGTGGCGGTGGTGGTGTACGAAGCGTGGCGACAGCAGGCGTTCGCCGGTGCGGTGTTGTGACCGAGCCTTCATCGTTGCTGCGTTAAACTGCAACGATGACTTCCATTGCCCCGACACCTGTCGTCGATGGCACTGCGCGTGCTGCGCTTGCCGCCCGTTATGCCAAGGTGCGTGCGGCGACGCGGGATCTGGTTGCTGGCCTCTCGGCCGAAGACGCGCAGTTGCAGTCGATGCCCGACGCCAGCCCGAGCAAGTGGCATCTGGCGCATACCACCTGGTTCTTCGAGCGCTTCGTGCTGATGGCGTCGCCCGATTACCGGCCGGTGCAGCGCACGTGGCTTGATCTGTTCAATTCCTACTACCAGTCGCTCGGGCCGCTGCCGATACGGCACCAGCGCGGCCTGCTGTCGCGCCCGGGTTATGCGCAGATTCTCGATTACCGAGAGCGCATCGACGATGCGATGCGCGAACGGCTGCAGGCGCCGCTGAGCGAAGCGCAGGCGGCGGCGATCGAGTTGGGCTGCCAGCACGAGCAGCAACACCAGGAATTGATCCTCACCGACATCCTGCACGCCTTCGCCCACAACCCGCTGCAACCCGCGTTGCGCCGTTTGCCGGTGCCAGCGCGAGCCACGCCGCTGCCGTTGACCTTCATCGCTGGCGATGCCGGTTTGCGCGAAATCGGCCATGGCGGCGACGGCTTTGCGTTCGATTGCGAAACGCCGCGGCATCCGGTGATTCTGTCGCCGCATGCGCTGGCCAATCGGCTGGTGACCAATGGCGAGTATCGCGCCTTTATCGAGGATGGCGGTTATCGCAATCCGCTGCTGTGGTTGTCCGAGGGCTGGAACGCGGTGCAGAAAAACGGCTGGCAGCGGCCGTTGTACTGGGCCGATGCACTGGACAGTGCGTTCACGCTCGGCGGCCGGCTGCCGCTCGATCCACTGGCGCCAGTGGTGCATGTCAGTTTCTACGAAGCCGACGCGTTCGCGCGCTGGGCCGGCGCACGCCTGCCGCGCGAGGCGGAATGGGAAAACGTCGCCCAGCGCCAGCCGGTGCATGGCAATTTCGTCGAATCGGGTTTCCTGCAGCCGGTTGCCGCCGAAGCCGATGACGGCATGCAGCAGCTGTTCGGCGATGTCTGGGAGTGGACCGCCAGCCCGTATGTGAGTTATCCCGGGTTCCGCCCGCTGCCCGGCGCGCTCGGCGAATACAACGGCAAGTTCATGAGTGGGCAGTGGGTATTGCGTGGTGGCTCGTGTGTATCGCCGGCCGATCATCTGCGCGCGAGTTACCGCAATTTTTTCTATCCCGCCGACCGCTGGCAGTTCAGCGGTTTGCGCCTGGCAAAGGACGATTGATGCCGATCCATGGCGCACGCATTGCTGCACTGCCCGATGACGGGTTCGCGCGCGACGTGGCGCGCGGGCTTGCGCGCACGCCAAAGCGCTTGCCGTCGAAGTATTTCTACGACGCCGAAGGCTCGCGCCTGTTCGAGCGGATTTGCGAGCAGCCCGAGTATTACCTGACCCGCGTCGAACTGGCGCTGATGCAAGCGCATGTGGCCGATATCGCGGCACAGCTTGGCCCGGGCGTGCGTCTGGTCGAATACGGCAGCGGCGCCGGTATCAAGACCCGGCTGTTGCTCGCCCACCTGCATTCGCCGGCCGGGTACGTGCCGGTGGAAATTTCGGCGCCGGCGTTGCAGGCCAGCGTGGCGGCCATTGCGGCCGATCTGCCGCAGCTTCCGGTGCGCCCGGTGTGCGCGGATTTCACCCGTGCACACCGTTTGCCGGATCTGCCGGTGATCTCAACCCGCACCGTGATTTATTTTCCCGGTTCGACCTTGGGTAATTTCGAACCCGATGAGGCGGTGGCATTGCTGCGCCAGATGCGCGCGGAAATGGGCAGTGCCGGAGCGGCGCTGATCGGGATCGATCTGGACAAGGATCGCGTCACGCTGGAGGCGGCGTACAACGATGCCGCCGGGGTCACCGCAGCGTTCACCCTGAACCTGCTGAGCCGCATCAACCGCGAGCTGGATGGCGATTTCGACATCGCCCGGTTTGCGCATCGCGCGCAGTACAACGCAATGGCCAGCCGCATCGAAACCGCAATCATCAGCCGCTGCGCGCAGGACGTTTGCGTCGCCGGCACGCATTATCGCTTCGCCGACGACGAGGCGATGGCGGTGGAAATCAGCAGCAAATACCGGCTGGATCGATTCGATCGGCTGGCCGGGCGTGCTGGATTGGGTGTCCGCCGGTACTGGACAGACCCCGAGCGTGCCTTTGCGGTCGTATTGCTGGAACCGGTCAGCGCTGATCAGATCAGGGTTTGACCATCACGCCATGCCAGAACGCGACCCGGCCTTCGATGTGCTTGGCTTCGGCGGTGGCTGTCGGGTAATACCAGGCGGCATCCGGGTTGATGGCGTCATCGACCACGATATCGTAATAGCTGGCCTGACCTTTCCACGGGCAGATCGAATGCGTTGCCGATTGACGAAAGTAGGCGGGATTCAGCGAATCGGCGGGAAAATAATGATTGCCTTCCACCAAAACGGTGTCCGCGCTTTCGGCCAGTACCGTTTCTTTCCAGACCGCTTTCATGGTGGTGATACCCTGCTATGCGAGCGCGTAACTGTGGCACAAAGCAGGGAGTGATCGCCATGCCCGACAAGCCGGTAAAAATGCCACCCGTGTCACAGATTCAGGCAGAACAGGCCATTCGCACCCTGCTGCGCTGGGCCGGAGACGATCCGGACCGCGAAGGATTGGTCGATACCCCCCGGCGCGTCGCCAAGGCCTATGGCGACTGGTTCTCGGGTTATGCCCTCGACCCCGACGCATACCTGGAGCGCACGTTCGAGGAAGTGGCCGGTTACGACGAGATGATCGTGCTGCGCGACATCGAGTTCGAGAGCCACTGCGAGCACCACATGGCGCCGATCATCGGCAAGGCGCACGTTGGCTACGTGCCCGACGGCAAGGTGGTTGGCATCAGCAAGCTGGCGCGGGTGGTTGAAGTCTACGCCCGGCGCTTGCAGGTACAGGAGAAGATGACTGCGCAGATCGCCCGCTGCATCCAGAACGTGCTCAAGCCGCACGGTGTCGGTGTGGTGGTGGTGGCACAACATCAGTGCATGACCACGCGCGGCATCCACAAGCGCGGGGTCAGCATGGTCAGCTCGAAAATGCTCGGCAGCTTTCGCGAAGATGCCCGTACTCGCGCCGAGTTCCTGCGCTTTATCGATGTCGAAAACGGGCGCTAGCCCGAAAAGCGCCATAAATTGCCACTGACCCGTCAGCTACTGCGGGTGCCGACACCGTAAACTGGCGCACCTGAAATCCGCGGACTCCTCCATGCGCGTCACCCCTCCGGCGGCTGCGCCGTCGTTCGTTCCGCTGGCCGTGGCGCTGGCGGCGGTTTACCTGATCTGGGGCTCCACCTATTTCGCCATCGCCATCGGCCTGACCGGCTTTCCACCGTTCCTGATGGGTGGCTTGCGTTTCGTGGTCGCGGCATCGCTGATGTTCGCGCTGGGTCGCGCCAAGGCGCAGGCCTGGCCGACGCCGATGCAGTGGCGCAACACGCTGGTCATGGGCGGTTTGCTGCTGGTGCTCGGCAACGGGCTGGTGAATGTTGCCGAGCAGCAGGTGTCGTCGGGGGTGGCGGCGATCGCGGTGGCCTCGATGCCGCTGTGGGCCGGCGTGTTTGGCTGGCTGCGCGGTCATCATCCCAGTCGCGGCGAATGGCTGGGCCTGTGCGTGGGTTTTGTCGGCGTGCTCTGGCTCAACGCCGGCAGCGAATTGCGCGCCAGCACCCAGGGCATGATCGCGCTGATCGCCGCGCCGATTGCGTGGGCGTTCGGTTCGGTCTGGGGCCGTGGTCGCGATCTGCCGGCGCCGTTCATCAATGCCGGCGCACAGATGTTGTGTGGCGGGGTGCTGATGTTGCTGTTGGCGGCGCTGCTCGGCGAGCGGATGTTGGCCTGGCCGGCGCTGCGCCCGACGCTGGCGGTGGCGTATCTGGTCGTGTTCGGCTCGATCGTCGCGTTCAGCGCTTACCTGTGGCTGTTGCAGCATGTGCGTCCGGCGCTGGCGACCAGCTACGCTTACATCAACCCGCCGGTGGCGGTGTTGCTGGGCGTGCTATTTCTTGGCGAGCCGTTGGACCCGCACGCCTTGGGCGCGATGGTGGTGATCCTGCTCGGCGTGGTCGTCATCACGCTTGCACGTGCCAAGGCAAGCTGATCGCAGCGCGAATATGCGCAGCAACGATCGCCTTGGCAGGTCGCCCACAGGGTGGGCTCCTACAGACAAGCGTAGGGCCCTACCTGTAGGAGCCCACCCTGTGGGCGACCGACCAAGCGAGCGCAGCGAAGGCGTAGTTCGCGCAGCGAAAAGCCGCTTTCCCTTGCTACGATCGGTTCTCTGCCCGGCGATAACGGCGCATCGCGTACAGGCTGTTGCCGGCGTAAAGGCACAGCGCCAGCCAGATGAAGCTGAAACCGATGAACTGGGCCCGCACGAACGCCTCTCCAAGCACCAACACCCCGGCCAGCAACTGCAAGGTGGGCGCAAGATATTGCAAGATGCCCACCAGCGAGTACGGGATGCGCCGCGCGCCGTAGGCAAAGCCGATCAACGGCAGTGCGGTCAGCGCGCCGCCCACGACCAGCAGCAGGTCGATCCGCAGCGGTGCATGGCCGAACTGGCCCAGCCCCTGCGCCTCGCGCCAGAACAGGAACGCCACCGCCGGAATGGTCAGCAGCAGGCTTTCGATGCCGAGGCCGGGCACCGATTCCACCGCCACCTGTTTGCGCAGCAGGCCGTAGAAGGCAAAGCTGAACGCCAGGGTCAGTGCGATCCAGGGCAGGCCACCGTGTTGCACCGTCAGCCACAGCACGCCGATGGCCGCGAGCGCCACCGCCGCCCACTGCAACCGGTTCAGGCGTTCGTGCAACAGCACCACGCCGATCAGCACGTTCACCAGCGGGTTGATGAAATACCCCAGGCTGGCTTCGACCACATGGCCGTGGGTGACCGCCCAGATGTACAGGCCCCAGTTGATGCTGATCAGGATGCTGCTGGCGATCAGCGTGAGCAGCACCTTCGGCCCGGCCAGTGCCACCCGCAGCCAGCCGCTGCCATCGCGCCAGAGCAGATAGCTCACCACGAACAGCGCACACCAGACCACGCGATGGGCGATGATTTCCAGTGCCGGAACCGCCTTGAGCAGGACCCAGAACAGCGGGAACAGGCCCCACAGGAAAAACGCGCCGCTGGCGGCGAGCAAACCCTTGCGGTCGATGGCGGGTGCTGGATTCATGGCGCGCTGTTATAGCACGCGATGGTGCAGTGCATCGTGATGATCGTGCGCTTGTGTGGTTGACGTCATGATCCGCGATCGCCATCGACTTGATTCGGATCAAGCGCCGATGGCGCGGCGCGCTTTATGGTGTGCCAACGTGCCCTATCGCGCCTGCGCGCGGGGCGCCCATTGGGAGCCAATCATGAGCCAGCCCCCGTTTCAGCGCGATCGTCTGCTGGATCGCCGCGAGTTCATCGCCACTCTGGCCGCACTCGGCTTGCTCACGCGCACCGGCATCGGCTGGGCATTGCCCGCTGCCGAATCCGCCGCCAGCGCACCGGCATGGCTGGCACAGGAGCCGTGGCCGACCCTGAACGCGGTGATGGCGCATCTGCTGCCAGCGGGCGAGGGCATCCCCGGCGCCGAGCAGGTCCACGCCATCGTGTACCTGCACAATACCCTGACCACGCCGGGCGCCGATGACGGCCAGCGCGAACGCATGCTGGACGGCGCCGGGCGCGTCACCGCACTGGCGCAGGCCGACTTCGGCAAACCCTTTCAATTGCTCGATGCCGAGCAGCGCGAAGCCGTGTTGCGCAAACTCGAAGGCCAGAGCGGTGGCCAGCGCTGGTTGTCGTGGTTGCTGAATTTTGTGCTCGAAGCGCTGCTTGCCGACCCAGTGTACGGCGGCAATCCCGATGGCGTCGGCTGGGCGTGGCTACAGCATCAACCGGGCTATCCGCGGCCACCGGCGGACAAGGTTTGGTATCGGTTGACGCCGCCGATTCAACGCCGGAGCAAGGCGACGTGAGCCGCGACTTCGATGTCTGCGTGATCGGCAGCGGTGCCGGCGGCGGCCCGGTTGCGCTGCGCCTGGCGCAGGCCGGCCGCTCGGTGCTGGTGCTGGAAAAAGGCCCGTGGTTGACCGAGAAGGACTTGTTCAAGGATGAACTGGCCTGCTGCCGGCGCAGCGTGTACACGCCCAAACTCAGCGACGAGCAGCACGTCATCGAGGATCGCGATGGCGACGATCAGTGGCGCGGCGTACCCACCTCGCGCTCGGGATTCGATTTCTGGAACGGCAACGTGGTCGGCGGTTCGTCCAACTTCATGAGCGGTTTTTTCTACCGGCTCAAGCCGGTGGACTTCCGTCTGCGTTCCGAGTTCGGGCCGATCGCGGGCGCCAACGTGGCCGACTGGCCGATCGGTTACGACGAACTGGAGCCGTACTACGCGATGGTGGAAACCGAGGTCGGCATTTCCGGGCGGGTGGTTGCGCATCCGCAGGCCGAACCGCGTTCGACCGCCGATTTCCCGCAGCCGCCGACGCTGGAGCATCCGGTGGTCGAACGCATCGACGCCGCCTGCGCCGCGCTTGGCCTGCATGCGCTGCCGACGCCGCGCGCGATCCTGTCGCAACCCCTGGGCCAGCGCCGCAGTTGCGAGTACTCCGGTTACTGCGGCAGTTACGGCTGCGCGTCCGGCGCCAAGGGCAGCGCCCGCGCCGCCCTGCTCGACCGCGCCGTGGCCACCGGCAAGTGCCAGATCCGCGCCAACGCCAAGGTCACCCGCCTGCGCAGCGATGCCACGGGCAAGGTCAGCGCGGTCGAATACATCGATGCCGACGGCGTCATCCAGCAGGTCACGGCAAAAACCTATGTGGTCGCCTGTCAGGCGATCGAATCCAGCCGCCTGCTGCTGGCCTCGGTCGGCCCGAAACACCCCGATGGCATCGGCAACCGCCATGGTCAGGTCGGCCGCAACCTGCTGTTCTCCGCCGGCGGTTCGGGCACCGGCTATTTCGAATACGACACCATGAGTGTCGCCGACGCGGCGCGGCTCAAGCAACGTGGCCCGTTCGTCAATCGCGGCCTGCAGGATTGGTACACCTTTTCCGATCCGGCGTTCGGCGGTGCGGCCAAGGGCGGCACCATCGATTTCCTGCTCAGCCACCCCAATCCGATCGGCCGTGCCAGCCGCAATCGCTGGGCCGGCGATGATCTGGTCTGGGGTACGCGCCTGCAAAAGCGCCTGCGCTCGGCATTCACCGGCAGCCAGGCGCTGCGCTACGAGATCTTCTGCGACTGGCTGCCCACCGACGACTGTTTCGTGGCGCTCGATCCGGAGGTGAAAGATCGCTGGGGCTCCGCGGTGGCCAGGGTGCGCATCGGCTATCACCCGCATGACCTGAAAGTCGGCAACCACATCAACACGCATGCGCTCAAGGTACTCGAACGCATGGGCGCCACCGACATCAGCTCCGACATCAGCGGCACCCCGCCACAGAATCTGGTGGCCGGCGGCTGCCGCTTCGGCAGCGATCCGCGAACCTCGGTGCTCGATCCCGATTGCCGCATCCACGATGTCGACAACCTGTACGTCAGCGACGGCAGCTTCATGCCTACCGGCGGCAGCGTGCCCTACACCTGGACCATCTACGCCAACGCGTTCCGGGTCGCGGAGCGGATCAAGGCGGCGATGTAGGCAGGGGTCGCCATACGAACCGTCAAACCGGCCGCACCCCGTTCCAATACGGTGCAAGCACGTTGTCATTGGTCAACAGCACCAAGGATGAATTGAGACCATTCGGAATCGTGAATTGGCCATCGAGTACGCCGAGCTTGCGTTTTCCCGCCTTGGGCTGGATGCAGCACAGACGCGCAACCGGCTTTCCGGCACGGCGATGACAAGATCCGCGCCTTCGTCTGCTTCATCGACCCGTCGCGACAGGTGCCTCCTGGCTTCGTAGATGTTGATGACGTGTTTCATATAGCCTCCAACGACTCGACCAGACTTGGTTGGTCAAGTTCACGCTGACAAGCCTGCTTCGCCATCTGCATGGGCGGCAAGTGGCCGGGATGGAGGGTGTTCAGGATCAATGTCAGCCAACCCGGCACAGGGCGTTTGTTCAGAACACCCGCACGACAAAAGGCCACAGGAAAAGCAGCGTTAGAGCGACCAGGATTGCGACGACGATGACCACGTCGCGCTTTGTGGTTGCTGACGCCGATCGACAATAGGCTTCATCGAAAACAGCATGCAGACGTTTGATGTCGGCCGCCACCTCTCGCGCGCCGCGTTCGATCTGGTCGGGGTCAGGGTTGTCTTGTTCGATCAATTGGCCGATTTCGTCCAGTCGCCGGTAGGCGGCGTCGATTTCCCGCTGCACGCCGATGGCTTCAGCGGACAACCACGGCACCCAAAAGCTCAATGGCGGCGGGCTGACGCGTGAGCGCAAGGCGACGGCGGCCTTGTGAATCAGTACCGGCGATCTGGTCAGCGAGTTCAGCGGAAGCTCGATCAAAGCGCAGGCGGCATCGCGCCGCCTTGCACTGGTGAATACCCTGCGAAACCACGGCGATTGCGCGAGATAGCGACCCGGCTTGTCCACCAGCAGCGCCAGCAGGTAATGCGTGGAGCGGCGACGCTTGAATGTGCGCAGGTGGATACCGTGAATCTGGTCCCAGCGAATCGGGCCATACCAAGCGTGGTCCAGGGCGAAGGTATCCAGCACCAGCGCAGGTTTTCCGCTGCGAATCAGGCTGTGGAGCGCTGACAACATGAACAGAGCGAACAGCAAAAAAGCGGCCGGTAACGCCAGCGCGCGCTGGTCGCTTGGCGGCCACCGCAGCACCAGGTAGGTAACCCACAATGCGACCAAAACGATGAGGTAAACCGTTACTGCAAAAACTTTACTTACCCCCGCTTCGAGTCGATTGCCGGTGAACTGCAGGACTTGAAGCTCCGCCTTGTGTTGCTCGGCCAGCCGACGTGATTTGATCAAACAACCGGTAACCCCGAGCGCGCCGGCGAAGAAGAGCAATCCGTTGGATATCAGGTAACGCGCTGGCGCGACGCCAAGCCCATGGGTGAAGCGCGCCATGCCGAAAAAAAAGGTGATGGAAAAAGCGGCGGCAAGCGTGAACAATCCGATTCGAGCGAGCAGGCGCACGGCGATTCCAGCAGGGGACTAGGCACGTCATGGTATTCGATGCAAAGGCGCTCGAGAACAGCATGTCCGGCAGTGCAAAGTTGCCAGCGTTTTTGCGCGCGTGTGCCCGGTATCGCATCGACGCCGCGGTCGATCGCGCTTGGTTATTGCAGATGGTGCCGTACGGCGCCCGCGACAGCCTGCATTGCAGGTGCATTCGCTCCATGCCTCAACCCGACGCAATGGGTTCACAATATCCGGCATGGTCGCAGTCGCTGCGGCCACGAACCGAACTGCCCGGAGCAACGAGGATGAGCACGTTGCGCGAAGCGCTGTTGCAGGTGTCAACACGGCTGGCACAGGCCGGCCTGAACCCCGGCACCGCCGGCAACGTCGGCGTGCGCGATGGCGATGGTGTGCTGATCACGCCGTCGGGCATGCCGGTGGAGCGAATCACGGCGCACGACATGGTGTGGCTGGGCTTCGACGGCCGCATCCAGGGAGTTCGCGAGCCATCCAGCGAGTGGCGCTTGCACCACGCCATACTGCGTACGAGGCCCGATATCCACGCCGTGATCCACACCCATTCGATGTTCGCCAGCACGCTGTCGTGCCTGCGGCGCGACGTGCCACCGATCCACTACATGATCGCGGTCACCGGCGCGCGCACCATCCGCTGTGCACCGTATGCGTTGTTCGGCACCCAGGCGTGCGCGGACGCCGCGGCAGAAGCCTTGCTGGGTAGCAAGGCGTGTCTGCTCGCCAACCACGGCATGGTGGCCCTGGGCCGCGACCTGGACGACGCGCTGGCTGTCGCGCTGGCGGTGGAGGAGTTGTGCGAGCAATACTGGCGCGCGCTGCAGGCGGGCACGCCGTGTGTGCTGTCCGATGCCGAGATGGACGCGGTGTTCGAGCGCTTCAAGAGCTACGGCAGCACCAACAACGACACCAAAACCACAGCACGGAGCTGAGCGATGCATCCGGACAAAGTTGACCGCGAACGCGTTGTCCAACTCACCGACTTGCCCAATGTCGGCAAGGCGATGGCGGATGATCTGCTGTTGCTCGGCGTTCGCACACCCGCGCAACTGCTTGGTCAGTGCCCGCTGGAGATGTATCACCGCCTGAGCCGGATCACCGGGCAGCGGCAAGACCCGTGCGTGATCGATGTGTTCATGTCGATCACCGGATTCATCAACGGCGAGCCGCCGCAGCCGTGGTGGGCCTACACCGCAGCGCGCAAGCGAATGCTGGCTGACGACGCAGGCGATAGGCCCTGCTGATGCGCACTCACGGTACGCTGACAAAGTGGAACGATGACCGCGGGTTCGGCTTCATTTCGCCTGCCCAAGGCAACGCGGAACTGTTCGTCCACATCTCCGAATTCCCGCGAGACGGTGTGCGTCCGCGAATCAACGAGCCCATATCCTTCGAGACGGAGACCGGCCCGAACGGCAAGTTGCGGGCAATCCGTGTCGAGCGCCCCGGTCAACGGTTGGCGCCCCGCCGGCCTCGGGCTACGGGACGCTCGAAGCGATCGGCCAAGCCTGTCGCGGTGATTGTTGTCCTTCTTGCCGTTGCCGTCATCTGTACTTACGGCTACTCGCGTTTCACCAAGGCGGTTCCCGAATCCCGCGTCGTGCAAACGGCGGTGGCGTCGCCCTCGCAATACACGACCTTCACCTGCGACGGTCGCACGATGTGCCCACAGATGACGTCTTGTGCCGAGGCACGATACTTCATCCAACACTGTCCAAACACCACGATGGACGGCGATGGCGACGGCGTGCCATGCGAGCGGCAGTGGTGTAACTAGCCGGGAAAAGGTCTGGCCGTTTGTCGCACTTGACCGATCGTAGCGAGGGGAAACCCCGTCTCGTTACGCCCAGTCAGTCGCTGCGCGATGCTATGCCTTCGCTTCGCCGCTTCGCCGCTTCGCCGCTACGCGGGTACGCTGCTCGCTTGGTCGCCCACAGGGTGGGCTCCTACAGGAAGCGTTCGTCGAGGTTCGTAGGAGCAACTGCGTTGCTCGCCGGTACGGGTCAGTGATTCGGTTGGCCGGCCTTCCGGTGAACAAGCTTGCGAAAGCTTCGCGTGCAAGGCGCGCTCCCGCGAGCGTCTTGAAGCACCCCTGTAGGAGCCCACCCTGTGGGCGACCTGGGCATTCGACTTCCAAGCGGTGATGTGCCAGGACAAGTGGATGTCCGTGGTGTCGTCAGATGTCCTGGCTCTCGTCATCGGATTTCGCGGCGAGCGCGCCGGTGCTCCGCGCAATGCGGCGACGCGCCCGCCGCAGCCGCTTAGCCACCGCGCGGCGCAACGGTTTGCGATCGGCTCGCGCGAACAGCACCTCGCTAGCGCAGTCGCGTTTGAGCACCACCAGATCCTGCGCACGGCCCAAGGCGGTCGCCAGTTGCAGCTCGTCCGCGGCGCTGGAACGCAACGCGAGCCCGCCATCGCACAAAGTTTCGCGCGCATGCACCAGTAGACGCAGGCGCCGGCGCCAACGATGCCATTGCGCGTCGCGATCGTGTTTGCAGGCCCGGTCACGTGCCTTGCGCGCCCGCGCATCGGCATGATCCAGCGCCAATTGAAGGTCGTCGCTATGAAGACGCGACCAAGGCAACGCGCGCAACGCCGTACCCGCGTCGTGCAGACGGGTGCGCAGCGCGGCAAAGCCCGGGTCCGCCGTCAGCGCGGTGCGCGCAGCCTGCGCACACGCGCTCGCTGCCGCGCGACGGCAACGGCGCAGCAACGGCGCATCGTTGCCCGCGTGCGTCAACAGACGGTCCAGCGTTTCCACCCGCGCCATGGCATCGCGCAGCGACGACAGCTCGCGTCCCACCGCCGCCAATTCCCGTTCGACCGCCTTCGTCGCCGAACCGACGCGCGGCGCAACCAGCGTCAGCAATGCGCGCGCCCGACGCAACGCCTTGCGCGCCTCATGCACGCCATCGTGTACCCGGCTGCCGCCCCAACCCAGGCAACGCGTTGCATGCTCGACCTGCATCCCCGCCAACCGACAGACCCGGGCACCGATTGCCTCGTCGATCACCATCTGCGTCGCCTCCATCGTTGGCACACCTTGATACGCGATACGCCGGTTGCGCCCATCACGCTGCTTTCGGCAGAGCCGCGAGCCAGGGCTTTCCTGTGCCACTATATCCGTGTCTCGTGGCGGTGCAGGAGCCCGTACCCGCGTAACCCGGGACTGCGGCAAATCTGCGGCAACACCGCATACTGCGGCCCAACGCCAATCGCGAGGATGTACTGCCGGTGGGCGACGGCAACGCGTCATGGCCAGACGGGCGCCGATCGATCGATTGTTGCCACGAACGCTCCGGTCGGCCATAATGCGCGGCTCTGCGCCATGTTTGTGCGTGGTCGACCGCTGCCAGCGCGATGGCTCGCGGTCTGCCCGGTGCGGTGAACTTTCCGATTTCCCGTATCGCGCGTACCGCTTCGGCGGTGCTGGGGCCGATGCCTTCCTGGCCAAGGGAGGCGCAACCGAACTACGTGATCGAGGTGTGCCATGGCCCGTGTGTGCCAAGTAACCGGAAAACGTGTGCAGAGCGGCAACAACGTCTCGCACGCCAACAACAGAACCCGCCGCCGTTTCCTTCCCAACCTGCATGAACGCCGGTTTTGGGTCGCCAGCGAGAACCGCTGGGTGAAACTGCGCCTGTCCATGCACGCCTTGCGCACCATCGACAAGAACGGTATCGATTCCGTTCTGGCCGAGATGCGTGCCCGCGGCGAGAAGATCTGAGGAGACGACCATGGCTTCCAAGCGTGACAAGATTCGCCTCATTTCCTCAGCCGGCACCGGCCATTTCTACACGACCGACAA
>PGZC01000089.1 GCA_002839995.1 Gammaproteobacteria bacterium HGW-Gammaproteobacteria-4 | reverse complement strand
GCCAGCGAGCGGATTTCCTTGACCAGCACGTTGAACGACTCGGGCATGCCCGCCGCCATTTCGTGCTCGCCATCCACGATGTTCTTGTACATCTGGTTGCGGCCCTGCACGTCGTCCGACTTGACCGTCAGCATTTCCTGCAAGGTGTACGCCGCGCCATAGGCTTCCAGCGCCCAGACTTCCATTTCACCGAAGCGCTGACCGCCAAACTGCGCCTTGCCGCCCAGCGGCTGCTGGGTAACGAGCGAGTACGGGCCGGTGGAACGCGCATGCATCTTGTCATCGACCAGATGGTTGAGCTTGAGCATGTGCATGTAGCCCACCGTCACCTCGCGATCGAATGCCTCGCCGGTGCGGCCGTCGTACAGCGTGGTCTGGCCGCTCTCCGGCAGGTCGGCCAGTTTCAGCATCGCCTTGATCTCGCCCTCGTTGGCGCCATCGAAAACCGGCGTCGCCATCGGTACGCCATCGGTGAGATTGCCGGCCAGACGCAGCAGTTCGGCATCGTTGAACTGCGACAGATCGACGCGATCGCCGGCAATCTTGCTGTCGTGGTTGTAGATTTCGCCCAGGAACTTGCGCAGATCGGCAATCTTTTTCTGCTCATCGAGCATGCGCTGGATCTTCTGCCCGAGCCCCTTTGCGGCCCAGCCCAGATGGGTCTCCAGCACCTGACCGATGTTCATTCGGCTCGGCACGCCGAGCGGATTGAGCACGATATCGACCGCGCCGCCATTGGCCATGAACGGCATGTCCTGCACCGGCACGATCATCGAGATGACGCCCTTGTTGCCGTGTCGGCCCGCCATCTTGTCGCCCGGCTGGATGCGCCGCTTGACCGCCAGGTACACCTTGACCATCTTCAGCACGCCCGGCGCAAGATCGTCGCCGGCGGTGATCTTGGCGCGCTTGGCCATGAACCGCTTTTCAAACTCGGCCTTGTGTTCTTCGACCTGCTTTTGCGCACGCTCGACGAACTCGACCGCGGATTCGTCCTTCATCCGGATCGCGAACCACTCGTCCTTTTTCAGGCCGTCGAGGTACTCATTGCTGATGGTTGCGCCCTTCTTCAGGCCGGCCGGGCCGCCATTGGCGACTTTGCCCAGCAATGCGGTGCGCAGGCGGGCGTAGATCGCGCCCTCGAGGATGCGGAACTGATCGTCGAAATCCTTCTTGACGCGACGAATCTCCATTTCCTCGATCTGGCGGGCGCGCTTGTCTTTCTCGATGCCGTCGCGGGTGAACACCTGCACGTCGATGACGGTGCCGTCCATACCCGGCGGCACGCGCTGCGAGCTGTCCTTCACGTCGGACGCTTTCTCGCCGAAGATCGCGCGCAGCAGTTTCTCTTCCGGGGTCAGTTGGCTCTCGCCCTTGGGCGTCACCTTGCCGACCAGGATGTCGCCGGCACGCACCTCGGCGCCGATGTAGACCACGCCGGATTCGTCCAGACGCGACAGCGCATGCTCGGACACGTTCGGGATGTCGGCGGTGATTTCCTCCGGCCCCAGCTTGGTGTCGCGTGCGACGCAGGCCAGCTCTTCGATGTGGATGGTGGTGTAGCGGTCTTCCTGTACCACGCGCTCGGAGATCAGGATCGAGTCTTCGAAGTTGTAGCCGTTCCACGGCATGAACGCGACCAGCATGTTCTGACCCAGCGCCAGCTCGCCGATATCGGTGGATGGGCCATCGGCCAGCACATCGCCGCGCTCCACACGATCGCCCACGTTCACCAGCGGCCGCTGGTTGATGCAGGTGTTCTGGTTGGAACGGGTGTATTTGACCAGGGTGTAGATATCGACGCCCGGATCGTTGTCGTGGATCTCGTCTTCGTTGGCGCGCACGACGATGCGGCCGGCATCGACCTGATCGATCACGCCGCCACGCAGCGCATTGACGGTAACGCCGGAGTCGCGCGCCACCGCCCGCTCGATGCCGGTACCGACCAGCGGCTTTTGCGAGCGCAGCGTCGGCACCGCCTGGCGCTGCATGTTCGCGCCCATCAGGGCGCGGTTGGCGTCATCGTGCTCCAGGAACGGAACCAGCGCGGCCGCCACCGACACCGACTGCATCGGGGAAACGTCCATGTAGTCGATTTCCGACGGCGGCTTGAGCAGGGTTTCGCCCTGGTAACGGCAGGTCACGAAGTCGGCGGTGAACGCGCCCTTGGCGTCGAGTTCGGCATTGGCCTGGGCGATGACGAAATCCTGCTCCTCGATCGCCGACAGGAAGTCGACCGTTTCGCTGACCTTGTCCTTCACCACCTTGCGGTACGGCGTTTCCAGGAAGCCGTAGCGGTTGGTGCGGGCATACACCGCCAGCGAGTTGATCAGACCGATGTTCGGGCCTTCCGGCGTCTCGATGGTGCACACGCGACCGTAATGGGTGGGATGCACGTCGCGCACCTCGAAGCCGGCGCGTTCGCGGGTCAGGCCGCCCGGGCCAAGTGCCGATACGCGGCGCTTGTGGGTGACTTCCGACAGCGGGTTGTTCTGATCCATGAACTGCGACAGCTGCGAGGAACCGAAGAACTCCTTCATCGCCGCAGCGACCGGCTTGGCGTTGATCAGCTCCTGCGGGGTGAGGCCTTCGGACTCGGCCAGCGACAAGCGCTCCTTGACCGCACGCTCGACGCGCACCAGGCCGACGCGGAACACGTTCTCGGCCATCTCGCCGACCGAACGCACGCGCCGGTTGCCGAGATGATCGATGTCGTCCACGGTGCCGCGGCCGTTGCGGATTTCGCACAGCACCTTGAGCACGTCGAGGATGTCCGAGCTGTCGCCGTGTTCGGCGACCAGACGCTTGGCGTCATCGTCGTTGCGCGCGCTGAAGAACTTGTGGTCGTACAGCACACCGGCGCCAACGACCTCCTTGCGGCCGACGCGACGGTTGAACTTCATCCGACCGACACCCGACAGATCGTAGCGATCGAAGGTGAAGAACAGGTTGAAGAACATGTTCTGCGCCGCATCCTTGGTCGGCGGCTCGCCCGGACGCATCATCCGGTAGATTTCCACCAGCGCTTCGAGCTGCGTCCTGGTGGTGTCGATGCGCAGGGTGTTGGACAGATACGGACCGCGATCCAGATCGTTCACCCACAGCGTACCGACCGACTCCACGCCGGTCTTGCGCATCGCTTCCAGGTGCTCGGTGGTGATCTCGTCGTTGGCGCTGGCGATCAGTTCGCCGGTGCTGGTGTCCACCACGTCGTGCGCGAGGATGCGGCCGATCAGGTAATCGTCCGGCACCGCCAATGCGGTGATGTTGGCTTCTTCAAGCTGGCGCACATGGCGCGCAGTGATGCGCTTGCCGGCCTCCAGGATGACCTTGTCGCCGACGACAAGATCGAAGTCGAGCGTTTCGCCGCGCAGGCGCTCGGCCACCAACTCGAGCTCGACGCCGTCCTTGCTGCCGATATGGAACGTGTTGATGTCGTGGAAGATGCTGAGCATTTCCTCGTTGGAGTAGCCCAACGCGCGCAGCAGGATGCTGACCGGCAGCTTGCGGCGACGATCGATACGGGTGAACAGGCCGTCCTTGGGATCGAATTCGAAATCGAGCCAGGAACCGCGATACGGAATGATGCGCGCCGAATACAGCAGCTTGCCGGAACTGTGCGTCTTGCCGCGATCATGGTCGAAGAACACGCCGGGCGAGCGATGCAACTGCGACACGATCACGCGCTCGGTGCCGTTGACGATGAAGGTGCCGTTGCCGGTCATGAGCGGCACTTCGCCCATGTAGACTTCCTGCTCCTTGACGTACTTGATGGCCTTGGTCGAGGACTCGCGATCGTAAATGACCAGGCGCACGGTCACCCGCAGCGGCGCGCCGTAGCTCATGCCGCGACTGCGGCATTCGCGCTCGTCGAACGCCGGTTCACCGAGCTTGTAGCTCACGTATTCCAGCGCGGCATTGCCGCTGTAGCTGCTGATCGGGAACACCGATTTGAGCGCGGCGTGCAGCCCCTTGTCCTCGCGCTTAGGATGGTGCGGCGCTTGCCGAAATCCTTGCGGATACGCTTCTTTTCGGTGAGGGAGTAGGTCATGGTGTGCTACCGCCTTGGCTGATGGTGGCCAGCAGGGCTGGCCGGGGTTGAACAGAAAAAATACGAAGCAGGAACTGAAAACAAATACCTGAAACCGGGGCGGGCGCTGCCGCCATGCGCTTCAGGTATTGGCTCGCATTGCAAACAGGCACGGGCCGGGGGCTTTCGCCCCCAGCCCGGCCGAGCCGCTTGATAACGCGCGCGGCAATGTATCGCTTACTTCAGCTCGACGGAGGCGCCAGCGGCCTCGAGGTCCTTCTTGAACTTGTCGGCATCGGCCTTCGACGCGCCTTCCTTCACATTCTGCGGCGCACCTTCGACCATATCCTTGGCTTCCTTCAGGCCCAGGCCGGTGATCGCGCGAACAACCTTGATCACCTCGACCTTCTTCTCGCCCGCGGCCTTCAGCACCACGGTGAATTCGGTCTGCTCTTCGACCGGCGCGGCAGCGGCAGCGGCCGGGCCGGCAGCGGCGACCGGCGCGGCAGCGCTGACGCCAAACTTCTCTTCCATCGCCTTCACCAGCTCCATCACCTCGATGAGGGACTTGCTGGCGATCGCTTCGATGATCTGCTCATTGGTAAGGGACATTTCGATAACTCCTGAAAGTACAGCGTGTTGGTTGATTTCGACGTTTCCGAACGGTTGGCCTCAGGCCGCCTTGCTTTGCCCGGCCGCATTGATGACGCGAGCAAGCTGACAAGCAGGCTCGGCCAGAACACGGACCAATTGGGTAGCAGGCTGAACCATGACACTGAGCAGCAGGCTGAGCGCCTGATCGCGGGTTGGCAGCGACGCCAGGACGTCCACATGGGAGCCCGGGTACATCGTGCCGCCGATCGCGACCAGCTTCGGCTTGAGCTTCTCGTTTGCCTTGGCGAATTCCTTGATCAGCCGCCCGGCTGCACCGGGATCTTCGTGCGAAAAGGCGTACAACAGCGGGCCGACCAGCGCAGAATCCACGCACTGGTAATCGGTACCCACTATCGCTCGTGACACCAGGGTGTTCTTCGCTACCTTGAGGTAGACCCCGGAAACACGCGCCTTCTTGCGCATGTCAGTCAATTGACTGACGGTAAGACCCGCGTACTCTGCGGCGACCAGGGATACGGCTTTACCCGCCACACCCGCCAGTTCGGCAACGACTTCCTTCTTCTGCGTGAGATTGAGAGCCATTGCATTCCTCCGATTGAAAACCAGCACCGGAACAACCGATGCCGGGCCATGTTCGATGCTGATCCCTCAGCCTCGATGGCGACCGAAGTCGCCGGGTTGGTGGCCGTATTCCAGAGACGCTGGAAGGGCGGCACCATCTACGCAGGCCAGGTCGCCCGTGAGCGACCCGATTACACAGTCCCGCTTGCGTCAACGGCGAATCCTTGCCGGTCGCGCCTCCTTGCCCGACGTTGACGTGCGCTGACCGCACCTGCGGTCTTTGACGGCCCTGCCCGGCAAACGCCGGACAAACGCCCTCAAAACTTGCGCGGCGGCGGGCGAACCCGCACCGCAAAACGCGTTAGCGAGCCAGGGTCAGCGTCGACTGATCGACGGTGATACCCATGCCCATGGTCGAACTGAGCGACACCTTCTGCAGGTACTGGCCTTTGGCGGCGGCCGGCTTGGCGCGCAACAGGTCGGCCAGCAATGCATGCAGGTTGTTCTTCAGTGCGTCCGGGGCAAAGTCGAGCTTGCCGATGGTGCAGTGGATGATGCCGGCCTTGTCCGTGCGATAACGCACCTGACCGGCCTTGGCATTGCGCACCGCTTCCGCCGGATTGGCGCTGACCGTGCCCACCTTGGGGTTTGGCATCAGGCCGCGCGGGCCCAGTACCTGGCCGAGCTTGCCGACGACACGCATCGCATCCGGCGTGGCGATGACCACGCCGTAGTTGATTTCACCGGCGAGCATCTTCTCGGCCAGATCGTCCATGCCGACCGCATCCGCACCAGCGGCCAGCGCTTCGTCGGCCTTGGCGCCGGGCGGGCAAAACACGGCCACGCGCACGGTTTTACCGGTA
Organism: Gammaproteobacteria bacterium HGW-Gammaproteobacteria-4; assembly: GCA_002839995.1. Taxonomy (GTDB): domain Bacteria; phylum Pseudomonadota; class Gammaproteobacteria; order Xanthomonadales; family Xanthomonadaceae. The sequence goes on along the minus strand of PGZC01000089.1, from coordinate 1,895 downwards.
CCTTCGGGCAGCACGGTGGAGCCGCGAACCTGCTGGTCGGACTTGCGCGCATCGACGCCCAGACGCACGGCGACGTCGATCGACTCGACGAACTTGACCTTGCTGCTGTCCTTGAGGATGCGCAGCGCGTCATCGATCGGATACACCTTGCCGGGCTGCACCAGGCTCTGCATCGCCTTGAATCGCTTACTGATCTTTGCCATCTCTTAGCCCTCCACCACAAGACCCATGCTGCGGGCGGAGCCCGCAATCGTACGCACCGCGGCATCCAGACTGGCTGCCGTCAGATCCGGCTCCTTGGCCTTGGCGATGTCTTCGAGCTGCTTGCGGGTAACCTTGCCCACCTTCTCGGTGTTCGGCCGCTTGCTGCCCGAAGTGATGCCCACTGCCTTCTTCAACAGGATCGACGCAGGCGGGGTCTTGGTGATGAACGTGAAGGTACGGTCCGAATAGGCCGTGATGACCACCGGGATCGGCAGGCCGGGCTCGAGCTTCTGCGTTGCGGCGTTGAACGCCTTGCAGAACTCCATGATGTTCAGGCCGCGCTGACCCAGTGCCGGACCGACCGGCGGACTGGGATTGGCCTGACCGGCCTTGACCTGCAATTTGATGTAACCGACAACTTTCTTTGCCATGATTTTCTCTCCGGGTGTTAGCGCCGTTGCGACCTTGCGGCCCGCCGGCTCCCCATCGGTTGTTGTATCGGGACCGGGGACTCGGGACCGGGGACTCGAAGAAGCGGATTTCGCTCTTTCCAGTCCCGAGTCCCGAGTCCCGAGCCCCGGCCCTTACGCCTTCTCCACCTGGCCGAATTCCAGCTCGACCGGTGTTGAACGACCAAAAATCATCACCGCCACGCGCAGACGGCTCTTTTCGTAGTTGACCTCTTCGACCGTACCGTTGAAGTCGTTGAACGGGCCTTCGGTGACACGCACCAGCTCGCCCGGCTCGAACAGCACCTTCGGCCGCGGCTTCTCGACACCGTCCGCGACCCGCTGCAGGATCGACGCGGCCTCGCTGTCCTTGATCGGCAACGGGCGATCCGCCACGCCGCCAATGAAGCCGAGCACCTTGGGCGTTTCCTTGATCAGATGCCAGCTTTCGTTGTCGATCCGCGGAATGTTGTCTTCCTCGCGCGTCTCGATCTGCACCAGCACGTAACCCGGAAAAAACTTGCGCTCGGACTTGCGTTTCTGCCCGGACTTCATCTCGACCACTTCTTCGGTCGGCACCAGAATCTCGCCAAAGCGATCTTCCATTCCGGCGCGCGCAATGCGCTCGACCAGAGCACGCTTGACCTGGTTCTCGAACCCGGAAAATGCGTGTACCACATACCAGCGTTTGGCCATGACCTGATGCCCTCCTTAGCCCAACAATCCCTGCACCGCCGACGAGATAATCCAATCGACCAGTGCCAGCAAAAGGCTTATGACCACTACAACCAAAAGGATGACCGCCGTCGTCCGCCAGGTTTCCTGGCGCGTCGGCCACACCACCTTGCGCAATTCAAAGCGCGATTCGACAAGGAATTCGCGAACCTGCCTTCCCTTGCTGGTGAACGCGGTAACCGCGGTTGCCGACAGCAGACCCAACACCACGATCACACCGCGGATCGGTCCGGACCAGTTCGTGAACCAGTAATTGACGGCAAAGGCAGCAACGATCAACAGCACACCAAGCACATACTTGGCCATGTCGCCCGTGCGCGTCGCCGTTTCCTGATGTTCGAGCTTGACGTTCATCCATTTACCGATAGCGAACCGCGGCCGAAAACAGCACGCGGAGACAACATTGAGACTGGCACGCCAGGAGGGACTCGAACCCCCAACCTGCGGTTTTGGAGACCGCTGCTCTGCCAATTGAGCTACTGGCGTGTACTTGAATCTTCAAACGGC
>PGZC01000088.1 GCA_002839995.1 Gammaproteobacteria bacterium HGW-Gammaproteobacteria-4 | reverse complement strand
ACCGGGTGGAACGAGTTGGCTGCGTGGATAGGTCATGGCCACAGCATGACGTGCTCACCGCTATGCGTCAGTCAGCAAACCGCGCATGGGCGTGTAGGAAATTTCGGAATTGTGGGTGTCCCGGGCTCTTCCTCCCGGGCTCTTCCGGTGTCCCGGGCTCTTCTGAATTGTGGGTGTCCCGGGCTCTCGATCACCACGCGAAGTGACGTGGTACAGCGCCCCACAAAACTCAATGCGGATTGGACGTGACCCCAAGCTTGAATTGTGGGTGTCCCGGGCTCTCCCTAGCTTGAATTGTGGGTGTCCCGGGCTCTCCTGAATTGTGGGTGTCCCGGGCTCTCCCCGACCCTCGGAATTGTGGGTGTCCCGGGCTCTCCGTCCCGGGCTCTCCGGGCTCTCCGGCCCTCGGAATTGTGGGTGTCCCGGGCTCTCGTTCAGCCGCTGGCGCAGGTGGTGCCGCTGTCGCCGGCGCTGGAGTCGCGGGTGAGCGCGATCAGATTGCCGTTCGCATCGCGGTGATATTGGGCGCCTGAGTTCGCGTCGTTTTGCATTGCAAGCGTAAAAAAGCGGCCCGACATCGCTGCCGGGCCGCTGGATTGCTGCAAGACGAGTAGCCGCGTCGGTTACGGGGTTACAGTAATATTCACATCATCGAAGCTGGTCTTGCCGCCTGGCGCGGTTACCTTCAGACGCAGGGTGATGGTCTGCTCGCGGATCAGGATGACGCGCGCCGTGGCCTTGTCCTTGTCGAGGATGGCAACCGGTATACCGGCAACCTGGCTCCATTCGAACTGCAACTGGCTGTTGACCGCCGGGTCGTCCGAACCCTTGCCGGTGATGGCGAAGATCTGGAAGTTCTTGGCCGTCAGGTCAGGGCCGGCGTCGGCCTGCACACCCAGCACCGGGCACGACTGCGCGTCGTCACCAAAGTCGGTGAACGGCAGATTGGTCACACCCTGGACATCGATGTTGTCGACCAGCCAGCCGTTGGCACCGACGGAAACGTCCGAACCGACCCGGAAGCGTACCTTGACCGACTTCCCGGCCAGACCCAGGCCACTGAGATCCAGCGATGCCGGCTCCAGCACCGGGAAGTTCTCGGTGGTTCCGCCATAGCCCGGACGGCCGGTCAGCACATTGCTCGTATCGCCATTGAGATCGGCATTGTAGGCCGGGGTCAGATGATCGCCGGCATCGATCCACGCACCACCATCGACCTGATATTCGACCACGCCGCCATCCCAGTAGATGTCGTCGCTGAACTCGAAGTCGAAGGTCTGATCCCAGCCGATCACCAGGCTGTCGTCATTGCCCACGATCAGTGCCGGCGACTCCATCACGGTATCGGCTGCCGTTCCGTTGTCCAGGCCCCAGTGAATGTAGTCGGCATCGTCACCCAGCAGACCCGGTACCAGAATCCACGGCTGGCCGCCACCCGACAGCGTGCGCAGGCTCCAGTCGCTCAGGCCCTTGTTGCCATCATCGAAGGTGCTCGCCGGTACCAGATCGAAATTGGTCTCGATGGTGATGCTGTCCTCGGACGCTCCGGTGACCTGTGGCGAAGTGAAGCTGGCGTCGATGGTCAGTGCCTCGCGCTGGGTGGCGCTGTTGAGTCGCACCAGCACTTCGGCCTCGGCCTCTTCGCCGACTGCGAGCTTGCCGAAGGAAACCACGTTGCCATCCGGGAAGCTGACATCACTGCTGCTGCTCAGCGTGGCCTCGGCACTGTTCAGGTCTTCAAAGCCATTGTTGCGTACGCGCACGGTGACCAACGCGGTCTCCCCCGCGTCGAGCACACCATCGCCGTCGCAGAACAGCCCATCCGCCTCGGGATCGATGCTCAGCCCGGCGCTGGCCAATGCGGTGCCGGTACTGAAGCTTTCCGTAACTCCGGCATGACTGGTCGAGAAGCGATCCGGCGCCACGGCGCCGGCACCCATGCCACGCTTGGCGAACGCGGCAACGAACGACTGGAAGTCCTGCTCGTCATTGCCACGCACGGCTGCCAGCAAGGCATCGCGCGCATCGAGGAAGGTCGGGCTTGGCGGGGTCAGCTTATAGCCGGCCACCAGATAGGCCTGCATCAGGTACTGCGCATCGTCAAACGTGTAGCGCGGATCGTTGAGCAGGTTGACGTACGCCTCCCACAATGCGGTTGCCCAAACCTCACCGGAGTTGTGTACTTCGGAGTTGTTGCTGCCATCGGCGCCGAACAGCACCGGCACGCCGGCCGGCAGCGGCACGCCATTCTCGATGTGCTGGAAGGTCAATGCGTTCTTGCTCATGTCGATGGTGTAGGGCACGCGCCGAATACCGAAGAAGAACGTCGTATTGCCCTCAACCGGGTTCAGCCGGCCCATGTCGGCATAACCGCCCTGGGCGTAGACGCCACCGAAGTTCTCGTTGTTCGGCACCGCCAGATCGGCTTCCTCGACAGTCATCAGCAGCGAGTGGAAGTCGGCCCAGCCCTCGCCCATCGAGCGACCCTGGTTGTTGTTCAGGCCCAGGGCATCGTTGACCAGACGGTTGCTGATGTAATGACCCCACTCATGCGCCACGATCAGGTTGTCGACGGTGGAATCGCGTGATGGCACCACGGTGGAATCGAGCGTGGCCGTAACCGCTCCCGATGCCAGCGCAGCGATGATGCTGTTGCCATCAGCCTGGGAAATGCCTTGCGAGGGGATGGTGACATCGGCGCTGGCGCCGCCCATGCCGGGCAGGCCGGCAGCGACGTTGTTGTAAACCAGCACACCGATCGCACCAGCCGCCTGTGCGTTCAGCACTTTGGCGACAAAGGTGCAGGTACCACGGCGGATCAACGCGATCTTGCCGGCCAGTGCATCGGGATTGGCCGCCGCAACGCAACCCAGGTCGCCGCCAGCACCGTCATCGATGCGGGCAATTTCGCCCTCAAGCAAAAACTCGTCCGGCCCGAAACTGGCCTGCTGCACGGTGAACTGGCCGGCACTGGTCTGCACGAACGCATCGCCGGCATGGTTGAACACGAACTGCTGCATGCGCGGCGAGCGGCCATCGGGCGGCGTGCTCATGTTCGCATTGTTGGTGCCGGAGAAATCCTGCGCCTCGGCCTTCAGCGGGTCACTATCGATACCGCCGCGGCCAAAGTTGTTGGTCTGCGCATTGCCGGCGGCCTCATCGAAGCCTACGTCATAGAAAAAATCGTGCAGCCAGTTGTTGGTATAGAACAACTGAGTGATGGCGGCGCGCTGGTTGGTGGGATCGTTGGCGGCCTTGCCCGGATCCAGGATGTAGTTGAAGCCGCGAAACGCGCCGCCGTTGAAGAAGGAATTCATGTCGGCACGGAAATCGCCGAAGGCGCGAAAATAGCCGTCCGGCGAAGCGAGATCGGCATAGGCATCGACATTGTTGCCGACGGTCTCGGACGCGATCGGCAGCAGCCACGGATCGCCGGTGCTGATCGGGCCGCTTTCCAGCAGGAACAGCCTGGGCGCCTTGAACGTGGGCAGAAAACCCGGTGCTGCCAGCGGGTTGGGCTGGCCTTCCTTGCCCTGCGGGCCGTCCCACGGCGTCGCCAAGCCGCTGGAGTCGGCATGGACGCGGTAAACAAACGCTTCGTTCTCGGTGAAGTTCTTGCGGAACAGCATCTTGCCGGTCTTGGCCGACATCACGTAGCCGTACATGTCCGAACTGGAACCGCCGCGCTCGCCGGCGCTGATTTCGACGTAATACGCTGGCTCCAACGTGTTGCCCAGATCGAAATACACCGGCTTGCTGCGGACGAAGTCGGTAAGAACGTACTCGCCTTCCGCATCGGCTGCCGCATACACGGTGTAGTCGGCCTGTTTGCCAGACGCCGTAAGCGGCGCGCTCAGCTTGCCGCCCATGTCGGCGAACGCGGCGGCGATGGCCTTGTCGGCGCCCAGCGCGAACTCGGCCGTGGCGGCGCGGCTTGCCGCCGCCGTGCTGGCCTTGCGCGCCTGCACACGCAGCAGCTTGTCCTTGGCGGCGGCGCGCGGCGACAGGTTGCCGGAAACCGAGAGCGCTGCCGGTATTTGGCGATGATCACGCCCTTGCCGGTGTCGTGGACGTTCTTGAGCTCGGCGCCGGAAAGCGTCTTGCGATCCAGGCCATACAACGGTGCATAACGGCTCACGTACTCACGTGCTGCCGCCGTGGGCTGCAACTCGGCCTTGAGCGCGGAAACGTTGGCCTTGCTCAGCTCGGGATTGGCCCAGACAAAGCTGGGCACACCCAGTTGTTTGTTGAACGATACTGCGTCGGAATCCGCGACCAGCCTGGCCTGTACCGCGCGCTGGATCAGCGCCGCCTGCGCGTTGGGCGCCGCCTTGTTTTTCTTCTTCGCCGCACTGGTGCTCGTGTTTCCGTTCTGCACGTGTGCGCTGAGCGATTGCGCGTCGGCGCCTTGCTCGGCCAGTGCGTTGTAGTTGGGAAGATCGTCGCGAGCATAGGCGCCGCTGCATAGCGCGGCGCCGATGAGCGTACTGATTACGGTGCGTGCAGTTTTCATGTTGTTCTCTCCAGTTGTGATATCAGCGCGTAAAGCGTGCTGCCCCCAAACCGCACCAAAACTGTGCGATGGATCACGGATCGTAGGGATTTAAGGCTGCGATCGCAACCTGTTTAGGGCTGGTTCAGCGCATTACCACAAACGGGCATGAAAGTTCCGCGCAGCGATGCTGCGCAGCGGCAACGCGCTTTGGCGCGCTGCAAGGGTTTGAATTGATTGCGGCCTGCGATTTGTGCGCGTGCCGACATGCGCGCGCGGATATTGCGGCGCGGCAAATCAGCCCTCGCCGATCGCCCGGCATTCCGTAGGTCGGCCCAAGCGCCGCGGAGCCGACATTGCGCTACCGGGAAACCGCTATCCGCTGCTTGATGTCGGATCCGCGCCTGACGGCGCTTGATCCGACCTACTTCAAGATGGCGAATCCGCGACGCACATGGATGTGCAAGTGCCGCGTGCGCATGGACGCGCAAGAGCGGCCGCCGCACATGGATGTGCAAGTGCCGCGTGCGCATGGACGCGCAAGAGCGGCCGCCCATCCGGGCTATGCGGGCCGCGAGCCCGCCAGCGACTGCGCCACTTCCACCACCCGCTCCACCGTGATGCCGAAATGCTGATAAAGCTGGTCGGCGGGCGCCGACGCACCGAAGGTATCGATCCCGACCACGGCGCCATCGAGGCCGACGTACTTGCGCCAGAAATCGGTGACGCCCGCCTCGATTGCCACGCGTGCGCGGCACCAGCCCGGCAACACGCCCTCGCGCCATTCCAGCGGCTGGCGGTCGAACACGTTGCTCGATGGCATCGACACCACGCGCACGCGTTTGCCGCGCTGCTCCAGGGTTTTTGCCGCCTGCACGGCGAGATCCAGTTCCGAGCCGGTCGCGATCAGGATCAGGTCGAAGCGCGCTTCCGGCGGATCGATCAGCACGTAACCACCGCGCGCGATATCGGCAACCTGTTCTGCCGTGCGTGGCTGGTGCACCAGATTTTGGCGGCTGAACACCAGGCAGCTCGGCCCTTCACGACGCGTGATCGCGGCCTTCCACGCCACCGCCGACTCGACCGCATCGCAGGGCCGCCAGACATCGTTGTTGGGGATGTAGCGCAACGCCGCCAGATGCTCCACCGGCTGGTGGGTGGGGCCGTCCTCACCCAGCCCGATCGAATCATGGGTGAACACATGGATGACCCGCGCCGGGATCAGCGCCGACATGCGCAGGGCGTTGCGCGAATAGTCGGAGAACACCAGGAAGGTGGCGTCGTAGGGCAGGAACCCACCGTGCAGCGCCAGGCCGTTGCTGATCGCGCTCATGCCGAACTCGCGCACGCCAAAATGAATGTAGTTGCCGTCGCCACCTTCGGCGGTAACCGACTTGCTGCCCTTCCACAGGGTGAGGTTGGAATGCGCCAGATCGGCCGAGCCACCGATCAGTTCCGGCAGCATTGGCGCGTAGGCATCGAGGGTCATTTGCGATGCCTTGCGCGATGCGACGACCGGCCCTTCAAGCTGCAATTTGGCGATGAACGCGTCGGCGCTCGCGCTGAAATCAGCCGGCAATTCGCCGTTGATGCGTCGCGTGAACTCGCGCGCCAGCTCAGGGAATTGCGCGGCGTAGGCGTCGAACAGCGCCTGCCACCCGGCCTCGCGCGCCGCGCCGGTGTTGCCGTCGCGCCAGCCGGCATAAATCGGTGCCGGAATCTCGAACGGCGCGTGCGACCAGCCCAATGCCGCGCGCGCGCCGGCGATCTCGTCCTTGCCCAGCGGTGCGCCGTGGCTGGATTCCTTGCCTTGCTTGGTCGGTGCGCCAAAGCCAATCTGGGTACGGCAGCAGATCAGGGTAGGTTTGTCGGTTTCGGCCTGCGCGGTGCGGATCGCCTGCGCAATTTCATCAGCATCGTGGCCATCGACATGGCGGATCACCTGCCAACCGTAGGCTTCAAAACGCGCGGCGGTGTCGTCGGTGAACCAGCCAGCAGTATCGCCGTCGATCGATATCCGGTTGTCGTCCCAGAAGCCGATCAACTTGCCAAGGCCCCAGGTACCGGCCAGCGACGCCGCTTCGTGCGACACCCCTTCCATCAGGCAGCCGTCGCCGAGAAACACCCAGGTACGATGATCGACAACATCGAATTCCGGACGATTGAAACGCTGCGCCAGCAGTTTCTCGGCCAGCGCCATGCCCACTGCGTTGGCGAGGCCCTGACCGAGCGGCCCGGTGGTGGTTTCCACACCCGGAGTTTCGAACGCCTCCGGATGCCCCGGGGTTTTTGAATGCAACTGGCGAAAGCGCTTGAGCTGCTCGATCGGCAGGTCATAGCCGCTCAAATGCAGCAGCGCGTAAAGCAGCATCGACCCGTGGCCGTTGGACAGCACGAAGCGGTCGCGGTTGAACCAGCCCGGATTGGCCGGGTTGTGGACGAGAAAATCGCCCCACAGCACCTGCGCGATGTCGGCCATGCCCATCGGCATGCCCGGGTGACCCGACTTGGCGGCTTCAACCGCATCCATGGCGAGGAAGCGGATGGCGTTGGCGAGGTCACGACGATTTGGGCTCATGGGCAGGGTCGATTGGCGAATAGCGCCGGGCACGGCGGGAAGCCGCGCATTTTCCCATTGTTGCCGGCGTTTGTCGCGTTGCTGTTGTTGGTAGCCCGGGTAGAGGCCGCAAGGCCGGAACCCGGGACCTCGCGATGGTTGTGATGGGATTGTGCAATCCCGGGTTGCGCGCTGCACGCGAACCCGGGCTACACGACCGCGGGCTCCACGGTCGAAAACCCATAAAAAAGGCCACCAGCGTGGCTGGTGGCCCAAGCAGCCGCGGCCTTGGCAGCCTTGGCCGGCGCCGGCTTGGCCTGCTCGGCAGCGGCTTCAAACTGGCCGCGCACGATCTGGCCGATCGCTTCCTGGGTCTTCACGGCATTGCCGTACGCTTCCTGGCTGGCATTGAAGAAACGCTCGGCGTTGTCCTTGGCCAGTTGCAGGCCGCGCGGCAGCAGCGCCTGAAGGGTCTCGGCGTCCTGCGCTTCGGCGGCTTCGCCGACAAAGCTGACGGTCGCATTCAGGCGCTCTTCCAGCGTCTTGATCTGCAGGTGGATGGTCTTCTCGACGTTGTCGAACGCCAGGGCATTGGCCTTGAGCGCGGCGTCGGCGAACTGCTTGCCGAACGCACCGAAGTTGGCGAACTGGGCGAATTGATTGTTGATCTGCTCGTACATGGGTTGGTACTCCTGCGAGAGGGATGCCGGGGGGCAGGGCATACCTTAGCGCGATCCATGTTGCAATGCAACATCAACCGGCGCAATTCGTTGGCGTATGTTTATAAACCATCTATAACACAATGTGTTAGACGGGATGTCCCGTCATGACGCGCCGCATCAATCGCCGCGATAGCGGCAGCCGGCGGTACACGTTTCGTGGATCACCACCTCGCTCAACGCCGGCAACGCCGGCTTGAGCCGCGCCCAGATCCAGCGCGCCAGGTTCTCGCTGGTCGGATTCTCCAGGCCCGGTATGTCATTGAGATAGTAATGATCGAGCTGCCGATACAGCGGCTCGAACGCGGCCTTGACATCGGCAAAATCCATCACCCAGCCGGCATTCGGGTCAACCGCGCCCGACACCTGCAACTCGACCCGGAAGCTGTGTCCGTGCACGCGGGCACACTTGTGTCCGTGCGGCACGTTCGGCAGCCGATGCGCAGCCTCGAGGGTAAATATCTTGAAGATGTCCATGGCGCCATTGTACCTGTCGCGATGATCGCGCTACGCCGGAGAGCGCTTTACCGTTCGTCCGCATCGGGCGCCAGCGCGGGCGGCGACGCCTCGCCCCCGCTTTCATCCAGCTCCAGCAGCGCCGGCGGCAACTTCTTGTTCGGCTTGACCCCCAACTCACGCAGCATTTCCGCCTGCCGGATGACATTGCCGCGGTTCTTGCCCAGCTTGTTGCGCGCATCTTGGAAACTTTCCTGCGCCTGCTGCAGGCGTTCGCCCACTTTTTCCAGATCCTGGGTGAAGGCGACCAGCCGGTCGTACAGCTCGCCGCCGCGGCGGGCAATTTCCTTCGCGTTCTGGCTCTGTGCCTCCTGCCGCCACAAATGCTCGACCGTGCGCAACACGAACAGCAGCGTGGATGGGCTGACCAGCAACACGTTCTGATGCCAGGCATCCATGAACAATTTCTGGTCATGGCTCACCGCCAGCATGAAGGCCGGCTCGATCGGGATGAACATCAACACGAAGTCGAGCGATTCAAGCTGGTACAGCGTCTGGTAGTTCTTTCCGGCAAGGCCACGAATGTGCGCACGTACCGATTGCAGATGCCGGGCCAGCGCAACGCCACGACCCGCGTCATCCTCGGCCGCCGCGTATTCGTCATAGGCGCTGAGCGAGGCCTTGGCATCGACCACCAGGCTGCGGTTTTCGGGCAGGGCAATGATCACGTCCGGCTGCGCCCGGCCACCGCCTTCCAGCGCGTGGCTTTGCTGGGTGCGGTATTCGTGGCCCTTGCGCAGGCCGCTGTCCTCCAGCACACGCTCCAGAATCAGCTCGCCCCAATTGCCCTGGGTCTTGTTGGAACCCTTCAGCGCCGAGGTCAGGTTGCGCGCGTCCTGGCTCAGGGTCTGGTTGAGTTGCAGCAACTGCTTGACCTGCTCGGCCAGCGCGCTGCGCTCGCGGGTGTCGTCGCCATAAATGGTATCGACGCGGGTGCGAAACTCGCTGAGTTTTTCATTGAATGGCCCCAGCAACTTGCCGAGATTGCTCTGGCTGAGCTCGGCAAAGCGCTTGCCTTTTTCTTCGAGTATGTCGTTGGCCAGCGTTTTGAATTGATCGCTCAGGCTGCGCTTGGCCTCGTCGAGCAACGCCAGCTTTTCCTTGAGCTGCTCGCGTTCGCCACTCAGCTCGGTTTGCAGGCGGCCATTGGCTTCGCGCAGCTCCGACGCTTCGCGCTGGGCCGCAGCCAGAGCGCTTTCGGTTTCGCTCAGCCGCGCATCCAGTATCGGCAGGCGCTCGGCGCGCTCGGCAAAGGTGGCGCGCTCCTGTGCCGCGCTGTCGGCCAGTTGCCGCCAACGCTCGATGTCGGCCCGCAGCGCATCGCGCTGCACGTGTTGCCGCTCGACCTCGGCGTCGAGCAGACGAATCCGCTCCGCACTGATTTGCAGTTGCGTCGTGGCCTCGGCCTGTTGCCGCGCCAGTGCCGTTGACCAGCGCACCCGCGCGACGAGCCAGGCCAACGCGGCGCCAATGGCAAAGCTGATGGGAGCCAGCCACAGCAGGTCAAGCGGATTTTCCATTTGCCACCCTCAATAAATGTCTGCCATCCACGTCACCCACCTTCGGCAACGCCATGGCGATGGAATCACGCGATGGCCCGCTCAGGACGCAAGCCAGGGGTTACAAATCGCCACGCCGGTCGGTTCAAAGTCGGATGCGTTGCGCGTCACCACGGTCATGCCATGCACCAGCGCCGTCGCGGCGATCAGCGCATCGCGAATCGGCCGTTGGTCGGGCACATGCAACCGCGCACTGCGTTGCGCAACGGCCATGTCCACCGCGAGGATGCGGCCACTGAAGGCCGGCATAACGTGTCCATTGAGCCACGCGCGGAATACCGCCCCCTGCGACGGGTCGCGGCGTTCGGCCAGCAACACGCCAATCTCCAACTCCTGAAGGGTAACTCGGCCCAATCGGCAACGTGTGCATCGGCTTTGCCAAGGCGTATCTTGCGCAACTCGGATACGACGTTGGTATCGAGCAGATACATCAGCTCAAATCCACCGCACGCGCGTGTTCGTGCGATGACGGAATATCGATATCAAGCGATTCAGCCCCGGGCATTGCCAGCAGATCGGCGATCTTGGTTCGCCCGCCACTGAGCCGCTTGTATTCCTCGAATGTGAGCAGCACATGCGCGGGGCGGCCACGATCAGTGATGATCACCGGGCCGGTCTGCGCCGCTTTCTTGGCGCGGCTGGCATCCTGATTGAATTGGCGGCTCGACAGGGTGGTGATGGTCATGGCAACACCTCATTGCACACATTGTAGTTACGTTACCACAAACACGGCGCGATGGTGGTTTTGGTCATGACGATGCCGTGTGATGCCGCCAAAAAACACAACGGGGCCGCCGCATGCGCGACGACCCCGCTGATGTTGCAACAACCGGTGAATCAGAAGTTCAACTGCACCCGGCCGTAGACATACTGACCCGCGAGGTCGTAGGTCGAGGCATCGAAGCCGTTGAGCGAGCACGACAGGCAGTTGGGCGCCTGCTTGTCGAACACGTTGTTGACACCCACCGTCACCTTGAAGCCGCCGAGGTAATCGGCGTTCCAGCTCGCCTGGAAGTCGTGATAGACGACCGAGCCGAGGTGATTGGTGGCGTTGGCCTGGTTGGAACAGACATCAAAGCTTGCAGCGTCGCCGCAGTCCTCGGTCAGGTCATCGATATAACGCATCACCCACGAGGCGTCGAATGCACCCTTGTGCCAGGTCGTGGCGAGATTGGAGGTGATTTCCGGGATCGCGCTGTCGTTGACCTCGACACCGACCTTGCGTGGCTGCACGGCGCCGTTGGCGCCGACCGACTTGAAGGTGTCGACATAGGTGGTGGACCAGTTCACCCCGAACTGACCGAAGCTCTTTTCCGGCAGCAACCAGTTGAACTTGAAATCCCAGCCTTCGGTGGTGATCTGGCCCAGGTTGACCAGGCGATTACTGAAACCGTTGATGCCACCGGTGCTGGCACGGGTGATGCCATTGCAAAACTCGGGATCGAGCGTCTCCACGCACAGATCGAGCTGGGTCTGCGCATCGATGGCCTGGATCGCACCACTGAGCTCGTGGCGGTACCAGGTGACTTCATAATCGACCCGCTCGGACCACCAGGTGTTGCTGGCGAAGCCCGGGCTCCAGACGAAGCCGGCCGAGTAGCTGTCCGAGGTTTCCGGATTCAACTCCGGGTTGCCGCCGGTGGTGACCGAAATCTGCGAGTTGGCCTGCGCGGCACCGGCCGGCACACCCAACGCCGCACAGTTGGCGGCGCTGCCTTCCGGCGGCGAGCCATCGAGGCCGATCAGGCATGGATCATCCAGCGTGGCATCGAAGCGGCTGGCCGAACCGAACAGTTCGCCCACCGACGGCGCGCGCAGGCCCTCGGCGAAGGTGCCGCGGATCAGGAACTCGTCGCTGACCTGCCAGCGCAAGCCGACCTTGTTGTTGGTGGTGCCGCCCGAGGTGTCGTAATCGGAATAACGGGTAGCGACGTTCAAATCGAGGCGCTTGGCAAAGGCCACATCCGCCAGCAGCGGGATGTTCAACTCGCCGAAGAACTCGTTGACCTCGATGGTGCCACGGGTCGGCAGCGAGGGCACACCGTTGGATTCGCCGGCCACGATCAATGCATCGGGCTGGAATGAACCGTTGTTCTTGCGGTACTCGTAACCGGCGGCGAACGACACCGCGCCGGCCGGCAGGTCGAACAGATCGCCGGACAGGTT
>PGZC01000021.1:55158-57699 GCA_002839995.1 Gammaproteobacteria bacterium HGW-Gammaproteobacteria-4 | reverse complement strand
TTGCTGTCGGCTCCGGCGCAAGCGCCTTGAGCCGACCTACGGCAGCCGCGCGTTGAATTCGCCGTCCGGTCGCATTGAACGTAGGTCGGATCAAGCGCCCACGGCGCGGATCCGACAAAGGGTTGGCGTAAACGAGTATCGCGCTCCGAACATTGTCGGCTCCGGCGCAAGCGCCTTGAGCCGACCTACGGCAGCCGCGCGTTGAATTCGCCGTCCGGTCGCATTGAACGTAGGTCGGATCAAGCGCCGTCAGGCGCGGATCCGACAATGGGCTCGCGTGATAGGGTACTGCGCTCCGCTTGCTGTCGGCTCCGGCGCAAGCGCCTTGAGCCGACCTACGGCAGCCGCGCGTTGAATTCGTCGTCTGGCCGCATTGAACGTAGGTCGGATCAAGCGCCGAAGGCGCGGATCCGACAAAGGGGTCAGGCCAAACCCGCCCAACGCATGTAGGCGCCCAGCAAATCGGGGCGCAGCACCAACTGGATCCAGCCGGCGATCGCCAGGAACGGGCCGAACGGGATCGGGGTGGCGCGATCGCGGCCACGCAGCGCCAGCCACAGGCTTCCGATGATCGCGCCGCTGATCGAGGACATCAGGATGATCGGCAACAGCGCCTTGATGCCGCACCAAGCGCCGAGCGCGGCAAGTAATTTGAAGTCGCCATAACCCATGCCTTCCTTGCCGGTCAGCAGCTTGAACGCCCAGTACACGCTCCACAACGACAGATAGCCGGCCACCGCGCCGGCGATGGCATCAACCGGACCAACTCCGAACGGGCTGTAAATGCTCGCCAGCAGGCCAAGCCACAGCAGCGGATAGGTGAGCTGGTCGGGCAGCAGGGTGGTGCGCAAATCGATGCCCGACATTGCCACCAGCAAGCCGGTGAAGGCAATCGCCAGCAGCCCGGGCGCGCCCACACCGTATTGCCAAACGCAGACTGCAACCAGCAGTGCGGTAATCACTTCCACCGCCGGGTATTGCCAAGAGATAGCGGTGCCGCAGCTACGGCAACGGCCACGCAGCAGCGCGTAGCTGAGCAGCGGGATGTTTTCCCAGGCGCTGAGCGTATGGCCGCACGACGGACAGTGCGAGCGTTGCACCACGATGCCGGGCGGTTGTGGGTCGGCGCCGTCAGCCAATTCCAGCAGTTCGCGGCAATCGCGTCGCCAGCGCCATTCCAGGCGCGGCGGCAGGCGCAGAATCACCACGTTCAAAAAGCTGCCGAGCAACAGGCCGAACATCAGTGCCAAAGCAGTCAGCGCTGCAGGCATTTCCATCAAGCGCCCACGGCGCGGATCCGACAAAGGGTTGGCGTAAACGAGTACCGCGCTCCGAACATTGTCGGCTCCGGCGCAAGCGCCTTGAGCCGACCTACCTCAACATGTGACCGAATGGTGGGATCCTACTCCATGTCACTCAGACGCTTTGAAAGCAGCGATACGTGTGGAAGATCACGAATCGCCTTCACGGCGTTGACGAGGGTGTCTTTCTCGGCAGTCGTCAGCGTGTTCAGATCGCCATCATTGAAATAGACCAATGCTTTCAAACTTTCGCTCGGTTGAAAGTTCGGGCCGAAGAGCGCGCGTGCCGATGCAAGCCCGCGCGACAGGCTTGTTCCTGCATTCACCATCGCGGCAACATCACGATAGTCCTTGGCCTCAATGCGTTGCAGAACAACCTTGACCTTTGTCGCCATCAAATCGTCGAGGGCAGCAACCTGCAACACGCCGTCCTCGGTGAAATCGGGTTCTCCCACTCGCCCGAAGTCGATCATACCGAAGAAGGAAACCTTGACGTGCTCCCTTTCGGAATTGCCATAAGGAACCAGCACGACCCATGTGTTTTGTTGATCTTGCAGCGTTGTGGACTGAGCCACAAACGGAAAGGCCGCTTTGATGGCCTCACGATCAAGCGGCCTTTCCGAGAAGAAATCGAAATCGACGGAATTGCGATGGCCCAACCGCAGAGCAATGGCCGTGCCACCGTACAGCGTAAATCCCAAACCGGGCGCATTGCGAAGCTCCGGCCACAGCCGTTGCTGTGCGGGTTGCAATACATCCACACGAGGCTTGAACTTGCGACTCACGCGAACTTCCGCGCCGGCAAGGCAGGGACGTTATCCACGCTGGATAGCCCGAGGCGGTAGTGCCAATACGCCCAGGAGCGTTCGTTGAACTGGCCGGCCTCGGCGTGCGTCAAGACCTCGCGCAGCACCTCATCACCGACCTGCGCGACGAGCGACTGAACATCGGAGTAGTCGCCGATGTTCATCACCTGGGCGATCACCCGCTCGGGCATGGTCACCGCCTCGTCCGGCGTTTTCCACCAGATGTACTTGCTCGCGAGGGGCTTCAAGGCGTCTCCACCGATGCGGATCATGCGATTCTCCTCGCGGCGCACAACACGATTGTCAGCGTTCGA
Organism: Gammaproteobacteria bacterium HGW-Gammaproteobacteria-4; assembly: GCA_002839995.1. Taxonomy (GTDB): domain Bacteria; phylum Pseudomonadota; class Gammaproteobacteria; order Xanthomonadales; family Xanthomonadaceae. The sequence goes on along the minus strand of PGZC01000021.1, from coordinate 55,278 downwards.
ATTTTACTGCTGGTGCCTTGCTGTCGGCTCCGGCGCAAGCGCCTTGAGCCGACCTACTACAGCATCGCGTTGAATGTAGGTCGGATCAAGCGCCCACGGCGCGGATCCGACAAAGGGTTG
>PGZC01000021.1:52107-55096 GCA_002839995.1 Gammaproteobacteria bacterium HGW-Gammaproteobacteria-4 | reverse complement strand
TCAAGCGCCCACGGCGCGGATCCGACAAAGGGTTGGCGTAAACGAGTACCGCGCTCCGAACATTGTCGGCTCCGGCGCAAGCGCCTTGAGCCGACCTACGGCAGCCGCGCGTTGAACGTAGGTCGGATCAAGCGCCGTTAGGGAGGCTCTGAACAACCGCCGCCCGCCGTCATTGCGATCGTTCAAGCCCTTAGCCGCGAGGCCGCAGGCCGTGGCGGGAAGCAATCCAGTTCTTTGTTTTTCCGACATTTCTGGATTGCCGCGTCGCTTCGCTCCTCGCAATGACAGCTTGTTCAGAGCATCCTTAGGCGCGGATCCGACAACAAGTTCGCGTGAGCGGATGCCACACCAACATCAACCCACCGCAGACGCCATCTTGAAGATCGGCAGGTACATGCCGATCACCATGCTGCCGACGACCACGCCGATGACTACCATGATGAAGGGTTCGAGCAGACTGGACAGGGCATCGACCGCGTTTTCGACTTCTTCCTCGTAAAACTCGGCCACCTTGAACAACATGGTGTCCAGCGCACCGGCTTCTTCGCCGATGGCGATCATCTGCACCACCATGTGCGGGAACAGATTGACCTGCTTCATCGCCGCATTCATCGGATAGCCCACCGACACATCCTCGCGGATGCGCATCACCGCGGTCTCGTAGACCACGCTGCCGGTGGCGCCGGCGCAGGTTTCCAGCGCCTCCACCAGCGGCACACCGGCCTTGAAGGTCAGCGCCAGCGTTCGCGCGAAACGGGCAATGGCCGACTGGTGCAGGATCTGGCCGATGATCGGCAGCTTGAGCATGAACCGATCGATGGCCTGAGCGAACGGGCGCGAACGCTTCATCGCCTGAATAAACGCAAAGATCGCGCCTGCGATGGCCACCACGATGTAGAAACCATTGGCAGTCAGAAAGCGCGAGGCATCGACCAGCAACTGGGTGAACGCCGGCAGGTCGGCGCCAAAGCCCTTGAACAATTCCTCGAACTGCGGCACCACGAAAATCAGCAGCAGGGCGCTGACGCCGATCGCCACCGCGATCACGCCGGCGGGGTAGAACAGCGCCTTCTTGATCTTGCCCTTCAGCGATTCGATGCGTTCCTTGTAGGTGGCAATGGTATCGAGCACGGTGTCGAGCACACCGGCGCCTTCGCCGGCCTTGACCAGGTTCTGGAACAGATCGTCGAATTGCACCGGGTGCTTGCTCAATGCCTCGCTGAACGAGGTGCCGCCGGCGAGTTGATCGCGGATATCGGCGAGCAGGTCGCCCATGCGCGGGTTTTTCTGGCCACCGGCAACGATGTCGATGCCGGTAACCAGCGGCACACCCGACTGCATCATCGTGGCGATCTGGCGGCTGAAGGTGGCAATTTCGCGCGCGGTGATGGTTTTTCCGGCCTTGCCGAACAGCGGTTTGGGTTTCTTGCGTACCACCGTCGGGTTGATGCCCTGGCGGCGCAGGTCGGCTTTGACGAGGCTGGCATTCTTGCCCTGTGCCTCGCCCTTCATCTTGGTGCCGCGTTTGTCGGTGCCCTCCCAGACGAACATGTCGAGCGGGTTGACGCGGCTGACGCTTGCGGATTTGGCTTCGGCCATGGTTTAGTCCTTGGTCACGCGGTTGATTTCGGCCAAGCTGGTGACCCCCTGTTTCACCTTGAGCAACGCCGAGCGGCGCAAATCGCGGATGCCGGCTCGGGTTGCGGCATCGGCAATCTGCATGGCGTTGCCGCCTTCCAGAACGATGCGCTGGATTTCTTCGCTCATCGGCATCACCTGGTAGATGCCGACGCGGCCCTTGTAGCCGTTGGCGCAGTCTTCGCAGCCGACCGCCTCGAAGATCTTCACGCCGGACGCGACATCTTCGGCGGTGAAGCCCTCTTCGAGCAGGGCATGCTCGGGCAGGCTGACTTCGCGCTTGCAATCGTGCAGGCGGCGCGCCAGGCGCTGCGCAATCACCAGCGTCACCGCCGAGGTGATGTTGTATGGCGCGATGCCCATGTTCATCAGGCGGGCGATGGTTTGCGGCGCATCGTTGGTGTGCAGGGTGCTGAGCACCAGATGGCCGGTCTGCGCCGCCTTGACGGCGATCTCGGCGGTTTCCAGGTCACGGATTTCGCCGACCATCACCACGTCCGGGTCCTGGCGCAGAAACGAGCGCAGGGCGACGTCGAAGGTCATGCCCTGGCGCACATTCATCTGCACCTGATTGATACCCGCCACGCGGATTTCCACCGGGTCTTCGGCGGTGGAGATATTGCGCTCATCGGTGTTGAGGATGTTCAGGCCGGTGTACAGCGACACGGTCTTGCCCGAGCCGGTGGGGCCGGTCACCAGGATCATGCCGTAGGGCTTGGCCAGGGCATCGAGGTAGAGTTGCTTCTGGTCGTCGTCGTAACCGAGCTTCTCGATGCCCATTTTTGCGGCGCCGCCATCGAGCAGGCGCAGCACCACTTTTTCGCCAAACAGGGTGGGGCAGACCGAGACGCGAAAATCCATCTCGGTTTTCTTGGACACTTTCAGCTTGATGCGGCCATCCTGCGGCACCCGCTTCTCGGCGATGTTGAGCTGCGCCATCACCTTCAAGCGCGCCGCGATGCGGGTATTGAGCTTGATCGGCGCATGCGCCACCGTGCGCAGCACGCCGTCGGTGCGAAAGCGCACCCGGTAATCGGTTTCGTACGGCTCGAAGTGGATGTCCGATGCGCCCTTTTTCATCGCATCGATCAGCATCTTGTTGACGAAGCGCACGATTGGCGCTTCATCGGCACCCTTGTCGCCAACGCCTTCGTCTTCGGCAGTAGCACCACCTTCGGTTTCGAGGCCATCCAGGCCGGAATCGCCGTCCAGCGCTTGCATGTCGTCGGCGGCGCTGAGCGCCTGCTCGATCGCGCGCACCAGTTGCCCGGCATCCACCAGCACCGGTTCCACGGTGAGGTTGGCATTGAAGCGCAACTCATCCAGGCCATGGCTGTGGGTGGGGTCGGCG
>PGZC01000021.1:50767-51966 GCA_002839995.1 Gammaproteobacteria bacterium HGW-Gammaproteobacteria-4 | reverse complement strand
CAAATTGGCGTTGACTTGCGCGTTCATTCCCCAACCCTCAAGCACTTACCGGGCGTTGCCGCGAGTTTACCTTAAAGCAAGCGCGGGGAAAGGGGAACCGTCTGCGGTTGCGGCTTCGCGCTGAGCCTGCTGGTTTCAGCCGTGATGGTGGCAGCCTGCCCGCACACCCAATGGCTAGCACGGTTGACCATTGCGTCGCCGGGATCCATGCTTTGCCTGAGATGCAAGCGGTATTGTCCTTTGAGGTTGCGAGCACCATGCGTCTGACACCCGATCAAGTGGCGATCATCAAACGTCTGAGTGCCGAGGAATTCGGCCAGTCAGCGCGCGTGCGCCTGTTTGGGTCGCGGGTGCGGGATGATGACCGCGGTGGCGATGTCGATCTGATGGTCGAGGTGACCACAGTGATCGAAAGCCCGGCTTGGCAGAGCGCAATGCTGGCTACCCGGGTCAGCCGCGCCATGAGCGGACGCAGGGTGGATGTGGTACTGTCGGCACCGAATCTACGCGACCTGCCGATCCACGCGGTGGCGCGTCGGGAGGGGGTGCTGTTGTGATCGCCGCGCCCCCAGCGGAACGCGCGCGTCTGCAACGATTGCTGCGGATAGCAGAACGCGAGCAGCGGCATGTGCGGGGTACGGCGGAGCGGCTATTTGCGGTTCCCTTCACCGCCGAGCGGGTGGGTCTGCTGGATAGCGATCCGGCCCTTGCCGAACGGGTGGATGCTTTTGTCGCCCGATTCGCGCGGCTGCAAGACACTCTTGGCGACAAACTGCTGCCGGCGTTGCTGGTGGCGCTGGGGGAGACGCCCGGCGCCGCGCTCGACAACCTCGATCGCGCCGAGCGACTGGGCTGGATCGCATCGAGCGATGTCTGGATGGCTGTTCGCCGGCTGCGTAACCAGATGATCCACGAGTACGTGGAGGACCCGGCGGTTCTGGCCAATGCGCTGCAGCAGGCCAACGAATTCTTGCCGACGTTGATGGCTGTTGCCGACGAGTGCATGCGGCATGAGGTGTACGCGCGCGGGTGGGCGGCGTCGAGCAACGCATAGCGGCAGCGTGGTGGCATCGGGGATGGCCGACGTGCGGTGATCGTCGGCGCGCACCAGTTGCCCGGCATCCACCAGCACCGGTTCCACGGTGAGGTTGGCATTGAAGCGCAACTCATCCAGGCCATGGCTGTGGGTGGGGTCGGCG
>PGZC01000021.1:0-50590 GCA_002839995.1 Gammaproteobacteria bacterium HGW-Gammaproteobacteria-4 | reverse complement strand
CAAATTGGCGTTGACTTGCGCGTTCATTCCCCAACCCTCAAGCACTTACCGGGCGTTGCCGCGAGTTTACCTTAAAGCAAGCGCGGGGAAAGGGGAACCCGTTGGCGGAGTGCGCGTGGCAGGGCAGGGTCGGGAAGCCGGGTGGCGGCATCGCTATGTGCCGGTGATGCATGTGGCCGTCGGCCAGCCACAAAAGGAAAAGGGCGATGCCGAAGCATCGCCCTTCTCAGTTACGTGGTGATCGGATTACGGTGCTGCGGGTGGGCCGCAACGGCCAGGCGTGTACTTGGGAGCGAGGCTGGTTGTGCAAGCCCACAGGCCGGTGGCAGCGGTGCGGGTCCAAGTAATGTTATTGCCATTGAAGTTGGCAGCGTTGCCATTGATGGTGTTGCATACTATGGTGGTGGCACCATCAGTGGTCACATTACAGTACGAGGTTTGCGCACTTACACCGATGAACCCCGCAGCTGCTGGAGCGGTGGATGGTGCGATGCCGCGGTTGATGGCTTCTTCAAAGGCAACCTTGCCTGGGGTGATTTCGGCCAGCGCCGAAGTCGCCTGCGAGCGGATGATGTAATCCTGATACGCCGGCAGCGCGATGGCGGCCAGGATGCCGATGATCGCAACCACAATCATCAGTTCGATCAGGGTGAAGCCTTGCATTTTCTTCATGTTCATCATGTATCCCCTAGGGTGGATGGTGAGGTGTCACACGCTGTACGGGGACTCCCGTTCCGTGGGTCGCTTGCCCGCTGAGCCTGTGCCTTGGTGAGTATGCACCAGTCGTGCCAACCGGCAACAGTCGAATGCCGGGGTATTCTGTGACGCCTTGCACAGTTTCGACCGTGGCAATACGCCCTGAAACGACCAGTTCCCCGTCACAAAACGACGTTCCGCGTCAGTATGGTGGTTCGCCACAACGACGACGTGACCGCGAACTTGTAGCCCGGGTTGAGGCCGCAGGCCGTAACCCGGGACAGTGTGGCGGTTGTGTTGGTGCGGAGTTGATGACGGCATTGACATCGATCGCATCAAGCACGTTGCGGCAATCCGCATGAACACGGTGTTCAAGGTGCGCGCAATCCCGGGTTACGCGCTGCGCGCTCAACCCGGGCTACAAAACGCGGGCTAGATGTGGTAACCCGGGCGCGCGAAACTCAACTGCAACTCCCCGGCCGGTACTTCGCGGCGAGGTCGGTCTGGCATTGCCACAGACCGTCGCCTGCTCGCACCCAACTGATGGTCTTGCCGTTGAACAGGCTGGGGTTGCCGCCCTTGGCGGTGCAGATGATGCTGTCGACGGTCAGCGCCACATCGCAATACGAACCGCCATTGGCGGTGATGCCGATAAAGGCCTCATCGCTGGGCAGCAGGCCGGGTGTCTGGCCCTGGTTGATGGCGGTCTCGAAGGTGACCTTGCCGATGGTGATCTCCGCCAGTGCGGATGCCGATTGCGTCTTGATCACGTAATCCTGATACGCCGGCAGTGCGATCGCAGCAAGAATGCCGATGATCGCGACCACGATCATCAGTTCGATCAAGGTGAAGCCCTTGGTCTCGTGCCTGTGCATGGTGTTCCCCCGTTGGTGCAGCGCTGCTTGTCGGACTGGCCCGATTTGGCGGCAATGCCTCAAGCGCGTTCGACAGTCATATGGAAATTCAAGGGGTGCAAGCATCTATCGTGCCATGGGTGGGCGCGGGCTGACGCGACAGATTCAAGGGCGCTGATCGATCCCAGCAGCAGACGCTGTTGCGGGATATTTGCAGCCTGAGCAGGTGGCTCGAACGCGGTGCGTTCACCGGTCAGCGGGTACTTTGCCGCAAGCGGATTCGGCTCTTCAGCAACAAGAATGGCTTTTCCACCGTGAAATGCAGTATCAGACCGGTCGCTACCGAAAGTGCCACGAACAATGGGAGGTACAACAGGAATTGCAGCAGCGGATCGGCATGGTGGTACCAACTGATCGACTCGGCCAGGCGGGTTGCCACCGGCACCATGGTGGTGTGGGTGAGATAGACGCTGTAGGAAATCACGGCCAAGAACCTGAGCCACCGGCTGCGTAGCCACTGCGTGTGTGGGGTCTGCCCTGTGATCGCGGCGAGCATCACCGCGGCGAACGCAAGCGGAACCAGCAACAGCACCAAAACCGATGACCAGAAGTAGCCTGCATCAAACCACGCGGCTCCGAAAGCCAGTGCCGTGATCAGCGCAGTGCCTCCAAGAAGCAGTAAACGCCTCGCGTTGGCACGGTCCGCCAGCACCGTCGGCTGCCAACGATAGGCGAGCGCAGTCAACATGCCCAGCCAAAAGCCGTCGAGCGCCAGGTGGAACGGAGATCGGACAATCCAGAAGAACTGCTCATACGTGGCAAAGCCGTCGGGAATCCCTGCGAGCGTGATGGTACGCAGCAGCCCCGGCAACAACGCGAGCATCACCAGGATCCAAATCTGGCGTGTTCGCGGGTAGCGCCTGAGCCACATCAGTACGAAAGGGCACAGCAGATAGAATTTCTCCTCTACCCCCAGCGACCAGAACGCCGGCATGAACTCCGAGCCGAAGTAGTCTTGCAGGAAAAAAACGTGTTGTACGACTGCGCTGGGGAATGCTTCGACCTCGGGTTGATAAAACGGCAGAGCCCCGGTTGCGACGATGAACAGCATGGCGTAGTAAGCGGGAAATGTTCGAAGCACGCGTTGTAGCCAGTACTGGAAAAGGAATTTTGCGTGCAGTCGTTCGGGCCAGCGTTGCAGCAAATGGTGGGTGATCAGGAAGCCGCTCAACACAAAGAACAGATCGACGCCCATCCAACCGTTCAGCAATGGCACGGCGAAATCCCAGCCGGCCAGCGGCAGGATGGCGCCGTGTACGTCGTAGATCGGCCGTGCGGCGTGGCGCAGAACCACCAGCAGGATCGCGATGCCGCGTAGTCCGTCGAGTTCGGGGATCGCCCCGGACTTCGCTGCTAACGATAGGTAGCCACGTTGGGCGTCATAAGTAGCCATGGTGTCCTGACCCGGTGAGGATCGGAATCAGGACAACCCGAGATTGTTGCGCAGCTTCGGCTTGCGGAGCTTCCAGACGACCGCGTCCACCACATAGTGATGAAAATTCAGGGTCTGGTAGATGATGATCGCTGCAGCCGTTACGGACACGCCGAGTGAGCGACTAAGCGCGTCGATACCAATGTGTTGGACAAGGAAATAGATGAACGTCGACAGGGTAAGACAAACACCGATATAGAGTGCAAACCGTCCGTTTTGGCTGATCGTCGACAGGAAAACGCGCTCAGGGTCAATGGCGCCGTTGAAACGGCGGTTGTTGAACAACCACACGAACAGGATGTACTGTGCGTTGTGCCACATGTTGATGGCGAGCCAGCCATAGTTGATCTCGGCAAGCCAGAGATAGGCAAAGGCGAACATCACAAAATGACTGGTCATATAAGCGACGTAGGGAACCGCAAGGCGCCCGCGCTTGAATGCGCGAATCTGCATGACAAGCCAGGCGAAGCAAAGTACTGCCGCAACGATGATCGCGGCGAATGCGAGCCAGTGCGGCACGGGGAACGTCTTGACCGGCATCAGCAGGAATTCCTGCGGTTGCCGCGCGGATACCGCCAGAATTCCTGCAATCGGAACCGAGTAGAACATCAACCTCGTCAAACGCGAGTCGCCGATATCCTTGCCGCGCGAGCGCCCCGCATACGCTTTGGAAATACCCTCGCTCTGGCGCGCGTAGTGGAACCATTGCCAGTACAGGTAGATGCTCACGAGCAACCACAGACCGGCCGTCAGCGCGATGGCTGTGACCGCGCCCGCGACCACGAGTGGAAGGTAAAGAACAAGCCGCCGATGCTCGCGGAAGCTTTCATGGTCAAACGCCAGCCGTGTGAAGGTCGCGACGACATGGTGATAACCGAGTATCCACAGATCAAGCGCCAGGATTGGCCAGAACAGATCGGGCTGCGCGGTGACTGCGAGCCCAGCCGCAACGGCAACAACGGCAATGCCGACGATGAAGCCGGAATCGAAGATGGGCCCACGTAACAGTCCGGGAGGTGCAGCGAGGGATACCGTGTTCATTCGTACTGACTCGACGTGATACGTGACGCATCATGTCACAAGGAGTGGCGGGAGCAAGTCCCGTGCCATTCGGTTCCGGGATTCCGCGCTGGTCACAGGCATTGGCGTTTGTCGCGGACGGCAGCCTTGGCTTGTTGCCGGCGCAGGATCAGTACGGCGTATGGATCGAACCGGCGTGGATCAGCGATGCCGCGGCGCTACCGGCCAAAGCGCGCGAGGTGTTGGCGGCGTACGCCGCCGCCGCTGCGCGCGAGCCGCCGGCAATGCGCAGCGCGGCCGTGCAGGCGCTGACCGATAGCCAGGGCGTGCTGGACGATAACTGCCGCGAGCAGTTGCTGATCATTGCGCAACTGGGTGCCATCGGCAGCGGCGATCTGGCCGGCGTCGCCCAGATCAAGGAGCAGTTCGGCGAGCAGGTACCGGTGTCGCAATACCGTTACGCGATTCGCGGTTTCCTGTTGGCGTGGGCGGATCAGGATGCCTCGGTGTTGTAGCCCGGGTTGAGGCCAAACGGGCCGAAACCCGGGACGGCGTGGCGGTTGCGATGGTGCGGAATCGACGAGGGCGTTGCCATCGATCGCACCGAGCACGTTGTGGCAATCCGCATGGACATGGTGTTCAAGGTGCGCGCGGTCCCGGGTTACGCGCTGCGCGCTCCACCCGGGCTACATAAGCGTGGAGCCCGAGCCGTTGTAGGCCAAACGGGCCGGCCGCTCCTGCGCGTCCATGCGCCCGCGGCACTTGCACATCCATGTGCATCGAACCCCGGGATGGCGTGGCGGTCGTGTGGCCGGTTTGGTGTTGTGCGCTGGCCACAACCATTGTCGGATCCGCGCCTTTGGCGCTTGATCCGACCTACGTTCGATCCGTGGTTGTTGTAGGTCGGCTCAAGGCGCTTGCGCCGGAGCCGACGTCGCGAACGCCGGGCGGTTGTGCGCTGGCCATCGGGTTGGGGTTTGGGCGTCAACATAAGCATCGATGAGCCGACGAATATGGAGGCGTGGCGGTTGCGATGGTGCGGAATCGACGAGGGCGTTGCCATCGATCGCACCGAGCACGTTGTGGCAATCCGCATGGACATGGCGCTCGAGGTGTCTGCGCGGTCCCGGGTTACGCGCTGCGCGCTTCACCCGGGCTACAAAAGCGTGGAGCCCGAGCCGTTGTAGGCCAAACGGGCCGAAACCCGGGACAGCGTGGCGGTTGCGCGCGCGGTCCCGGGTTACGCGCTGCGCGCTCCACCCGGGCTACATAAGCGTGGAGCCCGAGCCGTTGTGGCGCTCAGGGCAGCTCGCCGATCTCATCAAAGCGCGTCACCCGGCGGTGGCCGTGGCAGGCGTCGCCATCGCGCGGTTGCGCATAATCTTCGCTGCGATCGATCAGCACGGTGTCCAGTCCGGCGTCGCGGGCGGCATCGAGTTCTTCCACCACGTCGGAAAGAAACACCACATCGCCGGCATTGACGCCGATTTCAGCCAGGATGTTGCGGTAGCTTTGCGGTTCGCGTTTGCCGCCCATTTCGGTGTCGAAAAAGCCCGAAAACAGCGGGGTGAGATCGCCGGCTTCGGTGTGCGCGAAGAACAGCCGTTGCGCGGCGACAGAACCCGACGAGTAGACGTAGAGCGGATGGCCCTGATCGTGCCACGCCTGCAATTGGGTGATGGCATCGGGATACATGTGCGCGTGAAAGGCCGCGTGCGCATAGCCGCTGCGCCAGATCATGCCTTGCAGCGCCTTGAGCGCAGTGTGTTTGCGATCTTCGTCGATCCACTGCTGCAACAGCTCGACGATGCAGTTGTCGGAAACCACGCCGCCGATGTCGAGTGCTGCCGCATCGAGCCAGCGCCGTACGTCCGGCTCCTGGCCATGACGGCGCACAAAGGCCGGCAATGCCTGCCGTGCGTACGGGAACAGCACCTGTTTGACGAATGCGATCGAGCTGGTGGTGCCTTCGATATCGGTGAGGATGATTTTGCTCACGCGGCATTGGCCTCGTAACGCGGAAACCGTTCGGCGATGGCGTTGCCGGTGAAGTTGGCGACCCAGCCTGCCGGATTGGTGAACAGGCGGATCGCGACGAAATAGGGCTGCGGGCCCATGTCGAACCAGTGCGGGGTGTTGGCCGGCACGCTGATCAGATCGCCGGTATGGCACAGCACTTCATAAACGCGTTGATCGACGTGCAGGGTGAACAGTCCCGAGCCGGCGACGAAAAACCGGACTTCGTCTTCGCCATGGGTGTGTTCGTTGAGAAACTTGCGGCGCAGCGCTTCGCGCTCGGGGTGATCCGGATTCAGACTGATCACATCCACGGCCTGGTAGCCGCCCTGCGCCTTCAGTCGCTCGATGTCGCTGCGATAGGCGGCAATGACCGTGTCCTGACTTGCATCGGGCGGCAGTACTGCGTTCGCTTTCCAGCGCTCGAAACGCACGCCGAGCAACGCGAGCGTGTCGCTGATCTCGGCGTGGGCGTTGGTGCCGAGAATCGGGTGCGCCGGTTGGGTCTCTTCAAAGATGCGTAGTCGGCTCATGGTGTCGGGTCGCAGCAGGTGTCGGGGTCAATGTTCAGCACAGGCGGCTGGCACGTTGCGGTGCGATACGCAGCAGGTCGAGTTCGCAGCCCAGCAAGAACTCGAAGGCTTCAAGGTGGCGACATGCTTCCGAATGGCTGCGGCCCCAGGCATACAGGCCGTGGCCATCGATCAGGTAACCCCATAGCGGCCCGGCGTCGAGCAGGGCTTCCACCTGCGCGGCGAGGGTGCTCATGTCCTGGGTATTGGGCAGCACCGGCAAGGTCAGGGAGGCATCGTGGGTGCTGTGGCCGGCAATCGCCTTGATCAGTTCGTAGCCTTCGAAATGGACGCGGCCGGAACCGGCATACAGGCGCGAGGCAACGGTCTGGGTATGGGAATGGGTATGCAATACGCAGCCGACCTCGGGCAAACGGCGATACAGATGGGCATGCAGCAGGGCTTCCGCGGAGGGGCGTTGGTCGCTGGCAACCGCCTGGCCGGCGAAGTCGATCGCCATGAAGTCTGCCGGTGTGAGCTGACCCTTGTCGCGCCCGGACACGGTGATTGCCGCATGCTGCGGATCCAGACGCATCGAGAAGTTGCTGCTGGTGGCGGGTGTCCAGCCGCGTGCCGCCAGCCGCGCGGTGATCGCGATCAGCGTTTGCGTGCATTCGGCGAATCGGTTGGCGCAGTAAGGCGGGTTCATGCGCCAAGTGTACTCAAGGGCACCTGCAATGCGTATCCCGGATGTGTCCGGCGCGCGGCACGCGCACCGATCACGAACGAGAATCGTTATCAACTATAGGATTCCAATGGATTTTTGCTTGACCCGTGTCAACCCGACATTCACCTTGCGCCGCTATACTTGGCCCATCTTTTTGGCGAGGTCATCTCATGAACGAAACCCCTTCCCCCCGTCGTCGTTTTCTGGTCAATCTTGCGCTGGCGGCATCGGCGGTACCGTTGGGTGCGCGGTTGCTCAGCGGTAATGCAATGGCGCAGAACCTGCCTGCGTTGCCGCTCGATAACGCACAGGCCAAGGCGCTGGCGTATGCCGAAGATGCAGCCGCAGTGAAGCACCCGAGTTTCAAGGCGGGCAGCGATTGCGCCAACTGCCAGTTCTTCCAGGCCGCGCCGGGCGCCAGTGAGGGCCCGTGTGCGTTGTTCCCGGGGCATTCGGTCAAGGCCAAGGGCTGGTGTTCGGCCTGGGCGAAGAAAGCCTGACGTTTTGCATGGCGACAACCCGGGTTTCGGCCCGTTGGGCCTCTACCCGGGCTACGTTGTGGTTGCGGCGACAACAAAAAAGCGGTGATGTGGCCCTGTAGGAGCCCACCCTGTGGGCGACCTACTGCACGAATCACGCGAACCAGCCGTGCAGCATCCACGCGCCTTCGCTGCCGGCATCGCGGAACAGCCAGGCATGCTGACCGGTATCGAGTTCGGCGATGACGTAATCGCGGCGAATATCGTGATCGTCCCACCAACCGGTTTCGATGCGCTCGGGGCCGCGCAGGATGCGCAGCACCTGATTGCGCAGCGGGATCGGCCGTGGCAACAGCCAGTGCGGGCGGTGGTTCGCGGCATGACCGGCTTGTGCCTGGCTTTCGCCGATGCGCCAGGCGCGTTCGGGGCGGTGGTCGGGATAATGCTGCAATTGACACACGGCTTCGTCGCCCAGGCGCGCGCGCAGGCGTTCGATCAGGCCGGGCAGATCGAGATCGCCGCGCGGGCCGGGGTCGAACAGGTCACGGCGCTCCGGCGCCATTGGCGGCAGATCGCGTGCGCGCAGGCCCAATGCGACGACCGCCGCCGGTAGTGCGGCGTGTTCGAGTCGGCCGCGTGCGGCATCGAACAGGGCGTCGGGTGCATTCATGGCCTGGCGCAGGCCCACGGCAATGGTGCTGGCGGGCAGGTCTTCGTGTTCCAGTTCAAGCGTGAAATGCAGCACGCCGCCGGCACGGGCAAACACGAACGCGGCCAGTTCGCGGCACAGGCGGCGCAAGGCGAATTGCAGCGCCATGTGGGTTTGAATGCCGTAATCGAACTCGATGCGCTGGAAAAATTGGGTCGGTGGGCGATACGGCGGGTAAGGATCGGGTGCCTGGCCGCGCAAGCGGTCGAGCCAGTCCAGCAGTTCCGGGCCCAGCCGACGCGCCAGTTCGGGCCGCGGCAGGGTGAACACATCGCCGAGCCGGCGCAGGCCCATGGCTTGCAGGGCGGCAAGCTGGCGTGGGGCCAGGCCGGCCTGGGTCAGCGTCAGTTGTGCCAGTGCATGCTGCAACTGCCGGCCGTCGGTCACTGCCATGCCGTCGTGGCCGGCACTGGCCAGCAACCGCGCGCCGGCCACACTGGGGGCGCAAGCCAGGCTGTGCGCATGGCCAAGCTGGCGCATGCCATCGCGCAGCAAGCCGGACAAACCCGGCCAGCCATCGAACAATTTCAGGCTACCGCCCACTTCCAGCGCCAGCGCCGCCGGTAGCTGCGGTGTCGGCGGCAGGCACAGCACCTGGCTGCTGAAGCCGTAGGCCCAGGCGGCGAGGGTTTCCTGCACGGCTGACTCGGCATGGCTTTGACGTGGCTTTGCCAGCACATTCGGCAACAGTGCGCGCGCAGCGCCGAGGTTTTGCCCGGGATGGATGCCCGCTGCGGTGGCTGCGTTGTCAGCCTGCACCACCACCACCCGCTGCCCGACTTCGCTGTAGAGCAGGCGTGGCCCGCACTGCGGATCACCGCGAAAGGCGATTTCCAGAGGCAATTGCGGCAGGGCGAGGCAGGCCCACAGCATGCGCTTGGCCCCGGCTCAGTGCGCACGATCGAGCGCGAACGAAGTGGCCGGCGCAACGCTGCCCCGACACTTGAGCACACGCACTTCGCTATGGCTTGCGGCGACGCTCACGCTCAGGCGCAGAGCGGCGGGACTGGGATTGGCGGCATGCCGCAACGGACGCAGCGCAAAGGCGAAACTGGCGCCGGTTTCGGCAGCCACCTGCAAGCGGCGCAGGGCGCGATCATCGCTGCTGTCGGTCCATACCAGCACGGCGCCCAGACAACCCGCACGCAGGCATTGCTCAGCGGCCCACAGGCTGCGTTCGCGGGCCGCGCGGATCCACAGCAGGCGTTGCAGCGGCAGGCCGGCCGCTGCCAGCGCCGCCGGGTACGGCAAATAGGGCGGGCTCACCCAGGCGACGGGTTGCCGCTGGGCGATCTGGCACAGGGCCGGCAGCAACAGGCTCAGCTCGCCGATGCCATCGTGGGCGATCAGTATTTCGTTGAGCACGCCACGCGGGAAGCCCGCCCACGGCAGGTGGACATCGAGTGCAGGCAACTGGCTGGGTTGATATGTTCCCGCGTCGGCTGTCGTCGGCGCCAAGCTGCGGCCGGCGCGGAAGATGCGGGCATCGGCCAGCAGGGTATCGAGCGGCAGGGGGCTGGTAGCCATTAGTGTTGTGTTTCGCACTTGTTGGAACTTGCTGATGCGCAGGTCGGATCAAGCGCCCACGGCGCGGATCCGACAATGGGTTCGCGTGAACGGGCAACACGCTCCGGTCGCGCGGCTCCGGCGCAAGCGCCTTGAGCCGACCTGCGCGCAACGTGGCCGTTATCGGCAAAATCGCACGGCCATAGTCGTCGCCGATAAGCACCAAACAGAATGCAACGCCACATCAGATTCTCCGGATCACGCCGACGTACAAGCCTTCGATGGCGAAGTCGTTGCGCGCGGCATCCACCTCGATCGCCGGGTACGCGGGGTTTTCCGCGATCAGGCGCAGGCGGCCATCGGCATAACGCAGGCGCTTGACGGTGATTTCGTCATCGATGCGGGCGACCACGATCTGCCCATCCAGCGCGGTGGGCGTGCGATGCACGGCGATCAGGTCGCCATCGTGGATGCCCACGTCGATCATGCTGTCGCCCTGCACCCGCAACAGGTAATGCGGGCGCGGCCGGAACAGGTGCGGGTCGATGGCGTAGCGCGCCTCGATATGCCCCTCGGACAGGATCGGCGCGCCGGCGGCGACCCGGCCAACCAGCGGCAGTTGCAGAAAGACGGCATCGTTGCTGGCGTTGCCTTTGTCAGCGGTCGCGGGTGCCAGCAGGCGCAGGCTGCCATGTTGCGTGCCGCGTGCCAGCCAGCCTTTGCGGATCAGCGCTTCAACGTGCGCCTGGGCAGAGCTGTGCTGGCGCAGGCCCAGTTGCTGGGCGATTTCGCGCAGGGTCGGTGGCCGGCCTTCGCGCGCGGCCCAGTCGGCGATGAAGTCGAGGATGTGTTGCTGGCGGAGGCTGAGTGGTTCCGGCATACGTACAAATGTACGTATTCCGCGTGGATTCCGCAAGTGCGCTTGTTGCCGTTCAGAGCATTCAGTGCATTGGGGTCCGCAAAGAACGCAAAGACGAGCATTGCTTTTGCTTTCCTTTGGGATGCTCTGAACAAGCTGTCATTGCGAGGAGCGAAGCGACGCGGCAATCCAGAAATGTTCGGCAAAACAAAGAACTGGATTGCTTCCCGCCACGGCCTGCGGCCTCGCGGCTAAAGGCTTGAACGCTCGCAATGACGGCAGATGGCTGTTGTTCAGAGCTTCCTTTGCGTCTTTTGCGCAATTTGCGGATCGCTCTGCGCTTTTGCTGTATGCGGGATCAGGGTGAAGAGCGGAAAATCCATATCAAACCGGTTTTCCCGCGCTATGGCCGGCCGGGTTCGACCGACCGTCATCCGTCGGAATTATTGTAAAATCAGCGCGTTACAACGATCAGCAGATGGGCTTTTTGAACCGTGGCCGGTTTTTGTGTTGCCTTGCGTTCATGGTAGTGGGCAGGCGCGACACGGATGTTGGCCTGCCCTCTCTCCAGGATCGGGAGTCTACGGGACTTCAGACAATTGGCCCGCTGCGAAGCGGGCTTTTTTTCGCCCGCATGAAAGCGGGATATCAGGGTATCGCCTGCCAGAGCAGCGGCGTCGGCTGGCGCTCGCTGCTGATCCACAGGCCCTTGCCATCGCTGGTGAAACCGATCGCCTCGGCCTGCGCCAGCCACGGGAAGACAAGCTCGGTGCCGGGTCTGGCGACGGCGCGTGCCCAGTCTTCATCGGCGCGGCGCCGGTAAATATAGGCCGCGCGGTAGTTGAGCACGGCCAGTATCCGTCCGTCGGGGCTGATGTCGGCGGCGGTGATCTGGCTGCGATAACGGCCATAGACCGGGTTGCGTTGCAGATCTTCGGCATTGGGCTGCGCGATGCCGGCCAAGGCGCCGACGACACGTGCTGCATGCACGACGCCATCATGCGGTCGCAGCGGCAGACTCAGCAGATCGGCAGGGACGCGCTTTTTGCCGAACAACAGGATTTCGCCGCGCCTGGCATCCACTGCCACCGCTTCGCAATCGCGCGGGCCATCCGGCCAGCGAAAGCGGATCGACCATTGCGGGTGGATCGTTTGATCGTGCAATTGTTCGGGTTCGCGCACGATGTGCAGTTGCAGTGTCTGGCGGATGCCGCCGTTGTCGCCGGTATCGGCGATCAGCAGGTAGGATTTTCCGTTCAGGGTGAAGGCGGCGATGTCTTCCCAGTCGATGTTTTCGACGCCGGCGATGGTGACGTTGGCCAGGCGTTTGCCTGCGGTCGACAGCGCGTACAGCATCGGTTTGTCGAAACTGTCGTTGTGTACCCAGATCACATCCGCATGCAGGCGCGAGCTTGCCAGACCGCTGATTTCGGCGACCTCGGGGTCGTTCATCAGTGCCGCCATGCGGCTGCTGGTTTTGCTGGCCGGTAGCGTTTGTGCCGGGCTGGTACAGGTAAACAACAGGCAGGTAACAAGCGAAAACAGGCGATGTATTGGTGGCATCAGACAGTCGATTGGCAGGATTGAATTCGGGATGTCGCACAGGTTAACGCAGGTTACGTATTGCCTCGTCGAGACCGGCCAGAGTGAGCGGAAACATGCGCTCACTCAGTAATGATCGGATCATGCCGGTGGATTGGCTGTAATCCCACGCCCGTTGCGGCGTGGGGTTGATCCAGACGGCTTTGGCAAAGCGATCGACCAGACGCTGGACCCAGACGCTGCCCGGTTCCTCGTTGACGTGTTCGACTGGTTGTGCTTCCACACCGACTCGTACAGGCAGTTGTGGAAATAGAAGTGCTCAAGGTGCTTGAACTCGCTGCGGCAGGCCGAGAACAACTCTTCGCAGACCCGCACGTGCTCGTCCATCGAGCCGCCGATATCGAGCAGCAACAACACCTTGACTGCGTTGTGCCGCTCCGGGCGCATGCGGATATCGAGCATGCCGCCTTCGCGTGCGGTGGCGGCGATGGTGCCATCCAGGTCGAGCTCATCGGCAGCGCCCTCGCGTGCAAAACGACGCAGCCGACGCAGCGCCAGCTTGATGTTGCGGGTGCCGATCTCGACCTGATCGTCGAGATTGCGGAACTGGCGTTGCTCCCACACTTTTACCGCGCGCCGGTTGCCGCCCATGCCGCCGATGCGGATGCCTTCGGGGTTGTAGCCGCTGTTGCCGAACGGGCTGGTACCGCCGGTGCCGATCCAGCGATTGCCGCCCTGATGGCGCTCGTGCTGCTCGTTCAGGCGCTTGCGCAATTCCTCAAGCAGCTTGTCCAGGCCGCCCAGGGCTTCGATGCGGGCACGTTCTTCGGCGCTGAACTCGCGCTCGAAGGCGCGGCGCAGCCAGTCGGCCGGGATCTCGGCGTCGAGCGCGGCGTGCAGGTCGGGCACGCCCTTGAACCAGCTGGCGAACGCGCGATCGAAGCGATCGAAATGGCGCTCGTCCTTGACCAGCACCGTGCGCGCCAATGTGTAGAACGCATCGACATCGGCATGCGCCATGCCGGCCTTGAGCGCGGCGTGCAGGTCGAGCAGTTCGCGCAGGCTGACCGGGACTTTCGCGGCACGCAGGGCATCGAACAAGCCAAGAAACATTGCGGTTCAGCGCTGCGCTTGACGGCGGTGCATGAACGCCAGGCGTTCCAGCAATTGCACATCCTGCTCGTTCTTCACCAATGCCCCGTACAGCGGCGGGATCGCCTTGGCCGGGTCGCGCTCGTGCAGCGCCTGTGCCGCCAGATCGTCGGCCAGCAACAGTTTCAGCCAGTCGATCAGTTCCGAGGTCGAGGGCCGCTTCTTCAGGCCTGGAACCTCGCGCAATTGCAGGAACATTTCCAGCGCATTGCCGACCAGCGCGCCGGTCAGGCCGGGGTAGTGCACGGCAATGATCCGCTCCAGCGTGGCGCGGTCGGGGAAGTTGATGTAGTGGAAGAAGCAGCGGCGCAGGAATGCGTCGGGCAGTTCCTTCTCGTTGTTCGAGGTGATGACGATGATCGGCCGGTTCCGGGCGCGGATCGTTTCGCCGGTTTCATCGACCGAGAACTCCATGCGGTCGAGCTCGCGCAGCAGGTCGTTGGGAAACTCGATATCGGCCTTGTCGATTTCATCGATCAGCAGCACCGCGCGCTGTTCGCTGACGAACGCCTGCCACAATGCGCCGGGGCGGATGTAATGGCGCACGTCGTGTACCCGTTCATCGCCCAACTGCGAATCGCGCAGGCGGCTGACCGCGTCGTATTCGTACAGGCCCTGATGCGCCTTGGTGGTGGATTTGACGTGCCAGGTGAACAGCGGCGCCGCCAATGCGCCGGCCATTTCCTCGGCGAGCAGCGTCTTGCCGGTGCCCGGTTCGCCCTTGATCAGCAGCGGCCGTTGCAGGGTGATCGCAGCGTTGACCGCGAGTTTGAGCTCGTCGCTGGCGACGTAGTGGGCAGTGCCGTCAAAGCGCATGGGTCAGACCTTCAATACCTGTTTGCCGAAGTTGGCGCCGGAATAGACCCGACGCAACGCTTCGGCGAAATTTTCCAGACCGTCGAGCACGTCGATCCGGCTACCGAGCTTGCCGGCGGCGGCCCAGGGCGCCATCACTGCCAGGGCTTCGTCGGCACGATCGAGATAATCGAGCACGACAAAACCCTGCATCCGCGCACGCGCCGAAATCAGGGCCAGATAATTGGCCGGGCCGCGCACCTTGCCGGTGGCGTTGTATTGCGAAATGCCGCCGCACAGCACGACGCGCGCATGCATGCGCAGGCGGCTGAGCGCGGCGTCCAGAATCTCGCCGCCGACATTGTCGAAATAGATGTCGATACCACCAGGGCAGTGCTGATCCAGCGCCTTGCCGACGTGCTCGTTCTTGTAGTCGATGGCGGCATCGGCGCCCAGTTCGTTGCGCACATAGACGCATTTCTCCGGGCCACCGGCGATACCAATCACCTTGCAGCCCAGGTTTTTGGCGATCTGCACCGCGGCCGAGCCGACCGCGCCGGATGCGGCGGAGATCACCACCGTATCGCCGGCCTTGGGTTGACCGATGTCGGTCAACCCGAACCAGGCAGTGAGGCCGGTCGCGCCGAATACGCTCAGCGCCCACGCCGGATGCGGCAGGGCGCTGGCATCGAAACGACGCAGGCCCTTGCCATCGCTGATCATCTGCTCGCGTACGCCGGTCATGCCGCTGACCCAGGCGCCGACCGGGAACCTGGGATGCCGCGATTCAACGACTTCGCCGATTCCGGCGGCACGCATCACATCGCCCAACGACACCGGCGGCCAATAGCTTTTTTGCTCGCTCATCCACACTCGCATCGCCGGGTCGATCGACAGGTAGCGCACCGCGACCCGGAACTGGCCTTCATCGAGTTCGGGCAGGGTGCTGGTGAGCAACGTGAAATCCTCGTCGCGCGGCACGCCGTCGGGGCGGGCGGCAAGGGTGAGGCTGCGGCAGGAGGTGCTCATGGGGGAGTCTCGGCAGGTTCAGGGCACATTGTAGCCTGCTGCCCGATATCCGCACTCCGGCTCCTTCGCAGTATCGTAGGTCGGCTCAAGCCCCGCAGGGGCGGAGCCGACAGCCTTTGTGGCGTCGTGGCGACCTACGTCACGGATAGATGCATGAAATGCAGGCTAGCCCGGGCACAGGTGTCCACGTCATGTCTGCGCATCAGCTTCCGGTTGGCGCGGTACCAAAGCCGAACATCTGATCGGCCCATTCCACCGCACTCAGATAGGTATAGGCGAGCAGCACCGGGCTGACGTCCCACGACTCGAGAATTTCCCACTGCGCGCGCTCGCAGGCTTGCACCTGCTCCAGCAACTTGCCGAACGGGCCGCTGCCGTCGCGGATGGCCTGACCTACCTCGGCGGGTAGATTGAGGTTGCCCAACAGTTCGTCCATCGGCGCGTTGAGCAGTGCATCGAGCATCGAAAACAATCCGACCATGAATGCCTGCTCGCCCTTGGTGCTGGGCTTTCCGCCGGTAATGAGCTGTTCGCACATGCGTGCGCGAACCAGTGCCGCCTTCAATAGCTCAGGTGGGCGGTTGTCCAGGCGTGCGAGCGCGAGTACCCGCACCCAATTGCGGATATTGCCGATGCCCAGATACACGATCGCATGGCGCAACGAGCTGACCGAACTGCTCAGGCCAAAGTAGGCGGAGTTGACCAGCCGCAGCAGACGATAGCTGAGCACGGCATCGGAAGTGATGATCGATTCCAGCTCCTTTGGCCCGTTGTTGGCGTCCTCAAGCGCAGCCAGCAGGCGCATCACGCTCAGGCCGGTTTCCGATACGTTGCCTTCGCCGACAATTTCCGGGCGGAAGAAGAAGTAGCCCTGAAACAGGTCGAAACCCAGTGCCAGGCAACGTTGAAAGTCGTCGTGCGTCTCCACCTTCTCCGCGACAAGACGGGCGCGAAAGCGGCGCAGTCGCGCGATCTGTTCGGCGAGTTCGCTGTCGGCGCGATCGGGTATTTCGATCTTGATGATGTCGGCGAGTTCGAGCAACGCATCGATTTCCGGCGTTTGTTCGCGCAGGACGAAATCGTCGAGCACGATCAGGTAGCCACGGCGCGACAATTCGCGCAATGCCGCAAGCAGCGGCTCATCCACCACTTCGTTTTCCAGCACCTCAAGGCCGATGCGCTTGCCCGAGATCGGCAGCAGTTCGTGTTCCAGCAACAGACGGCGTGTCATGTTGATCAATGCGAGCGAGTCGCCAACCAGTCGTTCGATCCCGATATCGACCAATGACTGCATCAACACGCGCGCGGTCGCCGCATCGCCATCGGTGATGTTGGCGTGGCGGTCTGCCAGCGAGGCACGGAACAGCAACTCGTAGCCAAAAAGTTTCTGGTCACGATCGAGGATCGCCTGGCGGGCCACCATGGAGGGCAGGTCGGTATGGAGCATCGTGTTCATGGAGTCGGGCATGACAACCTCAGGAGTGAAACATGCGACGGGCGCGCAGCTGGTCGCGCTGCAGGTTGGCAGTGAAACGGTTTATCGTCCGCTGGTGTTCATTGCTCAGTTCAAGAAAACGAAAACCAACGTACACCACGCCAAGGCCACGGCGGTCGGGTGCGCTGTGCCGGGCTTCTGCCTTGGCGCTGATGTGTTCATCGGGTAATGCAATGTCGCAGTGCAACTCGGTCCCCATGGGCAGTGAGCCCGGGTTGCGCATGGCAACGCGCAGTCCGTTGTGCGAAATGTCGGCCAACGTGCCTTTGGCGTTGATTCCATCGCCGCTCAGCAGCACCGGAATGGCCAGAGCGGGCGACACCGGGACACGAAATGCGTTGCGCCGCTGTTTGTAATCCATGGCAACCGGCGTGACCAGACTGTAACTGGCGCCTGGCTGATCCGCGTTGATCGTGATCACGCGGCTTTTGAAACGGACTTCGATGCCGTCGATGTTGCCCAGGACGCGTATTTCCATGCCCGGTTCCACTGCCGCATGGCCGCGCGGCGGGAACAATTCATCGGCCAGCATGGTGCCGCCTTCGCGGTCGCTGTCCAGCAGCAGGCTGCTGAAGAACCCCTCGCGTTCAGGCAACATGATCGTGATCGGAACCTTGTCCCGGATCAGGCGATTGATCAGTGCACGGATCTGCAGGGAGTCGGTGATCACGGCCGGGCCCGAGGCGATGCGCCTGCCGATCAGGCCCGGGCGATGGTCAGGGGGCTGTGCGCACGGGCTGTCCGGCCGCTTGGGCCGTAGGTCGATGTGCTGGCCGCCATGTCTCGTCCCGACAACAGATCCAGCGCAGTGCGAACATTCTGCAGCTTGGTTTCGACGATCCTGCCGTTTGCGGAGTTGATTGCCTGGCAACGCTCGAGCACACCCACGCAACGCGCCCACGCATCGCGCGCCGGATGGTGTTCCGCCAATGCGGCGCGCATCGGTGCCGGCCCTGGCGAAATATCGAGCGAACGCGCGAGATGCAGCCGCTCACGCTCCTGGGTTTCCAGCGTGCGCACGATCAGGTCCTTGTCGCGGGCCACGGTATCCAGCGTTCGCTCGTCATTGGCGACCAGCGCCTCGCGCTCAAGTTGCAACACCACTTCAAGCCGATCAGCCTGGGTGGCGATGGCGAGCGCCACTTCAGCCAGTGCGGCAGTGTTGTGTTTCGTAATCGACGGCATGGTCGGCGCCCTTGTGGCTGGTCGGATTCACGGTGCTCGGGCGATGGCAGCGCGGCTCTCGGGCGAGCGCGTACTACGCGGGAACGTGGCCGGTAATTCCATGATCAGGCCGGTCCGGCCAGTTGCCGCTCCAGGGCCAGCAAGCCGTCGGCGATCCGCTCGGGCGAAATGCTCAGACGCCCCGCTGCCAGATCCTGGCGGATGGCCGCGACCCGCTCGGCATTGACCGCCGGTGCCGAGGACTGCGCCTGCTCGGATTGCTGGATCGAACGTGCCGACTCGGTGAGGTTGACGCGGTCGCTTTCGCGACGCACTGGCGCCGCCGCATCCGCTTCGGCTTGTTTTGGCGCCGTGCGCGTGTCCAACGGCGGTGCGTTGGCGCCACCCAAACCACTGATATTGTTGCTCATGATCGGTTCCTCACGGTCAGCCCCGAATGCGGCTTGCCCCTGTTTCGGCGGCAACGGGAAAAACTTTAGCGATAGTTTACGGGTGCGGGCTCAAGGAAGCACTGAAACGGTGCCGCGCGCGGTCACTTCACCGGTAATGACCCGGCCTGAACGTGGGTTGCGCACCTGCACGGAGTCCCCTTCGGTTCCGTCCTGGAGCGCAATGCCCTGGGTCCGTACCGCGATCCGCCCGCCATCGGCAGTAATCACGACCGGGTCGCCACGTTTTATCAGACGCGGCGCTTCGATCATGCCCGGATGCACGATTTGATCGGCTTTCAGATTTCGCGATGCCTGCTGGCCGACGACCTGTTCGCGCTCGCCGAAATAACCGCGCGACAGGCTGAGCACTTCACGTATTTCCATGTCGATTTGGTCGGGTGCGAGGATGGCGCCGCGCCGGATCGCGCGTTTGTTCACCGCTACTGCGCGCCACACTTGCGCGTGAACCGGAATGCGCAGCGTCCATGCCACCGGCTGCGGGCAACTGACTGCGACGATGCTGCGTGCCGCTGCCGGGCCGTCGAGCCGGGCCTGCAACGGCGCTGCGCAGGCCGCCACGCGCAGGCGGGAGTCGATCTGGATATCGCCGATGCGCAGATCCTCGCCCAGCGACGCGAACGCGTCGCGCGCGGCGTATTCTGCCGCGACACGGATGCTGTCGAGCGACTGCACCGCATCGGCTGCCGACGCGAGCGGTGCAAATGCCGATGCCGCCAATACGAGCGCGATTCGCATCATGCGGCGATCCCGGATTCCGCATGGCCGGAATGGGTCAAGCGTTCCAGCATGCCGTCCAGTTCGGACAACCGCAATTTGGCGTCGCCGGGCTTGCCGTTTGCGATCTGGGCGACCAGATCGCGGCACAGTTGCACAAAACTCCGGGTTGCCGCATCCAGGCCGCTGCCGACCGATGCGTTGCCCAAGCTTGCGACCCACGCCAGCATCTGCTGGCCGGGCGCTTCGGCGTCGAGCCAGCGCAGGTCCTCGCAACCGGGGCGGGTTGCCGCCAGCTCGATGGCGCGGCGCATGCTGCGTGCGGTTTCGATCAAGGCGCGCAGGGCGTGCTCGCTGCCAGCGCCGGGTTCGCCAAGGCGACTGGCGGCGATACGGTGCGCCAGCAGACAGCCGCGTGCAATCGTTTCCGCGTGTCGACGCGCAACGGTGTTGCCGCGGGACAGCTCCGCAAGTGTCGTGACGAGCCCCTTTTGCGCGGTGTGTACGTGCTGCAAGCCGGAACTGGCGGCCTCGCTTTGTGCCGTCAGATCGTTGATTTGCTCGCGCGACTGCGCGATTGCCGACTGGATGCTTTGCGTGCCCTGTTCGGCGCGATCGAGGCGCTTGATTGCGCCCTTCACGCCGTTGTCCAGTCGGGCTGCGAACTCGCCCATGGTCTGGGTGATGGTTTCGATCTCACCGGTGGTCAGTGTCGTCTTCTCCGCCAATTGCTTTACTTCGTCGGCAACGACGGCAAAGCTGCGCCCGGCCTCGCCCGCGCGTGCGGCTTCGATCGCCGCGTTCAACGCCACCAGGTTGATCTGATGGGCGATTTCCTGAACGGCGGCAGTTTGCTCGCGAATCTGTTCGAAAAACTGGATGAACTGCTCATGCGCCTGGGTCATCGCCGCCAGCGCGCTGCGCATGAGCCGCAGCTGCGCGCCGAGGTCGCCGGTTTGCGACTCGCCGTGATCGATGCCCTGGATCGCCACAGCGACGGCGTTGCCGAATGTGTTCAACGCGTTCGTAACCGGAAGCGCGGCCACCGTCAAATTGTCGGCGCCCGCTTTTGCCTCTTTCGCGAACCGATCCATGTCGTCGATCGTTCGCCCCAGCGCGAAACAGGCATCCAGCGCATTGCCTTGTTCTTCGAGGGCACGCAATTGATCGATGGCGCCGGAATCCTGGCGGCTGCGTTGCCTCGCACCGCTAGCCAGCAATGGCGCCAGCGCGCGCGCGGCAGCGGGATGCTGCGCCTGCAACGATGCCAGCCGCTGCCAGTCGCCGGCTGCTGCCGCCGTCGCCATTTGGTGAACGTGCCGGTCAAGCAAAATACCCATGTCAACCTCGTGTGGTACCTGGTGGAGACTCGTGCCACAAGTCGCGAATCGTGATTGTTGGTGCGGATTGTTGGTAAGTAACAAGCAATATACATGCCATTGTTCCGCATCAGGCCACATCCCGAGTCCCGGCGCCTTGCTCGCTTGATCGGTCGCTTCGCGACAGCGCTCGCTGCGCGAGCTACGCCCTCGACCGCTTCGCGGTTACGCGGGGCTTCGCCCCGACGCGCTTCGCGACACTGGCTTCGCCAGTCCCGCCTTCGCTTCGCTCGGTCGGTCGCTTCGCGACACTGGCTTCGCCAGTCCCGCCTTCGCTTCGCTCGGTCGCCCACAGGGTGGGCTCCTACAAAATGCGATGAGGCAACCCTGTAGGAGCCCACCCTGTGGGCGACCGCTCGTGCGAGGCGACGTAAAGTTATTGCGGCTTCGGCCGATAGTGCGGGAAGGTGCAGACGATGGGCGACGACCAAGATGGACAATGTGCTGGAAGGAGTTGAGCGGCAGATTCGTCTCGCCGGCCACAATCGCATGGCGATGCTGCTTTTCTCCGTGCAGGACGGCGGCGCGCGGTGTGCCCTGAACGTATTCAAGGTGCGCGAGGTGCTGCGTTGCCCGCCTATCACGCCGTTGCTGGGTCAGAACGCCCATGTGGCCGGCTCGGTGGACTACCGCGGCAAGACGATCCCGGCCATCGATCTGGCGCTGGCGCTTGGCCTGCCCGCGCTTGCCGGCAGCGCGCAGGCGCATATGGTGGTGACCGAGTTCAGTCGCAGCATACAGGCGTTCATCGTCGGTGCGGTCGATCGCATCGTGCACGTGGACGTGGCGACCGTCGAGCCGCCGCGCGAGGGCATGGTCGGGCCGCGCATCAACGCCACGACGCGGGTTGACGGGGCGCTGGTGATGATCGTCGATGTCGAGCAGATCCTGTCCGACGTGAGTGGCGTGACGCTGGCGTTGTCGCCGACATTGCACGGTGCCGCGAGCCAGGCAGGGCATGGGCGCAGGGGGTTGCTCATCGTCGACGATTCATCGGTCGCGCGGCGCAACATGGAAGAAATCGCCAAACGCCTCGGTCTGCCCTATACCCTGGCGCAGGATGGCGCGCAGGCGCTGGAAATTCTGCGCAGCGTCGCCGGGGGCGACGGCGAGGGCTTGCCCAGCCTGGTGATTTCGGACATCGAAATGCCGCGGCTCGACGGCTATGCGCTGACCCGTGCCATCCGCGAAGACCCGGCATTGGCGCGCCTGCGCGTGCTGTTGCATTCGTCGCTCAGCGGCGGCTTCAACGCCGAAACCGTGGCCAGCGTTGGCGCCGACCGTTTCGTCGCGAAATTCAATCCCGATATTCTGGCGAAGGCGATACTGGATCTGTTGCCGGCGCCCGATTGAATCCGGCGACGGTTCTCTGACGCCGGGGCACGCGGCTTCCTTGCCGTTACCGCCGGCAAATAATTGCCGCCATCAACCGAAAACCTTGCTGCAACGCGGGTTTTAGGCGTCGCGGGGGCGTTCTGCACGCGTGGCACAAGAGTTGCTTTAGCTCCGCTGACGATGATCTGCGGAGCATGCAATGGCCATCACCCCCGACCCCTTGTTCGGCATCCAGGCGCAAGCCTTGAGTCTTTTTTCGCAGCGGGCGCAAGTATTGGCCAGCAATATCGCCAACGCCGACACGCCGCGTTATCTCGCGCGCGATCTCGACTTCCATGCGGTGATGGCGCGCGAAACCGGTTCCGACGCGCCGTTGAATCTCGCGGCCACGCAGTCCGGGCATATCGCTGCCGGTAACGCGGGCGGCGATGCCAGCATGGCCTTGCGCTATCGCGTGCCATCGCAACCGGCGATGGATGGCAACACGGTCGATACCCAGATCGAGCAGGCCGCCTACGCCGAAAACAGCGTGCGTTACCAGGCCAGCCTGACCTTCATCAACGGCCAGGTGCGGATGTTGCGCATGGCCATCACCGGAGCGGCATGACATGGACGCTTCCTCATCGAACATGTTTCGCATCTTCGATACCGCGGCCTCGGGAATGCTGGCGCAGTCGGTGCGTTTGAACACCACGGCATCGAACATGGCCAATGCCGATTCGGTGGCGTCGAGTCCGGATCAGGTGTATCGCGCCCGCCAGCCGGTGTTCGCAGCGATCCAGTCGGCGCTGGCCGGCGACGACTCGGCAAGCGGCGTGCGCGTGCTCGGCATCGTCGAGAGCCAGGCGCCGGTGAATGTGCGTTACGACCCGGGCAACCCGCTCGCCGATGCCGACGGCAACGTGTTTGCGCCCAACGTCAACCCGGTCGATGAGCTGGTCAACATGATTTCCGCGTCACGCACCTACCAAAACAACGTCGAGATCATGAACAGCGCCAAGCAGGCGATGCTCGACACCCTCGGCATTGGCCGTTGACGGAGCACGCCATGAACGATCTTTCCGCAATCAGCAATTCGCTCAACGCCAGCATTTCCGGGCAGACCGCCGCGGCACTGGCGGGCGATCGCGATTCCCTCGGGCAAGAGGATTTTCTCAAACTCATGATTACCCAATTCCGAAATCAGGATCCCACCCAGCCTACCGACAGCACCCAGTTTCTCGGCCAGCTGGCGCAGTTCAGCACGGTGTCGGGAATCCAGGGTTTGCAGGATTCGTTTGGTGGGCTGGCCAGTTCGCTGCAGGGCGATCAGGCCCTGCGCGCGGCGGGTCTGATCGGGCGCCAGGTGATGTTCTCGTCGCCATTGCTCGGCTTCGATGGTGCGACGGCGACAACCGGCGCGGTCGATAACCCGGTGTCCGGCGGCAACGTGACGGTGCAGATCGCCGATCTCAATGGTCGATTGGTGCGTACGGTCGAATTGGGCCCGCAACCGGCCGGAATGGTGGGGTTCTCCTGGGATGGCCGTGCCAGCGATGGCAGTGTGCTTGCGCCGGGCAGCTACGTCATGAGTGCGCAGTCGATATCCGGCTCCGACGTGCGCGCCTCGGAAACCTTCTCCCAGGCCGCGGTGCTGGGGGTAAGCCTTGCTGCCGGAAGCGGGCAGCCGATGTTGCGGGTCGAGGGCGCCGGTGAGCTGGCGCTGTCGCAGATCCGCGAAATTTTCTGATCTCAAGGAGTCGCTACCATGCCTTTCAATCTTGCTCTCAGTGGTCTCAACGCGGCTTCGTCCGATCTGGAAGTTACCGCGAACAATATCGCCAACGTCAATTCGACCGGCTTCAAGGGCTCGCGCGCCGAGTTCGCCGACGTGTTTTCGCTGACCGGGTCTGGCGTCAGTTCCATCGCCATCGGCAATGGCGTGCGCCTGGCCTCGGTGTCGCAGCAATTCGGGCAGGGCAACATCGAGTTCACCAACAACAACCTCGATCTGGCGATCAGTGGTCAGGGCTTTTTCACCACGCGCGACGGTGCAGGTCTGGCTTATACCCGCGCCGGCAACTTCTCGGTCGATCGCGACGGTTTCGTGGTCAATCCATCCGGCCAGAAACTACAGGTGTTCCCGCCTTCGACCGGTGGCAATTTCGATGTCAGCCGGATTCAGGACTTGCAACTTTCGTTGCCGCAAAGCCCGCCAATCGCCAGCACCCAGGCGGCATTGACGCTCAACGTGCCATCCACGGCAACGGTGCCGCCGACTACACCGTTCGATCCGAACGATCCGACCAGTTTCAACAACGCCACCTCGTTTACGGTGTTCGATTCGCTTGGCGCGGCGCATACCGCCAGTGTGTTTTACGTCAAGGACGCGGCACCCAACGCCTGGAATGTCGAATTGCAGATCGATGGCGTGTCGGCTGGTCCGGCGCAGCCGATCACGTTCGATACCAGCGGTGGATTGGCAACCCCGGTCAATGGTCTGGTCGCATTCCCGGCGATGGTGGTCAGCCCCAACGCTGCGCCGCTGACATTGGCGCTGGACATGAGCAACGTCACTCAGACCAGCGACACCTTCAGCGTCGCCGCGATTTCGCAGGATGGCGCGCCGACCGGGCGACTGACCGGCGTCGATATCGGTGCCGATGGTGTCGTTTCCGCGCGTTTCTCCAACGGCCAGTCCAATCCCCTTGGGCAACTGGCGATCACCAACTTCGCCAATCCCGAGGGCTTGCAGCAGTTGGGCAACACCAGCTGGGCGGAAACGTTCGCGTCCGGCGCGGCGCTGCGCGGCCAGGCCGGTTCGGGCAGCGTCGGTCTGGTGCAGTCGGGGGCGCTGGAAGCCAGCAATGTCGATCTCACCGCGCAACTGGTGAACATGATCAAGGCGCAGCGCAACTTCCAGGCCAACGCGCAGATGATCTCGACCGCCGACCGCATCACCCAGACCGTCATCAACATCCGCAACTGATCGATCGAGCCGAACCATGGATCGCGCAATCTACCTCGCCATGAACGGAGCCACGCAGACCATGCGTGCGCAGACGCAGGCAACGCACAATCTGGCCAACGTCTCCACCGTAGGCTTTCGCGCGGAAATGGCCAGCCTCGATCGCCTGCAGGTTGCGGGCGATGGTTTTCCCTCGCGGGTCAACGTCGTCGAGCGTTCGCTCGGCGCCGATCTCTCGATCGGGCCGCAGATGAGCACCGGTCGCGAACTGGATGTTTCGATTCAGGGCCAGGGCTGGATTGCGGTACAAGGTGGCGATGGTGTGGAGGGTTACACCCGTGCCGGCGATCTGGAAGTCAATGCCGACGGCTTTCTGGTCACCGCGACCGGCCTGCAGGTGCTGGGCGATGCCGGCCCGCTCACGGTGCCGCCGTTTACCAAACTCGATGTCGGTCAGGACGGCACGGTATCGGTGGTGCCGCAGGGGCAGGGGCCGGAAACCATTGCCGCGGTTGGCCGGATCAAGCTGGTCAATCCGGAACCCGCGGATCTGGTGCGTTCGGCCGACGGCCTGATGCGCATGGCCGATGGCTCCACCGCGCCGGCAGACGCATCGGTGACCGTGATTTCCGGCGTGCTCGAGGGCAGCAATGTCAACCCGACCCGCGCGTTGATGGAAGTCATCTCGCTGTCGCGTCAGTTCGAAATGCAGATCCGCGCCATTCAGTCCGCCGATGACAACGCCGAGGCGGCAACCCGCCTGCTCAGCGCCTGATCGGATTCACAAGGAGTAACCGACCATGTTTCCCGCACTGTGGATTGCCAAAACCGGTCTCGACGCGCAGCAGACGCGCATGTCGGTGATCTCCAACAATCTGGCCAACGTCAACACCACCGGCTTCAAGCGCTCGCGCGCCGCGTTCGAGGATCTGCTGTATCAGGATCTGCGTCAGGCAGGCGGGCAGACGTCCGAGCAAACCGAGGCGCCATCGGGGTTGGCGGTTGGCACCGGTGTGCGTGTGGTCGGCACTCAGAAGTTGTTTACCCAGGGCAACATTTCCCAGACCAACAATCCGCTTGACGTGGCGATCCAGGGACGTGGCTTTTTCGAGGTGTTGCTGCCGGACGGCACCCAGGCCTATACCCGCGATGGCACCCTGCAGATCGATTCCGATGGCCAGGTGGTGACCTCCAGCGGCTATCGGGTTCAGCCGGAAATCACGCTGCCCAACAATGCCCAGAGCGTCACCATCGGCAGCGATGGCACGATCGGTGTGCAGATTGCCGGGCAGGCGGCACCGCAGCAGGTGGGCACCTTGCAGATCGTGGATTTCATCAATCCCTCCGGTCTCACCCCGCGCGGCGAGAACCTGTTTCTGGAAACCGCCGCCAGCGGCACGCCGCAACCCGGCACGCCCGGCCTGAACGGCCTCGGCACGGTGCTGCAGGGCGCGCTCGAAACCTCGAACGTCAACGTCGTCGAGGAGCTGGTCAGCATGATCGAGACCCAGCGCGCATACGAGATGAATTCGAAAGCCATTTCGGCATCCGACTCGATGCTGCAATTCCTCAACACCCGTACCTGATGCGCACCGGGAGACCCGCCATGGCCGCACCTTTCGCATCGTTCGTCATCGCCGCGCTGGCAACGCTGCTTTCGGCGTGTGCAGGCATGGGTGCGCGCGAAGAACTCGCGTACGCGCCGACCTATCCCGACGACGCGTCGGAAGTCGAGTTGCCGATGGATGGCTCGTTGTTCAGCGCTGCCAGCAGTCGCGATCTGTTCGCGGATCGCAAGGCGCGACTGGTCGGCGACATCCTCACCATCAACCTGACCGAACGCACCCAGGCCAGCAAGAGTTCCAGCACCAGCACCACCAAGGACGACAGTGTGGATCTGGGTGCGCCGACCTTGTTCGGAAAGGAAACGACGATCAACGGTCGCCCGCTGAGTTTTGGACTGAACAGCGCACGCGAGTTCACCGGCGAGGGCCAGAGCAGCCAGAGCAATCAGTTGACCGGTCAGATCACGGTCACGGTGGCACAGCGCCTGCGCAATGGCGCATTGCTGGTGCGCGGCGAAAAATTGCTGAACATCAACCAGGGCCAGGAGATGGTGCGTATTTCCGGCATCGTCCGGCCCGAGGACATCGCCCAGGACAACACGGTGTCGTCAACGCGTGTGGCCGACGCGCGCATCGCCTACACCGGTCGCGGCACGCTCGCCGATGCCAACACCCAGGGCTGGCTGGCGCGCTTCTTCAATTCCAAGTGGATGCCGTTCTGATGTCTTTGGCAATGCCTGAGGGCCACACCATGAAAGCACTGCTCGTATCACTGTGGCTCGCCGCATCGACAGCGGCAATGCCGGTCGCTGCCGAGCGGGTTGGCGATCTGGCGCAGATCGCGGGTGTGCGCAGCAACCAGATTGTCGGTTACGGGTTGGTGGTGGGCCTCGATGGCACCGGCGACCAGACCAGCCAGGCGCCGTTCACGACGCAAAGCTTGCAGAACATGTTGCAACAGTTCGGGGTAACAGTGCCGCCGAACGTGCGCCCGCAGTTGCGCAACGTCGCCGCGGTCAGCATCACCGCGGAGCTGCCGGCATTTGCCAAGCCGGGGCAGAACATCGACATTACCGTGGCCTCGATCGGCAATGCCAAGAGCCTGCGCGGCGGCAGCCTGCTGATGACGCCGCTGCGCGGTGCCGATGGCGAAATCTATGCGCTGGCGCAGGGCAATGTGGTGGTCGGCGGTGTCGGCGCCAGCGGCGCCAGCGGCAGCAGCGTGCAGGTCAATGTGCTCAACACCGGCCGCATTCCGGCTGGCGGCATGGTCGAGCGCAGCGTACCGAATGCATTTGCGGTGTCCGATGGCCTGGTGTTCAACCTGCACAGCCCCAATTTCAGCACCGCCAGCCGCATCGTCGAGGCGATCAATACCACCATGGGCGAGGGCGTGGCACAGGCGCTCGATGGCGCGTCGATTGCGGTGCGTGCGCCGGTATCGGCAGATCAGCGGGTCAGCTTTGTCGGCATGATCAACGACATTACGGTTGACCCGGGCACCGCGCCGGCGCGGGTGATCATCAATGCCCGTACCGGCACCGTGGTGATCGGCGCCAATGTCACGGTATCGGCGGCGGCAGTGGCGCATGGCGGCATCGAGGTCAGCATTTCCGAGCAGCCGTTCGCCAGCCAGCCGGGGCCGTTGTCGCGCGGCTCGACGGTGGTGGTGCCCGACTCCAGCGTCAGCATCACCGAGCGCGGTGGCACCGCGTTCAAGTTCGGCCCGGGCGTGAGCCTTGATGAAATCATCAGCGCAATCAACCGGGTCGGCGCCGCACCGAGCGATCTGATCTCGATCCTGCAAGCACTCAAGGAGTCCGGTGCCTTGCGTGCCGAGCTGGTGGTGATCTGAGCACGCGATGGACGGCACAACGGCCAGCAGCGTTTATACCGATTTCAGCGGGCTCGCCAGCCTGCGTGCGCAGGCGCGCGACGACAGCCAGGGTGCGTTGCGCGAAGTGGCGCAACAGTTCGAGGCGATATTCACCCAGATGCTGCTCAAGTCGATGCGTGCCGCCAGCCTGGGCGACGGTCTCCTCGACAGCAACGAATCGAAGACCTACATGGACATGTTCGACCAGCAGTTGTCGGTGAGCATGGCTGCCTCGGGCAAGGGCATGGGCATCGCCGACATGCTGGTTCGGCAATTGAGTGGGGCGGTACCGGCTGCGGCAACCTCGGCTGACGCGATTCCCTTGCACCGCGAAAATGCCGGCCTGCCGCTGACGGAAGCGGGCAGCATGGCGCTGCCGAGCCAGGCCGAGCTGTCGGTGCGGCGATTGCTGCGCGGTGCCGCGGCGACGGTGAATGCCGCAGCGGACGGGGTGACTGGCGCTGCAGCGGTGTTGGGCGGCAATCCGGTCGCGTTCGTTCAGCGCATGGCACCGCACGCAAAGGCAGCGGCGGATGCCCTGGGCGTTTCGCTGCGCAGCGTGCTCGCGCATGCCGCGCTGGAAACCGGTTGGGGCAAGCACGTGCCGGCAACAGTGGACGGCCAACCCAGCTTCAACCTGTTCGGCATCAAGGCCGGCGGCAGTTGGGAAGGAGCGCGCGTGGCGCGGCCAACCATCGAGTTCGAGCAGGGTGTGGCGGTGCGTCGCGCGGAAACATTCCGGGCCTACACCAGCCCCGCCGAGGGTTTTGCCGATTACGCCCGACTGCTTGCAGGCAGCCCGCGCTACGCGGCAGCGCTCGGCCGCGGCGACGACGTCGTCGGGTTCGCTCAGGCGTTGCAGCAGGGTGGTTATGCCACCGATCCTGCCTATGCCGCCAAGCTGAGCGCCGTTGCGCAAAGCCCGCAGATGCGCGCAGCGCTGGCGGAACTGGATGCGCGTGTTGCAGGCGTTTCTTCAACCGCATCAGCGCCATCGTGGCCTGCCGCATCGCCTTTCCGGTCGCAGCCATGATCACGCTTGCGACGGTGTTGAATAATCGAGGATGTCGCCATGGCTGACCTGCTATCCACCGGTATTTCCGGCTTGCTGACCTCGCGCGTCGCGTTGGATGTCACCGGCCATAACATCAGCAACGTCAATAGTGAAGGCTTCTCCCGGCAGCGGGCGACCTTCGATGCACGCACGCCGCTGCAAACCGGGCCGTTTTTCATCGGGCAGGGTGCGCAGACGAGTTCGATCGAGCGCATCTTCAGCCAGTTTCTGGTCGACGGCCTGCGCTCGGCGACGTCCGGCGAGTCGCGATTGAGCGCATTCGACGAAATCGCCAGCCGCCTGGACAACCTGCTTGCGGATCGGGCGATTGGTTTGCAGCCGGCATTGAGCGGGTTTTTCGCGTCGGTACAGGACGTGGCGAACAACCCGGCCGATACCGCGGCACGCACGGCCTTGCTCGGTCAGGCCAATGCCTTGACCGACCGCTTCAACGGCATTGCCCGCGAAATGGAACGCGTCGATGCCGATCTGAACCGGCGCATCAGCGACAGCGTGAGCCAGATCAACGAATTGGGCCGTTCGATTGCTGCGCTCAATGGCGAAATCCAGGTCTCGGCGGCAAGTTCGCCAAGCAATCGCCCGGCGGCGGATCTGCTGGACAAACGCGACAGCCTGCTCAAGCAGTTGGCGGGTGTGGTCGGGCTCAATGCGGTGGTGCAGGACGACAGCAGCATCAACGTCTTCGTCGGCAGCGGCCAGGCGCTGGTGCTGGGCAATCGCAGCACTCAACTGGCGGCAGTCGCCAACCCGTTCGATCCGACCCGTACCGAGGTGGCTGTGGCCAGCACCGGTGTCGTGGTGTCGGCGCAAATCAGCGGCGGAGAACTGGGCGGCCTGCTCGACGTGCGTCGCGACCTGCTCGATCCGGCACGTGCGCAGTTGGGGCGTACCGCAGCCGGGCTGGCACTGGCGTTCAACGCGCAACACCGTGCCGGCATGGATCTCACCGGCGCCCTGGGCGGCGATTTCTTCAGCGTACCCGGCCCGACGGTCAGTGGCCTGGCCAGCAACAGCGCTGGTTTGACGTTGAGCGCGGGAATCGCCGATATCGGCGCGGTAACGCAGTTCAGCTACGTGCTCGGCTTCGATGGCGCGGCCTATTCGCTGACCCGCAGCGATGGCGCCAGCATTGCGATGAGCGGCACCGGTACCGCGCTCGATCCGTTCCTCGCCGACGGCTTGAGCCTGGTGGTGGCGGGTGCGCCAGCGGCCGGCGATCGCTTCCAGATCCGGCCGGTGCTGGCGGCAGCGACGGGCCTCGACGTTTCGATCACACAGACCGGCCGCGTCGCGGCTGCGGCGCCGATGCGATCGCTGACCGACGGCGCCAACACCGGTACCGGCATCATCAGTGCGCCGCGCGTCGCCGATGCCGCCGATCCGGCACTGTTGACGCCGCTGACGATCGCTTTCACCGCGGCCAATACCTATCAGATCAACGGCGCTGGTGCGTTTGCGTATACCCCGGGTTCCACGATCGCTGTCAACGGCCTGGAGTTCGAGATCAGCGAGGCGCCGGCGATTGGCGACGTGTTTACCGTAGTGCCCAATACCGGCGGCGTCGGCGACAACGCCAATGCCTTGCGCCTGGGCGAGCTCATCAACCAGGGCGTGCTCGATGGCGGCGCGACCAGCATCGGCTCGGGATTCGGTCAATTGGTGGCGCAGGTCGGTTCGAGCACGGCGCAGGCGCGCATCGGCCTCGATGCGCAGCGGGCGTTGCGCAATCAGGCCGAGCAGGCGCAGCAAAGCGTGTCGGGCGTCAATCTCGATGAAGAAGCGGCCAACCTGCTGCGTTTCGAACAGTCCTTTCAGGCATCGGCACGCGTCATCGCGGTCGCCGACACCTTGTTTCAGACTCTGCTGGGTGCGGTACAGGGGCGTTGACCATGAGAATTTCAACCGGTTTCATGCAGCTTCGCGCGCTCAATGCCGTACTGGGCAACCAGGCCGCGCTGTCGGACGTGCAGCAACAGGTCGCAACCGGCAAGCGCATCCTGAGCCCGGCCTTCGATCCGGTCGGCAGCGCGCGCGCACTGGACCTGTCGGCGTTCAATGCCAGCATCGAGCAATTTCAACGCAATATCCAGGCCGGCACCTCGCGGCTCGGGCTGGAAGAGAATGCGCTGACGACCAGCGAGGACGTGTTGCAGCGGGTGCGTGAATTGTCGCTGCAAGGCATCAACCCGGTACTCAACGACGGTGCCCGCGCCGATATCGCGCGCGAGTTGCAGGAGCGTCTCGATCAGTTGGTGCAGGTCGCCAATAGCCGCGATGCCAATGGCGAGTACCTGTTCGCCGGCAACCAGACCCGGACCCAGCCGTTCGTGCGTTCCAATGCCCCAGGCGCGCCGGTGAGTTACGTCGGCGATCAGGGCCAGCGTTTGCTGGCCGTGGGGCCGGCGGGCGCGGTGGCCAGCGGCGATCCGGGTTCGGAGGTGTTCATGCAGATCGCGAGTGGCAACGGCCGCTTCGTGGTCGCGGCCGCGGTCGGAAATGCCGGTTCGGTAATCGCTGGCAGCAACCAGGTGAGCGATCCGAGCGTCTTTACCGGGGCAGGTTTCACTATTCAGTTCACCAGCGCGAGCGGTTACGACATCGTCGATGCGACCAGTACCGTCGTGGCCAGCGGCACGTATTCGGGTAACGACACCATCAGCTTCCAGGGTATGCAGGTTGCGCTGTCGGGCGCGGCAGTCGCCGGCGACAGCTTCACCCTGTCGGCGAGCAGTGCCCAGGACATGTTCACCAGCGTGCAGCAGTTGATCGACGCGCTGCGCCAGCCGATCGCCAACGACAATCAGCGCGCCGGCGTTGCCAATTCCATGAACCGTGCGTTGGAGGGGTTGGACAATGCGCTTGGTCGCATCATCGATACGCGCGCCAAGGTCGGCGCGCGGCTCAATGCGATGGACCAGCAACACAATGCCAACGAAGCGGCCAAGTTGCAGATAGCCACCAGTTTGTCGGCAGTGGAAGATGTGAATCTGGTCGAAGCGGTGAGCCGGATGAGCCAGCAACTCGGCACGCTGGAGGCGGCGCAGCAGAGCTTTGTGCGGATCCAGAATCTGAGTTTGTTCAACTTCCTGCGTTGATCGCCGGTTCAGCGCGCACCGCAGGACCTCCGCACGATCAGTTGCACCGGATACATGGCGCTTTCGATGCACTCGCCATTGATCCGCTTGAGCAGGCTGGTGACCAGCAGTTCGCCGGCGCGCTTGGTGTCCTGACTGGCGGTGGTCAGCGACGGGTTGACGCAGCTGGCCATCGGGATGTCGTCGAACCCGGCGACCGACACCTGTTCGGGAATGCGGATGCCGCGTTCGCTCAGCGCCTGCATGGCGCCAATGGCGATCAGGTCGCTGGCCGCGAAGATGGCATCGAACGGCGTGCTGCGTGCGAGCAGCGTGGTCGCCGCGTCGTAACCCGATTGCTGGGCGCTGAATGCGTCTACCTGCAAATCCGGATCGACTTTCCCGCCTTGCCGCTGCAAGGTGTCGGCGTAGCCATGGTAACGCTCGGCGAACTCCGGGTAGTGCCCCGATGCGGTGCCCAGAAACGCGATCTGGCGTCGCCCCAGTCCGAGCAGATGGGTGGTGATCGCCGCGCCGCCCTGGTAGTTGTCGCAGCCGATCGACAAGCCGGGTTGATCCGTCTCGACCGCCCCCCAGCGCACGAACGGGGTGCCCTGTTCGACCAGTTTTTCCAGCTTGCTACGGTAGCTGAGGTAGTCACCGTAGCCGAGCAGGATGATGCCATCGGCCTTGTTGCTGTCGCGGAAATCGGCGTGCCAGTCCTTGGAAAGTTGCTGGAACGAAATCAGCAGGTCGTAGCCCTGCTTCGCACAGGCGCGGGTGATCGAGCCGAGCATCGACAGGAAGAACGGGTTGATCTGCGATTCGTCGGGGCTGGGGTCCTCAAAAAACAGCAGCGCCAGTGTGCCGGGGTGTTGGGTGCGCAGGCTGGAAGCGTTCTTGTCGACGGTGTAGTGCAGTTCGCGGGCGATTTCCTGAATCCGCTTGCGCGTCTCGGCGCTGACCAGCGGGCTGTTGCGCAACGCGCGCGAAACCGTCGATTGCGACACGCCGGCCTGATAAGCGATATCGAACGAGGTGGGTTTGCCCTTCATGCGCTCACTCGCGGTAGGAAACGACTACTGCCCGCACGAATACACCCGTGAATCCGGGCGGTCGGGTCGCAAAGGATGCTCTGAACAAGCTGTCATTGCGAGGAGCGAAGCGACGCGGCAATCCAGAAATGCTCGGGAAGACAAAGAGCTGGATTGCTTCCCGCCACGGCCTTCGGCCTCGCGGCTAAAGGCTTGAACGCTCACAATGACGGCGGATGGCGGTTGTTCAGAGCATCCCAAAGGCTATTTTTAGCACGTTAAGCGGGTTTCGCGGCGGTTGGATTCTCGGAGCGCTGGCCGATCTGGCAAAATGGCAGGCTGACCCCTACCAAAACCGGATTTGACATGAGCCAGCACGACATCCGCTCCGCGCAGCGGCCCGACCCAGACCCCGAAATGGCCGCGATCGCCGATTACGTTGCCGACTATCATCTGAATTCGAGCGAAGCATTCCAGACCGCACGCTACATGCTGATGGATTCGCTGGCCTGTGCGATGCTGGCGATGAAGCATCCCGAATGCGTCAAGCATCTCGGGCCGCTGGTTCCGGGCGCGGACATGAAAGGTGGAGCCCGCGTGCCCGGCACCGCGCATCAACTGGACCCGGTGCAGGCCGCCTACAACATCGGCGTGCAGATGCGCTGGCTCGATTTCAACGACACCTGGCTGGCAGCCGAGTGGGGGCATCCTTCGGACAACCTCGGCACCATTCTGGCGGTGGCCGACTATCTGTCGCGCAAGCCGGCTGCTGAAGGCGGCAAGGCGCTGAGCGTGCGCGACGTGCTTGCTTACGCGATCAAGGCGCATGAAATCCAGGGTTGCTATGCGCTGAAGAACAGCTTCAACCGGGTTGGCCTGGACCATGTGATTCTGGTCCGTCTGGCCTCCACCGCGGTGGCGACGCACATGCTGGGCGGTAACCGCGAGCAGATCATCAACGCCGTATCGCACAGCTGGATCGACAACGGCGCGCTGCGCACCTATCGCCACGCCCCCAATGCCGGCCCGCGCAAGAGCTGGGCTGCCGGCGACGCCTGTCGCCGCGCGGTGACCCATGCCCTCAACGCGGTCAAGGGCTGTGTCGGTTATCCGAGTGCATTGAGCGCCAGGACCTGGGGCTTTTACGATGTCGCCTTCAAGGGCAAGGCGTTCGAGTTCGAGCGGCCGTTTGGCAGCTATGTGATGGAAAACGTGCTGTTCAAGATCAGCTTTCCGGCCGAGTTCCATGCACAGACCGCGGTGGAGTGCGCAATGAAATTGCATGCCGAGGTGGCGCCGAAACTCGACCAGGTCGAGCGGATCGTGATCGAAACCCAGGAAGCAGGTGCCCGCATCATCGACAAGACCGGGCCGTTGGCGAACTATGCCGATCGCGACCACTGCATCCAGTACATGGTTGCGGTGCCGTTGATCTTCGGTCGTCTGAACGCCGACGACTACGGCGACGCGGTGGCGGCCGATCCGCGCATCGACGCGTTGCGCGCCAAGATGCAGGTCAGCGAAAATCCGCAGTTCACCACGGACTATTTCGACCCGGAGAAGCGTTATATCGGCAACTCGGTGCAGGTGTTTTTCACCGACGGCACCGCGACCGGGAAAGTCTCGATCGACTACCCGATCGGACATCGCAACCGACGCGGTGAGGGCATCCCGGTACTGCTGCAAAAATTCGAATCGGCGCTGCGCGGTCACCTGCCGGCGCATCGGGTTGATCAGATTCTGGAACTTGCGCGGGATCCGGCCCGGTTTGAGGCCACGCCGGTGCCACGGCTGATGGATCTTTTTGCGCTTTGACCACCGGCCAGCGCCGGCTCTTTCGGTGGCGGTCTGTGCGCGGCCTGGCGCCAGTGTCACAACGGCGTTAGATTTTCGTTAACGTTGCCGTCACATTCAGGAAGATATGCTGTACGCGGAGTTTTGCAGCGGTGTCATTATTGGCCCGCTGCTGGACGCGCCTCCCCCGAACGGTCGCAACGAAATGGAGCAAAACATGAACAAGAAGCTACTTTGTGGTGCGGTGCTGAGCGCCTTGGTGTTTTCGAGCGTTGCTGTCGCGCAAGAATACGATGATCGCTGGTATGCAAGCACCGGCGCTACGCTGTGGAATCTCGACAATGATCGAGAAACAAGCGATACCACGTTTGGTTTGCAGTTCGGTGTGGGCCGGTTCTTCAGCCGTAATTTTTCGCTGGATGCCGAGTTCAACTACATGAACCCGCAGAAGAGTGGTAGTGATCTGCTGTTCACCAACTACGGTGTATCGCTGGATGGTCGCTATCACTTTATCCAGGACGGGCGCAGTTGGAACCCCTATCTGCTTGCCGGCGCCGGTGTCCTGCACCATGCCGAAGAGTTTGAGTTGATCAACAATCCCAATTCACCGGCGCAGATCAGCGGCAACAATGTCGAGTATCACGTTGGTGCGGGCTTGCAGGCCAACTATGGACATTGGGCGATTCGCACCGAAGTGCGTGGTCGGTTCGACAACAACGACGAGAGTGCCGCGTCGCCGCGTAGCGACTTCTTTACCGAGTTTGGCGTAGGCATCAACGTGCTGTATCGCTTCGGCGAAGTCGCCAAACCGGCACCCGCACCGGTCAAGGCTGCACCGCTTCCGCCGCCGCCGCCGCCGGCTCCGACCTGCGATCAGCTCGACGACGATGGCGACGGGGTCAACAACTGCGAAGACAAGTGCCCAACCTCGCAGGCGGGTCAGGCCATTGGCCCGGATGGTTGCCCGGTGGCCCTCACCATCGACCTGCGTGGCGTCAACTATGATTTCGACAAGGCCACCCTGCGCCCGGAATCGGCGGCCATTCTTGACGAGGCAGCGTCCGTGCTCAGCAAGTACCCGCAACTGAAGGTCGAAGTGGCCGGTCACACCGATTCCATCGGCGCCGAAGTTTACAATCAGGGCTTGTCCGAGCGTCGCGCCAAGGCGGCTTATGACTACCTGATTGCGCACGGTGCGTCGGCGGCGCAGTTGGTAGGTCCGAACGGTTACGGTGAGTCCCGTCCGATCGACAGCAACGACAGCAGTGATGGGCGTGCACGCAACCGTCGCACCGAGCTGAACGTCCAGAACTGAGTTCCAGTTCACGTTTTGCGGAAAAGGCCCGGCGCAAGCCGGGCCTTTTTCATTGCGCGGCACGCACGCGACCACCTACACTCGACGCCTCAGGGGCCTGCGGATTGGAGATGGTTGTCATGATCGCACTGCATCGTGCCACTGGATTGTTTGCCCCGCTGTTGCTGAGCCTGCTGCTGCCATCGGGTGCGATTGCAGCGGATCAGGTCGCGCCGGTTTCGGAAACGCTGCGGCCAGCCCAGGACCGGGCTGCTGCGCCCGCGAGTGAAGCGGCGCCCCCCGTCCACCAGGTGCAGGCATCCGCCGCGGCAGCGACTACGGACGCCACATACGTGCCGAAGACGGCCTACGACAACAGCCCTTATCGCTTCAACGCCGGTGCGCGTTTCACCGCGGCCGAGTTCGATGCGTGGATGAAGTCGCGCGGCATTCGCGTCGCGAAGGGCAAGCCGGCTGCCGCGTCTGTCGAACCGGCGGCGAATGCGGCAGAGGACGCGGCCTGCGATACCAAGGCCGTCAGCGCCTGCTGAATCGGTAGTGGGCGACGCCCCACTGGTTGCCGTTTTCGTAGCCGAACAACTCGGCACAGGCCATCCAGAACATGCGCCAGCGCTGAACCCATAGCGCGGCGTTGTCGGCGCCGTACGCCGACGCGAGCACCGATCGCACTTCGTCATGGTGACGATCCTGATTTTGCAGCCAGTGATTGGCGGTATTGCGGTAATGCGCCCCCGACAGCAACCAGCGCTGCTGAAGCAGCAGCGATTGTTGGAAGTGGAGCAGCGTATCCGCTGCGGGCATCAGGCCGCCGGTAAAGAAATGCCGCCCCATCCAGTTGTCGTCGCCATCGGTCTCGAACCGGTACATCCGGTTGCGATGACAAAATATGTGGACGAACAGCTGGCCGTCGCGGCGCAGCCAGCGACTGATGTTGGCGAGTAACTTCTCGTAATTGCGTACATGCTCGAACATTTCCACCGAAACCACACGATCGAAGCTGTCCGCCGGCAAGTCCAGCACGTTCACATCGCAGGTGATCACGCGAATATTCGCCAGACCGCGTGCTTGCGCCTGACCCAGAATATAGGCGCGCTGCGAATGCGAGTTGGAGACGGCAGTGATTCGCGATCGCGGAAAGGGCTCGGCCATCCATAGCGTGAACGAGCCCCAGCCGCAGCCCAATTCCAGGACATCCTGTCCATCGACCAGTTGCGCGCGCTCGCCATACAGGGCCAGCATGGCGCGCTCGGCTTGATCCAGGGTTTCGTCGCCGCGCGGGTAATAGCAGGCGCTGTATTTGAGTTGCTCGCCCAGACACAGCTCGAAGAATCGCGCCGGTAGTTCGTAGTGCTGAGCGTTTGCGGCATCGGTTTCGATGGCGATCGCGCTGTTGCGCAACTCGTGCAGCAGCTGCGAATAACTCCGGTCGGCGCCTTCAACATCATTGTCGTGCTCGTCGCGAAGTCGTTGCGCGCACTGGCGGCGAATGCCCAATCGAAGCACGGAGTCGGGAATCAAACGTCGTTCGGCTGCGTCGATCAAGTTCACGGAGTATTCCTTTGCGCAGTGGGCGGCCACGGGAAAAACGCACTGACCTGGCGTTGATAGCGCGCGTAATCGTCGCCGCGCGATCGCAGTGCCTGCGCCTCGCTGTAGGGGATGCCGGTGACTCGATACAGGAACAGCAGCATCATCACCGGCCCCAGCCAGGCGATGCCTTGCCATGGCGACCCTATTGCCAGCAGTACGTAAGCGAACCAGTGCAGCCATTCGAAAAAATAGTTGGGGTGGCGCGACCAGGCCCAAAGGCCGGTGCGACAGGTGGTTCCGCGGTTTTCCGGATTTTCGCGGAACCTGGCCAGTTGCCGGTCTGCGATGGATTCTCCCAGCAACGACGAAAACCACACCGCGATTGCCGCAATCGTCCACTGGTTGAAGCCGTGAAATTGGTTGCTGGCGGCAGCCAGTAGCGGCACCGAGAACAACACCACGAAAAGCGACTGACTCTGAAAGAACAGAAAGAACTTGAATTGATCGCCTTGCCAGTGCGCGCGCAGGTTGCGATAACGTCCGTCTTCGGGCTCGTGCAGTACCCGGAGCAGCAGGTGAAGGCAGAGGCGTGCGCCCCAGACACTGCCAAACATTGCGACCAGCCCGCGCGGCAATGGTGCGCCATCTCCGACCAGTCCGATGTACAGCGCTGCGATTGCCATCAGCATTGCCCACACCACGTCCACATAGCCGGCGTTGTTGATTCGCCAACACCACGCCCAGGTTACGACCATCACCAGGGAGCTGACGAGCCATATCCACATCAAATGCGCGATCATTGACGTTCTCCGGTTGCGATCGGCGCTGCGCCAATCGCCAGTGTGCGGCGATAGTGCGCGCTCATGGCGAGCAGCAGCGGCAGCAGTGCTGCCCATGTGATTGCGAGGATCCACATCATCGTTGAAAACCCAATCTCGAACGCGGCGGCGGAAAACCCGCGGCTTGCGCCGTAATAGGCGATCGGGCCGGATACTGCGCCCAGCAACATGGCGAGCCAGGGGCGCTGATGCAGGAAGACCAGCGAATGATTGATGCTCAGGATCAAGCCGACCCACAAGGCAAGTATCCAGATCGGTGCGAACGGTTGCGCCGGCCATGGTTCGGCGAAGCGGATCGAGCCGCTGGCGACCCAGACACAGTCGGTCATATACCCGATTGGCAGCGCGCGCAGCAACAGCCAGACGTCGGCCGACCGTGTGGTTTTGTCGCTGAGCACCCATGCAGCGAACACGATTGCAGCCAAAGGCCCTGCCCAGGGCAGTCCGTGCCCGACGCCAGCCACGGTCGAGAACCAGACGATCTGGAATCCAAGCGCGTTGGCAATGGCGCGACTCATCGTCGAACCATGCCGAGCGTCGGTTGCGGTACAAACTCCATCCGGCGGTTGCCCGGGCGTGCGAACATCATCTGCACATTGCCGATGGAGCGTTCGATAAAGCCACCTTCGCAATACGCCAGATAGAACTCCCACATCCGCTCGAAGCGCGTGTCGTAACTCAAGGCGCGAACCGAGTCGCGCTGCGCGAGGAACCGTTGTCGCCACTGCCGCAGGGTCATGGCGTAGCTTGGGCCGATGTCTTCCAGGTTGATCAGGCGCAGATCGGATTGTCGCGCCGAACTGCCGACCAGGGCGCTGACGCACGGAATGAAGCTGCCGGGGAATATGTGGTGCTTGATGAAGTCGACCGACGCGAGTGCCTGCCGGTAGCGACGATCCTCGATCGTGATCGCCTGGATCAGTGCCAGCCCCTCGGGTTTGAGCAGATCCGCGCATTTTCGAAAGTAGGTATCCAGATACTGGTGGCCGATCGCCTCCACCATTTCAATGGAAACCAGTTTGTCGAACTGCCCTGTCAATGCTCGGTAGTCCTCGAAAAGCACGGTCACCCTGTCGGCCAGGCCGGCATTCTCGACACGCGCCTTGGTCAGCTCGAATTGTTCGCGCGAAATCGTGGTCGTGGTTACGCGACAGCCGTAATGGCTGGCGGAGTAAAGGGCAAAGCCGCCCCAGCCCGAACCGATTTCGACAACGTGGTCGTCGCTGCGCAAATCCAGTTTCGCGCAGATGCGCGCCAGTTTGCGCGTCGCAGCGACTTCCAGCGACTCGGCATCGCTCGCGAATATCGCCGAGGAGTACATCAGATTTTCGTCGAGAAACAGGCGGAACAACGGATTGCCAAGGTCGTAGTGTGCGGCGACGTTGCGACGTGCACCGGAACGGGTATTGCGGCGCAGGCCGTGCCACGCCTTCAGCAGCCAGCCACCGATACGCGCACTGCCGCCTTCCATCGAATCGAGCAGGTCGCGATTGCGTACCAGCAGACGAACCAGTGCAACCAGATCGGAGCAATT
Source organism: Gammaproteobacteria bacterium HGW-Gammaproteobacteria-4 (assembly GCA_002839995.1). GTDB lineage: Bacteria > Pseudomonadota > Gammaproteobacteria > Xanthomonadales > Xanthomonadaceae. The sequence goes on along the minus strand of PGZC01000021.1, from coordinate 10,059 downwards.
CCAGCGGCCGTCCATGTACGCCTCGCCGGCGCCGACGCTGCCATTGAACGCGACCTGGCGGTAAAAGTCCGGGTCGGCGACGTACACGCTCACGGCGGCAGGTGCATCGGACGCCGGGTCCGGTCGCCCGAGTCGGGTACATCCCATGGAGTCGTGCATGATCAATTCACCGCACAATCCCGCAAGGCGGCTGTGTACGGCAGTTCGGGCCAGCCGCTGCGCCAGCGGCAAGGTTCGGGATTGTTCGGATGGTATCGTGTGCGCGGGCGTGCTCATCGCTGATGTCTCCGGATAACGGTTCCTGGGTGGTCATGCACCGGCACGCGTTTCAGCCAGAGACGCAGCGCCTGCCAGTGGATCGCGGCAACGATCTTCGCGGTAATGGCCGGGTAGCGCAGCAGCATCCAGGCCATCGCGCCGGCATTGAGCGGTCGGCGTCGCAAGCCCATCGCGGCATCGAACTCGCGCTGTGCGCCGGCAAACACACGCATGTGAATATGCAAATGTTCACCGGGAGCGGAGATCCGCCAGCGATAGCGACGTTCCATCGCCACGAACGGCGAAACGTGGAAGCGCTTGTCGAATTCCCAGCACAGGGTCTCGCCGGATGCAGAGGCATCGACAACCGACAACACGTAGGCATGGCGCTCCCGCCACGGGGTGTTGGTGATTTCGGCCATGACCCATCGCAGGTTCTTTCCGGCGGCGTCGTAGCCGAAATAAAAGCTCACCGGGTTGAAGCACATGCCGAAATAGCGCAAGTGCGCAAGCAGGCGGATCGGCCCATCGGGGCGTTGACCAAGAGCGGCCTGAACGGTATCGCGCACGGCCTGATCCAGCGGTACATGCGCGTCGCCGTGGTAGTCGGCGCGATGAAACGCTGCCAGGTTTCGGCGGCCGATCGACCACAGCCAACGCCGTGCGAACACCACATCGAGTTCGGCCAGATCCAGCCAGAGCATGAACACACGGTATGAAAACGCATGCGCGGCAGGGTGCGAGCGGCAATGGCGAACGCGCCCTTCGTAGATCGCACTGTGCATCACCATGGAACTCCCAGCGCGTTGGCGACCTCGACACCGCTGCGCAGCCCATCCTCGTGGAACCCAAACCCCCAGTAGGCGCCGCAGTACCAGGTCCGATTCTGACCGTTGATTCGATCGCGTTGCCGCTGTGCCGCTATCGTGGCGTGACTGTAAACCGGGTGTTGGTAGCTCATGCGGGCGATGACCCGTTGCGGGTCGATCGCATCGCCGCGATTCAAGCTGACCACGAACGGCTCGGGGCTCTGGATCGATTGCAGCACGTTCATGCAGTAGCTCACCGAACACGCTGCGGAACGATCGCCCGCGACGTGCGCATTCCATGCGGCCCATGCGTTTTTCCGCCGCGGCAGCAAGCGTGCGTCGGTGTGCAACACGACATCGTTGTTCTGGTAGTCGATTGCGCCGAGCACGGCATGTTCTGCGTCGCTGGCATCGGCCAGCAATGCGAGGGCCTGGTCGCTGTGGCATGCCAACACCACCTGATCGAAAGCGTCTTCGCCGTGTGCCGTTCCGACCAGCACCGACGTTGCGGTCCGTCGCACCGAGCGCACCGCGCAGGCCAAGCGCACCTGCACCCCCCAGCGCGCGCTCATCGCCTGCACGTAGCGATCCGAGCCGCCGGTTACGACGCGCCACGAAGATCGCCCGCTGAGTTGCAGCATCTGGTGATTGGCCATGAACGCGACCAGGTACTTGGCCGGGAATGCGCGCGCTTGTGTGTGTGGCGACGACCACAATGCCGATGCCATCGGCAGCAGGTGGTCTTCGATGAACAAATCGGAATAGCGGTTGTGTTCAAGGTAATCGCCGAGGCTCGGGCCATCGTCCGGCGAATGCAACAGGGCCGGTGCTTCACGGTAGAAGCGGGCGATATCGCGCACCATGTTCCAGAACCGTGGCGAAACCAGATTGCGTCGCTGGCAAAACAGGGTATCGAGATTCCTGGCGTTGTATTCCAGGCCGATGCGATCGTCGCGTACCGAAAAACTCATGCAGGTCGGTTGGGTCGCCACGCCAAGTTCATCGAATAGCCGGCCGAGCAATGGGTAGTGGGCACGGTTATGAACGATGAAGCCGGTGTCGATGCGGTAGCGTTCGCCAAATCGCTCGATGTCATGGGTGTGGGTGTGTCCGCCGAGCTTGCTGTCGCACTCGAACAACACCACATCATGCTTTCTCGACATCAACCAGGCGCAGCCGAGGCCCGCGATGCCGCTGCCGATCACTGCGATGCGCATGGCTCAGCCTGCCTCGTTGCCGCGATTGCGCAAGCGTTCCGGTATCGGATTGAGATCCCACACCAGTCCGACCCACGACAGCGCGCGCAGACCAACGTAGGTGAGGTCGATCTCCCACCAGCGGAAGCCCTGGCGTGCCGCGCCTGGAAAGTGATGATGATTGTTGTGCCAGCCCTCGCCGAAGGTGAGCAGGGCCAGAAACCAGTTGTTGCGACTGTTGTCGCGGGTCGCGAAGCGGCGGCTACCCCAGCGGTGCGCCAGCGAGTTGATCGTTACCGTGGCATGGAAGAGCGCGACCGTGGAGATGAAAAATCCCCAGACCAGCATTTGCGGGCCATCGGTGCCCAACTGCGGATACGTTTCCTGCAGGATGCTGCCAATCGCGTACAGCGCGATCGCCAACACCAGCGGAACTAGCAGGTCGAAGCGATCGAGCCAACGCAGTTCCGGGAACCGCATCAGATCGGGGATGCGCTTGTGATCGGTGGAAAATCCGCGCTTGCTCAGAAACCAGCCGACATGACTCCACCAAAAGCCGCGATTGAGCGGCGAGTGAAGGTCGCTTTCGGTATCCGAGTGGCGATGGTGGTTGCGATGATGTGCGGCCCACCACAGCGGTCCGCGTTGCACGCTGGCTGCGCCAAGCAGGGCGAACGCAAACTGTGTCGGTCGCGAGGTGCGGAATGCCTTGTGCGAAAAGTAGCGGTGGTAAAAACCGGTAATCGCAAACATGCGTGCTGCGTACAACAGCGCGGCGGCAGCCAGCGCGACAGGTGAGTACCCTACCCAGACCACGCCGATGCATGCCAGATGCAGCGCCACAAACGGCACTACCCGCAGCCAGTCGATGGTGTCGCTGGCAGCTTCGGGATCGCCGCTGTCGCTGTCGAACCAGCGGCGCAGCGAGCGCCAGATGTCGTGTGTTGTCGTGGCGGTTGCCGTGTGCGCGATGGAAGCTGGATCGGTCATGCGGCGCAGCATGCCTGCGCCGCGGTGATGATGCGGTGAATCCAGCAAACGTCAACAATCGACGCTCGGCGTCGATCGGGACGGTGTTCAGGATCTGTCGGGTCGCGAGCGCGTCATCGATTCACGAAGCAGACGCCGCAGCCCGGTAAACAGGTTGCGCTCACTCGAATCGAGAAACCAGGACGGATCCGACAGGCCATTTTTCAGCCGCCGATAAGCGGTTCCGAGGTTGTGATACGGCATGCCCGGGAACAGGTGATGGGTGGCGTGAAAGCGCAGACCGACCGGCGCCCACAGCGGCGTCAGCAAGCGGTGGCCGGGTACGTCCACCGAGTCGTGGAACTGCTCCATCAGGGTCAGTGGGCGCTCGCCGGGGAACCGGTAACGGTGCGCGACCAGCGTACGCAAACCGTTCAACGAGAGAATGCCGGTCAACAACACGTACCACAGCAGCAAAACGCGCCACGGCAACACCGCAAACGCCATCAGGGCGATCGCAGTGCTCGCACAGAACCACGCGTACGCGTCCTGCCAGCGCCAACTCGGATCGTCGTGCTTGGAGTGCGGACGCTTGAACTCCGGGTCGATGACCAGCGACGAGGCGCGTTCCCACAACCATTTTGCCAGTGGCGGAATCAGCCACGACAGTGGCACCAGAATCATGGCGCGTACCAGGACGAACGCCGGCACGACCATCCCCAGGGCCCAATGTCCAAACACCGCCAGCGGCCGCATCCGTGCGAAGGGCAGGTACTCGCCGTCATCGCGGGTGCCGTAGAGTTGCTGGTAGTGATGCAGGTTGTGCACACCGCTGTAAGTGTAGGACTGCACCAGCATCGGTCCGCCGCAAAGCAGGTTCCACGCCAGTCGGAAACCCGGCCACACACGCGGGCCGAGGTGAGCCAGTTCGTGGACGAAGATCACCGAACGATAAAGTGCGACGATGCTCACCGCAACGCAAAGCGCCTGCAGTGCCGACCACGCCGGCAACAGCACAGCTGCCACGAATGCCGCCCAGCCGATGGTGGTGCTGGCCAGGAAATCGAACCAGTACAGCCCGGCACGCGCGGTAAACAGGTCGCGCACCAGGGCGCGCGCTTCGCCCAGTGCGGCGGTATCGGTTGCACTGGCACTCGGGGGTATCTTGCTGGGCATCACGGGGACGGACATTGCTTGACTCCTGGGGACACGCCGATCAGGTGTGGGCCGGCGACACGGGTGCGTGTTACTCGCGACCGGGCAAGCCGAAGCGACGCAGCGCTTGCGCCGCGGACGCACACCGACCTCAAGGCGTGATATTCGCAGATCGCGAAACGCTAAACTAGGCTCGTCGGTGTGGTTTGCCGGAAAAAGCTGCGATGTCGCGCACGCAGCCGATACAGACTATTGGTTTTGTTGAATTTTACAGGATTTTCTGCAAATGCGTCGAGCGCCATCCAAAGCAACGCAAGTGCCATGTCATGGTCTGGCGCGGGTGTTGTCGAAATTGGGAGTGTGCTCGCGCAGTCAAGCCGAAGTGTTGGTGCGATCAGGGCGGGTCAGCGTCAATGGCCGGGTTGTCACCGATCCGGAATCGCCGACCCGGCGCGAGCGCGATCGGCTCGCCGTCGATGGCGCGGCATTGGCGCGGGCGGAGCCGTTGCACGTGATGCTCAACAAGCCGCGCGGGCTGGTTACCAGTGTCGACGACGAACGCGGCCGCGACACCGTCTACGCGTGCTTGCGCGATGCCGGATTGCCGTGGCTGGCACCGGTCGGCCGGCTGGACAAGGCGAGCGAGGGCTTGCTGTTGTTCAGCAACGATCCCGAATGGGCCGCCCGCATCACCGATCCCGATACCGGTCCAAGCAAGACCTACCACGTCAAGGTTGGCGCAATCCCCGACGCTGCGTTGCTGGCGAGGATCGAGGCAGGTGCGGATTGCGACGGTGGATGGCTCAGGGCGCGCAGCGCACGTCTGCTGCGCGCCGGTCAGCGCAATGCCTGGCTGGAAATCGTGCTCGACGAAGGCCGCAACCGGCAGATCCGGCGGCTGCTGGCGGCGTGCGACATGGGCGTGCTGCGGCTGGTGCGTGTTGCCATCGGTGACTTGGCACTGGGCGATCTGGGCAAAGGCCAATGGCGTCACGTTACCGACGACGAGTTGGCGTCGCTGTGCGGTCAGGTCACTCGGGCAACAGCTTGCCCGGATTGAGAATGCCGTCGGGATCGAACTGCGCTTTGACGGCGCGCATCAGGCCGAGGGTTTCGGCGCTGTGCGCCTGCGTCATGAACGCGCGTTTGCCAAGGCCGATGCCGTGCTCGCCGGAGAGGGTGCCGCCGAGTGCGAGCGTCAACGCGAACACACGCGGCAGCACGGCGTGGGCGCGGGCGCTTTGCGCCGCGTCGGCCGGGTCGTAGAGAATGTTGACGTGCAGATTGCCGTTGCCGACGTGGCCGAAGTTGACGATGGCGAGTTCGAATTCGCGGGCGAGGGCAGACACTCCTGTCACCAGCGCCGGTATGCGGCTGACCGGCACCACCACGTCCTCGTTGATCTTGCCTGCGGCAATGGAGCGCAGCGACGGCGAGAGCGCCTTGCGCGCAGCCCACAGCGTTTCGCTTGCGGCTTCGTCGGGTGCCGTACTCAGTGCGATCAGGCCCGGGCCGCTGGCGGCGCGTTCCAGTGCGGCAACGGCTGCATCCAGGGTGTCGGCGTCGCCATCGGCTTCGATCATCAGCAGCGCGCCGGCCGCGGGAATGTCGGCGCCGCCGATCGCACGCGCCAGGCGTACGCATTCGCCATCCATGAACTCGAGCATCGATGGGGTGTGCGCTTGCGCCATCAGCCGGGCAACGGCGGCGGCGGCGGTTTCGACATCCGCGTACAGCGCACGCAGCGCGCGGCGGGCGCTGGGCAGGGGTCGCAGTGCCAGCGTGGCTTCGACGATCAGGGCCAGGGTGCCTTCGGAGCCGACGATGAACCGGGTGAAGTCGTAGCCCGAAGCGGCCTTGCTGGTGGCGCCGCCGCAGCGGATCAGTTCGCCGGCGCCGGTGACGGCCGCGACGCCGAGCACGTTGTCGCGGCAGGCGCCGTATTTCACTGCGCGCGGGCCGCCGGCATTGCAGGCGATGTTGCCAGCAATGCTGCTGTAAGCGGCGCTGGTGGGGTCGGGCGGCCAGAACAGGGCATGCGATTTCGCGGCCAGTTGCAGGTCGCCGTTGAGCAGGCCCGGTTCGACCAGCGCCACGCGATCTTCAGGCGCCATGCGCAGCAACCGGTTCATGCGCTCGAAGCTGACCACCACGCCGCCGTGGACCGGCACCGTGGCGCCGGTGGTATTGGTACCGCGACCGCGCGCGATGATCGGCATTCGCTGGGCGCGACAGGCACGCACCAGTTCCACTACCTGCGCGGTTTCCGTGGGCAGCACCACCGCCGCCGGCATCGCGGAGCGGCGCGAGTTGTCGTAGCCGTAGCTCAGCCGCTGCGCGGGCGACAGCAGCAGGGCATCGGCATCGAAGCACTGTGCCAGTCGCTTGCGCAGGGCCTCGGGCAGGGTGTCGTGCGGATCGGGCATCAGCGGATGTCGTCGAGGGTGAAGGCGTCGCGGATCCATTCGATCTGCACGTCGCTGCCGCGTCCGGACAGTGCCAGCACGTCGAACCGACACGGTGCCTGCGCCGACGCCGGATGGTTGGTCAACCATGCGCTGGCGGCGCGGGCGATGCGTCCGCACTTGCGTCGATCCACCGAAGCCGCCGCGCCGCCGAAGCGGCCGTCGCGCCGTTGCCGCACTTCGACGAATACCAGCGTTGCGCCATCGCGCATGATCAGATCGATTTCACCGAACGCGAACGACACATTGCGAGCCAGCAGTTGCAAGCCGCGTTCGCGCAGCCAACGCAGCGCGGTATCTTCGCCAGCCGCACCAATGGCGCGGCGCGAGGCGGATGGCACAGGACCGGGATTACCAGGCGCCGGCACTGGCTTCCACGGCCTGCGGTTGCAGCGAGGTTTCGATGGCGGCGCGGGTGCGGCCGCCGCTGAACACAGCCCAGGCCGGTGTGCGCAACACGTTACCGAACATGTCGATGCGCAGCTGGCCACTGGCGCCGGGCAGCCAGGCGCCGGGATGGTTTTGCAGGTAATCGTGATAGGCGCTGAGTCGGTAGCCGTCGGCGCCAAGACCGAACAGACGCGCACTGGCGCCGCGTGCGCTGGGCAACGTGCGCGCGAGCTGCTCGACTCCCGGCAGTGCGTCGGTGGCGCCGAGCAGCCACGGGAACTCGGGAAATTCGATGCCCTCCAGCTCCAGATCAAGGCGCAGATCGCCGCTGCCCGACACGATCAGCGCGGTTGCGAAGATTGGCTTTTGCGCAATTCCCACCGCCGCCAATTGCGGCACCAGCAGGCGTGCCTGCGGCGCCTTGAGTGCGATGAATACCGCGTCATGCGCGGCGGCAAGCTCGAGTCTGTCGTCCTTTTTCCCGGTTTCGTCCCTGATCACCCGGCCACCGGCGGCCGCAAACAGCGGTTGCAGCAGGTTGCTGAAGTTCGGCTCGGACTCCGGGATCTCGGCGCTTGCCAGTAGCTCGCCACCGCGTTGCGTGAAGTGTTCGATAAACGCCGCTACGGCGCGTCGGCTTTGCTCATCGGTGCTACCCACGGCGATCGCCCGAAACAAGCCCTTGCCGACCATACGTTCGGCAGCGGCAACGGCTTCGTCTTCCGGCGACAGCGTGTAGCTGGCACTACCGGGCGGCGGTGGCAAACCGCTGCGATTGAGGGCAAGGATCGGCAATGCTTGCTGCTCCAGCGCAAACAAGGCACTGACGGCATCGCGATCCAGCGGCCCGAGCACGCGCTCGGCGCCGTCATCGACCGCCTGCTGGTATGCCGTGAGCGCGCCTTCGGCACTGCCGGCGCTATCGATCACGAGCAGACGTGGACGCGCGCCGGCCTGTTCGAAATGTGCCGCCAGCACGCCATCGAGCACGGCGCGGCCGGCACCTGCAAGCCGGCCACTCAGCGGCAGCAACACTGCCAGGGTGCGACTGGGCCGGTAGCCTTCGGCACCGACTTGATACGGCGTCGCCGGCAGGTTCCAGTCGGTCGGGCTCTCGCTGCTGTCGGCGCCGCGCGGGATCGGGCTGAGACCACGCTCGGCAAGGGCGCGATTGATGAAGCCGCGCAACGACGAGTCGGGCGGTGCCGCCTGGCCTTGCGCGTAAAGTGCGGCGCTATCGGCCTGAGCCAGCAGGGCGTCGATCTGGCGGCGGTTTTCCGGGCGATTGGTGCCGCTCAGCAACGGGTCGATGGACGCCAACTCGGCGGCAGCGGCGAGGTGTTGGCCGGTTTGCTGCAACGCCTGCGCCCGCAATTGTTGCCGGCGGATCACCAGCGACGGCGGCAGACTCGCGCCACTGGGGGCAAGGTCGGTCAGCGCCCGCTCGGGATCGCCATTCGCCAGCGCCAGTTCGGCGTTGACCAGCGCGTAGCGCGCGCGGTCATTCGGCTTCAGTGCCGTTGCCTGAATCCGCGCCGCGGCCGAACGCGCCTGTTCGATATCGCCAGCGCGCAGCCACGCCTCGGCTGCGCGCAACCAGAGGTGCTCTGGACTGCGGTTGGCGGCGCTTGCCGCTGCCGCGAACGCCAACGCGGCTTCGTCGTAGCGTTGTTGATCGAACAGGCCCTGCGCAAGTGGCTGTTCGGGCTCGCGCTGCGAGCTGACCTGATTGGCGACGCAGCCGCCGAGCAACAGCGACAGCAGCAAGGCGCGTAACACGTTATTCATTGGAAAGCTCTTGTGGGCGCGGACTGCGGCAAACATGTCTATGCTACTTCACCCTGCCTGCCATTCGCGACGATCGGCGAATGCCGGGCGCGATCCGGAGAACCTTATGCAACACAGCCGCGGCAACTTGTTTGTGGTTTCGACACCGATCGGCAATCTGGGCGATATCAGCGCGCGGGCACTGGAGACGTTGCGTAGCGTCGATCTGATTTGTGCCGAGGATACCCGCCACAGCCGTCAGTTGCTGGCCCATTTTGGTATCGAGCGGCCGTTGCAGGCGCTGCACGAGCACAACGAAGCCGAGCAGGCCGAGGTGCTGGTGGCACGTCTCCTCGCCGGAGAGAGCATGGCGCTGGTCTCCGATGCCGGCACGCCGTTGCTCAGCGACCCGGGTTTTCGGCTGGTGCGCGCCGCGCGTACTGCCGGGGTGACGGTCAGCCCGGTTCCCGGTGCCAGCGCCCTGCTCGCGGCATTGGCGGTTTCCGGTCAGCCCTGCGACCGCTTCTGCTTCGAGGGTTTTTTGCCGGCCAAGGCCGCAGCACGCCGGGAACGCCTGAATCAACTGGTCGCCGAGCCGCGTACCCTGGTGTTTTACGAAAGCGCACACCGGATCGAGGCGATGCTCGATGATCTGCTGGCGGTGTTCGGCGCCGATCGCCAGATCACCCTGGCACGCGAGTTGACCAAACTGTACGAAACCGTGCTCAACGGCAGCGTGAGCGAGGTGCATGCCCAGGTGGCAGCCGACCCGAACCAGCGCCGCGGCGAGTTCGTGCTGGTGGTGGCGGGCGCCGGCGACGACGCGCAGGCACGGCTCATCGCGGGGCGCCGTCTGTATACCCGCCTGTGCGAGCATCTCGCGCCGGCGCCAGCCGCGCGGCTGGCAGCGGAGCTCAGCGGCGCGCCGCGCAAGGCGTTGTATGGTGGCGACACGGATTAGCTGGTGGCTCGATAAAGGCAAATGGTCCGCAAAGGACGCGAAGCGCAAAGGAAGCCGAAAGCAGTTGCAAGGTTTGATGTCGGTTCCGC
>PGZC01000087.1 GCA_002839995.1 Gammaproteobacteria bacterium HGW-Gammaproteobacteria-4 | reverse complement strand
GTAGGTTTGCATCAGCTGCGTGGTCGGGCCGTCCGGGATCGACTCGGCAGACTCGTACCACTTGGCGTCCTGGCTGGGGCAGAAGTAGGGCTGGGTGAATACTTCCTGGAAGCACAGCACTTGCACGCCCTGCTCGCCGGCCTGTTCGATCAGCGGGATGTGGGCGGCGATCATCGCCTTGCGGATGGTTTCGGGGTCGGCATCGGTGGAGGCTTTCAGGGCCATCTGGATCAGGCCGGCGCGGAGTTTGGACATGGTGGGTTCCTTTAGATGAGTAGGGATGCTTTGAACATGCTGTCATTGCGAGGAGCGAAGCGACGTGGCATACGATTCCGCATGGCCTTCAGGCCATAGCGGATCGGAGTCCTTTAGGGCAATCCAGAGTTTTCAATGAACCGATGCACTGGATTGCTTCGCTACGCTCGCAATGACGAAGAAGGGGGCTTGTTCAGAGTTTTTGCTGATCAAGCGATACGCAGCGGGTTGTCGGGATGCTCGGGCCAGGTGATCGGTGGAAGCCCGTTGGCGACCGGATTCATGCTGATGCACTCGGGCACCGGGCACACGATCTGGCACAGGTTGCAGCCCACGCATTCGTCATCGATGACGGTGAAGCGGCGGCCGCCGTCGGGCAGGTGATCGAAGCGGATCGCCTGATGCGAAGTGTCCTCGCAGGCGATGTGGCAACGTCCGCATTCGATGCAGGTATCCGGGTCGATCTTTGCCTTGAGATCGAAGTTCATGTTCAGGGCGTTCCAATCGACCACGTTGCGCACCGCCTTGCCACGGAAATCGGCAATGCTGCGATAGCCCTTGTCGTCCATGAACACCGACAGGCCGTCGATCATGTCATCGACGATGCGAAAGCCGTACAGCATCGCCGCGGTACACACCTGCACCGCCGACGCGCCGAGCGCAATGAACTCGGCGGCGTCGCGCCAGTTCATGATGCCGCCGATGGCGGAAATCTCCAGGCCCTGCGTGCTCGCCTGACCGGTGATGCGCGACACCATGTTCAACGCGATCGGCTTCACCGCCGCGCCGCAGTAGCCGCCATGCGTGCCCTGGCCATCGACGGTGGGCGTGGGCGCCATGCTGTCGAGATCGACCGAGGTGATGGAGTTCACCGTGTTGATCAACGACACCGCGTGCGCGCCGCCGGCCTTGGCGGCTTCGGCCGGCACCAGGATGTCGGTGATGTTGGGGGTGAGCTTGGTGAACACCGGAATGTTCACCGCCTCGCGCACCCAGCGCGTGGTGCGCTCGACGAACTCGGGCACCTGACCGATCGCCGAGCCCATGCCGCGCTCGCACATGCCGTGCGGACAGCCGAGGTTCAATTCGATGCCGTGTACACCGGCGTTGGCGATCTGGATCGCCAGCTCCTTCCACGCCTGCTCGTCGATCGGCGCCATCATCGAACCGATGATGATGCGATCCGGCCAGCGCTTGCGCACGGCTTCGATCTCGCGCAGGTTCACCGCCAGCGCGCGGTCGGAGATCAACTCGATGTTGTTGATGCCGAGCACGCCGCGCAGCGAGCTGCGGTGCACGCCGTAGCGGCTGGTGACGTTGACCACCGGCGGATCGTTGCCGAGGGTCTTCCAGACCACACCACCCCAGCCGGCGGCGAACGCGCGTTCGACATTGATCTGCTTGTCGGTCGGCGGTGCCGATGCCAGCCAGAACGGATTGATGCTGCGGATGCCGGCGATGGTGCAACTCAGATCAGCCATGGTTTTACTCCTGTGACTTGCCGCGCAGCCAGGCATCGACGCTGTGCGCGGCGCGCTTGCCGTCTTCCACCGCCTGCACGGTCAAATCAAGGCCGTTGGCGATGCAATCGCCGCCGGCGTAAACCCCGTTCACGGCGGCGCCCTCGACGCAGGTGCGGAACTGCGCGTCAACGCGGAGCTTGCCGCCAACCACGTCCAGATCGCGCAGTTCGTGGGCGAGCAGATGCTGGCCGACTGCCTTGAGTACCGTATTCGCAGCGACGCGGAACGTCTCGCCGCTGCCAACCAGCTTGCCATCGCGCAACTGCGTGCGCTCGAAAACCACGGACGCAACCTTGCCTTCGCCTTCGAGCGCAACCGGCTTTGCCCACAGCTCGACGATCACGCCGTTGCTGCGCGCCAGATCCTGTTCCCACGCGGTGGCGCCCATCTGCGCGCCGCCGCGCCGATAGGCCAGCGTGACCCGGCGCGCACCGAGCCGGCGCGCCTGCACGGCGGCGTCGATCGCAGTGTTGCCGCCGCCAATCACCACCACCTCATCGCCAATCGCCAGCTGCGACTTGTCCGGTGCCTGCCGCAGATCCTCGATGAAGTCGATGGCATCGCGCACACCGGGCAGGTCCTCGCCGGGCACACCCAGCACATTGCTGCCGCCCAGCCCCATGGCCAGGAACACGGCATTGAAGTCCGCGCGCAATTGCGCCAGTTGCAATTGCTCGCCGAGGCGTTGCCCGTGGTGTATCCGGATACCGCCAATGCCGAGCAAGAACTCGACCTCGCGCTGCGCAAAGTCGTCGGTCATCTTGTACGCCGCCAGACCGTATTCGTTGAGGCCACCCGATTTGGGCTTGGCATCGAAGATCGTCACCGCGTGGCCCAGCATCGCGGCGCGGTGCGCAAACGCCAGCCCGGCCGGGCCGGCGCCGACCACGGCAACGCGCTTGCCCGAATCGGCCGCACGCGCAAACGGATGGGCGCCACCTTTGGCCAGCAGATGATCCACCGCATGCCGTTGCAGCGCGCCAATCGCAATCGGCGCGTCTTCGCCGGCATTGAGTACGCAGGCCTGCTCGCACAGCACTTCGGTGGGGCAGGCGCGCGCGCAGGTGCCGCCGAGGATGTTGGCCGACAGGATGGTGCGCGCCGAGCCGTCGAGATTGCCGGTGCGGATCTGATGGATGAAGCGCGGGATGTCGATGCCGGTGGGGCAGGCGCGCACGCACGGCGCGTCATAGCAATACAGGCAGCGATTGGCCTCGACATCGGCCTTGCCTGCGCCCAGCGGCGGGTGCAGGTCGGCGAAATTGTCCGCGATCTGCGTCGTGCTCGGGCGCATTTCACCGCCCGCTTCGTGAGGTCGTCCCGCCATTCACCGCTCCATCATTCATTGTGCCGTTTCGGGCAAGCATCGGCTGTGAGCCGAAGCGAGTCAATTCGTGATGGTGCCTCAATTTGCCGGCATTGCGTTGCTGCGGTGCAATGCCGGGTCGCTGGCCGCCTGTTGTATTCGACGCCGATCGGCACGGCCTTTGTTCGCTACACGGCGCGCCAGTCGCCCACAGGGTGGGCTCCTACAGTCAAGCGTTTGCTCGTTGTAGGAGCGCATCCTGTGCGCGACTGGTGGCTCAGGCCGCCGCGCTGGTCTTGTCGTAGAACTGTTCTTCCTCGGTCGAGCCCTTCAACGCGACGGTTGCGGAATTGCTGCCCTGGATGGTCTGGGTGACCGAATCGAAATAGCCGGTGCCTACCTCGCGCTGGTGCTTGACCGCGGTGAAACCGCGCTCGGCGGCGGCGAACTCGGCTTGTTGCAGGTTCACGAACGCGCTCATCTGGGTGCGGGCGTAGCCGTAGGCGAGATCGAACATGCCGTAGTTGAGCGCATGGAAGCCGGCCAGGGTGATGAACTGGAACTTGTAGCCCATCGCCGCCAGCTCGCGCTGGAACGAGGCGATGGTGGCGTCGTCGAGATGCTTCTTCCAGTTGAAGCTGGGCGAGCAGTTGTAGGCCAGCAACTTGCCCGGAAACTTCGCATGGATGGCGGCGGCGAACTTGCGCGCAAACGCCAGATCGGGCTTGCCGGTTTCGCACCAGATCAGGTCGGCATAGGGTGCGTAGGCGAGGCCACGGCTGATCGCCTGGTCAATGCCGTTGCGGGTCTTGAAGAAACCCTCGGCGGTGCGCTCGCCGGTGCAGAAGGCCTTGTCGTTGGCATCGATGTCGGAGGTCAACAGATCGGCGGCTTCGGCATCGGTGCGCGCAATGATGATGCTCGGCACGCCGCTCACATCCGCCGCCAGCCGCGCAGCGACCAGCTTGTCGATGGCCTCGCGGGTGGGTACCAGCACCTTGCCGCCCATGTGCCCGCATTTTTTCACCGAGGCGAGCTGATCCTCGAAATGCACCGCGGCGGCGCCGGCCTCGATCATCGCCTTCATCAGTTCAAACGCGTTGAGCACGCCGCCAAAACCGGCCTCGGCATCGGCCACGATCGGCTGCAACCAGTCGATGCTGTC
>PGZC01000086.1 GCA_002839995.1 Gammaproteobacteria bacterium HGW-Gammaproteobacteria-4 | reverse complement strand
CATCGCCCATCATCACACCGCCTACAACGGCTACTGGACCGAACCGCACGCCTCGGTAAACCGCGACTTCTCGCGTGTGTTCTTCACCTCCAACTGGGGCAGCGGCTCCGATACCGACGTCGATGCCTATATGGTGCGGTTGCCGGCCACGTTCTTCGCTACCGGCGCTGTGACTGCGGACACTATCGCACCCACCGCGACCGCAGGCGTAACCGGCAACAGCGGCACGATCAGCTTGACGGCCACCGCCAGCGACAACGTCGGTGTCAGCCGCGTCGATTTTCTGGTCGATGGCGTGGTCAAGGGCAGCGACGCGACCAGTCCGTATGCGTTGAGCCTGGACTCCACCACGCTCAGCAACGCCGGCCACGCACTGGTTGCCAAAGCCTACGACGCTGCGGGCAATGTCGGCACGTCGAATACGGTCAGTTTCACGGTCAACAACGTAATGGCCGATACCACGGCGCCGAGTGTTTCGGCTTCCGTGACCGGCAATAGCGGCACCATTAACTTCAGTGCCACCGCCAGCGACAACGTAGGCGTCAGCCGCGTCGATTTTCTGGTCGATGGCGTGGTCAAAGGCAGCGATGCGACCAACCCATATGCGTTGAGCCTGGATTCCACCACCCTGAGCAATGCCAGCCACGCACTGGTGGCAAAAGCCTACGACGCTGCCGGCAACGTTGGCAGCTCGGCATCGGTGAGCTTCGTGGTGAACAACGTCGGCTCAACGAACGATACGACACCACCGACGGCCACAGCGGCCGCGACCGGAAGCAGCGGCATCATCGCCCTGACTGCCACCGCCAACGACAACGTGGGCGTAACCCGCGTCGAGTTCATCGTCGATGGCGTGTTGGCAGGCACCGACAACAGCAACCCATACGCTGTCGCGCTGGATTCGCAAACCCTGGGCAACGGCGTTCACAGCCTGGTTGCCAAGGCCTACGACGCTGCCGGAAACGTTGGCAACTCAGCCACCGCGTCGTTCACGGTCGACAATCTGGTACTCGACCCGACCGACCAGTACCTGTGGATGGTGCCGCCGGCATCGAACACGCAGCAGCAGGGTTTCGTGCGCCTGATCAATCGCGAGAACCGCGCTGGGGCGGTCACGGTCTGGGGTCTGGATTCGAGTGGCAAGCGTTCCTCGGGCGTGATCAACCTCACCCTGGATGCCAACGAGTCGCGCCAGTTCAACTCGCAGGATATGGAGCTGGGCAACACCGCCAAAGGCCTCGAAGGAAGCCTTGGCTCGGGTGTCGGCAACTGGACACTGGTGATCCGCACCGATCTGGACGTCGAACCGTTGGCGTATATCCGCACCCCGGATGGCTTCCTGACCGCCATGCATGATCGGGTGACGGGCGATGGTGTGGACTGGCTGGTTCCGATTTTCAACCCGGCGCAGAACCCCAATCAATTGAGTCGGCTGCGGGTGATCAATACCAATCTGCAGCCAGTCGATATCCTGATCCAGGGGCGCGATGACAGCGGCAACCTCGGCCTGTCGACTGTCTCAACCACGCTTGCGCCTTTGGCGGCAATGGAACTGAGTTCAGGCGATCTGGAAAACGGCAATGCATCGCTTGGGCTGACTGGCAAGCTGGGCAACGGCGTCGGCAAATGGCAGTTGACCGTTTCTGCCACCGCTCGCATAACGGTACAAAGCCTGCTGTTCGATCCACTCGGCAAGCTCACCAACCTGTCAACGGTCTCCGACCTTTCGCAGCCAATGCCAGGCGAAGAAATGCTGTGGATGGTGCCACCGGCATCAAACACCCAACAGCAGGGTTTCGTGCGCCTGATCAACCGCGATAACGCCAGTGGCGTCGTGCAAGTGTGGGGAATCGACGACAACGGTCGCCGTTCGACCGGCACGATCACACTCACGATGGCGCCGAACGAGGCGCGCCAGTTCAACTCGCAGGATATCGAGTTCGGCAACGCGGCCAAGGGACTCTCCGGAAACCTGGGCGACGGTGGCGGCAATTGGCGTCTGGTGCTGTCCAGCGATTTGACGCTGCTGCCGATGGCCCTGATTCGCACGCCAGACGGTTTTCTCACCACGATCCATGACCTTGTCGCCGGCGACGGGATCAACACCCGCGTACCGACCTTCAATCCGGCCGAGAACACCAATCAGGTCAGTGTGCTGCGCATTGTCAATCCGGGCTCGCAGGCGGTGGCGCTGACGATCCAGGGTATCGACGACACCGGTGCTGCCGCCCCGATCGGCGCAGCCGCACTCAGTCTCGCGGCCGGTGCAGCGATCGAGCTGAGCGCATCAGACCTCGAGTTCGGTGCGCCAGGCAAAGGACTCAGCGGGCGCTTGGGCAACGGCAACGGCAAGTGGAATCTGCAAGTCACGTCCACCGGCCAGGTAAAACTCATGAGCCTGTTGCGCGATCCCAAAGGATTCCTCACCAATCTCTCCACCGCGAGCAAGGGCACCAGTTCCACGCTGAACCCATAGTCAACGCCCGACCTCGTCTTGTGGGCAGGCCTCGCGCAAATCGCGCAAGGCCTGCCTTTTTTTGCTTGCTTCAAGATGGCCGACTGCTGCCGGGTATCCCGTTATCCATAGCATCAATCGTTGATGGAAAGCGGACGCCGTTCATGCAGCAGGTCTCCGGCAACTCGCCGTCGATGCCCCGACCTGTCGATCGGCCCGTCGATCGGTCTGTTCCAGCCATCGTTATCGCGCGCGGTTACACCGCGTTGGGGACGCTGCGCAGTCTGGCGCAAGCGAAAATCCCGGCGTACGCCGCCTGTCCGCCGGATGACCTGTGTACCCACTCGCGCTGGTATCGGCCACCGCCCGGAGCAGACACCTGGCACGGTGAGATCGACGACCACACCGCGGCGAATCTCGGCGCGGTCGCACTGGATCAGGCCGTGTTGATTCCCGGTGCTGACGACGCCGCACTTTGGCTCGCCGGCTTGGCGGATACAGCGCTGCGAGGGCGATTTCATGTGTCCTCGAGCACCCGCGAGACACTGGCCATTCTCCAGGACAAACAGCGGTTCGGGCAATTCCTGCGCGCTGCGAATCTTCCACACCCGCGCACGTTCACGCTCGACTCGCAGGCGGATGTGTCGGCTGTTCCCTTCGATGAACTGGATCGCGTGTTCGTCAAGCCGATGGATTCCCAGCATTTCAACAACACGCTTGGCAAGAAGGGAATCTGGGCGCGCGATCGCGGCGAGCTCAATCGCATATGGGATGAACTGCACACCATGGGATTGGGCGTCATCGCGCAGGAATACGTGCCGGGCTCGGCGGCCGATCACTATTTCATCGACGGCTTTCGCGATCGTCGTGGCAACATCACCGGTGTCATGGCGCGGCGCAGGCTGCGCATTTATCCGCCGGATTTCGGCAACAGCTCGTATTGCGAAACGGTCGCGCCGAGCGATGTGTCAGGGGCCTACGACACCCTGTGCGAACTGCTTGCGCAGCTGAACTATCGCGGCATCTTCAGCGCGGAGTTCAAACGCGATTCGCGCAATGGCGTGTTTCGCATCCTCGAGGTCAACACGCGTGCGTGGTGGTACGTCGAGTTTGCAGCTCGTTGCGGTGTGAATGTCTGCGCGATGGCGTATGACGACGCACTGGAGCGCCCGCTGTCCCAGTCGCCACCGGTGACGCGCGTCGGAGCCGGCTGCGTGAACTGGACCAACGATGCCAAGAGCGTGCTATCGAGCGAGGGGCGTCGCGGCGAACCGTGGTTGCGCATTCTGCGACAGTGGCTCCGCTCGCGCTTCCACGTGCTGCGCATCAACGATCTCGGACCATGGCTCCATGTCGTGGGCGATACGGTGGCACAGCGAATCCGGCGACTCGTGCGCGTTTGATGCGCTTACCGTCCGCGTGGACGGGACGACGTTTCCGACGACGACGTTTCCCGTGTGCTCGGTTCGATCACAGCGGAGCCATGCGTCGAAAAAGCACTCTCGAGGCCAGAAGTTTTTCCGGACAGGAGCAAAGATCGATCTTGTGGAATGGTTCGCAGTTTGCGTCGATGGGCACATCGCAATGTGTGGATCACCTCGCAAATCGCATCGACGAGTATCCCGAGAATGTGCGTGCAGTTCAGGGGGCTGCATCCACCCACGTTCCGGAGTACTCCCCCTGTGCACAACTCATTCAAGCGTTCTCATGCCCCTGTGGCATCGGCCTTGTGGCTGCTCGCCGCGCCACTGGCATTTCTTTCCGTTGGCTCCGCCAACGCCGTTAACGTCGATGCCGATTGCGCGGCGATGTACGGCAGCAGCTTCAATGCC
>PGZC01000085.1:944-7174 GCA_002839995.1 Gammaproteobacteria bacterium HGW-Gammaproteobacteria-4 | reverse complement strand
TATGCCTTCGCTACGCTCGGTCGGGACTCGGGAAAAGCAAATGGTCCGCAAAACACGCAAAGTTCGCAAAAGAAAGCTCATGCCTTGATTTGCTTTCTTTGCGTCCTTTGCGGACAACCGTTCTTGCTTCTGCGTTGTTGCTCTGGCTTTTCCGGGTCCCCAGTCCCCAGTCCCCAGTCCCCAGTCCCGAGTCCCGGCTTCATCAACTGCGCAAACGCACCCGCGCGAAATTGCGTTTGCCGATCTGCAACAGGCCCTCGAAGCCGGCGTTGAACAGGATCTGCGGGTCTTCGATCAACTCGCCATCCACGCGCACCGCGCGTTCGCGCAGTTTGCGCGTCGCTTCGGAGTTGCTGCTGGCGAGTCCGGCCAGGCTCAACAGCGCGCCGATGCGCAGGCCTTCGGCCGGCACCGTGAGTTCGTGCAGCGGCAATAAATCGAGCTGCCCCTCGGCGGCGCCGCGCACCACCGCCTGCCAGCCGGCGATGGCCTGCTCGGCTTCGGCCGCGTTGTGGAAGCGGGCTGCCAGCTCGCGCGCCAGACGCAGCTTGATGTCACGCGGATGCACCGCGCCGGACGCGACATCGGAACGCAGCTGCGCCAGTTCGGCCAGCGAAATGTCGAAGCTCAACAGTTCGATCCAGCGCCACATCAGGGTGTCGTCGATCTTCATCGTCTTGCTGACCATGTCGATCGCCGGCTCGTTGATGCCGATGTAATTGTCCAGCGACTTGGACATCTTGTTGACGCCGTCCAGCCCTTCCAGCAGCGGCATGGTCAGAACGATCTGCGGCGCTTGCCCGTAATGCGCCTGCAGGGTGCGGCCCATCAGCAGGTTGAAGGTCTGGTCGGTGCCGCCGAGTTCGACATCGGCCTTGAGCGCCACCGAGTCGTAGCCCTGCACCAGCGGATACAGGAACTCGTGGATGGCGATCGGCTGCTGGCCGGCGAAGCGCTTGGAAAAATCGTCGCGCTCGAGCATGCGCGCCACCGTGTGCTGTGCCGCCAGCCGGATCATGTCGGCCGCGCTCATGCGATCGAACCATTCGGAGTTGAAACGCAGTTCGGTGCGCTCGCGGTCGAGCACCTTGAATACCTGTTCGGCGTAGGTTTCGGCATTGCGCGCCACGTCCTCGCGGGTGAGCGGCTTGCGTGTCGCGTTCTTGCCCGATGGATCGCCGATCATGCCGGTGAAATCGCCGATCAGGAAAATCACCTGATGGCCCAGATCCTGGAACTGGCGCATCTTGTTCAGCAGCACGGTGTGGCCCAGATGCAGATCGGGCGCGGTGGGGTCGAATCCGGCCTTGACCCGCAGCGGCCGCCCGGACGCCAGGCGCTGTTTCAATTCTTCGGGTTTGACTATCGATTCGGCGCCGCGCGCGACAAGCGCGAGGGCGTCGGCGGTATCGTTCATGGTGGTCTCGGGTGGTGGTGGTCATGCTGCCATGGCCGCACGCCGCTTCGGCCTGGTCTGGCCAACACAGCGTTGTCGGATTGCGTCGTGGCGCAGGCCATCTGCTTGCACCACGCAGGCAGCCGCGGGCGCCATCGGCGTTAAGTGAACGTTAACGGTAAACGCGCAAAAAAGCCAGTGTTGGCAAGGGTTTGACGTGCGCTGGCGAGCTAGGTAAGGTGGCCGCAGAACGGCTCTCGGGTGCACCTGTGAAAAATTGGTGGGGAAGGATGTTCGCGGCGAAGCCGCGAGCGCAAGCGGTGCGCCGATCGCAGGCGGGGAGCGGCGCGCCACACGCCGCGTCGCTGGCGGCGCTATGGCAGCGCTTTTCGCACGAGCACGCGCTGATTGCGGGGTTGTTGCTGGCGATTTTGCTGATGGTGGCGGCGATCGTGCCGGGCCTTGCGCGGTCGGTACAGGCGGCTACGGCGTCACGCGTCGAACTCGCTGTGGAGTTGCCGCAACGTGAGTCGGACGCGGCCAGTCGGCCGACGTCACGGTCGCAGTGGAAAACGGTAAAGGTGACCGCTGGCCAGACCCTGGGCCAGATATGCAGCGGCCTCGGTGTCGCCATCGCCGACATGTACAAGGTGCTTGAGTACCCGGGTGCGCGCGAACCACTCACCCGGCTGCAGGTCGGCGCCGAGCTGGCGTTCGATATCGGCGAACGCGGTGCGCTGCGCGCGATCCGCTTCGATCGCAACGATAGCCAGCGCGTGCAACTGCGCCTCGATGGCGATCAGGTGCAGGAAACGATCAGTCAGCGCGAGCTGCAATCGCGCGTTCAGGTCGCGTCGGCCGAGATCAGCAGCTCGCTGTTCGCGGCCGGTGCCGCCGCCGGTCTGCGCGATGCGACGCTGCTGGAGCTGGCCAACGTATTCGGCTACGACATCGACTTTGCTCAGGAAATCCGTTCGGGCGATCGTTTCACCGTGGTTTATGAGGAAATCTGGCGCGACGGTGAATTCGTGCGCAGTGGCGACATCGTTGCCGCGACCTTCGTCAATCAGGGCCGCGAATACGCGGCATACCGCTACACCACCAGCGACGGCAAGCTGGGCTATTACGACGACGAAGGCCGGCCGGTGAAGAAAAGCTTCCTGCGCATGCCGATCGAGTTCGCACGCATCAGTTCGCGTTTCTCGTCTGCGCGCAAGCATCCGATCCTCGGCAAGGTGCGTGCCCATCAGGGCGTCGATTATGCCGCGCGCTCGGGCACCCCGATCCGCGCCGCCGGTGATGGCCGCGTCGCCTTCGCCGGTTGGAAGGGAGGTTATGGCCGCGCAGTGATTCTCGATCACGGCCGCGGCTACACCACCTTGTACGGGCATATGTCGGCGTTTGGAAAATACCGCACCGGTCAGCGCGTGGTGCAAGGTTCGGTGATCGGTTACGTTGGTGCTACCGGGCTGGCGACCGCGCCGCATCTGCACTACGAGTTCCGCGTCGCCGGAGTACACCGCGACCCGCTCAAGGTGACACTACCCAAGCCCGAGCCGCTGCCACGCAGCGAAATGGCACGCTTTACCGCGCAGGTTACGCCGATGCGCACGCAGTTGGATCTGATCCAGGCACGTCGCTTCGCGGCGCGCTAACGTGGCTGAGCGGCGATATTATCTTGGCCTGATTTCGGGTACCAGCGCCGATGGCATCGATGCCGCGTTGGTGTCGTTTGCGCCGCGTATGCAGATACACGCCGCCCACACGTTCGCTTACCCCGCAGCCATTCGCGAGCAGGTGCTGGAACTGTCGCAAGCCAGCGCACGGATTACGCCTGACGATCTCGCCCGCCTCGATACCGCGATCGGCCGCGCGTTTGCCGACGCCGCCGAGCAGTTGATCGAGCGCTCCGGGCTGGCGCGTGCGCAGATCGCCGCGATCGGCTCGCATGGGCAGACCCTGCGCCACAACCCCGGCGATGCGCTGGCGTACAGCATGCAACTGGGCGATCCCAACCAGATTGCCGAACGCTGTGCGACCACTACCGTCGCCGATTTTCGCCGGCGCGATGTCGCAGCCGGTGGCCACGGCGCACCGCTGATGCCGGCGTTTCATGCCGCGCTGTTGCACAGTGCCGACGAAGATCGCGCGGTGCTCAACCTCGGCGGTATCGCCAACCTCACCCTGCTGCCGCGTTCCGGACCGGTGCGCGGCTTCGACACCGGGCCGGCGAATGGCTTGATGGACGCGTGGTGCGCCCTGCATCGCGGACTGCCGTTCGATGCGAATGGCGAACTCGCGGGTTCAGGCGCTATCGATAACGCGTTGCTGGCGGCGCTGTACGCCGATCCGTGGTTTGCCATGCCGCCGCCCAAGAGCACCGGCCGCGACCAGTTTCATCTCGACTGGCTGCGTGCCGCGATCGGAGCGCGCGCGATTGCCGTCGCCGACGTCCAGGCCAGCCTGTGCGAACTCAGCGCGCTGAGCGTTGCCGACGCACTGCGTGCCAGCGCGCCCGCAACCCGGCGCTTGCTGGTCTGCGGTGGTGGTGTGCATAACCCGGTGCTGCTGCGGCGCCTGCAAGCGCATTTGCCCGATGTCACGGTGGCCAGCACCGCGGTGTTTGGGCTCGATCCGGATTTCGTCGAAGCCGCCGGCTTTGCGTGGCTGGCACGAGAGACGCTTGCCGGCCGCGCCGGCAACCGCTGCGAGGTGACCGGCGCGCGTGGGCCGCGCGTGCTCGGTGCGATTTACGCCGCGGGTTGAAGCAAGGGTTGTGGCGCATTCGCCGCTTGTCGCCCACAGGGTGGGCTCTTACAAAAATGCGGTCTCGCTCACTGTAGGAGCCCACCCTGTGCGGCTTGAGCCGACCTACGACTCGGGGCGGCAAGTTTGCGAACTTCTGCTTTTGCTTCTGCGTTGTTGTTGCTCTTGCTTTTCCGAGTCCCGAGTCCCGAGTCCCCAGTCCCGGCTTCATTCACCGCACCTGCGCAAACACGGTGATCTCTTCGCGGTCGTGATACAGCTGCCGGGCACGGATGTTCAGCGCGCGGCCGGCATGTTGCTGCATCAGGTCCAGGCACAGGGTGGTTTCCAGCCAGCGCTTCTTCATCGGCAGTTTGAGGTTGAATATCGCCTGCCGGCACCAGCCATTGGCAAACCATTCGCCCATGCGGGTGGCGACCCGCCGCGGTTGCTCGACCATGTCGCAGACCATCCAGTCCAGCGGTTTGGCCGGCTGCCAGGTGAATCCATCGGCGCGTTGATGGCTGATCAGACCGGTGGCCATGGCACTCGCCGCCATCGGCCCGTTGTC
Organism: Gammaproteobacteria bacterium HGW-Gammaproteobacteria-4; assembly: GCA_002839995.1. Classification (GTDB taxonomy): domain Bacteria; phylum Pseudomonadota; class Gammaproteobacteria; order Xanthomonadales; family Xanthomonadaceae. Next base: position 2,462 of record PGZC01000085.1, on the reverse strand, counting down.
GATGGCATTGACCTGAATCCCGTGCCGGCTCAGTACCCAGCTCCAGCCGCCGGGTGCGGCGCCGAGATCGGCAGCGCGCATGCCCGGTCGCAGCAACTGCGCACGTTCGCCAGCGTCGAGCAGGGTGAACAGGGCTTCTTCCAGCTTGAGTGCCGAGCGCGATGGCGCGTCGGCATGGGTGCGCAAGCGCGGCACGCCGAGCGGCCAGGGCGAGGCGTCCTGCGGCCGGCTGCTGGCCAGCAGCGCATGCGCACCGTCGAGAAAGCATACGTGCAGGCGCGGCAAGGTGTCGTCGTCCGTCGGCGTCAACACGCCGTGTTCGCGCAGCGGCCGGCGCAAGGCGTTGCCAAAGCTGCGCGCCAGCCCGGCCAGCGGACGGCCGTGTTCGGAATCCGGATGCTCGACCCACACCTCGCCAAACACGCCGCGCCCCTTGAGCGCTGCCAGCATCGGCGTGATCCGGTCGTGCGGATCGCGCAGGGTCAGCTCGGCCAAAATGCGTAATTTCTGGCGCGCAAAAATCAGATCGCGAAACGGCAGCGCGCGATCCAGTGCGGCGCCATCGTCGCCGAGCCAAAGCACCACGCCACTCTGCCGCTCGGTGCGGGCATAGCCGCCGAGGCCCAGGGCGCCGCTGCGCTCGCCCAGTTCCGCTGCCAGCTCAGGCTCGAAGCCCGGCCGGCACCAGCACAGCAATCCGTCGAGGGCGTGATTGCCAAGGGCCGGCTCCGGCCCGGGCTCAGTATTCGCCACCGGCCTGCTCGCCGTAGTGACGCAGCACCGTGCATGCGGCATCGCGTTGGATATCGCGGTACACCTGAATGTCGCGTCGCTCCAGTTCGCCGATCCAGTCGGCGGGCAGCGGGCCTTCGTCGAACTCGGTCAGCGCCATCACATCGCTTGCGCGGGCGCCGATCAGCAGCCGGTCGATGCCGGCCCAGAACGTGGCGCCGTAACACATGCAGCACGGCTGCGCCGAGCTTGCCAGCGTGATCGGGCCGCCGATGGCATTCAGCCGAAACTGCTGGCTGCGTTGCTGCGCGATCATGAACGCCATCATCTCGGCATGCGCCACCGAGCAGGTTTCGGGGATCACCCGGTTGACGCCGATCGACAGCACCCGGCCGACGGCATCGAAGATTGCCGCACCGAACGGCCCGCCGCTGGCGTTGGCCACGTTCAGGCGCGCGAGCTCGATCGCCAGCGACACTTTGCTCGCGTCATCGTCGAAGTTGCGATTCAGATCGACCTGATCGTGTACCCAGACCGGCAAGGTGAGGTGAACTTGCGCATGAAGCATCATTGCACCTCCTGGCTACCGCCGCTGAGCGCAGACCCGGCCGCTTCGCAACGTCCCTGATTGCAACTGCACGCGCTGATTTCACGGAAGCCGCACACCGCCATCTTGCCTTCGCGTGCGCAGTCGGCGCGCACCTGCTCGGGGTAGGTCGGGCTGTTCGTGTTGACGCAGGCCGGGTAATAGCCGCAGCAATTGCCGACGTTCTTGACCGCGCAATC
>PGZC01000085.1:0-899 GCA_002839995.1 Gammaproteobacteria bacterium HGW-Gammaproteobacteria-4 | reverse complement strand
GGTTCATTTGCCGGCCGCCTGCTTGGCCCACACATCGCGCAGGGTCACGCTGCGGTTGAACACCGGTGCCGCTGCGCTGTGATCGCGGCGATCGGCGACAAAATAACCCACGCGCTCGAACTGCAACGATTGCTCCGGCGCCGCCTGCGCCGCATCCGGTTCGATCCAGGCGGTGACGACCTGGCGCGAATCGGGGTTGAGGTAGTCGCGGTAGCTGCGGCCATCGCTGTCGTCGTCCGGGTCGGCGACGGTGAACAGGCGGTCGTACAGGCGCACTTCGGCGGCGAGCGCATGACGCGCGCTGACCCAATGGATGGTGCCCTTGACCTTGCGCTCCGCACCGGCCTTGCCCGGGCGCGATTCCGGATCGAGGCTGCAATGCAGCGCGCGCACCTGATCGCCGTCGAGCACCACCTCATCGCAGCGGATGATGCCGACCCCGCGCAGACGCACTTCGCTGCCGGGCATCAAACGATGGAAGCCCTTCACCGGCTCGCGCATGAAATCGTCCTGCTCGATCCACAGCTCGCGCGAAAACGGCACCTCGCGGCTGCCCAGACTGGCGTCCTTGGGATGGTTCGCAAAGCGCAGCATCGCCTCGTGATCGGCGGCAAGGTTGGTGATCACCAGCTTGAGCGGATTGAGCACCGCCAGACGGCGCGGCGCGCGGCTGTCGAGGTCCTCGCGCAGGCAGGCTTCGAGCAGCGAAAAATCGGTGACCGAGTTCTGTTTGCTGATACCGATGCGATCGCACAGCAGGCGCAGCGCGCCCGGGGTGTAACCGCGCCGGCGCAAGCCCTGCAAGGTGGGCATGCGCGGGTCGTCCCAGCCGTCCACCAGGCCTTCCTTGACCAGCGCCATCAGCTTGCGCTTGCTCATCACCGTGTAGTTGATGTTCA
>PGZC01000020.1 GCA_002839995.1 Gammaproteobacteria bacterium HGW-Gammaproteobacteria-4 | reverse complement strand
CCAGCGCTACAAAAACCGCCAGGCAAGCCCGCGGGAGCGCTTGTTCATGTGACCGGTTGGGCCATTGCCCGCCGGCATCCGTGCCGGAAACCGCAAAACCGCGGTATCCGTGCGATCAGGACCTGCTTTCGAACCCGACGCGGCGTTCCCGATATAAGATGGCCGCCGCAGATTGCGGAGGCCTCGGGTTCACGCCACGCTTCGGATCCGTTTTCGCCGGCGCCGGTAACACTACCGGCAGCCCAACGAAATCAGGACGTTATTTCGCTCCTCAAGTGTAGCAGATTGGATTGTCATGGCGGAAACTTCGACAAAAGGGCCCGTCAGAACGGTGGATGTGGCTGCGGACCGGGACGGTCAGCGGCTCGACAACTTCCTGTTGGGCCTGCTCAAGGGTGCGCCGCGCAGCCTGATTTACCGCATCGTGCGTAGCGGCGAAGTGCGCGTCAACGGCAAGCGGGCCAAGCCCGACAGTCGGCTCGCCGGCGGCGATCGGGTGCGCGTGCCGCCGGTGCGTCTGGGCGAGCCCGATGCCGGCGAGGGGCCGCCCAGCGGCATGGCCGAGCGGTTGGCCGAACATGTCGTGTTCGAGGATCGGGCGTTGCTGGTGCTCAACAAGCCCTGCGGTATCGCCGCCCATGGCGGCAGCGGGGTGCGTTTTGGTGCGATCGAACTGCTGCGTCGGGCGCGGCCGGACGAAACCCTGGAACTGGTCCATCGCCTCGATCGCGACACCAGCGGCGTGCTGGTATTGGCCAAAAAGCGCTCGGCCTTGCTGGAGATGCAACGGCTGATGCGCGAGGGCGGCATCCGCAAGCGATACCTCGCCTTGCTGGTCGGGCGCATGGCCGAACGCCGCTTCACCGTCGATATGGCGCTGCAAAAATCGGTGCTTTCCGGCGGCGAGCGCATGGTGCGGGTCGATGCGGAAGGCAAGGATTCGGTCAGCCATTTCCAGTTGATCGAGCGCCGCGGCGGGCACAGCTATTGCGAAGTACGTATCGAAACCGGGCGCACCCATCAGATCCGTGTCCACGCCGCGCACATCGGGCATCCGGTGGCCGGCGATGAAAAATACGGCGATCGCGAGGCCAACCGTCGTTTGCGCGATCAAGCCGGCCTCAAGCGCATGTTTTTGCATGCCGCCAGCCTGGAGTTCGCGCTGGACGACGGGCGTTCACCCTATGTGCTCAGTGCGCCATTGGCATCGGAGCTGACGGCAGCACTGGACCGTCTGGTCTGAACCCTCACGCCAGGGAGTCGGCCTTGGCCGCGCAGATGAAATCGTTCTCCGAGAGTCCGCCGACATCGTGGGTCGAAAAGCGCACCACGCAGCGATTGTAATGCACGCTCAGGTCCGGGTGATGATCCTCGCGGTGCGCAACCCAAGCCAGCGCATTCACAAATGCCATGGTGTGGTAGTAATCGGGGAAGCTGAAGCTGCGGCAGATCGCCGTGCCGTCGTCGATCACCGCCCAATCCGGGGTCTGCGCGGTGAATGCGGCGACTTGCTCGGCCGTCAGCCGGTGCTGCTCTCCGCGACGCGGTTGGCAGTGGCGCTGACTCAGGGTGTCATGGGCAGAACGCATGTGCGGTCTCCGAGAGGGTGGTGACGCAAGTATAGGGACGGGAACCTCATCGTTGGTAAATGTAAATGCGCACGCTGGTAAACTGCGCGCATGATCGAGATTACCCAGAACGCACAGACCTATTTCCACAAACTGCTGCAATCGCAGGATGGCAGCGCGATCGGCATCCGGCTGCATGCGCTCAAGGCCGGAACGCCGTCGGCCGATGCGCGGTTGTCGTTCTGCGACGCCAATGACCTGATCGGCGACGAATGGCAACTCGAATGCGATGGCTTCGTGCTGTACGTGGACGCCGCCAGCGCACCGTTCTTCGAGGACGCGCAGATCGATTTCGAGAGCAACGCCACCGGTGGTCAACTCAACATCCGCGCACCGCGGATCAAGGGCGTGCCGCCGGGCGACGGTGCCGGCCTGATCGAGCGCCTGCGCCATGTGATCGATACCGAGATCAACCCGCAACTGGCCGCGCACAAGGGGCGTGTGACGCTGGAAGCGGTGACCGCCGAGGGCGAATTGGTGTTGCGTTTTGGCGGTGGTTGTCATGGTTGCGGCATGGTCGATGTCACCTTGCGGCAGGGTATCGAAAAGACGCTGGTGGCGCGCTTTCCCGAAATCACCGGTGTGCGCGATGCCACCGATCACGAATCGGGGCAGCAGCCCTATTACAAGGCGCCTTCAACGCCGATTTAACGTGGTTTTCAGGCTCGGCCCGCTAGCCTCGCGCGGATGTGCGTTTCGATGAGGACAATATCGATGGTGGGTGGATGGCGTATAGCCAAGCCGATGCGCAGCTGATCTGGAGCTATCTGTGCGAGCGGATGCGAATCGTAATGCGCGGTTCGCCGCGGCGCTGGGCGGTATTGTCGTTGGTTGCGCTATTGCATGTGCTGTTGGCGATGATGCTGGCGCAGATCATGCGCGGACACACGCAAGAGCCTTCGACGCGCGCAATTCAGGTGCAGTTCGTCGCGTTGCCCGATGAACTGCCACCGCCATTGCCGGATTTGCCGCCAACCCGTCGCCGCAGCGTGACCGTACCACCCGTGGCCGCGGAGCCGCTGGCCAACGCAGCGCCGGAAGAGCCGATCGCCGATACCGCGCCCGAACCGCCGCCGAAGCTGCGCTTGTTCCGCCCGGATGGCTCGGTGAATATCGCGGACGATCTGCTCGCGACGATAGAACGTACCGTACTCGCCGATGGTTTGGCCGAGTACCGCATCGCCGATCTGGACCGAGCCGGTCGCTTCGAGACACGCACGGTGCTGGAGTACGAGGAAACGGTTTTCGAGCGTTATTGGGTGCCGACCGAGTCGTTGCTGGAGGAGTGGGTGCGGCGCGGTATCCACGAGGTGTCCATACCGATACCCGGCAGTAACCAGAGGATCACCTGTTATATCTCGCTGGTGGCGCCCGGCGCTGCCTGTGGCATCACGTCACCCAAACAGATGACGAGCAAGGAAGAACGCGAATACGAGCCGCCGCCGAATCGCAATTTTCGCACCGAGTGAGCGGTGTTGATGGGTTTCGCCACGCGTTGGGCACCACGCCCCAACCACGAGTCCCGAGTATGGGAAAAGCGAGGGTCCGCAAAGGACGCCAAGTGCGCAAAGGGAAGCACGAAGCCGAGCCAGTCGAAGGATGGGTAGAGGCCGCTCTCGCACATCCATGTGCTTTTCGGCACTCGGGCATCCTCGGCCGCTGTTCCAGACGCAGCTCTACCTCCTCCATCCATGGAGCCGTGCCGATCGCGCGGCGAAACCCGACTGTCCGCCAACTCTATAGCTGTTATTTGCGTTTTTTGCGTCCTTTGCGGACCTGAGTGCTTTACGCTTTTCCCGAGTCCCGAGTTACTTGGGGAGATCGGCGTTCAGCTCGATCAACGGGCCTTGTTGCGATGCGAAATAGGCGGCCAGATCGGCAATATCCTGCTCGCTCAGCGCGCCGGCGAAACCGGCCATGATCGGGTTGTTGCGCGCGCCGGACTTGTAGTCTCCCAGCGCCTTGCGCAGGTAGTCCGCATGTTGGCCAGCGAGAACCGGGTACATCGTGATTCCGACGCCGTTGCCGTCGGCACCGTGACATGCCTGGCAGGTTTGCGATTTCTGCTTGCCGGCATCCACCGAGCCGTTGGCGTGTGCGGCGAAAGCAACCAGACCGAGCGTGAGTGCGGCGATGAAGCGCAGATTCATGGACTGTCCTTTCACTTGGTCACCTTGCCGGCGCTGGCGATGAATGCGGCGAGGTTTTGCAGGTCGGTTTCGCTGAAGCTCTCGGCTTGTGCCTGCATGGTCGGATGCGGGCGCTCGCCTTTCCTGTACGCAGTCAGCGCGGACAGCAGATAGTCGTAATTCTGGCCGGCAATGCGCGGCACGTGATATTGCGGATAGGCGTTCTTGTAGCCTTCGATGCCATGACAGCCGGTACAGGTGTAGGCGAGTTGCCTTCCCAGCGCCGGGTCGCCTTCGGCATGCGCCGCAGCAAACGGGATGGCAGCAAGCGCGAGGCTGGCCAGGGCACGTAACTTGAGTTGCTTCATCTGCGATCGTCCAGGTCGGGCCGGGGTGGTAAAGCAGCAAGTATAACCAGCGTCGCGGCCCCGCGACAAAAGGTGTGTTCGAGGAACACTCCCAGCGCCGTGAGCCCACCACACTTCGCGCCGCATTCATGCGCCGATGGTCATCATGACTTGCTGCACGCGCGGGTTTCGCGCGCAGCGACCAGCATATACACCGGAACCCGCTTGACACATTTGGTGATATAGGTAACTATAACACCACTCACCCATAACACCGAGTCGATCATGACCACTCAAACTATCCGTCGCCAACTCACGCTTGCCGTCGCCATTGCCGCAATGAGTCTGCTCGCAGCATGCTCGGGTGGCGCAAAAGACGCCGCCGCGAAGGCGGAGTCCGACAAGAAGGACGCCGACACGGCGATCCCGGTGGAGGTCGCGCGCGCTGCCCGCCGACCGATGAGCGCCAGCTATGCGGCAACCGCCTCGCTGAAGGCGGTGAACGAGGCGCAGGTGGTGTCGATGACTTCGGGGGTCCTGCTCAAGCTGATGGCCGAGGAGGGCGACGCGGTCAAGGCCGGTGATGTGCTGGCGCGTCTCGACCCGGATCGCAAGGGGCTGGCGTTGGCGCAGGCCGAGGCGCAACTCAAGAAGCTGGAAAGCGAATACAAACGCTCGCAGGAGTTGTTCGAGCGGCAACTGGTCAGCGCCGATGCGCATGGCAAGATCCGTTCGGATCTGGATGTGCAGCGCGCAGCGGTGCAGATTGCGCGCCTGGAGTTGTCCTACACCAGCATCACTGCGCCGATTTCCGGGGTCATCGCCCAGCGCATGGTCAAGGTGGGCAACCTGATCCAGCCCAACACGCCGATGTTCACGGTGGTCGACAGCTCGCGCCTGGAGGCGGTGTTGAATGTGCCGGAGCGCGAGTTCTCGACCATGCATTCCGGCTTGCCGGTGACGATGCAGGTGGATGCGTTGCCGGGCCGTACCTTTGCCGGGTCGGTAGACCGGGTGAGCCCGGTGATCGATGCCGGCAGCGGTACGTTCCGGGTGACGGCGGCATTTGATGGCGTGCGTCAGTTGCAGCCGGGCATGTTCGGCCGCATCGAGCTGGTGTACGACCAGCGCACCGATGCGCTGACGGTACCGCGCGACGCGCTGATCGAAGGCGACGGCGAGGCGGCGGTATTCGTATTGCGCGATGGCAAGGCGGTGCGTACGCAGGTGCAGGTCGGTTTCATCAACGGCGCCTATGCCGAGATCCGCGAAGGATTGGTCGAAGGCGACGGTGTGGTCACGGTCGGCAAGGTGACGTTGCGCGATGGGGCAACGGTGGAAGTTGTCAACGAGCCGGACGCTGCCAGTGCGGTCGCGGTCAAGGGCAATGCGGCAACGGCTGCCAGCCAATGAGCCTGGTCGCCTTTTCCACCCGCCGCCGGGTCACGGTGGCGATGTTTACCGTGACCCTGGTGCTGTTCGGCCTGTTGGCGTTGCGTGAGCTCAAGGTCAATCTGCTGCCTGACCTGAGCTATCCCACGTTGACCGTGCGCACCGAGTACGTTGGCGCTGCGCCCAGCGAGATCGAAAACCTGGTGACCGAGCCGATCGAGGAATCGGTGGGCGTGGTCAAGAACCTGCGCAAGCTGCATTCGGTGTCGCGTACCGGGCAGAGCGACGTGATTCTGGAGTTCGCCTGGGGTGCCGACATGGACAAGGCGAGCATCGAGGTGCGCGACAAACTGGAATCGGTGCAGTTGCCGCTTGAAGCGAAAAAATCGGTGCTGCTGCGTTTCAACCCGTCCACCGAGCCGATCATGCGCCTTGCCCTGAGCGGCGAAAGCAGCGTCACGGGTGTCGATGAAGCATTGCTCAAGCGCTTGCGCCGGTACGGCGAGGAAGAACTCAAGAAACGGCTGGAACCGGTCGCCGGCGTCGCCGCGGTCAAGGTTTCCGGTGGCCTCGAGGACGAGATTCAGGTCGATCTCGATCAGCAGGCGCTCGCGCGCCTGAACCTGTCGGTCGGCACGGTGATCGATCGACTGCGCCAGGAGAACGTCAATATTTCCGGCGGCCGCCTGGAAGAGGGCACGCAACGCTATCTGGTGCGCACCATCAACCAGTTTGTCGATCTCCAGCAGATGCGCGATCTGCTGGTGGTGAATCGCGATGGCTACTCGATCTACCTGCGCGACATCGCCACGGTCAGCCAGGGCTTCAAGGAGCGCCAGGCGATCATCCGGCTGGATGGCAGCGAAGCGATCGAACTGGCGATCTACAAGGAAGGCGATGCCAACACGGTGGATGTGGCGGATCGCGTCAAGGCAGCGCTGAAACAACTCGAATCCGACATTCCGCCGGGCGCCAAACTGACCCAGGTGGACGATCAATCCGTATTCATCCGCCAAGCCCTCGACGAGGTCCGCTCGGAGGCATTGCTGGGTGGCGCGCTGGCGATCCTGCTGATCTTTTTCTTCCTGCGCGATGGCTGGAGCACGTTCGTGATCGGCCTGTCGCTGCCGATTTCGATCATCACCACGTTTTTCGTGATGGGCCGGTTCGGCATCAATCTCAACGTGATGTCGCTGGCCGGTCTGGCGCTCGCAACCGGCATGGTGGTAGACGACTCGATCGTGGTGCTGGAAAGCATCGCCAAGGCACGCGAGCGCGGCCTCGGCCTGCTGGATGCGGCGGTGAAGGGCGCGCAGGAAGTCAGCATGGCGGTGGTCGCGTCCACGCTGACCACGGTGGCGGTATTCCTGCCGCTGGTGTTCGTCGAGGGTGTGGCGGGACAGTTGTTCCGCGATCAGGCCTTGACCGTTGCGATAGCCATGGTCATCTCGCTGCTGGTTTCGCTGACCCTGATTCCGATGCTCAGTTCGTTGCGCGCTTCCGCGCCACTCGGGTTCATATTGGAGACCGAGCCGGATCGTGCCGCCGGCATGACCCGGAACCCGGTGTTGCGCCCGATCGAGCGCGGCATGGGTGGGATCGGTTGGCTGCTGCGCAAGGTGTTCGGTGGCGTGATGTTTGCGGTCGCCTGGTCGATCACGTTGTTGGCTCGCGGCCTGCGCGCCACGGTGGGACGCGCCCTTGGCTGGTTCGGTGGGCAGTTGATGACCGGTTACGACGTGGCGGCCAAAGCCTACGCGCGGATCCTGCCGGCGGCACTGGCGCGGCCCGGGCTGGTGCTCGGCAGTGCGGCGGCGGCATTTGCGTTCGCGCTGGCGCTGATTCCGACCCTGGGCATGGATCTGATCCCGCAACTCGCACAGGATCGCTTCGACCTGACGGTGAAGCTGCCCTCCGGCACCCAGTTGCGCGACACCGATGCACTGATCCGCGATGTGCAGCGCAAGCATGCGGGCGATCCCGGCGTGCGCGTGCTGTATGCGGTAAGCGGCAGTGGCACCCGCCTCGATGCCAATCCGACCGAGTCCGGCGAGAACGTCGGCAAGCTGTCGGTGGTCCTCGAACGCGGCGCCCCGCGCGAAACCGAAGCCGCCGAGATCGAGCGGTTGCGCGCCTCGATGGCGTTGTATCCGGGCGCCGAAGCCAAGTTCGGCCGGCCCGAACTGTTCAGCTTTTCCACACCGCTGGAAATCGAAATCCGTGGCAGCGATCTGGGCCAGCTTGAAGCGGCGGGACGCGATCTGGTGAAACGCCTGGATGGCGACGATCGCTTTGCCGACGTGAAAAGCTCGGTGGAGGACGGTTTCCCCGAAATCCAGATCCGCTTCGATCAGGAGCGGGCCGCGGCACTGGGGCTGACGACGCGCCAGATCGCCGATCAGGTGGTGCGCAAGGTGCGCGGTGAAGTGGCCACCCGGTACAGTTTCCGCGATCGCAAGATCGATGTGCTGGTGCGTGCGCGCGAGCAGGACCGGTCCTCGGTCGCCGACATCGAGAACCTGATCGTGAACCCGGAAAGCGATCGGCCGGTAACGCTGTCCGCGGTGGCCGAGGTCGTCAATACCATCGGCACCTCGGAAATCCATCGCGTGGATCAGGTGCGGGTCGCGATCATTTCCGCCGCGTTGCGTCATGGCGATCTTGGCAGTGCGGTGAAGGCCATCGAGCAGATGCTGGCCGACAAGCCGCTGGCCGGCGGCGTGCGCGTGCACATCGGTGGCCAGGGCGAGGAACTCGATGCATCGACCCGCTCGCTGGTATTCGCGTTTGCGCTGGCCATATTCCTGGTGTATCTGGTGATGGCGTCGCAGTTCGAATCGTTGCTGCACCCGTTCGTGATCCTGTTCTCGATCCCGCTCGCTGTTGTCGGCGCGGTGCTGGCGCTCACGCTGACCGGCAACAGCCTGTCGGTGGTGGTGTTCATCGGCCTGATCCTGCTCGCCGGCATCGTGGTGAAAAACGCCATCGTGCTGATCGATCTGGTCAACCAGTTGCGCGAGGCCGGCAGGCCGAAGGCCGATGCGATCATCGAGGCGTGTTCGGCGCGGCTGCGGCCCATCATCATGACCACATTGACCACGCTGTTTGGCTTCCTGCCGCTGGCGCTTGGCTTGGGTGAGGGCGCCGAGGTGCGTGCGCCGATGGCGATCACGGTGATCGGCGGGCTGACGGTTTCGACCCTGTTGACCTTGCTGGTGATTCCGGTGGTTTACGACCTGCTGGATCGTCGCGGCGACGCCTGGTACACCGAGCGCCGCCGGCTTGCCGAGCGCAGTGAGGCTCTGGCGCAGGGGGATGCCGCATGAAACCGGGCTGGAGCCTCGCGCAGTTGAGCCTGAAGCGGCCGGTGACCGCCACCATGTTTTTCGTGACGATGGTGCTGGTCGGGCTGATCTCGGCCACCCGCTTGCCGCTGGAAGAGAACCCGGATATCCAGGCGCCGTTTGCGTTCATCAGCCTGCCGTATCCGGGCTCGACACCCGAGGAAGTGGAACGCACGATCACGCGTCCGGCCGAGGAAGCGCTGGCAACGCTGTCGGGCATCAAACGGATGAACTCGACCTCGCGCGCCGATGGCGCCAGCGTGTTCATCGAGTTCGCGTGGTCGCGCGATATCGAGATCGCTGCCTCCGAGGCGCGTGAGCGGATCGATGCGATCCGCGATGAGCTGCCGTCCGACCTGCAACGCTACTTCGTGTTCAAGTTCGCCACCAGCGATGAGCCGGTTCTGCGCATCCGCTTCGCCGGCGAACAGGATGTGACGCGTTCGTATACCTTGCTCGATCATCAGGTCAAGCGCCCGATCGAGCGCCTCGCCGGCGTGGCCCGGGTCGATATTTCCGGCGTTTCGCCGCCGGAAGTGGAAATCGCGATTTCCAACGACCGGCTCAGCGCGCACGGCCTGAGCCTCAACGAACTGGCGACCCGCCTGCAGGCCGCCAACTTTTCGATATCCGCTGGCGAGATCGACGACGGCGATCGTCGTCTGCGCGTGCAGCCGGTCGGCGAACTGCAAAGCCTGGATCAGATCCGTAACCTGGTGATCGCCAGCGGCGGTGTGCGGCTGAGCGATGTGGCTGACGTACACCTGAAGCCGAGCCGGGTGGACTACGGTCGCCGGCTCGATGGCAAGCGCGCGGTCGGCATCGATATTTTCAAGGAGCGCAACGCCAATCTGGTGGATGTGGTGGACCGGATTGCCGGGCAACTGGCGCTGATCGCGGCATCGCCGGAATTCAAGGACGTCCAGTTCATCACCATTTCCGATCAGGCCAAAGGCGTCATCAGTTCCTTGTCCGAGCTGGGCAAGGCGGGCCTGATCGGGTCGTTGCTGTCGATCGCGATCCTGTTCTTTTTCCTGCGCCATTGGCCATCGACGCTGATGGTTTCGCTCGCGATCCCGTTGTGTTTCGTGATGACGCTTGGGGTGATGTATTTCTACGGCCTGACTCTGAACGTCATGTCGATGATGGGGCTGCTGATTGGTGTCGGCATGCTGGTCGATAACGCGGTAGTGGTGACCGAGAGCATTTACCAGTACCGCGAGAAATACCCCGACGACCCGGTGCGCTGTGCGATCGAAGGTACGCGCGGCGTGCAACTGGCGGTGTCGGCTGGCACATTGACCAGCATCATCGTGTTCATCCCGAACCTGTTCGGCGAGAAAAACTTCGTTTCGCTGTATCTGGCCAATGTCGCCATCACCATCACCGTGGCGATGCTGGCCTCGTGGCTGGTCGCGGTCAGCCTGATTCCGATGATTTCAGCGCGGATCAAGGCGCCAAAGCGCGGCTTTGGCAACAGCGGCGTGATCCGAACGGTGCAGGATCGTTATGCCGCGTTGTTGCGCTGGAGCCTGGCGCACCGCGGCTTGAGCGTGCTCGCCATCGGCCTGATCGTGGCGGTCAGCATGATCCCGGCCAGTGGCACAAAGTTCGACATGTTTCCGCAGCAGGAAGGGCGGGAGTTCGAGCTGTTCTACAAGTGGAAGGGCGCCTATCCGCTGGAACAGTTGTCGGCCGAGGTAGCCAAAATCGAGGCCCACCTGGAAGCAAACCGCACGCAGTACCAGATCAAGCAGATATACAGTTGGTATTCCGAACAGGGTTGGGCAGCGACCCGGATCACGCTGTTCGACGATCCCGATGAAATCGGTGGCGCTGCGATTCGCCCGTCGCAGGAGGTGATCGAGGAGATCCGCAAGGGTATTCCGCGGCTTGCCACTGCCGAAGTCGGCCTGGATGGCAACGGCGGTGGCGGTGGCGGCGGCGAGGGAATGCGGGTGTCGTTGATTGGCGATTCGGCGCAGACGCTCAAAGAACTGTCCGACGTGGTGGTTGCCAATCTTGCGAAGTTGCCCGAGCTGCGCGACGTGCGTGCCGATACCGGCGATGAATCGACCGAACTGGCGGTCAGCGTGGATCGCGAGCGTGCCGCGCTGTACGGGTTTTCGGCGCAGGACGTGGCCAATTATGTCGGCATTGCCATTCGTGGCGCGCCGCTGCGCGAGTTCCGCAGCGACGATACCGAAGTGCCGATGTGGATCCGCTTCGACAACGCGCAGACGCAAGGCGTCGACGACCTGCGCAGCTTCAACCTGCGTCGCCCCGATGGCGAAATGATCCCGTTGATGTCGGTGATCAATGTGCGCATGCAGCGCGGCGCCACCCAGATCCAGCGCAGCAACCGGCAAACCGCGCTCGATATCCAGGCCGGCCTGGCCACAGGCAAAACCACGCCGGAGGCGCGCAAGGCGATGGAAGATGCGCTCAAGCGCATGAGTTTCCCGCCGGGGTATTCGTGGAGTTTTGGCGGCCGCTTCAACGACTCCGACGATGCCGGTCAGGTGATGGTGTTCAACACCCTGCTGGCGCTGGTGATGATCGTGGTGGTGATGGCGGCGCTGTTCGAATCGCTGCTGTTTCCGTTCGCCATCGTCAGCGGCGTCGCGTTTTCGGCGCTCGGGGTGTTCTGGTTGTTCTGGCTCACCGGCACCACGTTCTCGATCATGGCCTCGATCGGCATCCTGGTGCTGATGGGCGTGGTGGTGAACAACGGCATCGTGATGATCGAGCACATCAACAATTTGCGGCGCGAGGGCATGGCGCGCGCCGATGCGTTGGTTGCCGGCAGCCGCGAGCGTCTGCGCCCGATCCTGATGACCATGGGCACCACGGTACTGGGCATGTTGCCGCTGTGCCTGGAAGGGCCGCAGCTCGGTGGCGACGGGCCGCCGTACTACCCGATGGCGCGCGCCATTGTCGGCGGGTTGGTGTTCTCGACCATCGTCAGCTTGCTGTTCTTGCCGACAATTTACGCTCTCTTCGACGACATGAGCGTGCGCACCTCGGCACTGGTTGCGCGGGCGCGGCGTGCGGCACCGTGGGCACCGCGTGCGGAAGCCCCACCGCGCTGAAACCCGGGACTGAGTTGTGGCTACGGCTGTGTGATGATGGTGAAGGCATTACCCGCTGCAAGTTCACACATTGAACCGGGTTGCGATGCATCGATGGGTGTTTGCGGCAGTCCCGGGTTTCGGCCCTGCGGGCCTCAACCCGGGCTACACGATTGTTGCAGGAGCCCACCGTGTGGGCGACCGATCAAATCAGCTTGCCGAGGATCGCCGCGCCGGCGATCCATACCCCGAGCGCGGTGCCCAGATTGGTCAGGAAGAAGTTGACCATTACCCGTGCCACCCGGTTGCGCCACCAGCCCTTGATGGTGATGGTGTCGTCGCGCAGATACAGGAAGTCTCGGTAGGTGGGTTTGCGCAGCCAGGCTTCCACCCCGGCACTGACCATCCCCGAGGACAGCGCCGGGTGCAGCGGGGTCAGCGGCGAGGCGATGAATGCGGCGAGCACGCTGAGCGGGTGGCCACCGGCGACGATACAACCCAGCGCACCCAAGGTGCCGGTGGTCAGCACCCAACCCAGCGCAAGCTGCATGCCGATTCCGTCGCCACGGGAAAAGCCCCAGGCAAAGCCGCCGAGCAGAAATGCGATCAGCCCAATCGTGAACCATGGAATCTGCGAACGTTCCGGGGTCGAATCCAGATCCGCACGCATGGCCGTCGGTTCGCCTTCATCGCTTTGCAACGCCTGCGCCAGCCCATGCAGATGGCCGGCGCCAACGACCGCCAGCACCTCGCGGGCATCGCCCTGTGCCCCGTGCTCACGAAGTCGTGCGGCCATGTAGTGGTCGCGTTCGTCGATCAACGCGGTATAAAGCGGCGGGCTTTGCCGGGCGAACTCGCCGAAGCTGCTTTCCAGCAGGTCGCCCTCCTTCAGGCGTTCGATTTCGTCTTCTTCGACGTCGCTGTCGAACAGCAGGCTGGCGCCGAGGCCGCTGGCCAGCTTGGCGCGCGACCACCAGCCCAGGCTGTTCCAGGCCCGGCGCAGGGTAACGCCGATATCGCGGTCGATCAGCCACAGTCGCAGTTGCGCGTCATCGGCGCTGGTGCAGGCGGCTTTCAGCTCGGCGCCCGGTTCGATACCCAGTTGGTCCGCGAGGCGGCGTTGATACGCCGCCAGCGCCAGATTGGCGGCGACCAGCCCGGCCTTGCCGCTGCGCACGATGGCGAACAGGTCGAGTTCGATCAAGGTATCGGCGCCGGTAAGCGCCCGATGCCGGTTGCGATCCAGTTCCACCGCCACCGTGTCGAAGCGCCGGCTGGCAATCAGCGCCCGCACCGCGTTGACCGAGGCCTGCGAAATATGGGCAGTGCCGAGCAGGGTATAGCGCACGCCATCGCGTTCGACGGTCTTGATCGGCTGATCGAGCAACGTCTGTTCCGCGCTCGTCGCAGTTGTGTCGTTATCGGGTTCAGTCACGGTAACGTCGCAACAGGTCGCCATAGGCATCGATCCGGCGATCGCGCAAGAACGGCCAGATGCGACGCACCTGCTCGCTGCGCGCCAGATCGACGTCGGCCACAAGGATTTCGGGATGTTCGCTGTCGGCTTCGGCCAGCACCTCGCCCTGTGGCCCGAGCACATGGCTGGATCCCCAGAACTCGATGCCGCTGGTGCCGTCGGGTGAGGCTTCAAAACCGGTGCGGTTGCAACTCAGCACTGGCAAGCCATTGGCTACCGCGTGGCCGCGGTGGCTGAGCAGCCAGGCCATGCGCTGCCGGGCCTTCTCGTCCGCGTTATCGCTGCGATCCCAGCCGATCGCGGTGGGGTAGAGCAGCAGTTCCGCACCAGCAAGTGCCATCAGCCGCGCCGCTTCCGGATACCACTGATCCCAACACACCAGCACCCCGAGGCGACCGACCTGGGTATCGATCGGATTGAAGCCCAGATCGCCCGGTGTGAAATAGAATTTTTCGAGAAAGCCCGGATCGTCCGGAATGTGCATCTTGCGGTAGCGCCCGGCGATGCGCCCGTCGGCGTCGAACACCACCGCGGTGTTGTGATACAGGCCGGCGGCGCGACGCTCGAACAGCGACGCCACCAGCACCACACCGTGGTGCGCGGCCAGCGCCGAAAGCCGTTCCGTGCTCGGGCCGGGGATCGGCTCGGCGCGGTCGAATTCGTCCACGCTTTCGTGCTGGCAAAAGTACGGGCCGTTATGCAATTCCTGCAACAGCACCAGACGCGCGCCGGCGCTGGCGGCATCGGCGACCTGTCGCTCGATATTGCCCAGATTGTCGCCGACCAGGCCGCGGTCGCAGTCCTGGATCAGCGCCACGCGCAGCGTTGGTTTGTTCATGCCAGCACTCCCTCGGGAATCTGCATGGTAATGCAGTGCAGGCTGCCGTTCTGCCAGATCAGCGGCCGGCACGGTACCGGCACCACCTCGCGGCCGGGGTGGGCGATGGCGATGATCCGCGCTGCTTCGGCGTCTGCCGGGTCGTCGTATGCGGGCACCAGCACGGCACCATTCACGATCAGGTAATTGGCATAGGACGCGGCAAGGCGTCGCTCGCCGTCATGGATCGGTCGGGGCCAGGGCAGGGCGAACAGACGGTAAGGCGCGCCACTTGGGGTGCGCAGCAGGGTCAGTTCATCCGTCATCGCCGCCAGCTCGCTGGCGTGGACATCGGTTCGATCGTCGCAGGCCTGATAGACGATGGCATCGCCGGGGGCAAAGCGCGCCAAGGTGTCGATATGGGCGTCGGTGTCATCGCCCTGCAGATAGCCGTGTTGCAGCCACAGCACGCGATCCGCATGCAGGCTGCGGCACAGGGTTGCGGCGATTTCGTCGCGCGAGCGCGTCGGGTGCCGTTCGTGCAGACAGCGCCAGGTACTCAGGATGCTGCCGCGGCCGTCGCTCTCGATGGCGCCGCCTTCCAAGGCAAAGTCGATGGACTGGTGCCGGTGCGGAGCAAATACCCCGCGCGCGATCAGTTCGCTCACCAGTCGATCGTCCTGGCTGGCCTCGTATTTTCCGCCCCAGCCGGTGAAACGGAAATCGAGCAGTACCGGGCCACCCTCGCCGAGCAGGGTGATCGGGCCGGAATCGCGCAGCCAGGTGTCGTCGTAGGCGCATTGCACATAACGAACGCGTGACGAGGTGGCGAGTTCGCCCAGCACGGCTTCGGCGCGAGCCTTTACCGCATCATCGGGCACGCAGATCACTACCGGTTGAAAACGCACGATCGCGGCCACCAGGGCGCGATAGGTGGATTCAACTTCAGTCAGGCGTGCAGCCCAGTCGGTGCCAGCATGGGGCCAAGCAATGACCACTGCGGACTGGGCTTGCCATTCCGCAGGCAGATACAGGGAACGAGGGGTCATCGCGATCAGTGGACCGGTTTGGGCCCGATCTCCTGCGCGGATGCCTTGTTGAGCACGGCATTCACCACATGATCGTTTTCGAAGTAGACGGTGAACTCGGGATACACCCAGCGCGTGATCGGCGGCGTTCTCGGATCGCCGCCGCCAACGGCGGCCAGCGCTTGCGCCGGCTCGCCGAACTGGGCGCGTACCGCGTTCATCAATTGGCCGCGTGCGGGCAGATTCACGCCTGCTTCGCTGCGGACACGATCGATCAACAGCACATCGCCGGCAGCGGAAGCGGCGACGGAGCCAGTCAGGGTGCCCAGTGCGAGGGCGAGGCAAAACGCGGTGCGAGACATGGCGTACTCCCGGGGCGGATATCCGTCACCCTATGTAACAAAATCCGGGCCGCGGCGCCACGTCCTTGTGCGAAATGCCCGGGTCCGGATATGAAAAAGGCCGCAACGCGCGGCCTTGTTTCATTCGTGACGGCGGCCAATCAGCGCTGGCGAGCCTTGAACCGCGGGTTGCTCTTGCAGATCACGAATACCTTGCCGCGGCGACGTACGATTTTGCAATCGCGATGGCGCGACTTGGCAGACTTCAGGGACGACAGAACTTTCATGGCCAGACCTCGGAACGAGTATGCGGGAAGCAGGTAAAATCAGCCGCCAATCATACTCCAGTCAGACGGGTTCTGGCAAACAACGCGCCATTGCGCGGATTCAGCGGCCTTCGTCGATCGGCGACACCGCCACCCGCACCTGCAATTGGGTGCCGGGGTCGTTATCCAGACGCGACATGTAGACATCGCCCTTGTAGCGGTATTCGACGTCGTAGCCGATCAGTTGGTCCTCCTCGCGCTGCACCTCGACGACGCGACAGCCCGGTCGAACTTCCTGCCCGCCATAACCATAACCGGTTCCGCCGCCAGAGCCCGCGCGATTGCCGATGGCGCCGCCGATCACCGCGCCGCCGACGGTGGCGGCGGTTCGGCCGTCGCCCTTGCCGACCTGATTGCCCAGAACGCCACCCACCACTGCACCGATAACGGTGCCGCCCACCGAGCCGGTCGAGGCCTGGCGCGGACCGACCCGCTGATAGACCGCGTCGCCTTCGCAATCCTCGCGCGTCTCGTTGAACACGACACGCTCGTACACCGGGTCGGCGCGCAATACTTGCGCGTAGCCATAACGCACGCTCTCGGTACTGCCTGCGGGCTCCGGCCCCTGGTATTGCTGGGCGAGAGCCAGTGTCGGCAATACCAACAGCGAGGCCAGCGTAGTGCGGATCGGTGTCATCACGGTTTTCTCCAGGGCTTCCCCCAGCAAGGCCTGCGGCCGCTGGTCGGGGTCCAGATGGCAGCATTGCAACATCCAGCGGCTGAACGCTGGCTTTAGTTTTCCGTTAAGAGCGGCATCAGGATTGCTACAATTCAGCCTTGCCCGGAGATCGCCCAACGCATGCACCTGCGCCTTTACAACAGCTTGACGCGTCAACTCGAAACCTTCGTGCCCATCGACCCCGATCGGGTCACGATGTATGTGTGCGGTCCGACCGTATACAACTACATCCATATCGGCAATGCGCGGCCACCGGTGGTGTTCGGCGTTCTGGCACAACTGCTGCGGGCACGCTACCCGAACGTGGTTTACGCACGCAACATCACCGATGTCGACGACAAGATCAACGCTGCGGCCGGTGAGCAAAAGGTGCCGATTTCGGCGATTACCGAGCGCTTCACGGCTGCTTACCGCGACAACATGGCCGCCTTGGGCGTTGCGCCGCCCGATCTGGAACCGCGTGCGACCGCGCATATTCCGCAAATCATCGTCATGATCGAGCGCCTGATCGCCAGTGGCCACGCCTATGCCGGGGAGGGCCATGTGTTGTTTTCGGTCGCCTCGTACCCGCAGTACGGCGAATTGTCGCGGCGATCGTCCGAGGACATGCTGGCCGGCGCACGGGTCGAGGTGGCGCCGTACAAGCGCGACCCTGGCGATTTTGTATTGTGGAAGCCATCCCCCAGCGACTTGCCGGGTTGGGACAGCCCCTGGGGTCGTGGTCGGCCGGGCTGGCACATCGAATGCTCCGCGATGAGCGAAGCGCATCTGGGCGAGACCATCGACATCCACGCCGGTGGTATCGACCTGCAGTTTCCGCATCACGAGAACGAAATCGCACAGAGCACCTGCGCCCACGGCGGCAAGGTATTTGCTCGCTATTGGTTGCACAACGGCATGCTCAATTTCGGCGGTGCCAAGATGTCCAAATCGTTGGGCAACGTCAGTCGGGTGGAGGATTTGTTGCAGCAACATCCCGCCGAGGCGTTGCGTCTGGCGCTGCTGTCGGCGCACTACCGGCAGCCGCTGGATTGGTCGGATGCACTGATCGAGCAAAGCGTACGCACCCTGGATCGGCTCTACGGCACCTTGCGCGATCTGGCCGACGTCGCGGCCGACCCCGATTCGCCACCGCCCGCAGCGGTGGAAGCGGCGCTGTGCGATGACCTCAACACGCCGACCGCGCTGGCGGAAATGGCCGGTATCGCTGCCGACGCGCGTCGTGCGCAAGACCCATCCGAGCGATCGCGCCTGAAGGGCGAGTTGCTGGCTGCAGGGCGCCTGTTGGGCTTGCTGCAATCCGATCCGTCCGCCTGGTTCGCGCGTGGTTGCAGCGCCGATGACGACACCCGCATTCAATGTCTCGTCGATGCGCGCAACGCCGCCAGGAAGGAGCGCGACTTCGCGCGTGCCGATGCGATTCGCGCCGAGCTGTGCGCGCAGGGCATCGTGCTGGAAGATACTGCGCAGGGTGTGCGTTGGCGGCGTGGCGCATGAACATGCTCACCGCCAGACCCGATGAAGCCAGTGCCAGCGACGCGCAGCAGGCAATCGTTGACGAGTTCGGCATGTTCAGCGATTGGTCGGAGCGCTATCAGTACCTGATCGATCTCGGGCGCAAGCTCGTGCCGCTGCCGGAGGCGTTGCGCACGGAGGAAAATCGCCTGCACGGCTGTCAGTCCAACGTCTGGATCGTGAGTCGTGGCGATGCGCAATGCCTGCATTTCAC
This sequence comes from Gammaproteobacteria bacterium HGW-Gammaproteobacteria-4, assembly GCA_002839995.1. Lineage (GTDB taxonomy): Bacteria > Pseudomonadota > Gammaproteobacteria > Xanthomonadales > Xanthomonadaceae. Next base: position 38,118 of record PGZC01000020.1, on the reverse strand, counting down.
GGCGGTCAGCGACTCGGCGATCGTTTCCGGGCTCATCCATCTGGCGCTGCGGGTGTATTCGGGGCGCAGTGCCAGCGAAATCCTGGCAACCGATGCAGACTACATCACCCGTATCGGCTTGTCGCAACACTTGTCGCCGACGCGCAGCAACGGTCTGGCGGCCTTGATCGCCTTCATCAAGCATCGTGCCGAGGCGGCGCTGGCCGCATGAGCGACGACAGCGCGTACGGCGGGGCGAATGCGGATTAAAGGAGATTTACCCATGCGCCAAATTCTGATCGCCCTTGTGCTCGGCGCTGGCAATGCCACCATCGCCAGCGAGTTGCCTGCCGATGCGCTGGTCGCGCCGGCGTTGACGCAGATGCAGCCCGCCGCGCGCACGATGCCGGCAATCCTGGGCCGCTTCCGCGCCGATGTTGAAAGCGTCGAGCACGTTTTCGATATCGAGTGGGGCTCCGGCCGGCAAGCGGCTCTGAGCGCCTTGTATCGTTCGTGGCGCGAACGCCTCGCGCAGATCGACGCCGGCACGTTGGGGCTGGACGATCGAATCGATCACCTGTTGTTGTCGCGCGAACTGGAGCAACGGCTGCGTGCGCTCGCATTCGAGGCAAAGCGCCTTGCCGAGGTCGAGCCGTTGTTGCCCGGGGTGAGCGATCTGCTGTCGCTGTTGGAGGCGCGTCGTGCAGGCGACGCGGCAAAAGGCAGGGAAAGCGCCGATCGACTGGATGCGCTGCGCCGCGCTCTGGAAAAACGCACCGCCACGCTGGACAAGGACGGCGTAACCGCAGCGCGTTCGCGGGCCGTGGTGTTGCGCGCGGCCCGCGTCGCCGAAACGGTGCGCGGCGGCCTCAAGGACTGGTTCGAGTATTACGCGGATTACGACCCCGAGCTGACCTGGTGGCTGCGCGCGCCGTGGCAGGCGCTCGACGATCAGCTTGAAGCGAGTGGCAAGGCCTTGCGGCTTGCTGCGGGCGCCAGCGACCCGGAAACCATCGTCGGCGACCCGATTGGGCGCGATGCGTTGGTGCAGGGTTTGGCCGACGAGATGATTCCGTACAGCCCCGAGGAGCTGATGCAACTGGCGGAACGCGAGCTGGCCTGGGGCGAGGGCGAGTTGAGCAAGGCGGCGGCCGAGTTGGGTTACGCCGATTGGCATCAGGCATTGGAACATGTCAAGGGCATGTATGTGGCGCCGGGGCAGCAAACGGCGCTGGCTCGCACGCTTGCGCAGGAGGCGGTCGCGTTTCTCGACAAGCACGCGCTGGTCACGGTGCCGGCGCTGGCCCGTGTCGACTGGCGCATGAACATGCTTTCGGCAAAGGCGCAGTTGCAGGCGCCCTTTTTCCTCGGTGGCGAAGATGTCTGGGTAGCTTCGCCGACTGCTGAGATGGCGCACGAACGCAAGCTGATGACCCTGCGCGGCAACAATCGCTATTTCTCGCGTGCGGTGGTTCATCACGAGCTGATCCCCGGCCATCACTTGCAGCATTTCTATGGCCAGCGCTACAACCCGGAGCGGCAACTGTTCCAGACCCCGTTCTGGAGCGAGGGCTGGGCGCTGTATTGGGAACTGCGGTTGTGGGATATGGGTTTTGCGCGAACCCCTGACGAACGCATCGGCATGTTGTTCTGGCGCAATCACCGCGCCGCGCGCATTTTGTTCTCGCTAGGATTTCACCTCGGCAAAGTGACCCCAGAGCAGGCCATCGACATGCTGGTGCAACGTGTTGGCCACGAGCGCGACAACGCCGCCGCCGAGGTTCGGCGAAGCTTCGCCGGCGATTATCCACCGCTGTATCAGGCCGGATATCTGCTCGGTGGCTTGCAGTTGCAGGCGTTGCAGCGCGAGCTTGTCGCCAGCGGCACGATGAACGATCGCGAGTTTCACGATGCGATTTTGCGTGGTGGCCCGATGCCGATCGAAATGGTGCGTGCGCGCTTGCTGGAGCAGGCGCCGGCCGCCGATTTCACGGCGTCGTGGCGGTTTTATCCGCTCGCAGCAGATATTTCGCGTTGATCGCAACAGCATCCACTCTGCCACAATGCACCGATGAATGCCTTGATGCCCACGGAGTTCCCCGATTCCCTGCAATGGCTGAATGCGCCGGTGCAGTCGTTGGCCGATGCACGCGGGCGTGTGGTGTTGATCGCAGTGGTTAGCGCAGGCTCGGCGTGGAGCCAGAACCTGCTCGACGAATTGCGCCGGGTGCAGGCGCGCCACCCCGAACAGGTGCGCGCGTTCGTGGTGCATTGCCCCAAATTCGATGCCGAGCGCGATCCGCGCATGCTGGGCAAATGGATCAATCGCCTCGGCATCGGTCTGCCGGTCGCCAGCGATCCCGAGTTCGCGCTGTGGCAGCAGTTCGACTTGCAGGTATGGCCGTCGCTGGTGGTGCTCGATATCGATGGCAGCCTGCACGAAGTGATGATTGGCGATAGCGGCGGCGAATCGATCGAAGCGTGCGTCAGCGAACTGCTAGATCGGCATGACGGTCTGCTGGTGCTCGGCGACGCGCCGGTGTTCTCGCGCCAGGAGCCGCGCCTGCCATTGCGGTTTCCGACCGGGTTGGCGGTGACCCGGGAGCACATCTACGTCGTCGACAGCGGCAATCACCGGGTGCTGGAATGCACGCTGGAAGGCCGCATCATGCGCCAGTTCGGCTCGGGCAATGCCGATATGCTCGATGGCCGCAGCGGCGAGGCGGCCTTGCGTCGGCCGATGGGCGTTGTCTTGTTGCGCGAGGCGCTGTACGTCACCGATACCGGCAATCACGCGCTGCGCAAAATCAGTCTGCACGACGGTGATATCGAGACCATTCTTGGCACCGGGCGGCCGGGCGCCGGCAAAGGCGGTTCATGCCGCGATGGCGAGCGCCATGCGCTGGATCAGCCGCTCGGTGTCTGCGCCCAGAACCAGTGTTTGTATATCGCCAACAGCGCCGCCAATCAGATCGTAGTGCTGGATCTTGGCGAGCGCGAATTGTCGGTGCTGGCAGGCTCGGGCGAATTGGGCCGCCACGATGCAAAAGCCGGTGCCGCCATCCTCGCTCAACCCACCGGGATCTGCATACTCGGCCAGAAGCTGTATTTTTCCGACGCTGGCGTTTCATCCATCCGCTCGATCCAGATCGATAACCGCGCGGTGACCACGTTGTTCGGTGGCGGCCTGTACGACTTCGGCGACGTCGATGGCAGCCGCGAGGCCGCCCGCTTGCAGTACCCGACGGCGATGGCCAGTGATGCCGAGCACGGTCGGTTGTGGATTGCCGATACCTACAACAATGCGTTGCGCCACGTGCAGGCCGGCGGCCAGGAACTGGCGCGTCTGCCATTGCCGGTAAAGCTGCACCGGCCGATGGGGCTGGCCGTTGCCGCCGGTTCGCTGTGGCTCGCCAACACCGATGCCCATGAAGTGCTGCGCATCGATCCGGAAACCGGTGCGGCCGTACACGTGCCGATCGGCGAATGAGCAAGAGCGGCGACCAGCCATCCGCATTCGACGCACGTGCCTTTTTGCGGCACCTTACCCGCGAGCCTGGCGTTTATCGCATGATCGCTGGCGACGGCACGGTGCTGTATGTCGGCAAGGCCGGGTCGTTGCGTGCGCGGGTGTCCAGCTACTTTCGCAGCAGCGGGCTGTCGTCGCGGATCGCCTCGATGGTGGCGCAGATCGCCTCCGTCGAAGTCACGATCACCCGCACCGAGGCCGAGGCGCTGTTGCTGGAGAACCAGCTGATCAAGGCGCTGCGTCCGCGTTACAACGTGCTGTTGCGCGACGACAAGAGTTATCCGCAAATATTCGTTTCCTCCGGGCCATGGCCGCGTATCGGCATGCATCGTGGCCCGCGCAGCGAGCCCGGGCGTTATTTCGGCCCCTATCCCAGCTCGCTCGCGGTACGCGAAACGCTGTCGCGCATGCATCGCTTGTTTCGTTTGCGCGCTTGTGAGGAATCGGTGTTCCGCAATCGCAGCAGGCCTTGCTTGCAGTACCAGATTGGACGCTGTTCGGCGCCCTGTGTCGGGCTGATCGACAGCGAGGACTACGCGCAATCGGTGCGTCGGGCGATGTTGTTTCTGGATGGGCATAGCAGCGAACTGGTGGCCGATCTGGAGCGCGCGATGGAGCAGGCGAGCGCGCAGCTGGCGTTCGAAGAAGCGGCGGTTCACCGCGATCTGATCGCCGAGTTGCGCGGCATCCAGTCGCGGCAATATGTCGATGGCGCGCAGGTGAACATGGACGCGCTCGCCTGCGTCGTCGATCAGGGCGCCGCCTGCGTGGTGTTGCAATCGTTTCGTGCCGGCGTCAACCAGGGAACGCGTGCGTTCTTCCCCAGCGCGAACGGGGCGGAAACCGCCGGCGAAGTGTTGTCGGCGTTCGTGTGCCAGTACTACCTGGAGCATCGGCCACCGCGTGAATTGCTGCTCAGCCATGCGATCGACGACACCGAGTTGCTGGAAGCGGTGCTTGCCGAGACGGCAGGCTATCGCGTGCAGATCAAGCATTCCGTGCGCGGCGAACGCGCCGGCTATCTGGCCCTGACCGTCCGCAACGCCGAGGCCGCATTGGCCGCCGAACTGGCCAGTGGCGCCAGTCAACGGGCACGCGTCGAGGCGCTCACGCAGTTGCTCGGCCTGCCGGCGCTTCCCGCGCGCATGGAATGTTTCGACATCAGCCATACCGGCGGTGAAGCGACGGTCGCGTCGTGCGTGGTGTTCGACAGCAGCGGCCCGGTGCGCGGCCAGTACCGTCGCTACAACATCAGCAGCATTACCCCGGGCGACGATTACGCTGCCATGCATCAGGCGTTGGAGCGCCGCTTTCGTCGTGCGATCGAGGATGGCGTCGTTCCCGACATTTTGTTTATCGATGGCGGCAAGGGGCAACTGACCCAGGCCAATGCGGTGCTCGCCGACCTCGGCGTTTCCGGATTGATGTTGGTTGGCGTGGCCAAAGGCGAGGCGCGGCGCGCCGGCGATGAAACGCTGATTCTCCCCGATGGCAGCATTTGCAAGCCAGGGGCTGCATCGCCTGCCTTGCAACTGGTCCAGCAGATCCGCGATGAGGCGCATCGTTTCGCGATCACCGGGCATCGTGGCAAGCGGCAGAAAGCGCGGGTTACCAGCAGTCTCCAGAGCATTCCCGGAATCGGCCCGCGCCGGCGTGCGGCGCTGCTGAAGCACTTCGGCGGTCTGGCCGGTCTGAAACGCGCTGGTGCCGAGGAGATAGCGCGGGTGGAAGGCATCAACGCGGCGCTGGCGAAACGCATTTATGCTGGCCTGCATGGGCTGGCGGCTGCTACCGTGACGCCAGCGACAACGAGAGCGGGTGAAACGTGAAATTGACGATACCGACCATACTGACGCTGCTGCGGATCGCGCTGATCCCGGTAATGGTCATCGTGTTCTATCTGCCGTACCCGTGGACCAATTTCGCGGCAGCCGCGGTATTCGGTGCCGGCGCGCTCACCGACTGGCTCGATGGCTGGATCGCACGGCGCTACGGCATGTACTCCGCGTTCGGCGCATTTCTCGATCCGGTGGCCGACAAGCTCGCGGTTACCGTCGCGCTTTTCATCATCGTGCAAGCCCATCCGACGCTGTGGATGGCGCTGTGGGCAGCGATCATCGTCAGTCGTGAAATCACGATTTCGGCGTTGCGCGAGTGGATGGCGGCGATCGGGCAGAGTGCGCACGTGCGCGTTGCCCTGATCGGCAAGATCAAGACCATCGTGCAGATGGTGGCGTTGATCTGTCTGTTGTATCGCGCGGATCTGCTCGGCGTGCCGGTATTCAGAATCGGCGAATGGCTGCTCGCGCTTGCCGCCGTGCTGACGTTGTGGTCCGGCGCGCTTTACATCCACGCGGCGTGGCCGGCGATGCGTGCCGACAATGCACGTTGATCCGATTTGGGTATTGACAGAACTCCGATAAACCGTAGAATTGTTCGTCTAACGCGGGAATAGCTCAGTTGGTAGAGCACGACCTTGCCAAGGTCGGGGTCGCGAGTTCGAGTCTCGTTTCCCGCTCCAGTCTTGCAAACAAAACCTCGCTCTGTCATCCGGCAGCCGAGGTTTTGTTTTTTAGGTGTAACGAGGCCAGGTGGCAGAGTGGTCATGCAGCGGCCTGCAAAGCCGTGTACGCCGGTTCGATTCCGACCCTGGCCTCCAGAATTCGCATAGCGGGCTGCCTTTCGGCGGCCCGTTTGCGTTTGGGATAGCCCGAAACGCTGACGATTGCAGTAGGCTATCGCCATGCCCGGATGGCGAAATTGGTAGACGCAGGGGACTTAAAATCCCCCCGCCGCAAGGCGATGCCGGTTCGATTCCGGCTCCGGGCACCAACCGCATCACTCGATGCATTCGTTTGCATTACTCCGTGAACCGCGTCCGGGCGCTTTATGCTGGTCGGGTACACACAGATCGGAGCGGATCATGCGTTTGTTTCTTCTGATGGCGGTACTGTTGCTGGCGTTTGCCGCGGCTGGCGATGCGCGAGCCGCTGTGTCCGACCCGTATGCACCATCGCCTTATGTCGAGCTCAAGCACCCGGACTGGAGCCGCAATGCGGTGTTGTACCAGCTCAACACCCGTCAGTTCACCGCCGAGGGCACGTTCAATGCGGCGCGCGCGCAGTTGCCGCGGCTCAAGGACATGGGCATCGACATCGTCTGGCTGATGCCGGTGCATCCGATCGGCGAAAAGAATCGCAAGGGTGGCCTGGGCAGCCCGTATTCGGTGAAGGATTACTACGCGGTCAATCCCGAGTTCGGTACCCTGGACGATCTCAAGGCGTTCGTTGCCGAAGCGCATCGGCTCGGCATGCGGGTGATCCTCGACTGGGTGGCCAACCACACCGCCTGGGACAATCCGCTGGTCGAGCAGCACCCGGACTGGTACGAACGCGACTGGCAAGGGCATTTTCGCCCGACGCCTTGGTGGGATTGGTCGGACATCATCGATCTCGACTTTCGTCAGGCCGGCATCCGCCGCTACATGACCGAGGCGATGCGTTGGTGGGTGCGCGAGGCGGACATCGACGGCTTCCGCTGCGATGTCGCCGGTTACGTGCCGCTCGACTTCTGGGAAAACCTGCGCCGCGAGCTGGATGCGATCAAGCCGGTTTTCATGCTCGCCGAGTTCGAACAGCGTGATGTGCATGCGCGCGCGTTCGATGCTACCTACGCATGGAACTGGAACAACACGCTGCACAACATTGCACACGGCAAGGCCGACGCGACCGCGTTGTTCGGTTTCTATTCGGAGAACGAGAGCGCCTGGCCGCATGACGCCTACCGCATGACCTACACCGAGAACCACGATCAGAACGCGTGGGAAGGCACCGCCTTCGAGCGGTTCGGCAAGGCGCTGCAACCGGCCATCGTGCTGTCGATGCTCGGCGAGGGCATCCCGTTGATCCACAACGGACAGGAAGCCGGCAATGACAAGCGGCTGGCCTTTTTCGAAAAGGATGCGATCGCCTGGCGCGCGCATCCGCTGGATGCGTTTTTCCGCAAGCTGATTGCGCTCAAGCATCGCCTGAGCGCGCTGCGCAATGGTGATCAGGGCGCGCGCATGGTGCCGGTGGTCAATTCCGATCCCAAGGCCGTGTTCAGCTTCGTGCGCGCCAACGCCGACGACGGCGTGCTGGTTGCGCTGAATTTCGGTGCCGAGACAAAAACCGTGCGCCTGCTCGATGGCCCCTGGCGCGGGCAATATCGCGACGCGTTCAGCGCTGAAACGGTGCGCTTGGGCGAGGGCGCCGAGCTGACGGTTGACGGCTACGGTTGGCGGGTGCTGGTGCGCGAGTGATCGCGGTCATGCCTCGTGCGCGCATCCGCGCATTCTCTCGGTGACGAGCCCGGCGCGCCGCGTTGACTATCGACGCCGCCGTGACGTCTTGACGGTCGGTTTGCGCAAGGCCGCAGCGATGGCTCGTTGCGCCCACGGTCGCATCGAATCGGCGGAATCGAGCGCAGCTTCCGGAACATTCCAGTAACTCATCGCTATCGCCTTCCCCTTGTTGGCGTAGACGAACGGCTCGCAGCCCGCGGCGACGAAGGCGGGCTGGGTGAGTTCGTCCACCTTCAGATACAACGCGCCGGCGACGACGATGGCGATGAATACGCCATCGCAATAGACCCCGTGGCCGCCGAACATCCGGCGCACAGTGATGGTGCCGAGCGGCTCCAGCAGCTCGCGCAACAGTTCAAGGAAGCCATCGTCGTTGTGCATTGTCGCGGCCACGCTGCGTTTTCCTGCCCAGTCAACGGGTTTGTGGAGCGATACGGCGAACGCGGCTACCGGTATTCGCGCCGCATCGTCGCATACGCTGCACGCTCATGCGAGTCTCGCGATGTTGCACAAGGCCTGCGCGTGACGGCATTGCCGTAATGGTGCGACGATCCGAATACCCGGCGCCGCTTGCGCCATTCAGCGGAAATCCCGCGAGCGGGCATCGAGGCCGACGAGCAGATCGTCGAGGTTGTGCAGACGGCGCGCGATCAGGTGTTGCACGCCGTCCTTGCGTTCGAGCACGCCATCGACGCCGAGCACGTTGGCGTCGAGCAGTTCGCGGTGCTGTTTCAGCGCGAGGTCGTGCCAGACGATGACGTTGACCATGCCGGTCTCGTCTTCGCAGGTGACGAAGGTGACGCCGCTGGCGGTCTGCGGACGCTGGCGCATGGTGACCAGGCCGGCATGGCGCACGTAGCTGCCGGCGGCCACGTCATCGAGTTCGCGGGCGTTGGCGATGTGCCGTGCTCGCAGTTGCCGGCGGATCAGGCTGAGCGGATGCCGGTTCAGGCTCAAGCCGGTGCTGGCGTAATCGGCGAACACGTCGCTGGCGACGCTGGGTAGCGGCAGGACGGGCTGCACTTCTTCGGTGCGCGCGCCGTGCAGCACCGGTGGCGGCGGCTGTGCGCCCGCGACCGCCCAGAACGCACGGTGGCGGTGCCCGGCGAGACGGCGCAGCGCGTTGCCGCGGGCGAGCGCTTCGCGCGCGGGTTTGTCGAGCGCGGCGCGGGCGACCATGTCTTCGACATCGACGAACGGCCGCTGCGCGCGCGCGGCCATCAACCGCCCGGCGCTGGCTTCATCGAAACCGCGCAACTGGCGCAGTCCCAGGCGCAACGCAAGGCTATGGTCGCAGGCTTCCAGCGTGCAATCCCAATCGCTGGCGAGCACGTCCACCGGGCGCACCGTTACGCCGTGCTGGCGTGCGTCGCCGACCAGTTGCGCCGGCGCGTAGAAGCCCATCGGCTGCGCGTTGAGCAGGGCGCAGACGTAGGCCGCCGGCTCGTTGCACTTGAGCCACGACGACACCCAGGCCAGCAGCGCAAAACTGGCGGCGTGCGATTCGGGAAAGCCGTAGCTGGCAAAACCCTTGATCTGTTCGAATATCTGCTCGGCAAACTCGCGGCGGTAACCGCGTTCGGCCATGCCGTCGAGCAAACGCTGGCGATGATGTTCCAGACCGCCGCGGCGCTGCCAGGCCGCCATCGAGCGACGCAATTCGTCGGCCTCGCCAGCGCTGTAGCCGGCCGCGACCATGGCCAGATGCATCACCTGTTCCTGAAAAATCGGCACGCCCATGGTGCGGCCGAGCACACGTTCGAGCTCGGGCGAGGGAAACGACACCGGCTCCAGGCCCTGCCGCCGACGCAGGAACGGATGCACCATGTTGCCCTGGATCGGACCGGGCCGCATGATCGCCACTTCGATCACCAGGTCGTAGAAACTGGCCGGTTTCAGGCGCGGCAGCATGCTCATCTGCGCCCGCGATTCGATCTGGAACACGCCCAGCGTATCGGCGCGCTGGATCATCGCCCAGGTGGCGGCATCGTCGGCGGGGATCCCGGCGAGGCTGTGCTGCGCGCCGCGATGTTGGGCGATCAGCGCGAAGCACTTGCGGATGCAGGTGAGCATGCCCAGCGCCAGGCAATCGACCTTGAGCAGGCCGAGCGTTTCCAGGTCGTCCTTGTCCCACTGAATGATGGTGCGCTCGGGCATGGCGGCGTTTTCCACCGGCACCAGCGTCCACAGCGGTGCGCCGGAGATGATGAAACCGCCGACATGTTGCGAGAGATGGCGCGGGAAGCCGCGCAGCTCCTGCAACAACACCGCGAAGCGCTGCATGGCCGGCGTGTCGGGGTCGAAGCCGCGCTCGCGCAGGCGATCGGGCAGCGGCACGTCGCTTTGCCCGGATGCGAACACCAGCGCCAGTTGCTCGATCTGGTCGGTGGAAAAGCCGAGCGCGCGAGCGATGTCGCGGGCGGCGCTGCGGCTGCGGTAACGGATCACCGTGGCGGCCAGTGCGGCGCGCTCGCGGCCGTACTTGCGGTAGATGTACTGGATCACTTCCTCGCGCCGCTCGTGCTCGAAATCGACATCGATATCGGGCGGTTCGTTGCGTTCCTTGGAGATGAAGCGCTCGAACAGCAGGTTGATGCGATCCGGCCCGACCGCGGTGATGCCGAGGCAGTAGCACACCACCGAATTGGCGGCCGAGCCGCGGCCCTGGCACAGGATGCCTTGCGCGCGTGCGTAGCGCACGATGTCGTGTACGGTAAGGAAGAACGCCTCGTAGCGCAGCTCGGCGATCAGCGCGAGCTCTTTTTCGATCAGCGCGCGCACCGACTCGGGCACGCCATCGGGCCAGCGGGTATGGGCGCCGGCCTCGGTGAGTACGCGCAGGTGCGCGCTCGGCGTGCGCCCTTCCGGCACCAGTTCCTGCGGGTAGTCGTAGTGCAACTCGCGCAGGCTGAACTGGCAGCGCTCGGCAATGTGTACGCTTTCGTCCAGCAACGCGCGCGGATACAGCGCGGCCAGTGCCTCGCGGCTGCGCAGGTGGCGCTCGCCATTGGCAAACAGTGCGAGGCCGGCGCCGGCGACGGTGGTGTTGAGGCGGATCGCGGTGAGCACATCGAGCAGGGCACGGCGGCGACGCACGTGCATGTGCACGTCACCGCTCGCGACCAGCGGCAGGTGCTGACGTGCAGCCAGGGCTTGCAGGGCGACAAGGCGGTCCGCATCGTCGCCATCGCGATGCAGTTCCACTGCAATCCAGCCGCGTTGCGGGAAGTGCCGGCACAGCCACTGTGTCTGTTCGTGCCACTGCGTGGTGTCCGTAGGAGGAATCCACAACGCCAGCAGGCCATCGCCCGGGTCGCCTTGCGCCAGCGTCTGTTCCAGATCGGCACGGGTGAGCCGGTACGCGCCCTTGTCGGCAGCGCGGCGGGCGAGGGTGATCGCCCGGCTCAGGGTTTCGTAACCGCGCCGCGAGGCGCACAGCAGCACCAGTTTGAGGCCATCGTGCAGGCGCAATTCGCTGCCGACGATCAATGTCACGCCGCTGGCTTCGGCCGCTTCCAGTGCGCGCACGATGCCGGCCAGCGAGCATTCGTCGGTGATTGCCAACGCGCGATAGCCGAGCTTCTTCGCACGCTCGAACAGTTCCGCCGCGCTGGATGCGCCGCGCTGGAAGCTGAAGTTGGAGAGGCAGTGGAGTTCGGCGTACATGGACTCGATGAAGCCGGGATCCGGAAAAAACAAATGGTTCGCAAAGGACGCAAAAAACGCAAAGAAAAGCCCAGATATGAATGGCACTTACCCTGGCCAGAATTCCCTCGGCTCGTCATTCCCGCGAAAGCGGGAATCCAGTGACTTCAAGAAATTGACACGAGCGAGGCGCTGGATGCCAGCCTTCGCTGGCATGACGACGCTACGCTATAAGTACTCGCGCTTGGTGCAAGGGTTCGGTGTTGCCGCGTGGCACTTGCACATCCATGTGCGGCGCAGCGGCGGAACCGATATCAAATTATTTGCTTTTATTTGCTTTTATTTGCTTTTATTTGCTTTTATTTGCTTTTATTTGCGTCTTTTGCGTCCTTTGCGGATTGCCGCTTTACGCTTTTACCCGAGTCCCGAGTCCCGAGTCCCGAGTCCCGAGTCCCGAGTCCCGAGTCCCGAGTCGTAGGTCGGCTCAAGCCGCGGCCGCTCCTGTGCATCCATGCACGCGCGGCACTTGCACATCCTTGTGCGGCGTAGCGGTGGAGCCGACAAAGGAAATGCCGGACGCTTGCACCAGCGTCGCAAGTACCCGTCGGATCCGCGCCCAGGGCGCTTGATCCGACCTACGCAAGCCTCATCCCGAGTCCCCGCTTCTGACTCAGCTACGCTGCCGCAGGCGGCTGTGGTGGTAGCCGTAGAAGGCATAGATGCTCATGCCGATCGCGGTCCAGCCCAGCATCAGGTGCCAATGTTCCATGAACGGTTGCCAGAACAGGTACAGGCAGGCGGCGGCACCCAACGGGCAGATGATGACCGCGGCCGGAACCCGGAACGGGCGGCGGATGTCGGGCCGAGTGCGGCGCAGGATCAGCACGCCCACGCAGACGGTGGCAAAGGCGAGCAGGGTACCCATGGAAACCAGATCACCCAGGAAACTGATCGGGAACAGGCCGGCCATGGTTGCCGCCACGACGCCGACGATCACGGTGCCGATATATGGCGTGCGGTGCTTTGGATGAACCTTGCCGAACATGCTCGGCATCAGGCCATCTTTGGCCATCGAATAAAAGATACGCGGTTGGCCCATCAGCATCACCAGGATCACCGACGACAGGCCGGCGATGGCGCCGAGTTCAACCACGGTTTTCAGCCAGAGCAGATCGGGGTAGTTTTGCAGTGCCGTTGCCACCGGCTTGGCCGTGCCGAGTTCGAAATACGGCATCATGCCGGTGAGAGCCGCGGACATCGCGATGTAGAGGATGGTGCAGAACACCAGCGAGCCGAGAATGCCGATCGGCATGTCGCGCTGCGGGTTTTTTGCCTCGCCGGCGGCGGTGGAAACGGCGTCAAAACCGATATAGGCGAAGAACACCACGGCCGATGCGCGAATCACACCCTGAATGCCGTAATGCGAGGTGCCGTCGGCATCGATGACGCGATCGGGAATGAACGGCACCCAGTTTTCGGGATTGACGTATTGCAGGCCGAATGCCAGGAACAGCAGGATCACCACCACCTTGATGGTGACGATGATCGCGTTCACCCATGCCGACTGCGAAATGCCGACGTAAACCAGGCCGGTGATTGCGGCCACGATCAGCACGGCGGGCAGATTGATCAGCGAGCCGGTCATCTTGATCGAGCCCTGAATCATGTCCAGTGGCGCCGACGACAAGACGTCGGGTATCGCCATGCCCAGTGTCCCAAGGAAGCTGTTCATGTAGCCCGACCAGCCCACGGCAACGGTGGAGGCGGCGAGCAGGTATTCCAGCACCAGGGTCCAGCCGATGAACCACGCCACGAACTCGCCCAGCGTGGTGTAGGCGTAGGAGTAGGCGCTGCCGGATACCGGCAGCATCGCGGCGAACTCGGCGTAGCACAGGCCGGCGAATGCGCAGGCGGTGCCGGCAATGACGAAACTCAGGATGACCGCCGGGCCGGCATAGTTTGCCGCTGCGGTTCCGGTCATCACGAAGATGCCGGCGCCGATGATCGCACCGACGCCGAGCAGGAACAACTGTTTGGCGGTCAGGGTGCGCTTGAGGGTGATTTCGCCCTGCAGGCTGCCTTCCACCGGCTCGCCGGCGTCGACATGCCCGGCCGGTGCGATCGGCTTGGTAATGAACAGGTCTTGAAACATGATTCTCCCCTTGAGTGGTGTCGCCACAGACATGGTGTGGCGGTCATTGGATTGGGCTGGATGGCGGCCTAACTTATCCCGCGCACCGATCAGGCACAAGCTTTCATTGCGGTGCCTGTATCGGCTCCTCACCGCGCCGCGCCAGTTCACCGCTTGGCGTGATGCGCAGCACCTTGAATCCGGCGTAGGCCATCGCCGCAGCGATCAACGGGTTGGCCAGGTTGAACAACGCATAGGGCGCGTAATCCATTGTCGCCACGCCGAGGGTGGCCGCCATGTAGGCGCCGCAGGTGTTCCAGGGGATCAGGGGCGAGGTGATGGTGCCGGTGTCTTCCAGTGCCCGCGACAGGTTGACCGGCGCCAGCCCCCTCTTGGCATATTCGGAACGATAGATGCGGCCCGGCACGACGATCGCGATGTATTGGTCTGCGGCAACGACATTGGTGCCGAACGAGGTCGCCAGGGTGGCGGTAATCAGGGCGCCGGTGGAATGCGCGGTAGCCAGCACGCCGCGGATCAGGCGCTCGAGCAGGCCGGCCTTTTCCATCACCGCGCCGAAGGCCATGGCGCAGATGATCAGCCATACCGTATTGAGCATGCTGACCATGCCTCCGCGTGAGAGCAGGTCATCCACGGCAGCGTTGCCGGTAGCCGACTTGTAGCCGTCGAACAGCGATTTCCACGCGCCGGACAGCAGCGCCATCGGCCGCGACAGGGCATCGTTGCCGGCCAGCTCGACTACCACGTCCGGTTGAAACAGCACCGCGAACACGGCGCCCAGCAGCGCGCCGATCAGGATGGTGGGGTAGGCCGGAAACTTGCGTATCGCCAGCACAAATACCACCAGCAGCGGAATCAGCAGGTGCGGGCCGATCGCGAACTGGCCCTGGATGAGATGCGACAGCGAACCCAGCCCGGCTTCAGTATCCAGCGCCTGGGGATGCGCGCCGAGGCCGATGAGGGTAAAGCCGAGCAACGCTACGCTGATGCTGGGGACCGTGCTCCAGGTCATGTGCCGGATGTGGGCGAACAACTCGCTGCCGGCAGCCGCCGGAGCCAGATTGGTGGTGTCGGACAAGGGCGACATCTTGTCGCCGAAATAGGCGCCGGAGATGATCGCGCCGGCGGTGATTTCCGGCGACAGGCCAAGCCCGTGCGCCACGCCCATCAACGCCACGCCCAGGGTGCCGGCGACCGTCCATGAACTGCCGATGGCGAGCGCCACCAGTGCGCAGATAAGGCAGGTGGCTGGATAGAACCACGCTGGATTCATCAACTGCATGCCGTAAACGATCAGGGTTGGCACGGTGCCGCTGAGTATCCAGGCGCCGATCAACGAACCGACCGCGAGCAGGATGAACAGGGCGCCGGTGGAAAGTGAAACGCCATGCACGATGGCCTGCTGCACGTCATCCCAACGCAGTCCGTTACGGATTCCGACCAGGGCGGCGATACCGCCGGCCAGCAGCAGGGCGATCTGGTTGGCACCGTAGGACGAGTTGTCGCCGTACAGGAACACCGACAACGACAGCATCACGATCAATGCCAGCAGCGGAAATAACGCCTGCGCCAGTGAAGGTTCGCGGGCAACGGCGGGTTCGGTCATCGGGTCGGTTCCGTTGGCAATCGGGCGAGTGTAACCGCCTCGTAACGATTCCGGCAGTACTCGATGATTCGCTCTCACGTATTCAGCCATGTGCATTGCGACTGGAGCCGGCTATGCTTTGCCGATGGATACGTATCAAGCAATTCACTTTGACCTTGCCGGCGCATTGCAGGCCCATCGCATCGCATCGCCGCAGCGCGCGGAGCAGGTCGCGCGGTTCAGTGCATTTCTTGCGTCATCGCCCGACGTGTTTCAACGCTGGCATCCACCGGGACATTTCACCGGCTCCGCCTGGCTGGTGGCGCGCGATGGCGAGCGGGTGCTGTTGACCCATCACCGCAAGTTGGAGCGCTGGTTGCAATTGGGTGGGCATGCCGATGGCGATCCCGATCTGGCACAGGTGGCCTTGCGCGAGGCACAAGAGGAATCGGGCTTGGGCGCGCTGCGGGTGGAGCCACGGATTTTCGATATCGACCGGCATCGCATTCCGGCACGCGGCAACGAACCGGAGCATTGGCATTACGACGTGCGTTTCGTGGTGCGTGCCGGGGCCGACGAGACCTTTGTGGTCAGCGATGAATCGCATGCGTTGGCATGGCGGCGGATCGATGCGATTGCGGCCGACGCGGACGCCGAGGAATCGATGCGGCGCATGGCAAGGCGGTGGCTGGCCGGGCGTGCGGCGGGCGCGAATTGACCGAAGCGGTTCCACGCCTCGTCGCATGTCGCCCACAGGGTGGGCTCCTGCAAACGTGCTGCAACGCTCGCCTGTAGGAGCCCACCCTGTGGGCGACAGACGCAACACCGCTCCTCAGGCTCTGCCGCCAAATTCGCCGGTCACCGTGCTCACCCAGATCTTCTCGCCGTTGCTGACGTACTCGGGCACCATGATCTCGATGCCGGTGTTCAGCGTGGCCGGTTTCGGACGCTTGGTGGCCGTGGCGCCCTTGAGTTCGGGGGCGGTATCGACCACTTGCAGCACCACGCTGGCCGGCAACTGCACCGCCACCGGCATGTCGTCGATCACCTGCACGTAGCAGTCGTCCAGGCCGTCGCTGATGTAGCCGGCCAGATCGCCGACCACGTCGGCGTCGAGCTGATACGGGGTGAAGTCCTCGCTGTCGAGAAACACGAACGCCTCGCCATCCTTGTAGGAAAATGACGCCGCGCGGCGCAGCAGATCGACTTCCTTGAGTTCGTCCTCGGCACGCAGCGACAGGTCGAATTTCTGGCCGCCGGGCACCGAATACATCGTGAAGCGGAAGGTGACATTGCCGCCGCGGCCTTGCGGCGAGCTGCGCTCGATGTCGCGCACCTGGTAGACGGTGCCATTGTGTTCGATCACGTTGCCTTTCTTGATTTCGGACGCTTTCATGTGGGCTGGGACTCGGGGATTGGGTTTGAGGAAGGAGACGTGCTCATTTCGGCGACAGGCGAACCGCCCCATCGAGGCGGATGGTTTCGCCGTTGAGGTAGCGGTTGCCGAGGATGAAGGCAACGGTTTGCGCGAACTCCTCGGCCTTGCCCAGCCGCGACGGGAACGGGATCGAGGCGGCCAGCGACTCCTGCACCGGTGGCGGCATCATATCCACCATCGGGGTCCAGAATATGCCGGGTGCGATGGTCATCACGCGAATGCCGAAGCGCGCCAGTTCGCGCGCCATCGGCAGGGTCATGCCGACCACGCCGCCTTTCGATGCCGAGTACGCGGCCTGGCCGATCTGGCCCTCGAACGCGGCGATCGAGGCGGTGTTGATGATCACGCCGCGCTCGCCGTCGTCGCCGGGCGCGTTGTCCTGCATCGCCTGCGCCGCCGCCTTGGCGACGTTGAAACTGCCGACCAGATTGATCATTACCGTGTTCTGGAACGTGACCAGCGGCATCGGGCCGTCCTTGCCCAGCACCCGGCCCGGGCCGAGCACGCCGGCACAGTTCATCGCGACGTTCAGACCACCCAGGAAGGCGCGCGCCTGCGCCATGTTTTCCGCGACCTGGGTTTCATTACCGACATCGGTGCGCAGATAAACCGCCTTGTCGGCGCCGAGTTCGGCGATCGCGCTGGCGGCTTTTTCGTCGTTGATATCGAACAGGGCGACCTTGCCGCCGTTGGCGACGAGGTGCTGGGCAACGGCAAGGCCGAGGCCGGAAACGCCGCCAGTGATGACGGCGCGGGTGTGTGCAAGTTCCATGGGGTATCCGGGAGTTGACGACGAGGCCTGGGCGCCGATTTTAACCCGGAACCGATGCGTGATCGTTGCTTGCCAAGGGTCTCGCGAGCGCGGAAACTGAAATCCTGATGATCAAGCCGAGGAGCCTGCTGTGAGCGCCGCCAATGCCGTGGATGTCCCCGCGACCGCCGATGCCCTGTTGCGCGATCGCAGCGCTGCCAAGAACCTGTTTTTCGGCGAGATTCTGGAACAGAACCTGTTTCCGTACCCGCGCATGCGCGAGCGCGACCGGGAAATGCTGGGTGCGATGGTGGATGCCATCGACGACTTTCTCGGCGAAAAGCGCGAGGACTTCCGGCGCTGGGATCGCGATGCCGGGCAACCGAAGGAGTTCATCCAGGCACTGCGCGACATGGGTTTGTTCGGGCTGATCATCCCCGAGGAATTCGGCGGCCTGGAATTGTCGAACGCGGCCTACGCGCGGGTGCTGACCCAAACCAGCGGTCACGACAGTTCGGTGTCGCTGACCATCGGCGCGCACAGTTCGATCGGCATGAAAGGTGTGCTGCTGTTCGGCAGCGACGAGCAAAAGGCGCGCTACCTGCCGCGTCTGGCCAGTGGCGAGATGATCGCCGCATTCTGTCTCACCGAAGCCGGTGCCGGTTCCGATGCGGCCTCGATCCGCACCAAGGCAGTACGCAACGATGACGGCAGTTGGACGCTGTCCGGCGAAAAAATCTGGATCACCAACGGCGGCATTGCCGATCTGTACACCGTGTTCGCGCGCACCGATGGCCCCGAGGGCCGGATGACGGCGTTTGTGGTGGAAGCCGCGTGGCCGGGTGTCAGCCATGGCCCGCACGAGGACAAGATGGGCATCCGTGCCTCGTCCACCACCACGGTCGCTTTCAGCGATGTGCGGGTGCCGGCGGAAAACGTGCTGGGCGAGGTCGGCAAAGGTTTCAAGGTGGCGATGGCGATCCTCAACAACGGCCGCACCGGCCTCGGCGGTGGTTCGGTCGGCGGCATGAAATCGCTGATCAAGCTGGCCAGCGCGCAGGCCTGGGATCGCAAGCAGTTCGAGCGGCCGATTGCCGAGTTCGGGCTGGTGCGCGAAAAGATCGCGCAGATGACGGTGGATTGTTTTGCCGCCGAGAGCACGGTGTGGATGGTGGCTCACTACATCGACTCGGGCTGTGTCGACTACTCGGTGGAAGCGGCGATCAGCAAGGTATTCGCCAGCGATGCGATCCAGCGCGCCGCCTATGAAGCACTGCAAATTGCCGCCGGCAACGGCTACATGCGCGAGTTCCCGTACGAGCAGGTGGTGCGCGATGCCCGCATCCTGCCGATCTTCGAGGGCACCAACGAGATTTTGCGGCTGTACATCGCGCTGTCGGGGCTCAAGGATGTCGGCGCCAGCCTGAGCGAGTTGCGCCATGCCGCCAACGACATCTTCAACAACCCGATCAAGGGCTTTGGTGTGCTCAGCGGTTATGCGGCGCGGCGCCTGAAGGAGACCACCGGCGTCGGCACCGACACCATCGCGCGCGACCTGCACCCGGCATTGCGCAAGGCGGCCGCAACCTATGAAAAATACACGGTGGCCCTGTCCAAGGCCGCCGACGGCCTGTTGCGCAAGCACGGCAAGTCGATCGCCGACCAGCAATATGCGTTGAAGCGGGTGGCGGATATCGCCATTGATCTGTTCGTCGGCCTGTGCGTGCTCTCGCGTGCCGACAGCTTGCAGCGTGAAGGCCACGAAGCGGCAGCGCAGGCGCTGGCCATTGCCGATATTTTCACCCGTCAGGCGCGCGCGCGCATGGCGCGCAATGTGCGCAGCCTGCCGGTCAATCCCGACGCGCGCATGGATGCGCTGGCCGGCTTCATCCTGGAGCGCGGCAGTTATCCGTTCGATGTGATTTGAGGCATCTCGAGGAACCCGCTTGGCGACCGGCCAAGGGAGGCGTGTAGCGGCGACGCGAAGGCGTTGTCGCCCACAGGGTGGGCTCCTACAGGGGTGCTTCAACGGGCATGTGTAGGAGCCCACCCTGTGGGCGACCGAGCCCCTACAAATCCAGCAGGTAATAGCGATCGCAGGCAAAGTGGCCGGTGCTGCCCAGTGGCGCCGGAATACGGGCAAACCCGGAGCGTTCGTACAGGCGCTGCGCGCCATCCATGCCGTACAGGGTTTCCAGATAGCAGCGGCGGAAACCGAAGCCGCGCGCGGCCTCCAGGCAGCGCTGCATCATCGCCGCGCCAGCGCCCTTGCCGCGAACCGCCGGCAGGAAATACATCTTGCGCAGTTCGCAGACCGCATCGTCGCCGCCGGCCAGCGGTGCGATGCCGGCACCGCCCATCACCTTGCCATCGTGTTCGAGCACGAAGTAGACATGGCGAGGTGCGTTGTAGGCCTGGCTCATCGCCGCCACTTCCGGATCGTGGATCGCAAAACCGGGGCCGTCGGCGCCGAACTCCGGCATCACGGCGCGGATGATTCCGGCAACGGCAGCGTCGTCATCGGCGCGGATTTCGCGGATCGAAAAATCACTCATGCACGTTCTCCATCAAGGGAACTCCGATTCAACCGTCATATGGTGAGAAGCAAATGGTCCGCAAAGGACGCAAAGTTCGCAAAGGAAGTTCTGAATAAGCTGTCATTGCGAGGAGCGAAGCGACGCGGCAATCCAGAAATATTCGGAAAAACAAAACACTGGATTGCTTCCCGCCACGGCCTTCGGCCTCGCGGCTAAAGGCTTGAACGCTCGCAATGACGGCGGATGGCGGTTGTTCAGAGTTTCCCAAAGGAAAGCCAACATATTGATGCGTTTTTTTTGCGCCCTTCGCGTTCTTTGCGGACTATCCGCTCTTGCTCTTGCTGGGACGAGGGACTTCGTGATTGGCGGTTTTTGGAGCAAAGGAGGTCTACTCTCGCCAAGACGCCAAGACGCCAAGACGCCAAGACGCCAAGACGCCAAGAACGCCAAGGGAAGGCCTTGTTGAAACCATCGTTAGCGCCCTTCGGCGCGGCCGGCCAGCGCGCGGCCGACCTTGCTGCCGTTTTCTCGGCCCAGCAGTGCCGACAACCAGCGTCCGGTCACGGCGAGCGCGTCGAGGTCCACGCCGGTGGCAAAGCCCATGCCGTGCAGCATGTACAGCACGTCTTCGGTAGCGACATTGCCGCTGGCGCCGTGCGCGTAGGGACAGCCGCCGGTGCCGGCGACCGAGGCGTCGATCGTGCGCACGCCCTGTTCCAGGCAGGCGAGGATGTTGGCCAGCGCCTGCCCGCGGGTGTCGTGAAAATGTACGGCGAGCGCCGCCATCGGCACGTCCTGCGCAACCGCCGCCAGCATCGCGCGTGCCTGGTTCGGGGTGCCGACGCCGATGGTGTCGCCGAGCGAGATTTCGTAGCAACCCAGCGTGTGCAGCAGGGACGCTACACGCACCACATCGGCCACCGCTACCGTGCCCTGATAGGGGCAGCCCAGTACCGTGGAAACGTAGCCGCGCACGCGCACCCCATCGGCCTTGGCCTGCTGGATCACCGGCGCGATGCGGGCCATGCTCTCGCTGATCGAGGCATTGATGTTGCGCTGGCTGAAGGCTTCCGAAGCCGCGGCGAACACCGCGATTTCGCCGGCGCCGACCGCACGCGCACGCGCGTAACCCTGCTCATTGGGCACCAGTACCGGGTAGCTGACGCCCGGCATTTTGCGAATGCCGCTGAACACCTCGGCGGCATCGGCGAGTTGTGGTATCCAGCGCGGGCTGACGAAACTGGTGGCCTCGATGTGACGAAGCCCGGTTGCCGACAGGCGATCGATCAGGGCGATCTTGTCGCTGGCCGGGATGATCCGCTTTTCGTTCTGCAGGCCGTCGCGCGGGCCCACTTCGACGATGTGTATCGAAGAACCCGCGGCTTGCGCGTCGCTCATCACGCAACCTCCAGCACGATCAGGGCGACATCGGCATCGACGAACTCGCCGACCGCGACCCGCACTTCCGCCACGACACCGGCACGTGGTGCCGTCAGGCTCAATTCCATCTTCATCGCCTCCATCACCGCGACCTCCTGGCCCTGTTCGACCGCATCGCCGACTGCGACTCGCAGCACGATCAGTTTGCCCGGCATCGGTGCGGGTACGCGATTGCCGGTGTGCAAGGTCTCGTCTTCATCGAAATGGAACGGATGCACCCGCGCCAGTTGCAGGCGATGTTCGCCATCATGGATGAACACTGCGGTGCTGTCGGCATGTGCGCGTACCCGCAAAGCGACGCCGTCGATGCGCGCGCTGAGCCAGTGGCCGGCGAATTGCGCGGCCTCGATCCGGCATTGCGTTCCGGCCCATTCGATCGCGTAACTGCCGGCGCTGCCGTGGCAGGTCAACACGTAGCGTTCGCCGCGATGGGCAAGGCCGAGGATGCGGTAGCTGGCGTGGCCCAGGCGCCAGCCATCGGCCATCGCCCACGGCGAATCCGGCTCGCTGCTGCGATGGGCCTGCTGCATCGCGAGCCGCTCGTCGGCCAGCAGCGCGGCTCCGGCGCACAGGGCAAGTTGCATCGCGCTGGGCGGCGCCGGGGTCGGCAGCACTTCATCCAGATGCTGGTCGAGGTAGCCGGTATCGATGTTGGCATCGCGCACGCGGGGGTGGCGGATCAGGCGTTCGAGAAAGGCGATGTTACTGCTTGGCCCAACCACTTCGCAATCGGCCAGCGCATCGGCCATTCGCGCCAATGCTTCGCTGCGATCGGCGCCATGCACGATCAGCTTGGCGATCATCGGGTCGTAGTGCACGCTGACGGTATCGCCCTGGACGACGCCCGAATCGACACGCACGCCCGGCTGCGTGCCGGGCAGGCGCAGCGTGTCGAGCCGGCCCGAGCCGGGCAGGAATTCGCGCTCCGGGTCTTCGGCATACAGGCGCACTTCGATCGCGTGGCCGCTGCTCGCCACGCTCAACGCCGGCAGCGGCTCGCCGCAGGCGACACGCAACTGCCATTCGACCAGATCCAGGCCGGTGACCATTTCGGTGACCGGGTGTTCCACCTGCAGGCGTGTGTTGATCTCCATGAAGTAGAAGCCACCATCGGCATTGACGATGAACTCGACGGTGCCGGCGTTGCGGTAGTCGATGGCGCGCGCGGCCATCACCGCGGCTTCGCCCATGCGCCGGCGCGACGTGTCGTCGAGGAATGGCGATGGCGATTCTTCAAGCACCTTCTGGTAGCGGCGTTGCGCCGAACACTCGCGCTCGCCCAGGTGGATCGCATTGCCGTGGCTGTCGGCGAAAATCTGCATCTCGATATGGCGCGGTTGTTCGATATAGCGTTCCAGCAGCATGCGATCGCGACCGAACGCGCTTTGCGCCTCGCGCTGACACGAGGCGAGGGCAGCGGCAAACTGCGCGGCGTCGCGCACGATGCGCATGCCCTTGCCACCGCCGCCGTGCGCCGCCTTGATCATCAGCGGAAAGCCGATGCGCTGCGCCTGCTGTGCCAGGTGTTCGGGCGACTGCTCGGCGCCGGTATAGCCGGGAACAACCGGGACACCGGCGGCATGCATCAGGTCCTTGGCACCGGCCTTGGAACCCATCGTGCGCATCGAGGCGGCACTCGGGCCGACGAACACCAGGCCGGCGCGTTCGACCGCTTCGGCGAAGTCGGCGTTTTCCGACAAAAAGCCGTAACCCGGATGGATCGCCTGCGCGCCGGTTTGCAGCGCCACCGCGATGATGGCGTCGCCGCGCAGGTACGAATCGGCCGGCGCCGGACCGCCGATGCAATGCGCTTCATCGGCCAGACGCACGTGCTGGGCGCCGGCATCGGCTTCGGAAAATACCGCGACCGTGCGCACCCCGAGGCGGCGGCAGCTACGGATGACGCGACAGGCGATTTCACCGCGATTGGCGATCAGCAGGGTGTCGAACATGAGGTGTCCTGTTTGCGGGCTGCATTCAGCGGTTCGCCCAGTCGGGCGCGCGTTTGTCGAGAAAGGCGGCCAGTCCGTGCTGGCCTTCGGCGGAAACCCGCAAGCGGGCGATCAGCCGTGCGTTGTCGGCATCGATGCGCTGCTGCGCTTCGGCGTGCATCCCGGCCATCGCCAACGCCAGTTGCTTGGCTTGCGCCTGCGCCGCCGGGCCGCCTTTGTGCAGCCAGTGCAGGGCGCGCTCGACCGCTTCGTCCAGCGCTTCGGCAGCGACGCATTCGTGCAGCAGGCCCATGGCCAGCGCTTGTTCGGCATCGAACACTTCGCCGGTGATGAAGGCGCGGCGTGCGGCGCGGGCACCGATCGCTGCAACCACATAGGGCGATATCACCGCCGGCACCAGGCCGAGCTTGACTTCGGACAGTGCGAACTTTGCGCCGCTGACGCCGATCGCGATATCGCAGCAGGCGATGAGCCCTACACCGCCACCGTAGGCGGCGCCGTTGACGCGGGCGATGGTCGGTTTGCCGAGAAAGTTGAGCGTGTGCATCAATGCGGCCAACTTCAGCGAATCCTCGCGGTTCTCGGCTTCGCTGGCAGCGGCCATGGCACGCATCCAGTTCAGGTCGGCGCCGGCCGAAAATGTACCGCCGTTGCCGCTCAGCACCACCGCGCGTATCTCCGGGTCGGCATCGGCGCGATGCAGGGCTTCGGTCAGGCCGGCAATCAGTTCGGCGTCGAACGCGTTGTGCAGCTGCGGGCGATCCAGCGTGATCCAGCGCACGCGGTCGCGGGTTTGCTGTTCGATGTGGGAAGGCTTGGGCATGGGTGGACGTCGGGCAAAGCACGATTGTATCGCCCGCTGCCATGCGATGACGCGCCCGAGCATTCACCCGCGACGAACAATCGCGCACACAGGCATTGACGCCTTCGCGCCGAATCGATGATAATGGCGGCTTGACGCGCCGGTAGCGTAGCCCGAGTTAGGCCGCAGGCCGTAACCCGGGATCGTGAACCGGTCGTGTGCAGCAAAACGTGTTCAGCAGGCCGTGGCACGTTAAAATGCACCGCTTGAAATTGAAATGACAATGCGCCCGTAGCTCAGCTGGATAGAGCACCAGGCTACGAACTTGGGGGTCGGGAGTTCGAATCTCTCCGGGCGCACCATGATGACGGAAGGGTCTGATTTCGATCAGGCCCTTTTTTTCGCCTCTTTACGCAACGCGGCAACTGCGCTATGGTCGCTGCCATGCCTGCGTTTGCCACCATTCCCGCCGCTTCGATTGCCGCCGCGCTACGTGCCGCGGACGCAACCGTTGCGCGCGTCGACAACAATAATAATCGTCGACCACCATCGCGCGGGCCGACCGCTTAGTTGCTGCATCAACGCTTCACCCTTACCGGCCCGCTCTGCACAGCGGGCCGTTTGCATTTCTGGCCCTGGAGATTTCCACATGTGTTCGATACTCGGTATTTTCGATCTGCGCCCTGCTGCCGATTTGCTGCCGTTGCGGCCGCTGGCGCTGGATCGTTCGCGCTTGCAGCGGCATCGCGGCCCGGACTGGAGCGGGGTATATGCCGCACCGCATGCGTTGCTGGTACATGAGCGCCTGGCCATCGTCGATGTCGATCACGGCGCGCAACCGCTGCGTTCTGCCGATGGCCGTCTGGCCTTGGCGGTGAATGGCGAGATCTACAACCACAAGGCGCTGGAAGCGGGTTTGCAGCAGCCGTATGCGTTCCAGACCGCGTCCGATTGCGAGGTGATCAACGCGCTGTATCTGGAGCAGGGCGTCGGCTTTCTGTCGCAGCTCAACGGCATTTTTGCGTTTGCCCTCTACGATGCCGGGCAGGACCGCTACCTGATCGCACGCGACCCGATCGGCGTGTGCCCGCTGTATCAGGGCCGGGACGAGCAGGGCCGGCTGTGGGTGGCTTCGGAAATGAAATCGCTGGTCGGTGTGTGTCCGCAAATCGAGGTATTCCCGCCGGGGCATTACCTCGACAGCCGCGAGGGTGTGGTGCGCCCGTACCGGTCCAATGCGTGGACCCAATACAGCGCGACCAAGGGCAACGGCAACGATGCCACGGCGTTGCGCGCGGGCCTGGAACAGGCGGTGCGACGCCAGTTGATGTGCGATGTGCCCTACGGCGTGTTGCTGTCGGGTGGCCTGGATTCGTCGTTGGTCGCCGCCTGTGCGGCGCAGTTCGCACGGCAACGGGTCGAGGACGATGGCCGCAGCGAGGCCTGGTGGCCGCGCCTGCATTCGTTCGCGATCGGCCTGGCCGGATCGCCGGATCTGGCGGCGGCGCGCATCGCAGCCGATGCGCTGGGTACCGCGCATCACGAGTTCCACTTCACGGTGGAAGAGGGCATCGACGCCCTGCCCGAGGTGATCCGGCACATCGAAACCTACGATGTCACCACCATCCGCGCGTCCACGCCGATGTACCTGCTGGCCCGGCGAATCCGTGCCATGGGCATCAAGATGGTGCTGTCGGGCGAGGGCGCGGACGAAATTTTCGGCGGCTATCTGTACTTCCACAAGGCGCCATCGGCGGAAGCGTTCCATGAGGAAACCGTGCGCAAGATTTCCAACCTGCATCTGTACGATTGCCTGCGCGCCAACAAGTCGATGGCGGCGTGGGGCATCGAGGCCAGGGTGCCGTTCCTGGACCTGGAGTTTCTCGATCTGGCGATGGCGATCGATGCCGAGCACAAGCGGGTCAAGCCCGGGGGAATGGAAAAGGCGATCCTGCGCGAGGCGTTCGACGGCGTGCTTCCCGATGCGATCCGTCTGCGCCAGAAGGAACAGTTCAGCGATGGCGTCGGCTACGGCTGGATCGATTCGCTGCGCGCCTGGGCCAATGCGCAGGTCAGCGACGAGGCGTTGGCGCTGGCGGCGGAGAGTTTTCCGGTCAACCCGCCGACCACCAAGGAGGCGTTGTTGTATCGGCGCCTGTTCGAGCGCTGCTATCCGGGCGATGTCTGCGCGGCAACGGTGCCCGGCGGTCCGTCGATCGCTTGCTCGTCGGCGGCGGCGATCGCCTGGGATCCGAGTTTTGCCGGTGCTGCCGATCCGTCCGGTCGCGCGGTCGCGGGTGTGCACGTGCATGCCACGACTTGAGTCGTAGTCCGATGATGGCGGCGATGCCCGGTCGGTTACAATCGGGCATCGCCAACCGGTCGGGACGCATGAGCAAAACCGCAGAATCGGGCGTCACGCTATTGGTCGTGGATGACGATCTCGACATCCGCGACCTGCTGTCGCGTTACCTCGGCGAACACGGCTTCACTGTGCATACTGCGGCCGACGGCGGCCAGATGCGCGCGGTCCTTGCGGCGCACCGTATCGATCTGGTGATTCTCGACCTGATGCTGCCCGGCGAAGACGGGACCCAACTGTGCCGGGTGCTGCGTGCGGAATCCGATGTGCCGATCATCATGTTGACGGCGCGCAGCGACAACCTGGAACGCATCATTGGTCTGGAATTGGGTGCCGACGACTACATCACCAAGCCGTTCGAGCCGCGCGAGCTGGTGGCGCGCATCCGCGCCGTGCTGCGGCGTACGCGGCCGGGCGAGACGTTGCCGGAACTGAAAGGCGAAAGCGGGAGTTTTCGTTTTGCCGGCTGGCGTCTGGATCCGACGGCGCGCACGTTGCACGACGATGGCGGGCGGCAGGTCGAATTGAGCCCCGGCGAGTTCGACCTGTTGTTGAACTTTGTCCAGCACCCGCGTGAGGTGCTCGATCGCGATCGCCTGCTCGATCGCAGCGGCGATCGCGACAACGCGCCGTTCGATCGCGCCATCGACGTGCAGGTGAGCCGTCTGCGCAAGAAGATCGAAGGTGCCCATCCCAGCCCGATGCTGATCCAGACCGTGCGCGGCGCCGGCTATATCTTCACCGCCAAGGTGATTCGCGAGTGATTCGCCTGACCACGAGTCTGCGCGGACGCACGCTGTTGCGGGTGGCGGTGGGTACGCTGGTGTCGCATCTGTTGGGTCTGGCGATCTATCTGGCCGCGAACGCGTCGAGCATCAGCCAGACCCGCGAGCAGAACGTGGTCGATCAGCTGGCAACCCTTACCAAAGTGTTCGAACGTTTGCCGCAGGATCGGCGCGAGGAAATCGCCAACGACTTGACCGTTGAACGCAAGGGGTTTCGCCTGCGTCTTTCCGATCGCAGCGACGTCGATCCGTTGCATGCACCGCAGGAGGACACGATCGGTGTGCGCCGCATGCTGGGTTTGGCTTTGGGTACCGAGATCGACGAACAAGTGCTCGCCGATTATCGGCTGCTGCCGGCGGAACAGTTCGGCTTCACCAGCGACGATGATGCGGCGAATCGCGCGATTTTCGTGAATCGTGTTGCGCAATGGTTTCGCTTCCGCGAAACACTGACGATTTCGGTGCAATTGTCGGATGGGGTGTGGATGAACGCCCGGATTCGAGCGCCGCCGTTTCCCCTGTTTTTCAGTACCGGGCTGCTGCTCAGCCTGTCGCTGACGGTAATCGTGGTGTTTTCGATCACCGCGCGCGCGATCAACCGGCCGTTGGCGGGGCTGGCACGTTTTGGCGAGGCGGCCGAGGCGTTGGGGCTCGATATCGGGAATGCGCCGCCACTGGATGACAGTGGGCCGCTGGAAATACGGCAGGCGGCGCGTGCGTTCAATGGGATGCGCGACCGCATCCAGAGCCTCATCGACGACCGTACCCGGATGCTGGCGGCGATGTCGCATGATTTTCGCACGCCGCTGACGCGATTGCGCTTGCGCGTGGAATTTTTTCCCGACAGCCCGGAGCGCAGCAAGATGCTGCGCGATATTGCCGACATGGAGGAAATGGTCAGCGTGACGCTGCGCTTCATCAATGATGGCGTAGCCGACGAGCACCGCGAAGCGGTCGACTTTGTTTCGCTGTTGACCGAACTGAGCATCGATCTGGAAACCGAGTTGCCGGAGTTCGAACTGCACGGCGTGCGCAACGTCCGGGTCACCTGCGCGCCGGTGTCGATCCGGCGCGCGTTCACCAACCTGATCAACAACGCCAAGCAATATGGGCACAGTGCCGAGATCGCGGTTAGCCTGACCCCGAGCGAAGTGATCGTCGACGTGCGCGACCACGGCCCGGGCGTGCCCGAGTCGGAACGCGACAACGTGTTCCAGCCGTTTTATCGGCTGGAGCCTTCGCGCAGCCGCGAATCCGGCGGCTCCGGATTGGGCCTGGCCATCGCGCGCTCGGTGATCCGCGCCCATGGCGGCGACATCACCCTGCACGATGCGCCGGGTGGCGGTTTGCTGGCGCGGGTGCAGCTACCGCGGGTGTAAAGCAACGCGGCCACGAAGCCGCCACGCGTTCGTTGCCGGTGGCTCAGCCGTCGTTGCGGCTTCTGCCGCGGCCCGGGCCGCTACCAGCCGGCCGTGGCCCACGGTTGCCCGACGGGCCGCGATTGCCCGATGGGCCACGGCTCTCGGACGGGCCACGGTTGCCCGATGGCCCGCGATTCCCGGATGGGCCACGGCTCTCGGACGGCCCGCGATTCCCGGATGGGCCACGGCTCTCGGACGGGCCACGGTTGCCCGACGGTGGATGGCTGTCGGATGGGCCACGAAAGCCTGGCGCGCCGGCCGGACGCGGTTTGCGCGCAGGGACGCCGGCGCCGGGAGCGCCGGCACGTGGTGGCCGGTTTCCGGGGGCGGACGAGGGTCTGCCGGGGCCACGGCTTGCGTCGTTGGGGCGTGCGTGGCGCGAGCCGGTTTCCACGCCTTCGGGCACATACCAACTGCGGAATGTGCCTGAACTGGGATCGTAGCCCGGTGCCGGGCCATCGCGGCGGGGCCGCGGGCTGCCGTACGCGCCCTGCGGTTTGCCCGTTGCCGGTCGCCGTGCGCCGCGCTCATTGGCGCCGGGCTTGCCGGGACGTCGTGGTGCATTGCCGTCGGCAGCGGGGCGGCGGCTCTTGCCGCCGGGCGCTCCGGCGCCAGGCCCGCGCGGGCCGCGCGGGCGTCGCGCACCCGGATCTTCGCGCGGTTTGTCGAACCGGCGCAGCTCGCTGGCTTCGTCGGCCATGCCGCCGCTGATCCAGGCTTTCTGCGGTCGCTCGTGCTTGTCGATCTGCACTTCGGTGCGCGCACGGCGCTGGCCGATGACCGGCTGCAAGGTCAGTACCGGCGGCGCATCGAGCAGGCCGACCTCGCGTTTGAAGGTTTCCACCGCAGCGGCAGGCAGTTCTTCGCTACGTCCACGCAGTAGCGGGCGGGGCAGCACGATGCTGCCGTAGCGCACGCGCTTGAGGCGGCTGACCTGCAAGCCCTGCGATTCCCACAGACGGCGCACTTCGCGGTTGCGGCCTTCCTTGACCACGACCTGGAACCACTGGTGGCTGTCGCTGGCGCCGATCGGCTCGATGGTGTCGAACTTGGCGGGGCCGTCTTCCAGTTGCACGCCGCTGCGCAGGCGCTTGATGATCTCGTCGCTGACTTCGCCCTGGATACGGCACACATATTCGCGCTCGATTTCGTGCGACGGATGCATCAACGCGTGCGCCAGTTCGCCGTCGGTGGTGAGCAGCAACAGGCCGGTGGTGTTGATGTCGAGGCGCCCGATCGCGATCCAGCGCGCGCCTTTGAGCGCCGGCAGATTGTCGAAAACGGTTGGCCGGCCTTCGGGGTCTTCACGCGTGGTGACTTCGCTTTCGGGCTTGTTGTACAGCAGCACCCGGCTTGGTTCGGACAGCACCGTGGCCATGAACACCTTGCCGTCGAGTTCGATGCGATCGCCGCTGTGTACTGACTGGCCGACGCTGGCAACTTCACCGTTGACCTTGACCTGACCGGTGCTGATGCGCTCTTCCAGCGCCCGGCGCGAACCAAGTCCGGCTTGCGCCAGTACCTTGTGCAGGCGCTCTTCGAGTGTGCTGCTGGTGTGGGGTGTGGCCTCGCGCTTGAGTGAAAGCAGGCGGCGTGTCGGTTGGGTCATGATGTGGGTTGCTCGGTAGTGGTGGTGACGGGGCCGGTGGCCTCGCCCTCAAGGTGACTCGGTGTTTCAGATGCTGGCTCGGTGTCGAGTTGCGCCAGCGCAATATCCGGTGTCGGCGCTTCGGGTGGCTCGTCGTTATTGCGCAGCGGCAATTGCGGTTCGAGATCGGGGATGTCGTTGAGGTCTGCCAGCGGCGGCAACTGGTCGAGGCTTTTCAGGCCGAAGTAGTCGAGAAAGCCGCGCGTGGTGCCGAACAGGGCCGGTTTGCCCGGCACGTCGCGATGGCCGATCACGCGGATCCATTCGCGTTCTTCCAGTGTCTTGATGACCTGGGTACTGACCGCCACGCCGCGAATCTGTTCAATCTCGCCGCGCGTGATCGGCTGCCGGTAGGCGATCAACGACAGGGTTTCCAGCACCGCGCGGCCGTAACGGGTCTGGCGTTCGGCCCACAGGCGGGTGATCCAGGGATGGATTTCCTGGCGCACCTGCAAGCGAAAGCCGGATGCCACCTCGACCAGCTCGATGCTGCGCTGCGCACAGTCGTCGCTCAACGCGTGCAGCGCCTGGCCGATTTCGTCACTGCTGATCGGTTGGTCTTCGGAGAACAGGGCGATCAACTGCGCCACGCTCATCGGCTGCCCGGAGGCGAGCAAGGCGGCTTCGACGATGCGTTTGAGCAGTTGCGGGTCCATGGTTTGTGGTCTCATCCGTTATCCGTTGTCGCAGCCAGCGTTTTGACGTAGATCGGGCCGAGCGCGCTGTCCTGCACCACCTCGATCAGTTGCTCCTTGGCCAGTTCCAGCAGGGCGAGGAAGGTGACCACCACGCCCAGCCGGCCCTCCTCGGGCGTGAACAGGCTGGTGAAATCATGAAACTGGCCGCTGATCAGGCGCGACAGCAGTTCGCCCATGCGCTGGCGCACCGACAGCGCCTCACGCTTGATGGCGTGATGGCTGAACAGGTCGGCACGACGCAGCACGTCGCGCAGTGCCAGCAACATCTCGCGCAGGTCGACCGGCGGCGGCAGGCGCACGATGGTGCGATCGGTGACATGGGCGCTGACCGCGCTGGTGTCGCGCTCCATGCGCGGCAATGCATTGATGTCCTCGGCTGCCTTCTTGAAGCGCTCGTATTCCTGCAAGCGGCGGATCAATTCCGCGCGCGGATCGGCTTCGTCTTCGATGTCGCCCGGCGGCCGCGGCAGCAGCAGTCGGGATTTGATCTCCGCCAGAATCGCCGCCATTACCAAGTATTCGGCGGCCAGCTCGAAGCGCAGATCCTGCATCACTTCGATGTAGGCAACGTACTGCCGGGTGATCTCGGCGACCGGAATGTCCAGGATATCGAGATTCTGACGCCGAATCAGGTACAGCAACAAATCGAGCGGGCCCTCGAAGGCATCCAGAATGACTTCAAGCGCATCGGGCGGGATGTACAGATCCTGCGGGATCTGCAGCATCGGTTGCCCACGTACCATGGCCAGCGGCATTTCCTGCTGCTGCGGTGGTGGTGTGCTTTCGTGCACGGCAGGCACCGGTTCGGCACCGCTTGCCGCTTGCGTGTGGGTGGTTATGCTCAAGCGTCAGGGCCCCCTCCGGGCCGGGTTGAATGCAACACGAATCTGTACGGACCGGTGCCTAATCCAGTGCGAGTGGGCGATAGCCGACACGCACCACGCTTGGTTCGGCCTCGGTGCAATCGATCACGCTGGTCGGGCCAGGTTCGCAGTCGCCGCAATCGAGCAAAAATCCGACACCCCAAGGCAGGCGGTCGGCGAACGTCTCGGCTTCATGGCTGCTCAGGTCATCGTGACCCGGCAGCGACAGCGTGGTCGCAAGCAACGGCTCCCCGACGGCTTCCAGCAGCGCCCGGGTTACCGGGTGGTCGGGTATGCGCACCCCAACGGCACGGCGTTTGGCCTGCTTGAAGCGTCTGGGTAATTCGGCAGCGGCCGGAAGGATAAAGGTGTAAGGCCCCGGGCAGAGTCGGCGAAGCAGCCTGAAGGTCTGATCGTCGAGTCGCCCCAGCCGGCTGGCTGCGGTCAATGACGTACAGAATACGGTGAAAGGGTGCTTCGTGTCCAGCGCGCGCAAACGCACCGCATTCTCTTCGGCTTGCCGTGCCTCCATGCGCCAGACCAATGCGTAGCCGGCATCGCTGGGGCACAGGCCCAGATTGCCGGCACGCAGCAACGCAGCCGCGCGCTCGATCTGGCGGGGCTGCGGGTTGAGCGGGTGCAGGTGGATACGCTCGGACATCGCGCTATCATGCCGAATCTTTGCGCACAAAGGCATCCCCTGCATGTGGTACATGATCTGCGGGCACGACAATCCGGGCTCGCTGCCGGCACGACAGAGCGCGCGGCCGCAACATCTGGCACGTCTTGAGACACTGCGCGATCAAGGCCGATTGTTGCTTGCAGGGCCTTTGCCCGCCATCGATGCGGCCGATCCCGGGCCCGCCGGTTTTACCGGCAGCCTGATCGTCGCCGAATTCGACTCGCTGGATGCGGCGCGTGCCTGGGCCGATGCCGATCCCTATCTTGCCGTCGGCGTCTACGCGCACGTCGATGTCAGGCCGTTCCGCAAGGTGTTGCCGTGACCCGGGTCGAACGCATCCGCGTTCTGTTGCAGGCAGAACTGGCGCCCACCGCACTGGACGTGATCGACGAGAGCCACAAGCATGCCGGTCATGCCGGCGCCCGCGACGGCCGCGGCCATTTCGCGGTGAGTATCGTCAGCGATGCGTTCGTCGGGCTTGCGCCCCTGGCCCGGCATCGCCTGGTGTATGCCGCCCTGGGCGACATGATGCAAACCGATATCCACGCCCTGAGCATCCGCGCGCGGACACCGCTCGAGGCCGAGCGCGACTAGCGATTGACTTCCGCGTTTGGCGCTGATTAGACTGTGACCCAACGCACACTATCAGGATCGAAGTGCGATGCGGCGCAGGGATGTTGGTTGCGCAGCACGCGCTTAGGGGCGGTCTGGAATCGTGGTGTGTGTGGCGATGGGTGTCGCGTGAAAGCGTCGCCTGATCGCGAGAGGGCGCGGTGCTCGCGCGTCTGCCCAGAACACCTGGCTACGGAAGGACCGCCCCTTGTTGCACGAAGCCGTTGTTGCCGCGCCTGCCGTGGCGGAAGAGACATCGTGCCCGGTATTGGACACCGCCCTGCACGGGCTGGTGCTGCTGGCGCAATTTCACGGGATCGCGGCCGATGCGCAGCAGCTCGCGCACGAAGCCGGGCGTGGCGGCGAACCCTTCGACGACACCGCGCTGCTGCTGGCCGCCAAACGGCTTGGCCTCAAAGCCAGAGTAGTGTCGCAGCCGGCCCAGCGCCTTGGCAAGGTCAGTCTGCCGGCGCTGGCGCTGGTGCCCGATGGCGATGCCTTCATCGTGGCCCGGGTCGGCGACGACGCGGTCCTGATCCACGATCTGGTCGAGCACCGCGCGCGCACGCTGTCGCACGACGAATTTCAGGCCCGCTACGCCGGGCGACTGTTGCTGATGGCCTCGCGCGCCTCGGTGCTGGGCGAACTGGCCCGGTTCGACTTCAGTTGGTTCGTGCCGGCGGTGGTCAAGTACCGCAAGCTGTTGAGCGAGGTGTTCATCGCCTCGTTTTTTCTGCAACTGTTCGCGCTGGTCACGCCGCTGTTCTACCAGGTGGTGATGGACAAGGTGCTGGTCCACAACGGGCTCACCACCCTCGATGTGATCGCGATCGGCCTGGTGTCCATCGCCGTGTTCGATGTCGTGCTCGGCGGGCTGCGCACCTACGTCTTTTCGCACACCACCAGCAAGATCGATGTCGAGCTTGGGGCGCGTCTGTTCCGGCACATTCTCGCGTTGCCGATGGCGTGGTTCGAATCGCGCCGCGTCGGCGACACCATCGCCCGCGTCCGCGAGTTGGAAAACATCCGCAACTTTCTTACCGGCCAGGCGTTGACCTCGGTTCTCGATCTGCTGTTCACGGTGGTGTTTCTGGCGGTGATGTTCCATTACAGCGCGTGGCTGACGCTGATCGTGGTGCTGTCGCTGCCGGTCTACGCGCTGATCTCGGCGGCGATCACGCCGGTGTTGCGCAAACGGCTCAACGAAAAGTTTGCCCGCGGCGCCGATAACCAGTCGTTTCTGGTCGAGACCATGAGCGGCATCGGCACCGTCAAGGCGATGGCGGTGGAACCGCGCGCGATCCGCACCTGGGACAACCAGTTGGCGGGTTATGTCGGCGCCGGGTTCGGGGTGACACGCATCGCCACGCTCGGGCAGCAAGGCGTGGCCCTGGTGCAAAAGCTGGTCGGCGTTGCGATCCTGTTCTGGGGCGCGCAGTTGGTGATCGAAGGCAAGCTGTCGCTGGGCCAGTTGATCGCCTTCAACATGCTCTCGGGGCAAGTCGCCGCGCCCATCATCCGGCTCGCGCAACTGTGGCAGGATTTTCAGCAGGTCGGCATTTCGGTGGAGCGCCTCGGCGACATCCTCAATACCCGCACCGAACTCCCCGGCAGCCGCATGGCACTGCCGCCGATTCAGGGCCGGGTAACGTTCGAGCAGATCGCGTTTCGCTACCGGCCCGATGCGGCGGCGGTGCTGAGCGACATCGATCTGGACATCCAGCCCGGCGAAGTCATCGGCATCGTCGGCCGCTCCGGCTCGGGCAAGAGCACGCTGACCAAACTGGTGCAGCGCTTGTACACCCCCGAGCGCGGCCGCGTGCTGATCGATGGCCACGACCTCGCGTTGGCCGACCCGGCGTGGCTGCGCCGACAGATCGGCGTGGTCTTGCAGGAGAACTTCCTGTTCAACCGCAGCGTGCGTGAGAACATCGCCCTGACCGATCCCGGCCTGGCGCTGGAGCGGGTGATCCACGCCGCCACCCTGGCCGGCGCGCACGAGTTCATCACCGAGCTGCCCGAGGGTTACGACACCAAGGTGGGCGAGCACGGCACCGGGCTGTCGGGTGGCCAGCGGCAACGCATCGCCATCGCCCGCGCCCTGATCAACAACCCGCGCATCCTGATCTTCGACGAAGCCACCAGCGCGCTTGATTACGAATCCGAGCACGCGGTGATGGCCAACATGCGCGCCATCTGCAGCGGGCGCACCGTGCTCATCATCGCCCACCGCCTGTCCACCGTGCGCCTGGCCCATCGCATCGTGGTGATCGAAAAGGGCCGCATCGCCGAAATGGGCAGCCACGCCGAATTGCTGGCCCAGCCCGACGGCCTGTACAGCCGTTTGTACCGGTTGCAGCAGGGGGAGGCATGAGCATGGCTGCCGTGCAAACGCCGGGGCTCGGGAGAAGCCATGTTGTCCGCAAAGGACGCAAAGAGCGCAAAGAAAGCCAAAACCCGGTTGCGATCCGCCCGCCTTGCGTCGAAGACGCGGCAGAGCGCGACTTCCTCAAAAGCCCCTCTCCCGCCGGGAGAGGGGTTGGGGTGAGGGTGCGCCAATTCGCGGCATTGCACGCGTGCAATCGCTTGGAGTGCCATGTATGAGCATCACCCACCACCTCCCCGGCAGCCACATCCTGCTTGCCGTGCGCGATTTCCTGGCCCGCTACCGCAAGGTATTCACCGCCGCCTGGGCGGTTCGCGCGCAGCTCGATCCACCCCAGCGCAGCGCCGACGAACTGGCCTTCCTGCCCGCGCACCTGGAGCTGACCGACACCCCGGCTTCGCCCACCGCGCGCTGGCTCATCCGTATCATCATCGCGTTCTTCTGCGTCGCGCTGCTGTGGGCCACGCTGGGCATGCTCGACATCGTCGCGGTGGCGCCGGGCAAGATCGTGGTCGGCAGCCGCACCAAGATCGTGCAACCGGCCGAAACCGGCGTGGTCACCCGCATTTGGGTGCGCGACGGCCAACTCGTGAAGCGCGGCGAGCTGCTGATCGAGCTCGATGCCACCGGCACCGGTGCCGACCACGCCAAAGCCGACGATGCCCTGATCGACGCCCGCCTGGCGCTGTTGCGCCTGTCCGCGCTGGCCCGTGCCATGGACACCGGCGAAGCCCCTCATTTGGAACCAGACCCCAGCCTGCCACCTGAGCGCGTACAGGCCGAACAGGCGCTGGCGAGCAGCGTGGCGGCCGCCTTTCGCGTCCGCGTGCACAACCTGCAAGCCACACTCGCGCAGCGCCGGGCCGAGCTGCACACCATCCAGAGCCTGATCCAGCCGTCCGAAGACGCCGCGCGCATCGCCACCGCCCGCGCCGAAAACGTCGCCACCCTGCTCGAAAAGCACTATGTCGGCCGCCACGATTACCTGGTGCTGGAACAGGAACGCATCGCCGCGCAACGCGAGCTGATCACCCAGCGCAACCGCCTGGTCGAAGCGCGCTCCGCCATCGATGGCGCCCAGGAGCAACTGCGTGTGCTGATCGCCGAGATGCGCCAGCAAACGCTCGATGAACTGCGCCAGGCCAACGAGCGAGTCGCGCAGCTCAGCCCGGACGTGGACAAGACCCGGCAACGCGATCGCATGACGCAACTGCGCGCGCCGGTCGACGGCGCGGTACAACAGCTCGCCGTCCACACCATCGGCGGCGTGGTCACCCCAGCGCAACCGCTGCTCGCCATCGTGCCCAGCGACGAAGCGCTGGAAATCGAAGCCAACGTGCTCAACAAGGACATTGGCTTTGTCCGCCCCGGCCAGGCGGTCACCGTCAAGATCGAAAGCTTCCCCTACACCCGCTACGGCTATCTCGATGGCGTGGTCGAATCGGTATCCCACGACGCCGCGCAGGACGACACACTGGGCCTGATCTTTCCCGCCCGCATCCGGCTCACCCAGACGCATCTGATGATCGATGGCGTACGCGTAACGATGACGCCGGGCATGAGCGTCAGCGCCGAGGTGAAAACCGGCACACGGCGCGTGATCGACTACCTGCTCAGCCCGTTGCAGCAACATCAGTCAGAAGCGATGCGGGAGCAATGAGGCGATCAGGAGTCGAGATGATGCCCGAAGCGACCGCTCCGCGTGCCTTGCACTCGGGTCGCTCGCGGCGGCTTTTTCGAGGCCCCCGATAGTGAAAATGCGAGGCATGACAGGCAGTGTCAGAGTGCAAATGGAAAATTGAAAGATCACTGATAAAATCGTACAGAAAAACAAGGAATACTTGAGTCATGACAATTATTACACATTCAAAAGCTTGGAATTTACCATTTGCAGTGTTATTTGTATATGTTGCGATTGGTTTTGTTATCGCATGCATGTTGCCTGATTCAATTGTTTTGTCGATAGAGATTCCAATTAACATTCCGATAGCAGAAGTGATAGCGTCATATTCGGACGATCCGCATCGTGTTAAGGTATTTTGGTTATTGATGTTGGCTATCATGCCAGTAATTTTTATTGCGTTTTCTTTTTTAGCTCCAATTGTATTGACTCCGAAGAATTCAAGAGCGCTAACTGGCAAGGGTGAAAATTTGCTTGTATTTGCATTTCTGTTTTTGCTCGGTGGGATCATAGTGAGTCCATTTTATTTCTATTTTATTTTTTCAAGTCCAAACATTGGAAGTCCGTTGTCCAAACTTGGTCGACTAGTAGCAGGAATGGCCGAAAACAATTTAGGTCTATTCCTTGGCGGTAGCTTCATCCTTGTTGGCCTCGTCGTTGCAATGTGGATGTCGTACGTAATGATCCCTCGAGGGATGTATCGAATTTTCAAGGGTGATTGATCAATAAGGATGCTCTGAACAAGTCGTTCTTGGTAGAGTAGCGCAACGGCCAACGCGAGACGCATCGATGACGCAGCTGACCTTTGGTGACGCCGAGTACGTCGGC
>PGZC01000019.1 GCA_002839995.1 Gammaproteobacteria bacterium HGW-Gammaproteobacteria-4 | reverse complement strand
TGTTTTGATGGTGATCGCGCCGGCCGCAGCGCCGCCTGGCGGGCGCTGGAATCGGTGCTGCCGCGGATGAAGGATGGCCGTCAGGCGCTGTTCCTGTTTCTGCCGGACGGCGAAGACCCGGACACCATCGTGCGCAGCGAAGGCGCGGCTGGGTTTCAAGCGCGCATCGCCAAAGCCACACCGCTGTCGGAATTCTTCTTCGCCGAGCTGTCGCACGATGTCAACCTGGGCACGCTCGATGGCAAGGCGCGGCTGGCCGAGCGTGCCAAGCCGTATCTGGCGCAGATTCCCGATGGCGCCTTCCGCGACCTGATGCTGGCGCGCCTGCGCGAGATCACCGGCGTCGATCGGGCGCCGGCCGCAGCGACGGCAACCAAATCGCCACCGCGACGGCGCGGCAATCAGCAGGCACCACGCCGAAGCCTGGTGCGCAGCGTCATCGCCCTGCTGGTGCAGCAACCCGGCCTCGCCACCAGCCTGCAACCACCGTATCTGTTCGCGGCGCTGCGTCAGCCCGGCATCGCGTTGCTGGTTGAGCTGATCGCGCTGATCCAGTCGCGGCCCGATATCAGCAGCGCATCCTTGCTGGAGCACTTCGACGGACGCGACGAAGCCGCGGCGCTGAACAAGCTCGCCTTGCTCGACATCCCCGGTTCACCCGAATCGTGGGTCATCGAGTTCCGCGACGCGCTGGCGCAACTCGACCGCCAGACCCTTGCGCAACGTATCGGCGAGCTGCAACTGCGGCAGCGCGACCCCGGCCTGAGCGCGGCTGAAAAAGACGAATTGCGCGCGTTGTTGAGCAGCCGGCGCTGAGGCGAGTGCGATTGTTACCGATGCCTGTCGATCAGGAACCGAATGGCAACAACCAGCGATCCGCGAGCAGAAACGCGAACAGGGCCATCAAGTAGATGATCGAGTAATTGAACACTTTCATCGCATAGGCTTCGCTGGGCGGGCGCATCAGGCGCACGGCGTAATACACGAACACCGCATCGAGCACCAGTACACCACCGAGATAAAAACCGCCGCTCATGTGAGTGGCCCATGGCAGCACGGTAACGACCGTCAGCAGGATGGTGTACAGCAAGATCTGCAGGCGGGTGTAGTGCACACCGTGCGTCACTGGCAGCATCGGCACCTGCGCGCGCGAATAGTCGGCGCGGCGGAATATCGCCAGTGCCCAGAAATGCGGCGGCGTCCAAACGTAGATGATCAGCACCAGCAGCAACGCGTACGGATGCAGCTCACCGGTGATCGCCACCCAGCCCAGCGCCGGTGGCGCGGCACCGGCCAACCCGCCAATGACGATGTTCTGTGGCGTCGCCCGTTTCAGGAACACGGTGTAAATCACCGCATAACCGATCAGCGAGGCAAACGTCAGCACCGCCGTCAGCACATTGACCCACAGCAGCAACACGGCCATCGACAACGTCGCCAGCAGCAATGCAAAAATCAAGGCGTTGCGTGGCGTGATCTGTCCAACCACGATCGGCCGCCACGAGGTGCGCGTCATCTTCGCGTCGATGCGCGCATCCAGCAACTGATTGATGGTGGCCGCCGATGCGGCCGCCAGCCAGATGCCGATAAAGCCGAACAACGCCGCAGTCAACGGCGGCAGTTGCGGCGGCAACGGCGGCATCCCCGGTGCGGGATCGACGCGCGCCAGCAGCATGCCGACGAACGCGGTGAACACAATCAGTGCCACCACGCGCGGCTTGGTGAGTTGCCAGTATTGGCGGGCAGTGGCACTCATCGGGTCTTGCTCAGGCGGGAGCCGCGCAGTTTACCGCGCGCGGCGTGGCAAACCTATTCACGGACGCATGTCGCCCACAGGGTGGGCTCCTGCAAGGGCGCCTCAAAGCGAATTTGCAGGAACCCACCCTGTGGGCGACCTGGCTCTAAATCTGGGTTGCGCGTAACCGCGCCAGCAGGCTGACCAGAATGGCCAGCAGGAGCAGTGCACCGGCGTTGTGCGCCACCGCCACCCACAGCGGCAGGCCCAGCACAACGTTGCTGATGCCAAGCCCGATCTGCGCCAGCAACACCACTATCAGCAACCAGCCCCACGCGGCCAGGCCGCTGCTGCGCAGCAGACGGATCGCGCTGGCCAGCACCAGCACCAACGCCGCCACCGCGCCAAGGCGATGCGCAAGGTGGATCGCCACCCGCGCCGGACCATCGAGCACCCCACCCTCGTAATCCACGCCGATGCCGCGCCATAGCACGAAGCCCTGCTGGAAGTCGTGGCTCGGCCACCACAGTCCCTGACAGGTCGGGAAATCGGCGCCGCAGGCCAGCGCCGCGTAGTTGGCTGATGTCCAGCCGCCGAGCGCGATCTGCAGCACCAGTACCGTCAACGCCATCCACAGCCAGGGTCGAATGCGGGCGAGATCGGCGCGCGGCATGTCGCGCCCCGCCGTACTGCGCCAGGCCATGGTCAGCAGCAGCGAGAACGTGGCCAATCCGCCCAGCAGATGCGCCATTACCACGACCGGTTTGAGCAGCCAGGTGACCGTCCACATCCCGAGCAAGGCCTGAAAGACGATCACTGCCAGCGTCAGCGGCGCCAGACGCGCAAGCGGCTCGGGCGATGCGCGCAGCGCCAGCGCCAACAACACGGCTTCACCGGTGGCGGCCAATATCGCCGAGGCAAAATAATGCGTGTCGATGTACAGGGCGATCGACACGGCGACCGTGCCACTTGCCGCCAACACCCACCAGACCCCCTTGTCGGCGCGCCGTGTGAGCAACGCCAACGCGAGCACCAGCAGGCCCAGGCTGGCGGCGATATGGCGATGGAATTGCTCGCGCCAGGTCTTGTTGACCTCTACCGGACGCTCGAACTGATCGTTGGCCGCAGCGATCTCGTGTTCATGCGTGGGCCACGCCGCTTGCCCGTAACACGTCGGCCAGTCGGGGCAGCTCAGGCCGGCGTGCGACAGCCGCACAAACGCGCCGAACACAATGACCACCGCCGCAAGTGCGACCGCGAGCCAGGCGATCCGGTGAAAATGACGATGCAATGGCAACATGGTGAATTCCCCGTTGATGCAGAACCGTG
This sequence comes from Gammaproteobacteria bacterium HGW-Gammaproteobacteria-4, assembly GCA_002839995.1. Lineage (GTDB taxonomy): Bacteria > Pseudomonadota > Gammaproteobacteria > Xanthomonadales > Xanthomonadaceae. The sequence continues at coordinate 47,394 of PGZC01000019.1, read as the reverse complement.
TTATTTGATCAGGCGACCCAGATCGCGACGCAACCCCGCCGCATCGAAGCCGGGCGGATATCGCAGCACGACAAAGCCGTTGGGATCGAGCAGATGAACTGGCAGGCCATCCAGGGTGCCGGCTTGCGCCACCCGCTCGCGCAGTTCGGCCGACTCGCGCATCACGAAGAGATTACGAAAACGCGGTGCCGATTCGGAGATTTCGCCGAACCACAGCACGTGCAGGCGATCGGCATGGCGGCCCTCGGTACGCCAGACCTTTTCCAGTGCGCTGGCCAGTTCGATGCACGGTGCCGCGCAATCGGCCGGCGCGAACACCACGATGCGCCAGATATGCGGTTGCGCGCGCCAGGTATAGGCACTGCCGTCGACACGCTCGAGGCGCACATGCGAAGCGTCGATCGGTGTCGCCAGCAGCTCGCCGTAATTGGTGCGGCCGCTGGGCTGCCAGCCACTGAAACGCAGCAAACCGGCAGCGCCGAAGCTGCCGAAAAAAATCAGCGCTATCGCGACAAGCACGATGCGCGCGCGCAGTTGTTTGGTCATGACGTCTTCTTCCGCAGTTGGCGCCACAGCACCAGAGTAAACAATGACGCCGCCAGCGCGAACCACTGCGCCGCGTAACCGCGGTGGCGTTCGGGCGGCAGGGTATTGGGCAGCACATCGAGATCACGCGCATAACCCAGCGGCAATGCGGGATCGAGGCGCAACACGCGCGCGGCGTAACGCACATCGCCCTGCGCGCTCAGCTCGGCCGGATCAAGGCGGGTAACCAGCAGCGGCGTCTGCCTGCCCGAAGGCGCGTCGCCGACACGCAGGCCCACACTGGGCGGCGGCGCCAGCAGGCCGGCCAGCGTTACCGGCGCATCCGGCAACTGGATTGCCGGCAATACCCGTCCGGCGGGCCAAGGCAACCAACCCATATCGACCAGCAGGCGTGTCGGTTGTCCGGGCAACGCCAGCGGTGCATACAGGCGCAAGCCGGCGCGGCCCTGGTGTTGCTGGTTGTCGAGAAAGATCAATGGCGCCGCGAAACGACCGTTCACCTCCGCCCAGGCGAAGTCGCTCGAAGCACGATCCAGCACCCGCGTCATCGCGACCGGGCGGCGCTGCTGGAGCACGTGTTCAACCGCGTCGAGCATGGCCTGTTTTTGCCGGGCACGATCGAGTTGCCAGAAGCCCAACATCGCCAAAGCCGCGACCGCCGCCACCAGCCCAGAGGCGGCAATGACGATCAGCAGTGGCCGACGGAGCGGCGACATCACCTTGCGCGACCGCAATTCATGCCGCGCCCACCCGATCGGCGGATAATGGAACCCCACCATCGAAGCGCGCGACCATGGCACAGAAACTGCTCATCATTGCCTTCTTGCTGGTGATTGTTTACAACCTCGGCGCCGGCCTGTACTACATGATGATCGACAAGGGTCAGAGCAACCGCACCGTGAAGGCCTTGACCCGGCGCATCGTGCTGTCGGTCGCGCTGATCGTGCTGATCGCCATCGGCATTGCCACCGGCCATATCCAGCCGCACGGCATCAGCCACTGACGGAACTGCGACAGCCGCTGGCTCGACTGCGACGCGGCCTAGCAGCCTGTCGGACTTGACCGATCGTAGCGAGGGAAAGCCGGTTTGGTGCGAATGCCCGCATCGATGATCTTTCCGACAGTTCGCCCACAGGGTGGGCTCCTACAGGTGAGCGCAACCGCTTATTTGTAGGAGCCCACCCTGTGGGCGACAGTACTTGCGCGGGGTGCAAGCGTCCGGCGTTCCCGATGTCGGCTCCACCGCTGCGCGGCTTGAGCCGACCTACGACTCGGGACGACACGCTTGCGCAGCTCATGTAGGTCGGATCAAGCGCGGTAGGCGCGGATCCGACGGGGACTTGCGCGGGGTGCAAGCGTCCGGCGTTCCCGATGTCGGCTCCACCGCTGCGCGGCTTGAGCCGACCTACGACTCGGGACGACACGCTTGCGCAGCTCGTGTAGGTCGGATCAAGCGCCGTAGGCGCGGGTCCGACGGGGACTTGCGCGCGGTGCAAGCGTCCGGCGTTAGCGATGTCGGCTCCACCGCTGCGCGGCTTGAGCCGACCTACGCCTCGGGACGACACGCTTGCGCAGCTCATGTAGGTCGGATCAAGCGCCGCAGGCGCGGATCCGACGGGGACTTGCGCGCGGCGGTGCAAGCGTCCGGCGTTACCGATGTCGGCTCCACCGCTGCGCGGTTTGAGCCGACCTGCGCGCGGCGAGACTGTCATCGAGAGAACCGCAGCGTCATCGCCGCCGCCGATAGGTTCCACACAGAACGACGCACGTACTGGCAGCATCCGCTTCGGCTCAGAGCACGTAAACGAATACGAACAGGCCCAGCCACACCACATCGACGAAGTGCCAGTACCACGCGACGGCTTCGAAGCCGAAGTGCTGATCGCGATCGAAATGGCCCTTGGCGCAGCGGAACCAGATCACCGTCAGCATGATCGCGCCCAGCGTCACATGCATGCCGTGAAAACCGGTCAGCATGAAGAAAGTCGAGCCGTAGATGCCGCTGCCCAGGGTGAGATTCAGCTCGTGGTAGGCGTGGATGTATTCGCTGGCCTGATAAAACAGGAACGTCGCGCCCAACAGCACCGTGGCGCCCAGCCAGAACAGCAGCGCCTTGCGCTGCCCGGCGCGCAGCGCGTGGTGGGCAATGGTGATGGTCACACCGGAAGACAGCAGCAGCATCGTGTTGAGCAGCGGCAAGCCCCACGCGGGAATGGTTTCAAAGGCGCCGCCGACATTGGCCGGGCCATTGGTCGGCCAGCTCGGTTCGAACTGGCTCCAGAGCAGGGCATTGGTCATCACGCCGTCGCCCTCACCGCCCAACCACGGCACCACCAGTGCGCGCGCGTAGAACAACGCGCCGAAGAACGCGGCGAAGAACATCACCTCGGAGAAGATGAACCACATCATGCCCATGCGGAACGAGGTGTCCACCTGCTTGTTGTAGAAACCGCCGACCGACTCGCGGATCACGGTGCCGAACCAGCCGAACAGCATCAGCACCAGAATGCTGATGCCGGCGAAAAACACCGGTTCCCCCCAGGAAACTTCGTTCAGCCAGTTCGCCGCACCGAACATGGTGGTGAACAGGCCAATGGTGCCGACCGCCGGCCAGTGGCTGCCGTGGGGGACGTAGTACGCGTTGGCGTCGTGAGTGTGGGCCATGTCAGTTCCTGCGCTGAGCGTGCAATCAAGGTGCGGCGTGAGCACCACCCGCGAGCTCGGTATCGAGCTGTGCGGTGGCGGTTTCGTTGTTGAAGAAGGTGTACGACAAGGTAAGCATGGTGACGTCTTTGGGCAGTGCCGGATCGACGATGAAGCGCACCGGCATCGCCCGCTTCTCACCCGGCTCCAGCAGTTGCTGGGTAAAGCAGAAACACTCGGTCTTGCTGAAAAACGCGGAGGCAGACGATGGCGCTATCGACGGCACCGCCTGACCGACGATCGCGGTCGCGGCCAGGTTCGTGGCATGGAAGGTCGCCTCGGCCAACTCGCCCGGATGCACCTTCATCTCGAAAGTGTCGGCCGAAAACTGCCACGGCAGGCGCGAATTGACGCTGGTATCGAACTGCACCGTCACCAGCCGCTCGCGGTCTGCCGCGACGCCGGCCAACCGTTGCTCGCCCGCTGGCCCCTGCTCCAACCGGATACCAAACACTTTTTCGCAGGCGATGCGATAGATGGGCACTAGCGAAAACGCAAACACAAACGAACCCACCGCGACCAGCGCAATGGTTTTCAACGATGCCCTGTTGACCACGCTCATTGCCCGAACGCCCCACTGGCGAGAAAGCCCAGATACACCGCCAACGCAACCGCCGCAAGCACCCACGCCGTGCGCCGCGCCTGCAATTGCGCGCGGCGCTGCCGATCGACGGAATCGGGTTGATTGCGGCTTGGCGACATCAGGCGGCCCGCGCTCAATGGCTCAGATCGTCGTGCGCCAGATCGCCCGGACGCAGCACCGGCGCGGTGGCGAAGGTGTGGTGCGGTGCCGGCGACGGCAGCGTCCACTCCAGGCCACGCGCGCCTTCCCACGAGCGCGCTTCAGCCTTGGCGCCGTGACGCAGCGAATGCCACAGGATGCCCGCCATCATGATCGGGGTCAGCAGCATGCCAAAGGCACCGATCGAGCTGACCAGATTCCAGTCGGCAAAGGCCACGTTGTAGTCCGGTATGCGGCGCGGCATGCCGGCCAGGCCCAGAAAGTGCTGCGGGAAGAACAACAGGTTGACGAATACCACGCTCCACCAGAAATGGAACTTGCCCCAGAACTCGCTGTACATGCGCCCGGTCCATTTCGGCCACCAGTAATACACCGCCGCGATGATCGCGAACAGCGCGCCGGTGACCAGCACGTAGTGGAAGTGCGCCACCACGAAGTAGGTGTCCTGGTACTGGAAGTCGGCCGGCACGATCGCCAGCATCAGGCCGGAGAACCCACCGATGGTGAACAGGATCACGAACGCGATCGCCCACAGCATCGGCGTCTCGAAGGTCATCGAACTGGCCCACATGGTGCTGACCCAGTTGAATACCTTGACGCCTGTCGGTACCGCAATCAGCATGGTGGCGTACATGAAGAACAGCTCGCCGCCCAGCGGCAGACCCACAGTGAACATGTGGTGCGCCCACACGATGAAACTGAGAAACGCGATCGAGGCGGTGGCGTAGACCATCGCCTGATAGCCGAACAGCGGCTTGCGCGCAAACGTCGGGATGATCTCGCTGACGATGCCGAACGCCGGCAGGATCATGATGTACACCTCGGGATGCCCGAAGAACCAGAAAATGTGCTGGAACATCACCGGGTCGCCGCCACCGGCGGCATTGAAGAAGCTGGTGGCGAAGTATTTGTCGGTCAGCAGCATCGTTACCGCACCGGCCAGCACCGGCATCACCGCGATCAAGAGGAAGGCGGTGATCAGCCAGGTCCACACGAACAGCGGCATTTTCAGCAGGTCGATGCCCGGCGCGCGCATGTTGAGGATGGTGGCGATGATGTTGATCGCGCCCATGATCGAGCTGATGCCCATCAGGTGGATCGCGAAGATGGCGAACGACATGTTGGCGCCGCCCTGAATCGACAGCGGCGGGTACAGGGTCCAGCCGCCGGCCGGCGCACCGCCGGGCAGGAACAGGGTCAGCAGCAGCAGGCTGAACGCGAACGGCATGATCCAGAACGACCAGTTGTTCATGCGCGGCAACGCCATGTCCGGCGCCCCGATCATCATCGGGATCATCCAGTTGGCAAGCCCGACGAACGCCGGCATCACCCCGCCGAAGATCATCACCAGCGCATGCACCGTGGTCATCTGGTTGAAGAACTCCGGATGCACCAGTTGCAGGCCCGGCTGCGCCAGCTCGGCGCGGATCACGCCGGACATGGCGCCGCCGATGCAGAACATCACGAACGAGAACACCAGATACAAGGTACCGATGTCCTTGTGGTTGGTGGTGAACACCCAGCGATCAAGGAAGCCCTGCGGCTTGTGATCGGCATGATCGGTGGCGTGCTCGGGGCTGGCGTCAAAGGCTGTTGTGGACATGTCGGGTTACCTCAATCGAATTCGGTCGGCCGTCAACGGGCGGCGGCTACGGCGGCAGTGCGCGCGGCAGTATCGGCGTCGGCTTTTTGCGCAAGCAGCCAGGCATCGAACTCGGCCCTGGGCACGGCCTTGACCACAACCGGCATGAAGCCGTGGTCCTTGCCGCACAATTCGGCACACTGGCCACGGAACAGACCCGGCTCATCGATGCGGGTCCATGCTTCGTTGACGATGCCCGGTATCGCGTCCTGCTTGATGCTGAAGTCGGGCACCCACCACGAGTGGATCACGTCGTCGGCGGTCAACACGAAGCGAATCTTGGTGTCGGTCGGCAGCACCAGCGGGTTATCGACATCGATCAGATAGTTCGGATTGGCCGCGAGCGACGGTACTTCGCCCGAACCCAACTGACGAATCCGGTCGCTGTCGCGATCCAGGCGGCTGCTGAACGCCACGTTTTCGCCGAGATATTCGTAACGCCACATCCACTGATAGCCGGTGATCTTGACCGTCATCTCGGCTTCGCTGGTGTCGTACATCTTGAACAGCGTGTTGGTCGCCGGCACCGCCATCGCCACCAGTATCAGCACCGGGATCACCGTCCAGATGATTTCGGCCGTGGTGTTGTGGGTCCAGGTGGCCGACACCGCGCCCCTGGACTTGCGGAAGCGGAACATGGCCACGCCCATCGCACCAAACACCAGCACACCGATCACCACGCAAATCCACATGATCAGGTTGTGCAGGCGATACACCTCGTTGGACACCTCGGTGACGCCCGGTGTCATGTTGAGCTGCATCGGCACCGGGTTTGCCATGGCCGCACCGGCGGCGGCCAACAGGCCAAGACCAATTCCAATGCGGCGAAAATGAACAGACTTCATCGGGTGCTCCCCAGCAATGTAACGTTAATGGTTGTCGAAAAACCTGGCCGGCAAGCCCGGGCCGTCGTTGCGAAGCGTTCGGCTACCCCGCGCCCCGGAGCGCAGTGCGTGGCGAGCACCGTGTACCTGAAACTGAACCCGTGGTCGGCAATTCCGCGCTGGCGCGATCGTCACCGTGGCCCCCTGCCGGTCAAGGCCGCGTCAACGCCAATCGGGCGCAGCGGCCGTCCGGGCAATCGGCACAACGCAGCCACGCCACCCAAGTTGTGACCCCAGGGAACCCCAAGATGTTACCCCCACGGGCCAATTGCGGGCAAGCGCACGCGCCTGCAACCACGAATCCGCGCCGTGTTCAGGCCAAGCGTTTTGTTCAGGATGCCTACCGCCGATGAATCGCGCGCAACGTAAAATTATGCGTAACCGCGCTTGCTATGGTAACAATAGCCGCGCCCGCGCCGGTCGAACCGACCTTGGCACGCGAACACTAGCGATATTTCACACCGCCCCGACGTCAAAGCACTGGTCACCGCTTATGTTATCGCCGAATTCCCTGTCGCCCGGCATGCCGTTGCCCGCTCAACCACCGGCCAACACCGTAAGGACGGCCTGGGCGCACTACCTGGCGACCAGGGGCAACCGCTTCGAGATCGTCGGCTCGGTCGCGTTGCTCATTGTCGTCATGGCCACGTTTGCCCAGTTCCTGGGCTTCGTCGAAACCCGACCGGGCGCAACGCTGGCCGACCCGGTACTCAATCATCTGCCGAACATCGACCTCACCTGGGTCATCTTTCCGCTGATCTATGGCTCGGTGATTGCGGCGATCATGTTGCTGGCGGTGCATCCGAAGCGGCTGGTATTTGCGCTGCAACTGTATGCATTGGTTGTGGTCTCGCGGATGCTTGCCATGTATCTGCTGCCGCTCGACCCCCCGGTAAAAATGATTTTGCTGCGCGATCCCATCGTCGAGCTGTTCGCGACGGGCACTGCACCGACCCGCGACCTGTTTTTTTCCGGCCATACCGCAACCATGTTCATGCTGTACCTCACCGCCGAAAACCGGATTGCACGAATGGCGTTTCTGATGCTCACCTTCGTGATCGCCATCGCCCTGTTGTTGCAGCATGTGCATTACACGATCGATGTCCTCGCCGCGTTTGTGTTCGCGTATGCCGGCGACGATCTGCTGCGCCGCATGAAGGGCAAGCTCGCTGCCATCAACGGCAACGGCCACGGCGTGCATCACTGAATATCGCCCACACCGGCGTAGCCCGGGTTGAGCCGCACAACGGCGAAACCCGGGACCGCGATCCGGCGGCGCCACACCCGTCGCCTGGGTAGAGGCGCGCTACGACGTGGCAATCCAGTGCCTCTCGCTTCGGATGGCATTCCCGCTGGAGAAGAACAAGACTTTCACCGGCCTGCGGCCGGCGAGGCCCTTTTCACGGCGGAAAAGGACCCAAAACGCCTTGCGCCGAACGCGCGCCGGCGCGGCTCCTGCCACGCCGGTATCCTGCGCTTCTCGCCGAATGCGGGCCGGCACCAACTCGGGCATCCATGCCCTCAAACAGTGGTGCCTTGCTCCCGCATTCGACTGCGATGCTCGGCGCGCTTTACGGCGCGTTGTCGCTCTCGACCGCGCATCCATGCGCTACGTGGTTGCTTCTCCGTTTCATCCCACGGCGGCAACGCACCACGAATGCTGCGAGCTCGACAGGGCGTGCGAGTTGCCTCGCTTTTCTTCTTGACCGCTTTGTCGCCGGAAGCAAATCGCTTTCGCGGCGCGGCGCTGGCGACTACACTGGCATCCCGCGCCCAAGCCGTGAAGCCGCCCGCCGTGACCGCCATTCTTTCGCCCGAGCTTACTGCGGCCAACGACCCACAACGCCAGCGCATCACCCAGGCCTGGCTGCGCGACGAAGACGAACACGTCGCCGAACTGCTGCGTGATGCCACCCTGAGCGAACCCGTCCGCGCCGCGATCCAGGCCACCGCCGTGAGCCTGGTCAGCACGGTGCGCACCCGCGCCCTGCAACAAGGCGCGATCGAAGCCTTCATGCGCCAGTACGACCTCAGCTCCGAGGAAGGCGTGCTGCTGATGTGCGTGGCCGAAGCGCTGCTGCGCATCCCCGACGCCGGCACCGCCGACCGCCTGATCCGCGACAAGCTCGGCGAGGCCGACTGGGACGCGCATCTGGGCCAGAGCGATTCGCTGTTCGTCAACGCCTCCACCTGGGGCCTGATGCTGACCGGGCATGTGGTCAATCTGGCCGATGAAACGCGCGGCAACGTGATCGGCGCACTGCGCCGGCTGGTGGGCCGCGCCGGCGAGCCGGTGATCCGGCTCGCGGTGCGCCAGGCGATGCGCATCATGGGCCACCAGTTCGTGATGGGGCGCACCATCGAGGACGCGCTCAAGCGCTCGCGCAAGGGCGAAAACGCGGCCTACCGCTATTCCTTCGACATGCTCGGCGAGGCCGCGCTCACCGCCCGAGATGCCGCGCGCTACCTCGACAGCTACCGCATGGCGATCCGCGCCATCGGCGCCAGCGGCCCGTTCCCCGTCCTGTTCGCCGCGCCCAGCATTTCGGTGAAGTTGTCCGCGCTGCATCCGCGCTACGAGCACGCCAAGCGCGCCCGCGTGCGCAGCGAGTTGACACCGCGCGTGCTCGAACTGGCGCAACTGGCGCGCGAACAAGGCATCGGCTTCACCATCGATGCCGAGGAAGCCGATCGCCTGGAACTGAGCCTCGACCTGATCGCCGAGGTTTACGCCGATCCCAGTCTGGCCGGCTGGAACGGCTATGGCCTCGCGGTGCAGGCGTATCTGCGGCGCGCACCGTTCGTGATCGACGCCATCGTGGCGCTGGCGCGCAAGGTCGGCCGGCCGATGCCGGTGCGTCTGGTCAAGGGCGCCTACTGGGACGCCGAGATCAAGCGCGCGCAAGTCGATGGCCTGGCCGGCTACCCGGTGTTCACCCGCAAGGCCAACACCGACGTGAGCTATCTGGCCTGCGCGCGGCGCATGCTCGAAGCCGGCGATCTGCTGTACCCGATGTTCGCCAGCCACAACGCCCACACCATCGCCGCCGTGCATCACATGGCCGCGCAACTGGGCCGGCGCGGCGGCGCGCATTACGAATTCCAGCGCCTGCACGGCATGGGCGCCGATCTGTACGCCGACGTGGTGGCCGCCGACAAGCTCAACGCGCCCTGCCGCGTGTACGCGCCGGTCGGCAGCCACGAAGACCTGCTGCCGTACCTGGTGCGCCGACTGCTCGAAAACGGCTCCAACACCAGCTTCGTCAACCGCATCACCGACGAGCGCATGAGCGCCGCCGAACTGGTCGCCGACCCGGTGGCCGAAGTCGCCGCACAAACCCGCAAAGCGCATTCCAGGATCCCCGCACCACGCGACCTGTACGGCGCGCAGAGGAAGAACTCCATGGGCATCAATCTCGCCAACGACCTCGATCTCACCCAACTGGCGCGCGACATCAACGCCGCCGTGAAGCCGTGGCGCGCAACGCCGCTGGTGCCCGGCGCGATATCGTCCGGCGTCATCACCACGGTGAGCTACCCCGGCGACCGCCGCCAGCACGTCGGCGAATGGCAAGCCGCCGACGCCGCCACAGTGGAGCGCGCGCTGAGCAATGCAGTGGCCGCGCAACCCGATTGGGATCGCCTGCCCGCCGCCTCGCGCGCCGCCATCCTCGAGCACGCCGCCGACCTGCTGGAAGCGCGCATCGCCCAGTTCATCGCCCTGTGCGTGCGCGAAGCCGGCAAGACCATTCCCGATGCCGTGGCCGAGGTGCGCGAAGCCGTGGATTTCTGCCGCTACTACGCGCAGCAGGCACGGCGCCAGTTCGGCCAGCCCGAAACCCTGCCCGGCCCCACCGGCGAGAGCAACCAACTGTTCCTGGCCGGGCGCGGCGTGTTCGTCTGCATCAGCCCGTGGAACTTCCCGTTGGCGATCTTCATGGGCCAGGTCGCCGCCGCGCTCGCCGCCGGCAACAGCGTGCTGGCCAAGCCGGCCGAACAGACCAACCTCATCGGCCATGCCGCAGTGAAGCTGCTGCACGAAGCCGGCGTGCCGGAAGCGGTGCTGCAATTCCTGCCCGGCGACGGCGCCAGCGTCGGCGCCGCGCTAACCCGCGACCCGCGCGTGGCCGGGGTCGCCTTCACCGGCTCCACCGACACCGCACGTCTGATCAACCGCAGCCTCGCCGCGCGCGACGCCGCCATCGCCGTGCTGATCGCCGAGACCGGCGGCCAGAACGCCCTGATCGCCGACTCCTCCGCCCTGCCCGAGCAGTTGGTGAAAGACGCCCTCAGCGCCGCCTTCGGCTCCGCCGGACAACGCTGCTCCGCCGCGCGCATCCTGTTCGTGCAGGCCGACATCGCCGATCGCGTGATCGAACTGCTGGCCGGCGCCATGGACGAACTGCGCGTCGGCGACCCCGGCCTGCTGTCCACCGACGTCGGCCCCGTGATCGACGCCGACGCCCTCGCCATCCTGCAAGCCCACGCCGAGCGCATGGATCGCGAAGCCAAACCGATCAAGCAAGTGCAGCTCGACGACAGCACCGCCCACGGCAGCTTCTTCGCCCCGCGCGCGTATGAACTGCAATCGCTCGATCAACTGCAGCGCGAAGTGTTCGGCCCGGTGCTGCACGTCATCCGCTACGCCGCCGACGACCTCGACAAAATCATCGACGCCATCAACGCCACCGGCTACGGTCTCACCCTCGGCGTCCACAGCCGCATCGACGCCACCGTGCAGCGCATCGCCAGCCGCGCCAAAGTCGGCAACTGCTACGTCAACCGCAACCAGATCGGTGCGGTGGTGGGCGTGCAGCCCTTCGGCGGCGAAGGCCTCTCCGGCACCGGCCCCAAAGCCGGCGGCCCGCACTACCTGCTGCGCTTCGCCACCGAACGCACCCTCACTATCAACACCACGGCAGCGGGTGGGAATGCTTCGTTGTTGACGTTGGGGGAATAGTCGCAGCGGCGCACCCTGTGCGCGACCCGAGCCCGCGACGCACCACCCGTCGCCCACAGGGTGGGCTCCTACAAAAAAGCGGGGCTCGGGGTCAGGGGGGCTCGGGGTCAGGTCTTGCTTTGTAGCATCACGCCGAACGGTATGACCATCGCCGAAACCATCCTGCGGGCTCTGACTGTCGCCGCGGAGGCTTGCGTCAGTAAATCTCCAACACCGAAGCGCCCGAATCGTCGCCGAAGGCATCGATCCGTTCGCGTTGCTTGAGCAGTAGCCCGGTGACATACCAGCGCGGTCGATTGCCGCACTTGAGCCACACGATCTTGGGTGGCGAGCCGTAAAGCGTCGCCAACTCGTGGAAGTCCGAGTCCAGCGTGACGATCATGAAGCCGTGATCCTTGGCATAGCGCCAGAGCAGCTTGTCGTCGGCAGACTCCAGGCCAAGTAGCTGAACTTGACTGGACCCGGGGAACGCGGGCGCCAAATCCGCCAGCATCCGGCGCGACAGATTCTGATCGAGCAACAGCTTCAAGTGCGACCCGTCAATTGCTGTGAACGACGGTCAGCCGATGCTCGCGGTCGGCGGCAAAAGCGAGACATGCGCGAATGTCCTCGACCACCAATTCCGGGTAGTCCTCGACGATCTGCTGCTCGGTCATACCCTGCGCCATCCAGTCGAGCACGTCGTAGACCGTGATTCGCATGCCGCGAATGCATGGCTTGCCGCCGCGCTTGCCGGGTTCGAGGGTGATGCGATCATGATGGCTCATCACTTCGCCTCCACGCTGATCGGGGTGATCGGACAGTATACCGATCCGAGGGTGGGCCCGGGGTCAGGTCTAGCTTTGTAGCATCAACACTTGCCTGACAACAAAGCTGGATGTATCTTTACTACCGGTTACATAGTAAAGAGCCCATCATGCCCGTTCTGAGCCCGAAGCGCCAGGTGACGTTGCCCAAGGAACTCTGTGACCGTCTGGCCGTCGTGCCGGGCGATGATCTCGATATTGTCGAGCACCATGGTCATATCACGATCCTCAAGCAAGCCAAGGGGCGGAGTGCCGGCGTGCTCAAGCACCTGAAGGCCGACCGCCGCTACTCCGAGGAAGCGTCGCGCGACAGCGCAATTGCGACCGCAGCGCGGCGCGCTGGACCGGCCTCTACGCCTCGGCGCGGCTCGGCGTGATCGCGGTCGATACGAACGTGATCCTGCGTCGTCTGCTGCAAGACGACCTGATCCAGGCCGCACGGGTCAACGTTCTGTTCGAGAAGGAGACGTTGATTCTCGTCACCGACGTGGTGCTGGCCGAAGTCGCCTGGACGCTTTCCGGCAAGCGCTACGCCGCAAGCCGCGACGATGTGGTTGCCGCAATCATCAGTCTGTTCGAGGAACCGAACGTGCAGTTCGAGAACCGGGACGTGGTGTGGGCGGCGCTATGCGACTACGCCGAGGCGCCGGCCGTAAAGACCGCGAATGGCACCCGAACGGCCGACTTTGCCGACGCCCTGATCGTGCGCAAGGCTGCAGCGACTTTGAGTGTGCTGGGGCAGCACAACGGCAAGACGTACACCTTCGACCGTCCGGCACAACGGCTGCCGGGCACGCAGCCGCTTTGACGCGCGGCGCCGGGGTAAGGCCCTCTAATGTTGCATGCCGCCGCCGCGGTGACCTCCAACGGCAGATCGTGATGCGGCAGGTTACGGTGCGTTGACACGCGTCGCGTGACATTAGGAACGTCACGTCTGGAACCGTAGCATCGTGTCGGTCAAATATGGGCGTGGCCAGGGAATGCAACGAAGCTATGAGGCTCGCGCCTTGCTCGTTCACGCACGCCGGTCAGTAGTGGTAGCGAAGTTGGGCAATTAACAGGTCGTTGTTTTCGATCCGATAGACCATCCGGTGCTCATCGCTGATGCGACGTGACCAGAAGCCCGACAACGCATGCTTCAGGGGTTCTGGCTTGCCTGCACCGGAGAACGGCGAGCGCTTTACCTCCCGGATGAGTTTGTTGATCCGTTCCATCATCTTGCGGTCGTGCTTGTGCCAATACCGATAGTCGTCCCACGCCGCGTCCGAGAAGATCAACCTCACTTGCCCAGTTCCCGTTCGCTGCCTTTGCCGGCGGCGAGTTGGGCGATCGCCGCGAGAAGGCGCTTGGCGTTGGCTGGGCTGCGCAGCAGGTAAGCGGTTTCTTCCAATGCCTTGTAGTCGTCCAGCGAAAGCATCACAACAGACTGCTCGGCGTTGCGCGTGATGATCAGCGGCTCGTGGTCCTCGCACACACGATCCATGGTCTTGGCCAGGTTGGCGCGGGCAGCGCTGTAGGAGATTGCGTCCATGGTGTCGTCCGTTTGTTGTACGCGTTATTGTACAACTGCGTTGAGCTCATGGCAAACGCTCGGCTTCAGGGTCGAGTCCAGCTTTGCCGCAACAACGCGTGTCCGGCAGGGTTGAATACGGGCGCGACCAGTGCATGCAATAAAGCTGATCCTGAGGCTCACGCCTTGCTCGTTCACCCGCGCCGGTCGGTAGTGGTAGCGAAGCAGGGCAATCGACAGGTCGTTGCTTTCGCTCCGACACTCCATCCGCTGCTCATCGCCCAGGCTGGCTCCGGGATACGCGTCGCAAGGCCAACCCCCGGCACTCCGGCTTTCCTGCCACAACAGGTATGCTCAGGCATCGATCGGCGGCGCGTGGATTCGCGCATCTGAATGCATCGGGGAAGAGGCACGGCATGGCGCAGCGTTCGGCACGCATTCAATCACTGGCTTCGGTGAGCCAATTCCGCATCGGCGCGCTGCTGATCGTGCCCGAGCGCCTCACCCTGGTTGCCGGTGAACGCGAGATTTCGCTTGAGCCGCGGCTGATGGAAGTGCTGATCGCTCTCGCCGAACATGCCGGCGAAGTGGTCAGTGCCGATCAATTGCTGATCGAGGTCTGGCGCGGTTCCTTCTACAGCGACAACCCGGTGCATCGCGCCATCGCGCACCTGCGCCGCCTGATCGGCGACAGCAGCCGCAACCCGACCTACATCGAGACGATCCGCAAGCGCGGCTATCGGCTGATCGCCAAGGTGCTGTTCCCGGACGACTATCGGCGTGCGCCCATGGTTGCCGGGCCGTGGACGCACGGCAACCCGTACGTCGGGCTCAGCGCATTTGACGATCGCCACGCCGAGGTGTTCTTCGGGCGCAGCCGGATGACAGCGAAGCTGCTGACCGCGCTGCGCCGGCAGATCGACAGCCAGCGCCGGTTCGTGTTGCTGGTGGGTTCCAGCGGTTGCGGCAAGACCTCGCTGCTGCGCGCCGGCGCGGAACCCCTGTTGAAGCGAGAAGGCGGTTTCGATGGTTTGCAGGCGTTGGCGGTGGCGTATTGCGATCTCGCCGGTTGCCACGGTGGCGACGTGCTGTTGCAACTGGCCGCAGCACTGTCGTGCTGGTCGCTCGACGGTCGGCCGGTATTCCCGCCCGGCCCGGTCGCCGATCTCGCCGGCATGCTCCGTCAGCACCCCGAGCAAGTGGGCGACGTACTCGCCGAGGCCGTGCGCCGTCGCAGTGCGCCGATGGGGCCTTATGCGCACTTGCTGTTGATCCTCGACCACGGTGAAGCCCTGGTTGCTTCACCCGCGATCGACCAGCGCGAACGCGCGGCGTTCTGGCGGGTATTGGCGCGGTTGTGCGATTGCGCGAACGTGGCGGTGGTGATGATTGCGCGCAGCGACTTCTATCCGCGCCTGATCGACGCCCTGCCGGGCCTGGCCGAACTCAAGGCCAGTGACGGCCACGTCGATGTGCTGACCCCGCGTGCCGGCGATATCGCGCAGATCATCCGGGCGCCGGCGATGCTCGCCGGCCTGGTGTTCGAGGAAGACCCCGACACCGCGGCGCGTCTGGATGACACCCTGCGCGATGCGGCGCTTGAGCACGCCGATGCGCTGCCGCTGTTGCAGCACGCACTGCACACCCTGTACGAGCGACGCACCGAGGCCGGCGAACTGACCTTTCGCAGCTATCGCGCGATCGGTGGCCTGGTTGGCGCGCTCGCGCATCGCGCCGAGGAAGTATTCGCCAGCCTGCCCGCGCCGGCGCGCGAGAGCCTCGATCACGTCCTCGCCTTGCTGGTGGTGGTGCAGCCCGACAGCGAAGCGATCAGTGCGCAGAGCGTGTACTGGTCGACGCTCGCGGACGAGTCGGCGCGGCAACTGGCCGAGACCTTCGTCTGCGCGCGCCTGTTCGTGGGCGAGTTGCAGCATGGGCGACCGGTGTTCGGGGTGGCGCACGAAGCGCTGCTGCGGCAATGGCCGCGTGCGCGCGAATGGATCGCCGACAACCGCCGCCTGCTGCAAGCGCGCGCCCGCCTGCGCCGCGCCACCGCACGCTGGGTCGAAGAGGGGCGCAGTGCCGACTTCCTGCTCAATCCCGGGCAGCCGCTGAACGAGGCGCGCGAGGCGGCGGGTGATCCGGGCACTACCCTGTCCGACGACGAGCGCGCCTTTCTCGCCGCCTGTGAGCGCCAGCTCCGCTTCGCGCGCCGGCTACGCGTCGGCGCCCTCGTCGCGCTGCTTGCGGCCAGTGTCGTTTCGGTGCTGTTCGCGCTCAGCGCGCAGCACGCCCGGCGCGAAGCCGAACAGCATCGCGAGGAGGCGCTGCGCCTGGCCGATTTCATGCTGGTCGACCTCGCCGACCGCCTGCGCCCGCTCGGCAACCTGAAGCTGCTGTCCGGCATCGGTGACCAGGCCCTGTCCTACCTCGAACATCAGTCGACCGCGGCGATGCGCACCGAGGATCTGATCAACCACTCGCGCGCCCTGCGCACCATCGGCGAGGTGCTGATGGCGCAGGAACAGCGCAAAGAAGCGCTGCCCACGTTCGAGCGCGCGGTGGCTGCGGCACAGCGCGCCGTTGCCCAGGCTCCTGACTCCACCGCCGCCCTGGCCGAATCCGGCATCGCCGCGTACTGGCTGGGCTATTACTATTTCGAACAGCGCCGCCTCGACGAAACGCGCCGGTATTGGCAGGCGTATCTGGCCAGCAGCGAGCGCCTGATCCAGATCGAGCCGACCAACCCGAAATGGCTAGTGGAGCTGTCCTATGCCCTGAACAATCTCGGCGCGCTGGCACTGCGCCAAGGGCGCAGCGACGCCGCGCTGCCGCTGTTCACACGCTCGGCCGAGCTCAAACGCGCCGCGCTCGTGCAGGGGCCAGACGATGCCAGCCTGCGTTTCGATCTGATTAACACCCTCAGTTGGGTCGCCAGCGCCGATGCGGCCGACGGGCGCCTTCGCGAAGCTGCAGAAGGCTATACCGAAGTCGTGCACATGCTGCGCGAGCTGATCGCCGAGCGCCCCGAGGCGCGCGCATGGGAAGATCGGTTCGCGCTCGCCTTGCACAGCGGTGCCAGCGTCGAACTGAAACTGGGCCGGCTGCCGCAGGCGCGCGCAATGATCGACGAGGGCATTGAGCGTTTGGTGGCTCTAATCGCGCTTGAACCGGGCAATTTGCTGTGGCGGCGCGATCTGGCCTACGCACACCTGGAGGCAGCGCGGATCGCTGAGGCCAGCGCGGCACCGGCACGCGTCAGCAGCCACCTGCTGGCGGCGCAGACGCTGTCGGCCGAGTTGCTGGCCAGCGCGGAACCGATGCCGCAATGGCGGCGTGTGGATGCGCAGATTCGCATGCATATTGCCACGCGCCCGGATCGCAGCACGACCGATCACGCGACCCTCGACCGGGTCGTCGTCGATCTGCAAGCCATCGCCGAGCAAACGCCGCAGGATGTGTATTCCACGATTGCATTGGCTGGGGCCTTGATCGCGCGCGGCCGCTGGCTCGCTCGGCGCGGCGAGAGCGCAGCGGCACGCGCCGACTGGGAGCGAGTCAGTGTCCTGCTTGCCGCGCGCGACGCCGCCACCTCGAACGACACCGACCTGCTGGTGCCGTGGCTGAGTGCGCAGTGGCTGCTCGGGCATGGCGCTGCGGTCGCCGAGCGCATCGCCTGGCTCGAGAGCATCGGCTATCGCCACCCCGAGTTCCTCGCCCTGCTTGCCGCGACGCCGGGCTCGCCCAAGCCCGAGCCACGCTAACGTCGCGACTGAGCGCGGGCAACCTCGTGCAATCGTCGCGATCAACGCCTGTCGCCCACAGGGTGGGCTCCTACAAACGCACGTCGATCTCGCCCTGTCGGAGCCCACCCTGTGGGCAACCGAGCGAAGCGTGTGTCGCACAGCGACCGCGCTAACTGTAGGAGCCCACCCTGTAGGCGACCGAGCGAAGCGTGTGTCGCACAGCGACCGCGCTAACTGTAGGAGCCCACCCTGTGGGCGACCGAGCGAAGCGTGTTTCGCACAGCGGCCGACCAAGCGCAGCGAAGTTCCGCTGGATGGCCCGCCGTCGCGGAAAAACCGGCCCTCTGTGTATCGCGCGACTGCTATGGCACAGCCTGCGCATCCTTCGTCCGGCCATAACAGGCCGGAAACGGGTCCAAGACCTCGCATCGGCCCGACATATCGCCGAAACCGCGCACCCGTTCAGTCTTGTGCGGCCTCTTTATGCACGGGGAATGGGCTGAAAACAAGGCTGTGATCGGCGGGCTTGCCGCGGCAGCGCCGCGCGCCGGCCTGATGCGTCAAGTACTTGCAATCCGTCAGGTTTTCGTAAGGTTCTGCGACCACGCTGAGACCAGTCTGCACGCATCGTGATGCCGCGGCGTCGCGATACGCACGTCCGTCCACCGTCGATCGCCAAAGGAAATGCCGACCATGCCAGTTCAAAGCGAAGCAGCACCTTCAACACCGATGCCACCTGCCACACGACCAAGCCGGCGCGGCAGCGTCCAGCTCGATGCCGCGCGCCTGCGCCAACTGCGCCGCTCTCTGCTGTTGAGTCAGCGCGATCTCGCCGATGAGTTCGGCCGCCGCGACATCCAGGTGTCGATCGCCACCATCAAGCGTGCCGAAGCCGGGCAGGCGGTGCGCTATCGGATCGCACGCGAGATCGCGCGCTACTTCGACCTGCCGGCGAACGAACTGGCGCACGCCAGCGCCCTCGCTGGCGCGCACTGAATCGGGAGCCAGGCGCACACAGCATATTGGCCAGATTCGAGCAAAACCTCGCCTGCCCCCGTACCGCGTGGAAGGGGCGCAGGCGCACGCAGACAACCACGCACCACCACACAGGGACTCACCACCATGCACAACCAGCGCAATATCATTCCCGCACTGACCTTGCTCGCCGCCGCACTGGCAGTCACCCCAGCACAAGCGGCTACCGCCAGCGCCTGCGACGGTTACCCCGTCGACGGCACCGCCGAGATCAGCGTCGGCGTCCGCGCCCAGCCGCTGGCGCTGCCGAGCAGCGGCCGCTACGTGCTCGACTACAGCGCCAGCCTCGGCCCGGCCGACAGCCAGAACACGATCTGTTTCAGCGGCGACAGCACCCTGGTCTACACCCTGAGCGATGGCGACCGTTACGCGTTTCGCGACATCGTGTTCGCGCTGCCATTCGGCTACGAGCCCGCCGCCAGCCCGTTCAAGCTCTGGACGGTGCAACCGCAGAGCATCGTCGTGCATGTCGCGGACACGCCGGAATCGGCCGGCCAGGTGTTCAAATACACGATCGAGGTCGTGGATCGGCGCACTGGTGCCGTCATTTTCATCGATCCTGAGTTGTGGGACCGGAATTGATTTTTTGCGGGCAGGTTTCGCCGCCCTGCGCGCGCGCCCTGCCGCCGGCTCCGGGCAAGAGCCGGGTACGGCGGCAGGCCGGCGGTTCACACATCCCGGGTAGCACCCGCGCTTGGCCCGCTCGGCGCCGGATGCTCGGCGCCGGCTTGGGCATGGAGCCACTTCGCATAGTGTTTCGCATCAACCACTTGCGAATCGTAAGGTTGCCGAAAGGTGGCCGCGGCGCGGTTCGGGGATTCTGCACACGCCGCACAGACGGCAAAAACCGGAACCCCGCGGCAACGGGGTTCCACACCAAGCAGGAGTTGCACCACCGAGCGTACGCATAACTGAAAGTCCAGCCAGATCGAGGCATCCCATTCGGGTTGGGGAACCCGACGGATCGCCGTCGGAATCGCGATAGAGCAGCGGTGGGCGCAATGCGGGGGCCCGCGCCCGACGCGCCAAAGCTCTACCCGCGAAGCGCTGCGGTGCACGCGTTTGTGCGCACCGCTACCGTGCGGGTTTGGTGTGATCCGGTCGCCCAGTCGACCGGCGCATGCCGAGCCATTCCGATGCCGCGATATCGATGCCTCGGTTCACTGCCGTTAGCTACACACCGTGTCTGGAGAAACGGTGCAACGGCGGCGCACGCGGAACCCACGTAATCGCGGGGTTGGATCGACATTGATGCACGCACCCGAGCCCGCCACCTCCACGCGGTGGCGGATCAAGCTCCGGGCAGGTGAGTGTCTCCGCGGGTGGGCGCCCGCACGCAAGCGCGCGGCGCCGCTTGTTCAGCCCTCCCCCGCATGCGGGGGAGGGTGCTGTTTTGCTTATCGCGCCGATCTTTTCGCGCCGATCTTTCCCGATGACACTGGCGTTGTAGCCCGGGTAGAGGCCGTAAGGCCGAAACCCGGGACGCGTGTTGGTCGCGCGGTTCCGGGTTACGCTGCGCGCGAACGGGTTTTTGAGTAACCACGGGAGCACCCAGCATGAACCGCGTCACCGGCATTGGCGGCATTTTCTTCAAGGCGAAAGACCCCGCAACCTTGCGCGCGTGGTATCAGACCCACCTTGGCATGAACGTCGAGGACTGGGGTGGCGTCGTATTTCCCTGGGCATCGCCCGAGAATCCAACCGGGGTCGGAACCACGATCTGGAGCCCGTTCCAGCACGACACGGATTATTTTGCACCGAGCAGCGCAAGCTTCATGATCAACTTCCGGGTCGAGGATTTGTCCGCCCTGCTCGCGCAACTGCGCAGCGAGGGCTGCGCGGTGGACGCGAAAGTCGAGGATTCCGAGTTCGGCAAATTCGGATGGGTGATGGACCCCGAGGGCAACCGGGTCGAGTTGTGGCAGCCGCCCGTCGGGCGATAATCCGCCGAGGAGCGAGATGAAACCAACGCAACCGGCACTGCCTGACGCCGCAATCGCGGCACTGAGGGACGGGCGTGTCATCGATGCGATCAAGATCGTTCGCGAGCAAACCGGCCTCGGCCTCGCGGACGCAAAGACTGCGGTCGATGCGCATGTGACGGGTTCTACTACGCAGCACGTAGCCAGCGAAACGGCTTCGATTCCATTGCCGGCCATCGCCATGCTCGCGGCGGGAAACCTGATCGGCGCAATCAAGGCAACACGCGCCGGCACCAGCCTCGGCCTGAAAGACGCGAAGCTGGCAGTCGAGCAACATCTTGAAACCCACCCCGCAATCAGGGAGCGATTCAAGGCAGCGGCTGCGATCAAGCGCAGCGAGGTCATCCGGATCGCCGTCGCCATCGGCGCAATTCTGGTCGCGCTGTACGTTGGTATGGCGGTTCGCACCTGAAGCGACTCGCCGGCCGCGGGTCGGTGAACGCCTCGTTTTTTTCCAGCCAGGGTGTTGTTCGATGCGAGTGACCATGGATTGCCACGTCGCTGCGACGCACAAGGATGTGCAAGCGCCGCGAGCGCATGGTGACGGCATGGATGCCGGAGGTAGAGCAACGCAGGAGCAGTTGCCGGATGCGCAAGAACGCCCGCTCCTCTCCATGAACCGGGCCGAGTACCGTAGGTCGGATCAAGCCCCGCAGGGGCGGAGCCGACAGCCGTTGTGGCGTCGTGGCGATGTCGGATCCGCGCCTTGCGGCGCTTGATCCGACCTAAATCTGGATTGCTTCGCTGCACTCTCCATGAACCGCCGCCGGTTCATGGTCCGCGTGCAGTTCCAGCCACGCCGGAACAGGCTGCTCGCAATGACGGCCTGATCAGGGCATTGCCAAGGGCTGACACGCCGAACGACGCGACCTGGCCGGTCACCCCGAAAAACCGCGGATCGCCGCCGCGATACCCACCGGCTCGGACACCGTGCGCAGGCGGGTCACGTCCGCGCCCAGATCCGCTTCGGCTTCCAGCGCCCAGGTCAGGTAATACGGCACGTGCACGCCGTAGCCACCCAGTGCCAGCACCGGGGCGATGTCCGAGCGCAACGAGTTGCCCACCATCACGAACGCGTTGGCGGCAACGCCGCACTCGCCCAGCACCCGCGCATAGGTTGGCGGGTCTTTTTCCGACACGATTTCGATGCGGTGAAACAATTCGCTCAGGCCGGAAGCGCGCACCTTGGCCTCCTGGTGGAACAGGTCGCCCTTGGTGATCAGCACCAGCGGATGATGTTCGGCCACGGCTTCCACCGCGGTGCGCACACCCGGCAGCAATTCAACCGGGTGCTGCAAGATCTCCTTGCCCAGATCGACCAACCGGTGGATATCGCCGGCGCTGATGCGGGCATCGGTGATTGCCACCGCGGTTTCGATCATCGACAGCACCATGCCCTTGACGCCATAGCCGAACAACTTGATGTTGCGGCGCTCGGTGGCCAGCGTGCGGTCATGCAATTCGGCATCGGCCAGATCGACGTAACGCCCGACGATGGCCTCGAACCGGGCCTGCGCGTCATCGAAATAATCCTGACTGCGCCACAGGGTGTCGTCGGCGTCGAAACCTACCAGTTCGAACATGGGCTTGCCTGCAATCGCATTGCGTTCGGGAATTGTGGTGATGAATGAAAAATAAATTAAAACATCGTTATCAGGCAATCGTTTACGAACTTTACAGGTCCGCTGTGCTTTCATGGCTCCACCGGCGGGCGCAATACCTGCCGGTTGGGCCGCCCCTCCCCCGGTGCTGGCCCGTGGGGCCACTGACTCTCCCCCAGTCGGGCCCCAGCCCTCGACCCCGTGTGCTCCCCCAGGCGCACGGGGTTTTTTATTTGTGCCCGGGATAGCGCGGCTGGCGCGTCACCCGCCAGGCAAGCACCGCACCCAGCGCGAGCAAAGCACCCGAAAGCAGAAACGGCGCTCCGGGCAGATGCCAGGAAGCGCGCTCGCCAATGAAACTGGCAAATACGTTGGTGAACATCCACGGGCCGAATATCCCGGCCACGCTCGCCAGACTCGCCACCGCGCCTTGCAGCCGACCCTGTTCGTGGACATCCACCTGCCGCGTCATCAACGCCTGCACCGCGGGGCCGGTAAATCCCCACAAGGCCATCAGCGGAATCGCAAGCAAAAACCAGGTGCCGTTGGGTGCCAGACCCTGCAATACGAAACCCATGACGCCGAAACCCAGGCCGGCCAACAATGCCTTGCGCTCGCCCAACCACGGCACCACCCGCCGCACCAGCCCGGCCTGTACCACCGCATTGCTGGCGCCGACCAGAGCAAGGGTGTAGCCCACCTGCTGCGGCCCCCATTGATAGCGGTAGTCGGCATACAGCACGAACACGCTGTTGAGCACGTAATGGGCAAGCTGCGAGAAAAACAGCACCGCGGCCAGACCCATCACTTGCGGATAGCGGCGCAGCAACACCAACGCACCAACCGGGTTGGCACGGCGCAGGTCGAACGGCGCGCGCCGCGCCGGCGGCAGGGATTCGGGCAGGATGAACCAGCCGTAGCAAAAGTTGGCCAGGCTCAGGCCGGCGGCCACCCAGAACGGCAGGCGCAGGTCGATGCCGCTGAGGTAACCGCCCATGGCCGGGCCGATGATGAAACCCAGGCCGAATGCCGCGCCGATCATGCCGTAACTGCCGGCGCGTTTTTCCGGCGGCACCACATCGGCAATGTAGGCATTGGCGGTGCTGAAGCTGGCCGATGTGATCCCGGCCAGTATCCGACCAAGGAACAGCAGCGGCAGGGTGTTGACCAGCGCCATCAGGATGAAATCCAGGCCGAGGCCCAGGTTGGACAACAGGATCACCGGGCGGCGCCCGAAGCGATCCGACAGCGCGCCCTGCAGCGGCGAAAACACGAACTGCATCAGCGCAAACACGGTACCGAACAAGCCCACCCATAGCGCCGCCGAGCCGACGTCGCCGCCGGTGAATTGCTCGATCAGATGCGGCAGCACCGGGATCACCACGCCGATCGCCAGCACGTCGAGCGCCACCGTGATGAAGATGAACAGCAGTGCGGCGCGGCGCACCGGATGCGACGCAGCCAGCGGCGGCGGATTGGAGATGGTGTCGATGAGCAAGATCCCGTTGCTGAGGGTGCATAGTCTACCGGGCGGCGCCGGTGCGTGACTGCAATCGGGCAACCGGCGATGATGCGGCATCCACATCTGGAGTACAGCAATGCCTCTTGTTGATGTCAACGGCACCCAGCTCAATTACCGGATCGACGGCGACGGCGCGGAAACCGTAGTGATGGCGCATGGCCTGCTGATGGATCTGTCGATGTATGACGCGCAGGTCCCGGCACTGGCCGGGCAGTACCGGGTGATCCGCTACGATCATCGCGGCCAGGGGGACTCACAAGCCACACGCGTGGGCCTGGACATGGACACCCTGTGCGAGGACGCTGCCGCCTTGATTGCAGCGCTGGATGCCGGCCCCTGCCATTTCGTCGGCATGTCGATGGGCGGCTTCATGGCGCTGCGTCTGGCCGCGCGCCACCCCGACCTGCTGCGCTCGCTGACCCTGATCGATTCCAGCGCCTGGGCCGAGCCGCGCCGCGAACGCCTGCGCTTTCATGCGATGCGGCTGGGCGCGTGGGTGTTCGGCCTGAAGCCGTTCATTCCGGCGATGCTCAAGCTGATGTTCGGCGCCAGCAGCCTGCGCGACCCGGCCAAGGCCGGCATGATCGCGCACTGGCGCGCGCGGCTGGCCACCCGGCCCAAACGGGTGCTGCATGCGGTCAAAGCGGTGGTACAACGCAGCGATGCCAGCGCCGAACTGGCAAATATCCGCTGTCCGACCTTGATTGTCGTCGGCGCCGAGGATGTCCTGACCAGCCCGAAACATGCCGAGTTCATGGCTAAATCCATTGAAAATGCCACTCTGGTGCAGATTCCGGCGGTTGGCCATAGTGCCAACATGGAGGCTCCAGAAGCGGTAAATGCCGCCTTACTAACTCATATCGGCACGCACTGAGTGCGATTTGCTGCTGTCGGGTGCGGAATTGGTCAAAAACTGCGCAACCGGCTGCGGCTTGCCGAGGAAGTAGCCCTGGCCGAAGTCGCAACCCAGGCCAGCGAGGCAGGACAGGGTTTCGGCGCTGTCCACGCCCTCGGCCACGACCCGCAGACCGAGCTTGTGGGCCAAGGCGATCATGGCTTCGACCAGGTGCTCGGAACGCTGGTTCGTGTGCAGCGCGGTCACGAACGAGTGATCGATTTTCAGCTCGGTCAACGGCAGGTGACGCAGGTACGTGAACGACGCATTGCCGGTGCCGAAATCATCGATCGCGATGCGCAGGCCATGGTCGCGCAACCGCTTGAGCAGCGGCACGCTGGCCTCGGGATCCTTCATCACCGTGGTTTCCGTGATTTCCAGGATCAGATGCTGTGGATCGACCTCCCACAGATTCAAAGCCTCCATGATCTGTTCGACCATACCGCGCTCGGCGAGCGCTCTGGGCGAAAGATTGACCGCCATCGCAATCGGCCGCTTGAAGTGACGCGTCAGCTGCGCCGCATGCTGGGCGCTGGTATTGAGGCTCCAGCGCGTCAATGGGGTAATCAGGCCGGTCTGTTCGGCGACCGCGATGAACCGTTCCGGAGAAGCGATATCGCCGCCGGGCCCAGGCCAGCGCGCCAACGACTCCACCGCCACCAGACGGCCCGTGGCGATGTCCAGGATGGGTTGCAGATAGGCCTGTAACCGATTGTTCCGGATCGCTTCGTACAGCGCCACGTGCGGCACCGGATCGCCGTCACGATCGGGGCGGAACACGGCAACGCCCTGCACCGACGCCAGGCTCGCCTCACCCGCCTGCACCACGCGACGTAACAACTGGTCGGCGTTGGTGCCGTGCTCGGGCGCCACCACAATGCCGATCGCCACCTCGACGCGCACCGGCTGCTGGTCGAGCAGGAATCCCTCGGCAAACACCTGTTGCAGGCGCGCCGCTGCCAGCTCGCTATGTTGCGGGCTGGGCAGATGCGGCAGCACGATCAGAAAATCGGCATCGCCAACCCGATCGACGCGATCGCCGGGCCGCAGCGCCGCGGCGATCATTTCCTGCACACGCTGCAGCAACACCTCGCCAGCCGCATGACCGAACTGGATGTTGTAGCTGTGCATGCGCCGCACGCGCAACAGCAGCACGCCGACGAATGCCACTTCCGACGCGGTCGCGGCAAGTCCGTACTTGATCAGCACCTGGGCGACACGCCAGTTCAGCATGGCGGGCGCCTAGTTCCCACCGAGAAACAACTCGGCCGGATCGAGGCCGTAGGCGCCCGGCTCCGGCGCAGCTACCACGTGAATGGGCTGCTCGGGATGCTGTTCGTTATGCGCCAGCAGATCCAGTTCGGGGAAGCGGCCGTAACGGCGCTTTTCCGCATCCAGCAGCAGCATCACCCGCGGACGCAAGCGACGCGCCTGGTTTTGCTCGATGACGATACCCACCTCGCCGTTGGACAACTCGACCAGCGAACCGGTCGGATAGGT
Source organism: Gammaproteobacteria bacterium HGW-Gammaproteobacteria-4 (assembly GCA_002839995.1). Lineage (GTDB taxonomy): Bacteria > Pseudomonadota > Gammaproteobacteria > Xanthomonadales > Xanthomonadaceae. The sequence goes on along the minus strand of PGZC01000019.1, from coordinate 21,320 downwards.
ACCGAGGCACTGCAGAAACTGCTCGACGATCTCGCCTTGATACAAGCTGCCGATCCCGTGATACAGCTCCTGCAATGCCGCGTGCCGCGAGATCGCCGGCGCGTACGGGCGCGGACTGGTCATCGCATCGTAGGAGTCGACAACCGCCGCCATCCGCGCAAACAGGGGGGTTTCGCTCTGGCTCAAGCCGGCCGGATAACCGGAACCATCGACCCGCTCGTGATGCCCTTGCACCATGTCGCGGACACCCTGCTCGTGGATGCCGGCCTCATCCAGAACGTGCGCGCTGTATTCGACATGACGCCGCACCTGGTCGCGCTCCTTGAAACTCAGCCGCCGCGGCGCCTGGATCAATGCATCGGGCACGATCACCTTGCCGGCATCAAGCAACATGCCGCCGGTGGCAAGGTGGATCAGGGTGTCCTCGGGGAAACCCAGATGCCGACCCAACGCCGCACATAACGCGCTGCAATTGACACAGTGGCTGTAGAGGTAGGCATCTCGCCGGACCATGCCCGATATCCACAGAAACGCGTCGGCATTGCGCAATATGCTCTGCACGATCGGTTCCACAGCGTCCTGGACGCTCTGGGCCGACAATTTGTGCCCGCTGCGCACATCCGCAATCATCTGCTGCGCAAACTCCGCCGCACGCTGGTTGACCTTGCGCGCGCTCGGCGACTCCTCGGCAAAATTATGCGAATTGGTGTAAGTGCGCGCGCGCGCCGGCAACGCGCCATCCGACCGCACCCGACGCGTCTCGACAGGCAGCCGTTCGCGCTGGGAATCGACAAAGACGTGCTGGCAGTATTGCCGCAGAAGCTCGATCTGCTCGGTCTTGGTGATGTAAAAGCCCTGCAACGGAAAGGGCGTGCCCACCCAATCGCGATCGAGCCGGTTGACGTACATGCCCGGCCGCAGCGAGTCGATTGCAATTTGGACTTCGATCACGTCCATAACCGGTCCGGTAGAGCCGAGCGTCCAATGCGACAGGAAAGACACGATAAACCATTATCGGGGTGGTGGGCCCACCAGGACTTGAACCTGGAACCAACGGATTATGAGTCCGCTGCTCTAACCAATTGAGCTATAGGCCCCGCGCCAACCAGCAGATTCTACGCAAATAACCGTCCATGGTGCCTGCCGCCAGCCCGGACATCCGTGGCCGGGCGCTCACCGGCGCTACAATCATGTCGCGCCATCACACTCCGCGGCATTTGGTCGCCCACAGGGTGGGCTCCTACAGGTAAGCGCAACCGTTTTTTGGGTCTTCATGAAACCGTATGGGTGATTCGGCTCGTTTTCACCGTTTCACCCACATGCATGCAAACGGGCACGACCATGTCGGATCCACGCCGGTGGCGTTTGATCCGACCTACGACCGCATTCAGCACAACCCCGAAGCCTGCAAAACCTTGCCCCGCATGGCTTGCAACGCGATCAATCGCATCGAATCACCCACACGTTTCCACGAAGAGCCCGTTTTTTCTGTAGGAGCCCACCCTGTGGGCGACCGAGCGAAGCGAAGGCGGGACTGGCGAAGCCAGTGTTGCGAAGCAACCGACCCCATCGCCGTACCGCGCACAAGCAAAAGCATGCTCCCGCCGGCTACGCTGCACATCGATGTGCGAGTGCCGCGAGTGCATGGACGCACAGGAGCGGCCGCCGCGCTCACTCCAGATCGAGGAACGAGCGCAACTGCTCGGAACGGGTCGGGTGGCGCAGCTTGCGCAGCGCTTTGGCCTCGATCTGGCGAATCCGCTCGCGGGTGACGTCGAACTGTTTGCCGACCTCTTCCAGCGTGTGATCGGTATTCATGTCGATGCCGAAACGCATGCGCAGTACCTTGGCTTCGCGCGGGGTCAACCCGGCCAGCACTTCGCGTACGGTTTCCATCAGGCCGGTGGTGGTCGCGTTCTCGATCGGCGAATCGACGTTCATGTCTTCGATGAAGTCGCCCAGATGCGAATCTTCGTCGTCGCCGATCGGCGTCTCCATCGAAATCGGCTCTTTGGCGATCTTGAGTACCCGGCGGATCTTGTCCTCGGGCATTTCCATCGCCTTGGCCAGCTCTTCGGGCAGCGCTTCGCGTCCGTATTGCTGCAACATCTGGCGCGAAATGCGGTTGAGCTTGTTGATCGTCTCGATCATGTGCACCGGAATACGAATGGTGCGCGCCTGATCGGCGATCGAACGGGTGATGGCCTGGCGAATCCACCAGGTCGCGTAGGTCGAGAATTTGTAGCCGCGCCGGTATTCGAACTTGTCGACCGCCTTCATCAGGCCGATGTTGCCTTCCTGGATCAGATCGAGGAACTGCAGGCCGCGGTTGGTGTATTTCTTGGCGATCGAGATGACCAGGCGCAGGTTGGCCTCGACCATCTCCTTCTTCGCCTTGCGCGCCTTGGCCTCGCCATAGGCCATCGCGCGGTTGATCTCCTTGATGTCGGCCAGCGACAAGTACAGCGAGTGCTCGATTCCGATCAACTTTTCCTGCTCGCCAATGATCTCGTCGCGATGATCGCGGAAGCCCGACGACCACTTCTGCTTGCGCCGGATCACATCGTCTGCCCAGCCCAGGTTGGTTTCGTTGCTCGGCCATGCGCGCAGGAAATCCTTGCGCGGCATCTTGGCGTAACGGGTGCAGATATCCAGCGTGCGGCGTTCGTGTTCCTTGACCGTGTTCACCACGTCGCGCAATCTGCGTACCAGATTGTCGACCAGCGCGGCCGGCAGCTTGAGGGCAAGAAACTCGGCGGCCATTTCCTCGCGCAATTTGATCGTGCGCTTCTCGGCGGGGCCGTACTTGGCATGCGCCTTCTGCGCCTTGCCATAGAGCGCCTTCAACACTTCCATGCGGCGTGCCACTTCGGCCGGATCCGGGCCGGTATCGACCGGGGTCGCGTCTTCGTCGTCGCTCGCTTCGGCCTCGTCGTCCTCGCTTTCCTCGACCTCGCTCAACGCCAGTTCCGCGGCGGCGGCGGCAGCAGCCAGCGCCTCTTCCTCGGCATTGGGGTCGATGAAGCCGAGCACCACTTCGTTGAGACGCTTCCTGCCTTCCAGATGTTGCTCGTATTCCTCCAGCAACAACTGAACCGACAGCGGAAACGCGGCCAACGAACTGCGAACCTGATTCAGGCCTTCTTCAATGCGTTTGGCGATGGCGATTTCGCCCTCGCGCGTCAACAACTCCACGGTTCCCATCTCGCGCATGTACATGCGCACCGGGTCGGTGGTGCGGCCACCCTCTGCATCCAGCGACGACAACGCCGCAGCCGCCTCTTCGGCGGCCGTGTCGTCGTCATTGCCGCGCGAGGCATCGGAGAGCAACAGCGTTTCGGCGTCCGGCGCGACTTCATGCACCTCGATGCCCATGCCGTTGATTACGCCGATGATGTCCTCGATCTGCTCGGGATCAACCACATCGTCAGGCAAATGATCGTTGACTTCGGCGTAGGTGAGGTAGCCCTGCTCAAGCCCCTTTTTGATCAGGAGTTTGATGTCGGATTGCTGTTCGGGCGTGCTGTTCGCCATAGCGTGATACCGGTTCGCCAAGGATAAAGAACCTTCCAGTATACCGGCTCGCTGCTGATCTCGCCAAATTACTGAAAGAAGTGGGGTTTATTCGCCGCCTGACCCGACTTGAAGCCAGAAGGTCACCGGGCCGTCGTTGATCAGGCTGACTTCCATATGGGCGCCGAAACGACCGGTTTCCACCACGCCATGGCGTTGCCGCGCCAACTCAAGCAAGCGGTTGAACCAGCGTTCACCTTCGATCGGGCTGGCGGCGCGGGTAAAGCTGGGACGCATACCCTTGCCGGTATCGGCCGCCAGCGTGAACTGGCTGACCAGCAGCAGACCGCCACCGGTGTCGCTCAGTGAGCGATTCATCCGCCCGGCGTCGTCGGCGAACACGCGATATCCCAGCAATCGCTCGATCATCCGCTGTGCCTGCACCTCGCCATCGCCGGGCTGCACTGCGACCAGCGCCAGCAGGCCGGCGCCGATGGCGCCGATGGTTTCACCGGCCACTACCACGCTGGCGCGGCGTACGCGCTGGATCAGGGCGATCACACTCAGTCCACCCGGCAGAACACCGATTTCAGGTAGCGGCTTTCGGCCACGTGCGCCATGAACGGGTGGTCGCCGCCGGCACCGGAAACCTTGAACACCTGTGCCGTGCGACCGGCATAAAACGCGGCGCGGCGCAGCATGTCCAGAAACTGCTCTTCGCTGACCAGGCCGGTGCACGAACACGTCAACAACACGCCGCCGGGCTTGAGCACGCCCATCGCCAGCTTGTTCATGTCGAGGTATTTCTTCAGCGCCGGAATCACCTGCTCGCGATCACGGGTCATCTTGGCCGGGTCGAGGATCACCACATCGTACTGCTCACCCCTGGCAGCCGCGTCGCGCAGCCAGGGAAACAGGTCGGCCTGCACATAACGCACCCGGGCATGGTTGAGTTGCGCATTGCGCCGCGCGATCTCCAGGATCTGCTCGTCGATGTCGATGGCGACCACCTCGGCGGCCTCACCGCGAGCTTTGGCGTAAATGGCGAAACCGCCGGAGTTGCAGCACAGATCGAGCACCCGCGCTCCGCGGGTGAAGCGGGCGAGAAACTCGCGGTTGTCGCGCTGGTCGGCGAAGAACCCGGTCTTGTGGCCACTGCCCGGGCTGGCCATGAACTTGAGCCCGTACTCGGTGATGATGCTGGGCTCCGGGATCGGCGGCAGGCGCAGGTCGAAACTTTCCTGCTTCTGCACGTGATCCTCGGCAAAGCTGTAGAACCGGCAATCGGGAAATTCCGCGCTCAATGCCGCATAAATCCACTCCCGGTAACGGTACATGCCTGCGGAAAAGAATTCGACGACCAGCAGATCGCCGTAACGATCCACCACCAGCCCGGACAAACCGTCGCCCTCGGAGTGCACCACCCGCCAGGCATCGCTGACCTGATCCAGCCGCAGCGTTTCGCGGCGCAAGCGCACGGCCTTGGCGATGCGCGCCCGAAAGAACGCCGCATCCACGGCTTCGTCCGGATTTTCGGTCAGCACCCGCAACGCGATGCGCGAATGGCCGTTGTAAAAACCGCGCGCCACCCACACTCCGGTGTTATCCACGATATCGACCAATGCGCCGGGCTTTGGCCGGACATCGGGCTTTTCCAGCATTTTCTGGAAGATCCAGGGGTGGGTCGAGCGGCGTTCGATTTTCAGCCGGATCACCGGCAAGGCAGGCGTATTCATCGCGGCATGATAGCCGCACGTGCGCATGTGGTGCGCAATATCGCGCTCAGGGCGCCAGCACCGCGCGGTCGCGACCCGCATCCTTGGCGGCATACAGTGCGGCGTCGGCGCGACGAATCAGGGCGTCGAGATTGGCATCGCGTCCAGCGAACGCGGCCACGCCGATCGACAAGGTCATCGATACGCTCAGTACCTCGTGGTCGATCGGGGTCACCCGCACCGCGTTCAGCAGGCGGTCGGCAATTTCGAGCGCCGAACGCCCGTCGGTTCCCGGCAATAACGCGAGAAATTCCTCACCGCCGACGCGTCCAATCACATCGTCGCTGCGCAGCGCGTTGCGCAAACGCCGCACCAACTCAACCAGCACCGCATCGCCAGCCTCGTGACCATGGTGGTCGTTCACCAACTTGAAATGATCGGCGTCGATCATCAATACCGACATCGGCAGCCCATTGCCGCGTGCCGATGCCAATGCGAACTCGCTCTGCTCAAGAATCGCGCGCCGCCCGTAGATGCCGGTCAACGCGTCGGTTTCGGCAAGATGTCGGGTCGCGCGCATCAGCCGCTCGTTGCACATCAGCAAAAAGCCGATGCTCGCAACCACCGGCGTCATCCAGATCAGCAGCATGTGCAGGCCGACGACGTCGATCCCGGCAAGCCACGACAGGCTGGGCGCCGCCGGACGCCACTCCCACGCCAGTCGCGCAACCAGCGCAACGATCGACGCCAGAAAACTCAGCGCGACCACCCGCTGCCCGACCTCACCGCCGCGCCGCAACGAATGGAAAATCGGCCGCACAAGCGTTGCCTGCAGCGCCAGAAGGAACACGATCACCAGGGCCACGCGCAAGCTGTAGCTTGGAACGATGGTAGAGAAAAAGATGGTGCCGACAACAACTGCCAACAATGGCAGCACATAGACCGCCAGCGGCAATGGCCGCGCCATGAAGCGGCGCAGCGCCATTGCGAAGCCGGTGTAACCCGCCACCAGCGACGAATTGCCGATGACGATAACCGGCAGGCTCGCCGCCAGCGACCACACGAACGGCGCCGACGAGATCACCACGAACAGCAACGCCGTCGCCCAAATGGTGAGGCTGGCATGGATGTCGGGCTCGTAGGAACGACGCGCAGCGAACAGGATCGAGGCCACGAGGGTGGCCAAAAAGCTGCACGAAATCGCCATCGAACCAACATCAAGCTGCATCATGCTCCCCCTGAAGCGCAATCGCGCCGATCATACGAATACCGCGCCTCGGCGTCTGTGCGCTTTGCTGCGCGCAAGGATCAGCGCGCCACGGCATCGATGGCACTCGCTGCAAACACCCGGTTTCGACCCGACCGCTTGGCTGCATACATGGCATCGTCGGCGCGTTTGATCAGCAGGTCGATGTTTGCCTCACCCGGGTCGCGTTCGGCAACGCCGATCGACACTGTGAACGGGATTTCCTCGCGACCGTAGACCAGCGTCGCACCTGCAATCCGTTCGCGGATCCGCGACGCCACCCGCACCGCTTCTTCCTCGGGGGTCGCCGGCAACACCACGAGAAACTCTTCCCCGCCGATCCGTCCGACGAAATCCTCGGTGCGCAGCGTGGCCTTGAGTCGGGCCATGATCTCCACCAGCACCGCGTCGCCGGCACTGTGGCCGTAAGTGTCGTTGACCTGTTTGAAGTGATCGGCATCGATCATCAACACCGACAGCGGCCGGCGATAGCGTCGCGCTTCGGCCAATGCGCGTTCGCTGAGTTCGGTCAGTGCGCGTCGGCTGTAGGCGCCGGTCAGTACATCGACGGTCGACAAACGCACCGTGTCGTCCATCAACCGCTCGTTGCACATCAGCAGGAAACCGACCGTGGTGAGCACCGGCACCAGGGACATGTAAGTCAACGCCACCGTGTTGACCACGCTGCCGTCCAGCAGTCCTGCGACAGGCGCCGGGCCAAGCGCCAGCAACAGCATCCGCACGAGAACGGTTACGATCAGGATGACCACGGTAACCGCCACCACCTGCTGGCCGACCGGGCCACCGCGGCGCAACGAACCAGCCAGCGGCCGCAACAGCAAGGCCAGTATCCAGCTCAGACCCAGCGAAAAGACCATCACCCGCGCAACATAGCCCGGCAACAGCGCGGTAAACACATACATCATCGCCGCAATCAGCACGACCGGCAGCCACAGCGGCCACGTCTGCGATTTGATCCCCAGATAACGGCGCACGCTCAGAGCAAAGCCGACAAAAGCGGCGGCCGTCAGCGTGTTGGCCAACACGATCGACAACAGATCGTGCGCCATGTCGCGCAACCCGAACAACACTTGCGCCAACAGCAGCGCCAGCAGCCCACGCACCCACAGGTTCATGCTCTCGCGCAGCAGGCGCGCGTAGTGGCTTTGCGCACATACCAGGATCAGCGCAAGAGCAGCCGCCAGCAGCGAACCCAGAAGCACGACGGTGCGAACATCCAGACTCATGCGCTCCCCTTGCGCTGCAAACGACCAGACATTGTCAATTTGTCGGTATGGTATCCCAAGAAAACGGCGCAAGCCGTCGGAGCCGGCCATCGCCACGCTTGCAAACCTCGGCATCAGCCCCAGATGCTGGGGATGGACATACCCCTCGTCGATCATCGTGGCGACGCCGCTGCACAACGCAAACGCGACGCTGCCCGTTTGCGCAGCGCGGCGCTGGCGGCATGCGCGTTTTTGGCGTTGCTGTGGTGGGTGCACCTGTTTCAGCACCTGTTCGGCGATTTTCCGGCGCTGGCGCTGCATCCACGCACGTTCAATGGCTTGATCGGAATCGTCACTGCCCCGCTGCTGCACGGGTCGTTCGCGCATCTGGTATCCAACAGCCTGCCGTTGTTGATCCTGATTACCCTCGGCCTGTCGGTGGTACCGCGCGCGGCGAAGCGGGCGTTCGCGGTGATCTGGTTGTTCAGCGGCCTTTTTGTGTGGGCTGTCGGACGCGACTCCGGACACATTGGCGCCAGCGGCATCGACCACGGCCTGATGTTTTTTTTGTTCACTATCGGCATCGCGCGCCGCGACCGGCCTGCCGTTGCGGCCGCCCTGATCGCGTTTTTCATGTATGGCGGCATGGTGCTGACGATCCTGCCGAGCGACCCGCAGACCAGCTGGGAGTATCACCTCGGTGGCGCGTTGGCCGGCACCCTGTCGGCACTGCTGTGGCGGCGCCTGGATCCGGCACCTGCGCGCAAGCGCTACGACTGGGAAGATGAGGAGGAAAGCGACGCCGCCACTCCCACTGGCGACACCCTGGAGCCGTCCCGCCCCGACGATGTGCCGGTGTTGTGGCATCGCCCGGAGGCGCCGAGCGGCCAGGTCTTGCCGTTTCCCGAGCGACGCGCACCGCGAAGCGAATGAGGCTGGTGAAGTGCTTCACTTCTGTTTACTGTTTGGACCTTATCGGCGACGACGATGGCTGTGCGAGCTTCTTGATGACAGCCACGTTGCGCGCAGGTCGGCTCAAGCCGCGCAGCGGTGGAGCCGACGCCGGGAACGCCGCACGCTTGCACCGCGTCGCAAGTAGCCGTCGGATCCGCGCCTACGATGCACATGGATGTGCAAGTGCCGCGGGCGCATGGATGCGCTGGAGCGGCCGGCGCTTGATCCGACCTACGCATTTGAGTTCCGGCAATTACGAAACACGACACGAGGGCTTGGCGCACCAGCGCATGCAATGCTAGCGTTCAGGCCCCTGTGCTGCATTCGATATCGCCATGCGCCTGAATCCGACAACGACGACCCTGCTCACTTTCGCTTGCCTGCTGCTTGCCGCCTGCTCCGGTTCGAACGACGCGAAGCGCGATCCGGAGATGGCATCGGCGCAGCGCATCGCGGCGCACATGGCGTTTCTGGCCGATGACCTGCTCGAAGGCCGCGAGGCGGCCACGCGCGGCCACGAAATTGCTGCGCGCTATATGGCCAGCCAGTTTCAGGCGCTCGGCCTGGAGCCTGCCGGCGACGACGGCAGCTACTTTCAGCGCGTGCCATTGCTGCAGGGCGAGCGCCTGGCCGACGGCGCGCGGTTCGAGCTGATCCGCGATGGCCGTATCGAGTCGCTGGCGTTCGAAACCGAGTTTCTCCCCGGCGTGAACTACGACCAGCCCGAGTTTGCGCTGTCCGCGCCACTGGTGTTCGTCGCGCAGGGCGTGGTCGCGCCGGAGTTCGATCACGACGATTTTGCCGGGGTCGATCTCAAGGGCAAGATCGCGGTGCTGCTCGGTGGCGCACCGGCGCGCTTCGCCAACGACCCGCGCGCTTATTATTCGTCGGGGCGCGAGAAGATGGCCGCGTTGGTCGAACGCGGCGCGGTCGGTGCGATTTTCGTTTCCGATCCGACCCGTGAGAAGAAATCGCCATGGGCGCGTGGCGCCGCCAACTGGGCGCGGCCCGGCATGCGCTTGCGTGCACCGGACGGCACCGCGCTGGACACCTTCCCGCAATTGATCGCGACCGCCTCGATCAGCGCCGACGCCGCGAGCAAACTCTTTGCCGGCGCCGACATGGCCGCCGACGCGGTATTCGCCGCACTGGATGCCGGCACCTTGCGCAGCTTCGATTTGCCGGGCACGGTGCTGCTTGCCGGACGCGCCCGCATCAGCAACAAAGAGAGCCGCAACGTCGTTGCCCGCCTGCCCGGCAGCGACAGGAAGCTGGCGGCGCAGAACGTGGTATTCGGCGCGCACCTGGATCATGTCGGCATCGGCGCCGCGGTCAATGGCGATGCGATCTACAACGGCGCGCTCGACAACGCCATCGGCAGCGCGGTGATGCTCGACGCGGCCACGCGCCTGGTTGCAGAGGGCACGCGGCCGAAGCGTTCGATCGTGTTCGTGGCGGTTACTGCGGAGGAAAAGGGACTGCTTGGTTCGGAATACTTTGCCGGCCACCCCGGCATCGAGGGCACGCTGGTCGCCAACATCAACATGGACATGCCGGTACTGCTCACCGCGCTGGGCGATGTCACCCCGATCGGAATCGAGCACAGCAGCCTGAAGAACGCGGTCGAATCGGCCGCAAAGACGCTTGGCATCGCCCTGTCGCCGGATCCCATGCCCGAACAGGTGGTGTTCATCCGCAGCGATCAGTTCTCGTTCATCCGCCGCGGCGTGCCGGCCATCTACCTCAAGGGCGGCACCGCGCCAATCCACGCCGACGTCGACGGCAAGGCACTGCTCGACGGCTTTCTGAGCAGCCACTATCACCAGCCGTCGGACGATCTGTCGCTGCCGATCGATTACGCCGCGGCGGCGCGGCTGGCCGCGCTCAACGCCGCGATCGGCCGCAACGTCGCCGACGCGGACAAGGCCCCGCGCTGGAACACGAACGATTTCTTTGGTGAACGCTTCGCTGAACAGTGATCCGGGCGACGCGTTGCATTCGCTTCGCGGCACGGCTCGTGCGAAAATCGCGGGAACCTGCGAGGCTTTTGCCGGTCAATGACTGACACGGCTGTCGTGGCTTCCAGATCGTCTTCAGCCCGGATCATCCCCGAGTGACAATTATTTCCCAAGGTATCGCCATGAAGTTGCGTATTGCTGTGCTTGCACTCGCCCTGTTCAGCCTGCCGGTGCTGGCAGCCAATCGCGCCGAGGAAGAAAAGCTGGTGCGCGCCGCGCTTACCACGCTGGTGCCCGGCGAAATGAAGATCGAATCGATCCGGCCGGCACCGATGCCAGGGTTTTATGAAGCCGTGCTCAGCGGCCTGACCGTGGTCTACGTATCGGCCGACGGCAAATATCTGCTGCAGGGCACCCTGCTCGATATGGCCAAGCGCGAAAACCTTACCGAGGATGCGCGCGCGGCACAGCGACGCGGCATGCTCAACGCGGTGAAAGACAGCCAAAGCATCGTGTTTTCGCCCAAGGACCCGAAGTATACGGTCACCGTATTCACCGACATCGATTGCGGATATTGCCGCCGCCTGCATCAGCAGATGGGCGAGTACAACCGTTTGGGAATTGCCGTGAAATACCTGTTCTTCCCACGCGCCGGGCTCGGTTCGGAATCCTTCGCCAAGGCAGTTTCGGTATGGTGCTCGCCGGACCGGCAGCAGGCGCTGACCGACGCCAAGGGCGGCACGGCGCTCGCCAGCGCCGACTGCGAGAATCCGGTGGCCCGCGATTATCAGCTCGGCCGTGACGTCGGTGTGGAAGGCACGCCGGCGGTCTACAGCCCGGACGGCGTGCAATTGGGCGGCTACGTGGCGCCGCAACAGATGTTGCAGCGCCTGAACGACCTCGCCGCCGCGAAATAAGGGGTCGCTGCCGTTCGCACGTAGGGTGCCGTTGATCCGGTATCATGCGGGGTTCCACATCGGCAGTATTCGCCCCGTAGATGATTACCCTTGAGGGCAGCATTGCCCTGTCGCCTTTTCGGCGCGAACGTTTGCAAACGCATTTGAACGCGATCGGCGACGGCGTTCGCCTGATCGACACGCGGCTGTGTTATTTCGTCGAGCCGGCTCCAGGGCAAACCCCGGATGCGGCAACGTTGGCACGCATCCTCGACGCCACCGATGCGCAGCAGCCGCTTGCGAAGGAAGCGTTGAGCGTGTTCGTGTTGCCGCGCCTGGGCACGATCTCGCCGTGGGCGAGCAAGGCAACGGAAATCCTGCGCGGCGCCGGCCTGCCGGTGCAGCGGGTGGAACACGGCCTGCGCTACGACCTGCGGGGTCTGCCGAAGGCGGACGATCCGCGCCGCGGCGCGGTGCTGAGGCCACTGTACGACCCGATGACGCAGTCGCTGGTGTTTTCCCGCGACGACGCAGCCGCATTGTTCCACAGCCCGCAGCCCGGGCCGTTGGCGCACGTGGCGCTGGCCGAGCTGGAACGGGCCAACCGGGCGCTGGGCCTGGCACTGAGCGAGGAAGAAATCGCCTACCTGCGGCAACGTTATGGCGCGCTGGGTCGCGATCCGTCCGACGCCGAACTGATGATGTTCGCGCAGGCCAATTCGGAGCATTGCCGGCACAAGATATTCAACGCGCAGTTCAGCATCGACGGCGAAGCGATGCCGCTCTCGCTGTTCCGGATGATCCGTCATACCCATGCGCAGACGCCGGAGTACACCTTGACCGCCTACAGCGACAACGCGGCGGTGATCGAAGGATTCGCCGCCGCGCGTTTTCGCCCGGATCCGAGCGGCAGCTATCGTCATGAACCGACGACGCCGTCGGCGTTTGCGATCAAGGTGGAGACCCACAATCACCCCACCGCGATTGCGCCGTTTCCCGGCGCTGCGACCGGTGCCGGCGGCGAGATCCGCGACGAGGGCGCGACCGGTCGTGGTGGCAAGCCCAAAGCCGGGCTATGCGGGTTTTCGGTCAGCCATTTGCGTATCCCCGAGTTGGCGCAACCCTGGGAGCATCCGCGCGCGCTCAATCCGCGGATGGCCTCGGCGCTGGAGATCATGACCGACGGCCCGCTGGGAGCTGCGGCATTCAACAACGAATTCGGCCGTCCCGCGTTGGCCGGCTACTTTCGCAGCTTCGAAATCGACACCGACGTGCCGGAGTTGGTGCGTGGTTACGACAAACCGATCATGCTCGCCGGCGGTCTCGGTGCGATCGATCGCAACCAGGTGACCAAGCTGCCGCTACGGCCCGGCGACGCGGTGGTGGTATTGGGTGGGCCAGCGATGCTGATTGGCCTGGGCGGCAGTGCCGCCTCGTCGCTGGCATCCGGCGACAGCGATGAAGCGCTGGATTTCGCTTCGGTGCAGCGCGACAACCCGGAAATGCAGCGGCGCTGCCAGGAAGTGATCGACGCCTGCGTCGCCTTGGGTAGCGAAAATCCGGTGCGCAGCATTCACGATGTCGGCGCCGGCGGGCTGTCCAACGCCATACCCGAGTTGCTGCATGATTCCGGTGTCGGCGGCGTGATCGATCTGGCGCGCATTCCGCGCGACGATCGTTCGCTGTCGCCGATGCAATTGTGGAGCAACGAGTCGCAGGAGCGTTATGTGCTGGGCGTTGCCGCCGAGCAACGCGATGCGTTTCTCGCGCTGTGCGCGCGCGAGCGCTGCCCGGTTGCGGTGGTCGGAATCGCCACCGCCGAACAGCAACTCGTCCTCGCCGATCTCTCCAGCCATGCTGATGTCGGCTCTGGCTCTGCCGCTTTTCCCGAGTCCGCAGGATGGGTAGACCCCGGACTTGATCCGGGGGAAACCCATCAATCCCCGAGTCTCCAGTCCCGATTCTCAAGCCCCGAGTCCCCAGTCCCCAGCCCCGAGTCCCGCAACAAAGCCATCGACATCCCGATGGACTTGTTGTTCGGCAACGCGCCGCGATTGCAGCGCAATTGCGAAACACCCACGCCGTTGCGCTTTCCGCGTCTGGACACCGAAGCTGGCTTGGCCGGCGGCCTGAGCGAAGCCGGCCTGCGTGTTCTCGCGCACCCGAGCGTGGCCGCGAAGAACTTCCTGATTACCATCGCCGACCGCAGCGTCGGTGGCCTGTGCAGCCGCGACCAGATGATCGGGCCATGGCAGGTTCCGATCGCCGACTGTGCGATCACCTTGAGCGATTTTGTCGGCCACGCGGGTGAAGCGATGGCGTTGGGCGAGCGTGCGCCGCTGGCCTTGCTCGACGCCGCGGCGAGTGCACGCATGGCATTGGGCGAAGCCATCACCAATCTGGCTGCCGCGCCTGTCGCTTCGCTCAACGAGATCAAGCTGTCGGCCAACTGGATGGCAGCGGCCAATTTCCCGGGCGAAGACGCGTTGTTGTTTGCGGCGGTGCACTCGGTCGCAATGGAACTGTGCCCTGAGCTTGAGCTGAGCATCCCGGTCGGCAAGGATTCGTTGTCGATGCAGACGCAGTGGCAGGCCGCTGACGCAACGACGCAACGCTGCGTGTCGCCGCTGTCGCTGGTGGTCAGCGCGTTTGCGCGGGTCGCGGATGTACGTTCGCAACTCTCGCCGCTGCTGCGCGATGCGTCGGATGACGACGGTGAAACCGAACTGTGGCTGATTGGCCTGGGCGCCGGCAAACAGCGCCTGGGCGGCTCCATTCTGGCGCAGTGCTACGACGCCTTCGGCGGCGCCTGCCCCGACCTGGACGATGCCGTGCGATTGGCCGCCTTTTTCGATCTGATCCAGCAGGCGCGTTCGCGCGATCTGATCCTGGCCTATCACGATCGTTCCGATGGCGGCGCATTTGCCGCGCTGTGCGAAATGGCATTTGCCTCGCACTGCGGCCTGGAGCTGAACCTCGACGGCTGGGGCGACGACCCGTACCGCACCCTGTTCAACGAAGAGCTGGGCGCCATCGTGCAGATCGCCAGCAGCGATCGCGCCGAGTTCGCCGATCTGGTCGATCATCACGGCCTGACCCAATGTGCGCAACGCATCGGCCGGCCGCTGAGCGCACCCAAGATCAGCGTCATGGATGGCAGCAAGGCGCTGGCCGAGTGGACTTGGCAGGCGCTGTTTTCGGCCTGGTGGGGGGTAACGCACGCCATGGCCGCACGCCGCGACGACCCGCGCTGTGCCGATGAAGAGCGCGCGACCCGGATGCGGTTTCGCGATCCGGGCCTGGTACCGGCGCTCAGCTTCGATCCCAACGACGACATCGCTGCCCCGTACATTGCAAAACACGCGCGGCCGCGCATCGCCATCCTGCGCGAGCAAGGGGTCAACGGACAAACCGAGATGGCTGCGGCATTCGATCGTGCCGGGTTCATCGCAGTGGATGTTCACATGAGCGACCTGCTCGCCGGCCGCCATGCACTTTCCGGCTTCAACGGCCTGGCCGCCTGCGGTGGCTTCAGCTACGGCGACGTGCTGGGCGCCGGTCGCGGCTGGGCGACCAGTATTCTGGAACACGGCGAATTGCGCGATCGGTTCGCACAGTTCTTTGCCAACCCGGACACCTTTGCGCTGGGCGTGTGCAATGGCTGCCAGATGCTGAGCCAACTCAAGAGCCTGATTCCCGGCGCCCGGCATTGGCCGCGCTTCGTGCGCAATCGCTCGGAACAATACGAGGCGCGGCTGTCACTGGTGGAAGTGCTCGATTCGCCGTCGCTGTTCTTGAACGGCATGGCCGGTTCGCGCCTGCCGGTGGTGGTCGCGCACGGCGAGGGCCGCGCCGAGTTTGCCGATGACGCCGCGCGAAAAGCCGCACGTATCGCGCTGCGCTTCGTCGACGGCGGGGGGCAGGTCGCCGAGCGCTATCCGGCCAATCCGAACGGATCGCCTGCCGGCATCACCGGCCTGACCAGCGACGATGGCCGCGTCACCATCGCCATGCCGCATCCCGAGCGCGTATTCCGCAGCGCGCAACTGAGCTGGCACCCCGCCCATTGGGGCGAAGCCTCGCCGTGGCTGCGCCTGTTCCGCAACGCGCGGGTGTGGCTGGGATAGCGACGTGCGCCCCTGATGCCGATCGGCCCATGAATGTCGCGGCGATTTCGGTTAGCCTGAGCGGCAACCATGCCGGGCATCGGGGAGAAGGCTATGCGCTGGTCACGCGAATCGACGGGATTTCTACGTGCCCCTGGTGTGGCGCCGCGTGCATGCGCCAGCGATACGGCCGAGACCGCATGTTGTGATCGCCCACGGGGTGCCGTAGCGACATGGCCGACGGCGCTGCTGGGCCTGCTGCTGCCGTTGGCGGCGCTGGCGCAAACCTTGTCGGCGGACGACCACTATCTGTGGCTGGTGCCAAGCGCGGACAACACGCAGCAGCAGGGTTTCATTCGTCTGGTCAATCGCAACGACAGCGCCGGCGGAGTGACGGTCTGGGGCATCGATGCCGACGGCGCGCGCTCGATCGGTACGGTGAGTGTCGGGTTGTCGCCGCATCAGGCGTTGCAGATGAACTCGCAGGACCTGGAGCGGGGCAACGAGGCGAAAGGGCTGATCGGCAGCCTGGGCGCGCCCAGCGTGCCCGGCAACTGGACGCTGGTGCTGCACACCGATCCGGGCGCGGAGGTGCTGGCCTATATCCGCACGCCGAACGGCTTTCTGACATCGATGCACGAACGCGTGTCCGGCGACGGCAGCGATTGGTGGGTGCCGGTGTTCAATCCGGGCAGCAATCCCAACCAGCGCAGCCGGCTGCGCATCGTGAATACGGAAGTGGACGCGGTCGATCTGAATATCGGCGGTACCGACGATGCCGGTGCATCAGGGGGTATCGTGAGCCTGAGCCTGTCGGGCCTGTCGTCGATCGAGCTGGATGCCACCGATCTGGAGAACGGCAACACCGGCCTCGGGTTGAGCGGCGCGCTCGGCGATGGCGAGGGCAAGTGGCAATTGCGGGTGCATGCGACGGGACGGATTTCGGCGCAGAGTCTGCTCAGCGATCCCAATGGCAACCTGACCAATCTGTCCTCGCTGCCCAACCCGGTGCAGACCGCGCCGGGCGAGCGCAACGTGTGGTTGCTGCCTGCGGCGGCAAATGTGGGACAGCAGGGCTTCGTGCGGCTGATCAATCGCGATAGCCGTTCGGGCGAGGTGCTGCTTTGGGGCATCGACGATGCCGGACAGCGGTCGACGGATACCATCACCCTGACCCTGGCGGCGGACGAATCGCGCCAGCTCAATTCTGCCGACCTGGAATCGGGCAACGTCGGCAAAGGCCTCAGCGGCCGCCTGGGCCCCGGCACCGGCGACTGGCACCTGAAGGTGCTGAGCGATCTGGACCTGGTGCCGATGGCGTTCATCCGCACGCCGGGCGGCTTTCTGACCGCGATGCACGACACCGTCGCTGGCGACGGCCTGTCGGTACAGGTACCGATCTTCAACCCCGGAGAAAACCCCAATCAGACAAGCCTGCTGCGGTTGATCAACGATAACGCTACAGAGGCGCGGATCGGGATCGGTGGTCGCGACGACGCGGGGGCTCCGGCGCCCGGCGGCGAGGTGATGTTGACGCTGGCTGCGGGCGCGGCCATCACGCTGAGCGCGCGGGAACTGGAAGGCATCGATGCACGAGCGGAACTGAGCGGTTCGCTGGGCGATGGCAGCGGCAAGTGGGCGTTGACTGTCACATCCACCGTACCGGTGCGCGTGATGAGCCTGCTGAACGATCCGCAGGGCTTCCTGACCAATCTGTCCGGCGGTACCGTCGGCGGCGGCGCCGATGCCAACGATTCCCTCGATCCACAGCCGCTGCCGGTGGCCGATCCGGTGTCCCGGGTTTCGGCGAGCTCGCCGTTTGTTGCCGGCTGCGATGGCGTGCCGGCGGTCGGGGTGTCGTATCTGAACGCCGAGGTGGAGCCGTACATGGCCGCCAACCCGACCGATCTGCGCAATCTGGTCGGCGCCTGGCAACAGGATCGCTGGTCCAACGGGGGTGCGCAGGGGATCGTGACCGCGGCTTCGTTCGATGGTGGCATGACCTGGACACAGCAGGCCATGCCGTTCTCGCGCTGCGGAGGCGGCAACGCCGGCAATGGCGGCGACTTCGCGCGTGCCAGCGACCCCTGGGTGAGCGTTTCGCCCGACGGCACCGCACATCTGATGGCATTGGTGTTCAACGGCCAGACGTTCCAGCCCGGATCGAGCAGCGCCATGGTCGCCAGCCGCTCGTTGGACGGCGGCCTGAGCTGGGGCCCGACCATCGCGTTGATCAATGACGGTGCGAACTTCTTCAACGACAAGAATTCGATGACCGCCGACCCCACCGATGCGCGTTTCGTGTACGCGGTTTGGGATCGCCTGACCACCACCAACACTGGGCCGACGTATTTTGCCCGCACCAGCGACGGTGGCGTCAGTTGGGAAACGGCGCGCGCGATCTACGATCCGGGCATCGACAGCCAGACCATCGGCAACGTCATCGCCGTGTTGCCCGATGGCACCCTGATCGACCTGTTCACCCAGCTCGACGGCACCTCCGGAACCAGCTTCACCGCCTCGTTGCGAGTGATCCGGTCGCTGGACAAGGGTGCGACGTGGTCGGCGCCGATCACGGTGGCGCAGATGTTCTCGGTGGGTACCCGCGATCCGTATACCTCGGCGACGGTGCGCGATGGCTCCATCCTCGGTCAGATCGCGGCGGGTTCCGATGGCACCTTGGCGGTGGTGTGGCAGGATGCGCGTTTCGGCGATTTCACCCACGACGACATCGCGCTGTCGGTATCCCATGACGGCGGCCTGAGCTGGTCGACGCCCGCACAGGTGAATCCCGCGCTCGACGTGCCGGCCTTCACCCCGACGGTAGGCGTTGGTGCCGACGGCACCCTCGCGGTAAGCTACTACGACTTGCGCAACAACACCGACGATGCGTTCGGCGACCTGCCCGCCGACTACTGGCTGGCGCGCTCGCGCAGCGGCGCGGCGTGGGACGAAAACCATGTCACCGGACCCTTCGAGCTGACCACTGCGCCACGGGTCGGCCCACAACTTTCGTATTTCCTCGGCGACTATCAGACCCTGGTCATCACCGGAGATCTGTTCATTCCGTTCTTCGTCACCGCCAACAACGGCAACCTGCGCAACTTCCCCAATCCCACCGACGTGTTCGTGGCACCGGCACGATCGTTGCTCGGCACGCTGGCGCCGCTGACGGCGCCGCCCGCGGCATCGGCGCGGGCACCAATGCTGGCTGCCCGCGCTGTGCCGAACGACGCATTGCGTCAGCGCGTCTCCGACAACGTGGTGCGGGTAATGGAGGAACGGATTCCCGACTGGAACCGGATCATGCGCGCTCCGGCCCCGGTGCCGCCGCCGCGGTAGCCGTCTGGCGGCCGCAGCTGCCAGGCGCCAGCGCCGGGTTGCCGATGCGGGTGCGCGGTTACCGGTCCCGTCGTCACTGCCCGCCGCGCTACGGCCGGCTGGAGACGTTGCCGCTGATCGCGTCAGCCGAATTGTCGAGCAAGGTCTGCACGGTACTCAAGCGGCCATTCACCACTCGCCTCTGGGCGAATGTGTGGATAGCGATCACAAGGGTCTTGGCTGAACTGGTAAAGTCTGCGTTTGCAGTCGTTGCCGGAGAAGCCACGCGTGGTCGACGTTCACCAAGCCCCCCTGTCCGTGACTTCCACTGTCAGCCCGCTGCCCGAAGCATTGTCTGCCGACGAACGCGTCGCTGCGGCGCTGGTCGCGCGCGGACGTCTCAAGGACGCTGATTTGGGCCGTGCCCGCAAATTGCTGGCCGAATCGGGCGATTCGCTCACTCATCTGCTTGGCCGTCTTGGCCTGGTCTCGGAGCGCGATCTGGCCGACGCGGTGAGCGAGGTGATGGACTTGCCATTGGTCGCCGCGCGCGACTGCCCCGATGCGCCGCCGGCGTCGATCCAGATGTCCACGCGCTTCCTCAAGGAGCACGCAATCTGCCCGATCGGCGAAGGCGAAGGATGGGTCGAGATCGTGGCCGCCGAGCCTCAGGACCCCTACACCGCGCAAGCCGTGGCGCTTGCCACCGGGCGCGCGATACGCGTCAAGGTCGGACTGCGTTCCGAGATTTCCGATCTGATCGAGCGCTATTACGGCAGTGGCCGCTCGGCGATGGGCGCAATCGTGGAGAGCGTGGGCGATGATCGTGCCGGCGACGAAGAGGACGTTGAGCACCTGCGCGACCTGGCGTCGGAAGCACCGGTCATCCGCCTGGTCAACCTGATCATCCAGCGCGCTGTGGAGTCGCGCGCCTCCGACATTCATATCGAGCCGTTCGAGAATCGCCTCAAAGTGCGTTACCGCGTCGATGGCGTGCTCGAAGAAGGCGAGAGCCCACCCGCCAACCTGACCGCGGCAATCATCTCCCGCATCAAGATCATGGCACGGCTGAACATCGCCGAGCGGCGCCTGCCACAGGATGGCCGCATCATGGTGCGGGTGCAGGGCAAGGAGCTCGATCTGCGCGTGAGCTCGGTACCCACCGCCCACGGCGAAAGCGTGGTGATGCGCCTGCTCGACCGTGAAAGCGTGGTCTTCGACTTCGAGAGCCTGGGTTTCACCGACGCGTTCATGGCGCAGTTTCTCGCGGTACTGGAGCAACCGCACGGCATCCTGCTGGTGACCGGCCCAACCGGTTCAGGCAAGACCACGACCCTGTACACGGCGATGTCGCGGCTCAATACCAGCGACGTGAAGATCATCACGGTCGAAGATCCGGTGGAATACCAGATCGAAGGGATCAACCAGATTCAGGTAAAGCCACAGATCGGCCTGGATTTTTCCGGCGCGCTGCGCAGCATCGTGCGCCAAGACCCCGACATCATCATGATCGGCGAAATGCGCGATCTGGAAACCGCACGGATCGCGATCCAGTCGGCGTTGACCGGTCACCTGGTGTTATCGACCCTGCACACCAACAATGCCGCCGGCGGTATCACCCGCCTGCTCGACATGGGCGTCGAGGATTATCTGCTGACCTCCACGGTCAACGGCATCCTCGCCCAGCGCCTGGTTCGCCGGATCGAGCCAACACATGCCGAGCGTTACGAAGCCCTGCCCGAAGTAATCGAACAATTCGGGCTACGTCGCTTCCAGCCCGAAGGGACCATTTACCTTTATCGGCCGGTACCTTCATCGCTGACGCCCACAGGGTATCTGGGTCGCACCACGATCATGGAGTTCCTGGTGATGAACGACCGCCTGCGGCGACTGGTGATGCAACATGCCGGCATGGGCGATCTCGAAGCGGCTGCCCGCGAATGCGGCATGCGCACGATGTACGAAGACGGCCTGATCAAGGCCATGGCGGGCGTAACCACCATCGAAGAAGTGATGCGGGTTACTGAAGACGCCTGATCGCGTTGCGCCGACGCTGCACCCGTCGCATCGAGCCATGAACCATGATGAATTTCATGGGCACGAACGGCACGCTGCGAAGATTTTTGTCGTCGTTGCGAGGAGCGCAGCGAAGTGGCTATCCGGAGTATTCGGTCAATGATGCTCTGAACAAGCTGTCATCGCGAGGAGCGAAGCGACGCGGCAATCCAGAAATATGCGGAAAAACAAAGAACTGGATTGCTTCCCGCCACGGCCTTCGGCCTCACGGCTAAGGAAAGTCTGAACAAGCTGTCATTGCGAGGAGCGGAGCGACGTGGCAATCCAGAAATACTCGGAGAATCAAGACGCTGGATTGCTTCGCTACGC
>PGZC01000018.1:70225-98519 GCA_002839995.1 Gammaproteobacteria bacterium HGW-Gammaproteobacteria-4 | reverse complement strand
CTTGATGCCGTTGGCTTTCTCGAACGCCTCGCCGTGCGTTTTGCGCATCGCCATCACCGCTGCCAGATTCACCTCGTTGAACGAGGTCAGCATGGCGATCGAGTTCTTCGAGAGCATCAGGCGCTCGGCAATGCGCTTGCGGATACGCGTCATCGGCACCCGCTCTTCGGGCCGCGCGCCGCCGCCCTTGACCACGCGCACCAGGTCTTCCTTGGTGACCTGACCGCGACGGCCGGTGCCCTCGACCGATTTGGCGTCGATCCCGTGTTGCTCTGCGACCCGTCGCCCGGCCGGCGAGAGTTCGGTGCCGGCGGCGGCTTTTGCCGCGGTTGCCGGTTTGTCGGCGACCTTCGGCTCGGCCCTGGCTTCGGGCGTGGCTGCGGGCTTGGCTTCTTCGGCGGCCGGCGCGGCGCCTTCCTCGATCACCGCGATGATTTCATCGCTGACCACGGTGTCGCCGCTCTGGCGCTTGATTTCCTTGAGCACGCCATCGACCGGCGAGGGCACTTCGAGCACCACCTTGTCGGTTTCCAGATCGACCAGATTTTCGTCGCGACGCACGCGCTCGCCGGCTTTCTTGTGCCAACTGGCGATCGTGGCGTCGGAAACCGATTCGGGGAGAACGGGTACTTTTACTTCGATGCTCATGAATGATGTCCCTGCGCTGAAGGCGTGATCTGAAGGTGTGGCGAGAGGCGGAAAGGATCAGTCGGCGCTTTCGCCGTGATTCGGAGAGCCGGTCAGTGCATCTTCGACCAGCGCGACCTGTTCGGCAACGTGGGTTTTCAAATGACCGGCCGCCGGGGCCGGCGAGCGGGCGCGGCCGGCATAATGCAACGCCTGTCCGGGTTGCACGCAGGCGCGCAAATGGTGCTGGATCTGGTACCACGCGCCCTGGTTCATCGGCTCTTCCTGACACCAGACCAGATCGGTGGCTGCCGGGTAGCGCTTGATCTGCTCGATCAACAACGGCCGCGGGAACGGGTACAACTGCTCGACGCGCACGATGGCGACGTCGTCGATACCGCGCTTTTGCGCTTCTTCGACCAGATCGAAATACACCTTGCCCGAACACGCCACCACGCGTTTGACCTTTTTTGCATTGGTGGCGGTGCTGTCCGCGATCACGGTCTGGAACCCGCCCTCGGCAAGCTCGGCCAGCGACGATACCGCCAGCTTGTGGCGCAGCAGCGATTTGGGGCTCATCACCACCAGCGGTTTGCGCGTGTTGCGCTTCATCTGCCGGCGCAGCAGGTGGAAGATCTGCGCTGGCGTGGTCGGCACGCAGACCTGCATGTTGTCCAGCGCGGACAGCTGCAGGAAGCGCTCCAGCCGCGCCGAGCTGTGTTCGGGGCCCTGGCCTTCGTAGCCGTGCGGCAACAGCAGCACCAGCCCGCACAGGCGGCCCCATTTGGCCTCGCCGGAACTGATGAATTGGTCGATCACCACCTGCGCGCCATTGGCGAAATCGCCGAACTGACCTTCCCAGATCACCAGCGAGGCAGGGTCGGCGGTGCTGTAGCCGTATTCGAAGGCCATCACCGCTTCTTCGGACAGCAGCGAGTCGATGATGGTGACGCGTTCGGGATTATCGACCAGCGCGTGCAGCGGCATCACCGCTTCGCCGGTTTCCTGATCGTGCAGCACCGCGTGACGATGGAAGAAGGTGCCGCGCCCGGAATCCTGGCCGACCAGACGCAGCTTCACGCCTTCGCCGATCAGGCTGGCATAGGCCAGATTTTCGGCGAAGCCCCAATCGCCATCGAGCTTGCCGGCGGCCATCTGCAGGCGGTCGGCGTAGATCTTGGCAACGCGCGGATGCAGCTTCACGGTATCGGGCAGGGTATTGATCCGTGCTGCAAGGTCCTTGAGCGTGGCGGCGGCGACACGGGTGTCGACCGGTGTTGTCAGCTTGCCGTTCAGATACGGGTGCCAATCCACCGCCAGCGCATCGCTCGCCGGCGGCGCCAGATCGACGTCGATATCGCCGCGGTCGAGGCCGTCGCGTACCGCGTCCGCGATCGCCCTGGCCTCGCCATCCTTGAGCACGCCGGCCTTGAGCAGGCGTTCGGCATACAGCTCGCGCGTGGTCGGACGGCTGCGGATATTGCGATACATCAATGGCTGCGTCGCCGACGGCTCGTCGGCCTCGTTGTGGCCGTGGCGGCGGTAGCAGACCAGATCGATGACCACATCCTTGCGGAACTGCTGGCGGAAATCGAACGCGAGCTCGGTGCAAAACGCGACCGCTTCGGGATCGTCGCCGTTGACGTGCAGAATCGGCGCGCCGACCATCTTGGCGACATCGGTGCAGTACAGTGTGGAGCGGGCATCGTCGGGGCGGCTGGTGGTGAAGCCGACCTGATTGTTGATGACGATATGTACGGTGCCGCCGACGTCGAAGCCGCGCGCCTGCGACATCTGCAGCAGCTCCATGCCGACGCCCTGGCCGGCAAACGCGGCATCGCCGTGGATCAGCACCGGCATCACCTGATTGCGCTCCACGTCGCGACGGCGCGTCTGTCGTGCGCGCACCGAACCGGCGACCACCGGGTTGATGATTTCGAGGTGCGAGGGATTGAAGCCCAGCGCCAGATGGATCTGGCCACCGGCGGTCTTCACATCCGAGCTGAACCCCATGTGGTATTTCACGTCACCCGAATGGGTCGGCGATTCGTGCTCGAACTTGCCCTCGAACTCGGCAAACAGCATGTGCGGTGGCTTGCCCATGATGTTGATCAGCACATTCAAGCGGCCACGGTGGGCCATGCCGATCACCATCTCCTTCACCTTGGCGCTGCCGGCACGCTGCACCAGGGTATCCATCAATGGAATCAGGCTGTCGCCGCCTTCCAGCGAAAAACGCTTTTGACCGGTGTACTTGGTGTGCAGGTAGCGCTCCAGCCCCTCGGTGGCGCTGAGCTTGGCGAGGATGCGTCGCTGCTGCTCCGCGTTGAAATTGAATTTCCCCGCGGTGCGCTCCAGGCGTTCATACAGCCAGCGCCGTTGCGGCGCGTCGGTGATGTGCATGAACTCGGCGCCGATGGTGCTGCTGTAGGTAGCGCGCAGGTGCGCGAGCAGCGCCTTGAGCGGCATCTTCGCCGGGCCGCCGAACACGCCGGTTTCGAACTCGGTGTTGAAGTCGGCCTCGGACAAGCCATGGAACGGCAGGTCAAGATCCGGCGCATCGGGCTTGCTCGCCATGCCCAGCGGATCGAGATCGGCGCGCAAATGGCCGCGCGAGCGGTAGGCCGTGATCAGCTTGAGCGCGCCACCCTGTTTACGCGATGCGGTCGCGTCCGGGCAGTCGCTGCCATGTGCCGCATCGGCGGCAGCGCGCTGGATACCGGCGATCACGGCCGAGTGCGGCACATCGCCGGCCTCGCGACCTTGCAGACCGTCGAACCAGGCTTTCCATTTGGGCCCGACGCTGTCCGGATCGGCGAGGTAATCCTCGTACAGATCCTCGACGAAGCTGGCGTTGCCACCGGAAATGAAGGAGGTTTGCGCGAACTGCTTGATGAGGCTTTGCACGGCGTTGGCCCGGGCCTTTGGGTTGTGAGTTTAACTGATTGATTTTTCGAGAGGAAAAATTATTGCCGCGCGGTTACGCGGCAGCGCAGCATTATAGCCATTGTGCGCCGCGTGTTCACTGGGGGGCGCCTGCGATTTGACCGCGCCGTTGTGACTGCCGACACGACCAGAGGTTCAACCCGGATCAGGACCTACGAAGCCTGACACCGCCGGGGGTTCAATCCGGATCAGATCGCGAGTACGCGAAACTCGCTGCACAGACGGCTGCGTTCCCAGACCGGTTCGAACGCGTTGCCCAGTTGTCGCGCGCGGGCCGGGGTGCAGACGCTGGCTTCCCCCTCGTAGCGCGAGCCCAGCGGCCGATGGTAGAAGCCGCCCTGGTCGCTGAACAGATACGCGCCGGCGTATTGCCGGTCCACCGCTTCGGTCGGCGAACGGAAGGCAAAACGGCTGGGCAGGCGTTGGGCCAGCGTCAACAACGGATGGCCGGCCTGCACCACCTCGATCGGGTCGTGCACGAGCACCCGCACTTCGGCATGCGGCCAGGCCACCGCGAAGCGGCGCAGTGCTGCCAGTACGTCGGTGTTCGCCAGCAGGTCAGGGTCGAGATCGCGGCTGTAGATGCCCAGCTCGCTGCGCGCGGCATCGATGATCGCGCAGGTCGTTTCGATCGCCTGCGCCAGCGAATCCACGGCGTGCGCCGGGGTGCCCTTGCGACCGACGGTGCCGGCGCCAGCGGGCGTCGCGACCGGTGGCAGCGTCTTGCGCATGGCTTGGTGGCGAATGCCGGCTTCCATGAACGGCTCGCCATACGCGACGAACCCGAAACGCTGATAAAAGCCGATCGCATCGACCTGCGCGTTGAGACTGACTTCGGCCCAGCCACGACTGCGCGCGATATCGATCAGGTTCTGCAACAGTGCGGCACCGACGCCGCGGCCGCGCCATTCGGCAACGACCGCCATGCGACCGATCTTGCGCTCCGGGGTGAGCCGTGCGGTACCGATCGGCCGCTGCCCGTTGTCGCGCGCCAGCACATGGCTGCTGAGCGGGTCCAGCGCGTCCCACTCTTCCTCGATCGGCACCTGCTGCTCGTGCACGAAAACGGATTCGCGCACCGCACGCAGGGCGCCGAGGTCGCTGCGGTAATCGGCCGGGGTGATGAAGAAATCGCTTGCAATCATGGGCGTGACCGGGTTTTTCGTTGCAGTTGGTACCAGCCGCGCGCCAGCAGTTGGCTCAATGCGGCATGCGCGTCGCGGTCGAGCGCGACGAACGCCGCGGCATCGATCCGGCGCGCCGCTGCCAGCGTGCTGGCCGAACGCATGCCCATCGCCCAGCTTTCGCCGGCGACGAACAATCGGCCGCGGCGACCGTCGCGCGTCCAGGCGCTGCGCGCGAACGGATGCCGCGCCAGCGTGCGCCCTTCGCCCAGCATCCTGGCCAGCGATTCGGGTGTTCTCGGCTTGGCGCCGGCATCGGGCAGCGCCGCGCTGCGGTAGCGGGTGATGAACTTGCCGAACCAGTCGCGCAGGGCTCGCTCATCGAGAGTCCCCAGCGGCCCCAGCGCGGTGCGCAATCGCGTCATCGCCGCTGCGTCGATTTCGAAGGGGTCCGTGGCCGGTACCAAATCCGGGTCGCGATAGCGCTCGGTCTCCGCCATCGCCTCGGCCAGATGCTCGGCCAGATCGCCGACCAGTTCGCCGGTGGCCGGTGCGCGCATGCCCACGGAAAGGGTCAGGCAGGCGTCCACCGCCTCGCCGTGGTGCGGCATGCCCGGCGGCAGATACAGCATGTCGCCCGGTTGCAGCAGCCAGTCGGCATCGGGCGTGAACCGCCGGAGCAGCTTGAGTTCGGAGTCCGTGCGCAAGGCGGTGTCGGCGCCGGCGCGGCTGTCGATCCGCCAGCGGCGACGGCCGTGCGCCTGCAACAGGAACACGTCGTACTGATCGACATGCGGCCCGACCGAACCGCCCGGTTCGGCGAAACTGACCATGATGTCGTCGATCCGCCAGCGCGGCAAAAACGCGAAGGCGTCGAGCAACGGCGCCACATCGGCATCCCACTTGTCCACGTCCTGCACCAGCAGGCTGCAATCATGTTCGGGCAGGTTGGCGAAATCACTCTCGGCGAACGGCCCGGATTGCAGGTGCCAACGCGACTGCGCCGGGTCGTCGCTGGCGCTCAGGCGTTCGCGGCGTACGATGCGTGCCAGTGCGTCCGGTTCGCAGGCCAACCCGGCCAGCTCGTCGGGCGAGACCGGCGACACAAAATCGGGGAACGCATTGCGGATCAGCAGCGGCCGGCGCTGCCAGTAGCGCGCGAGGAATTGCGCCGGCGACATGCCCAGCGGCGAGAGTCCATGGGCATCGATTTCGATCGGGGGTATTGCGCTCATGCGCACATTGTAGAACGCGGATGGACGAAGCATGGTGCCCGCAAACGCGCCTCGAAGCACCCCTGTAGGAGCCCACCCAGTGGGCGACCGAGCGAAGCAAAGGCGTAGCTCGCGCAGCGAGCGCTATCGCGAAGCGAGAGACCGCCATGCCACTGTGTTGCGCCACCTGTCGCCCACAGGGTGGGCTCCCACAGAAACCCATTGCGGCTGCCGCGAAGCGATTGCTGGCAGGCTCGGTCCGCAACAGCAATACGACGCGCCGGATCAATCCGCCTTTTGCAGCGCCAGCAGCAACCCACGGCAAGTGCGCAGGCGTTCGCTGGCGCCGGGCAGCTCCAGCGTGATACGCAGCTTTTCCGGGCCGTCCATGCGGTAATGACGGGGCTGCGACTGGATCAGCCGGATCACGCTCATCGGATCGACATTGGGCTGGCTGTCGAACTCGATGCGGCCACCGCGTTCGCCCAGGTCGAGCTTGCGGATGCCCAGTTCGGTGGCGCCGAGCTTGAGCTCGGCCACCGCGAACAGGTTCTTCGCCGGCTCGGGCAACAGGCCGAAGCGGTCGATCATTTCGACTTGCAGCTCGCGCAACGCCTCGCTGTCGCGGGCGCTGGCGATGCGTTTGTACAGGGTCAGGCGGGTGTGTACGTCGGGCAGGTAATCGTCCGGGATCAGGGCCGGGATATGCAGTTCGATCTGCGCGCCGTGCGAGTGGCTGGCATCGAGGTCGGGGATTTTGCCCTGCTTGAGTGAGCGCACCGCGCGTTCCAGCAGCTCGGAATACAGCGAGAACCCGATTTCGGCAATCTGGCCGCTTTGCTCTTCGCCAAGCAGTTCGCCGGCGCCGCGGATTTCCAGGTCGTGGGTGGCGAGGGTGAAGCCGGCGCCGAGCTCGTCGAGGTTGGCCAGCGCTTCCAGGCGTTTCTCGGCATCGCCGGTCATCGCCTTGCGATCCGGCGGCACCAGCAGGTAGGCATAGGCGCGGTGGTGGCTGCGCCCGACCCGGCCGCGCAACTGGTGCAATTGCGCCAGCCCAAAGCGGTCGGCGCGGTTGATGATGATGGTGTTGGCGCTGGGGATGTCGATGCCCGATTCGATGATGGTGGTGCACACCAGCACGTTGAAGCGCTGGCGGTGGAAATCGAGCATGGTGGTTTCCAGCTCGCGCTCGGGCATTTGCCCGTGCGCGATGCGGATGCGCGCATCGGGCACCAGTTCGCCCAGCTCGCGCGCCATCCGCTCGATGCTGCTGACCTCGTTGTGCAGGAAATACACCTGACCGCCACGCGCCAGCTCGCGCGCGAACGCCTCGCGCAGCACGGCACCATCCCAAGGCGCAATGAAGGTCTTCACCGCCAGCCGGTGCGCCGGCGCGGTGGCGATCAGGCTCAGCTCGCGCAGGCCGCTCATCGCCATGTTCAGGGTGCGCGGGATCGGGGTGGCGGTAAGGGTGAGCAGATGCACTTCGGCGCGCAGCGCCTTCAGCCGCTCCTTCTGGCGCACGCCGAAGCGTTGCTCTTCATCGACGATCACCAGCCCCAGATCGTGGAACTTCACGTCATTCTGCAACAGCTTGTGGGTGCCGACCACGACATCGATGCCGCCGCTAGCCAGTTGCTCGAGCGCGGCGCGGGTTTCCTTGGGCGACTTGAAACGCGACAGCACCTCCACCCGGATCGGCCAATCGGCAAAGCGATCGCGGAAATTGCGGTAATGCTGCTCGGCCAGCAGGGTGGTCGGCACCAGTACCGCGACCTGTTTGCCGGCGTTGGCGGCGACGAAGGCCGCGCGCACCGCGACTTCGGTCTTGCCGAAACCGACATCGCCACAGACCACGCGATCCATCGGCGTCGGCCGGTCAAGGTCGGCGATCACCGCTTCGATCGCGGCCAGTTGATCCGGCGTTTCCTCGAACGGGAATCCGGCCGCGAAGGGTTCGTACAACACGCGGTCCAGCGACAGCGCGAGGCCCTTGCGCGCGTGCCGACGGGCCTGGATTTCGAGCAGTTCGGCGGCGACATCGCGGACCTTTTCGGCGGCCCGGCGCTTGGCTTTTTCCCAGGCTTCGCCGCCGAGCGCATGCAGCGGCGCCAACTCGGGCGCCGCGCCGCTGTAGCGGCTGACCAGATGCAGTTGCGCCACCGGCACGTACAGCTTGTCGCCCTTGGCGTAGAGGATTTCCAGGAACTCGGCGCGCTGGCCGCCGGCATCAAGTGTGGTCAGGCCCTGGTAGCGGCCGACGCCGTGATCCTCGTGCACGATCGGTGCGCCGACCGCGATTTCGGTGAGGTCGCGGATGATGCTGTCGGGATCGCGCCCGGCGCGCTTGCGGCGGCGCGGCTGCGCGGCGCGTTCGGGGTATAGCTGGCGTTCGCTGAGCACGGTAAGCGCCGGCTCGGTGAGCGCGAAGCCGTCATCGAGCGCAGCAACGGTGATCGCCCAGCGCGCGCTGGCGTCGGCGACAAACGCGTGCCAATCGGCCACGGTTTGCGGCTTGATGCCATCGGCGTCGAGCAATTCGAGCAGGGCCTCGCGGCGACCGGCGGAATCGGTGACCAGCAACACCCGGCCCGGGTAGTTGCCGAGAAAGCCCTTCAGCGCAGCGGCGGGTTCGCCCTTCTGTGCCAGCGGCAGGTTCGGCGCCGGCTGTTCGCCAAGCGGGTGGGCTTCGCCATGGCGCGGATGTCCGGGCGGGCACCATTCGATGCGATCCATCGCGTTGAGCCGCGAACGCAGCGCATCGGGCGCAAGGAACAATTCGTCGGGCGGCAACACCGGCCGTTCCAGATCGTGACGGCGCTGCTCATGGCGTTCTGCGGTTTGTGCCCAGAAGCCCTCGGCGGCATCGAATGCGTCGCTGGCAATCACCGCCAGCGTGTTGGCGCCGAGATAGTCGAACAGGCTTTGGGTGGCGCCCTCGTCGAAAAACAGCGGCAGGTAATACTCGATGCCGGCCGGCGTGCCACCCTGTTTCAGGTCCTGATACAGCGGGCAGCGGCGCGGGTCGATGGCGAAGCGCTCGCGCAGGCGGCTGCGCACGGCGCTGCACGCCGCGTCGTCGAGCGGAAACTCGCGCGCCGGCAACAGGCTGATTTCATCGACCGGATGCTGCGAGCGCTGGCTTTCCGGGTCGAAGCTGCGGATCGATTCGACCTCGTCATCGAACAGTTCGATGCGATACGGCTCGCCGGCGCCCATGGCATAGACATCGAGCAGGGCACCGCGCACGGCGAAATCGCCGGGATCGAGCACCTGGCCGACATTGCGATAGCCCGAGGCTTCCAGACGGCGCTTTTCGGCATCCATGTCCAGGCGCTGGCCCTTGCGCACCATCAACGCATTGCCAGCGATGAAGCGAGTCGGCGGCAGGCGTTGCATCAGGGTGCTGACCGGCACCACCAGCACGCCGCGCTGCACGCCAGGCAAGCGGTACAGGGCGGCGATGCGCTGCGAAACGATGTCCGGGTGCGGGCTGAACTGGTCGTAGGGCAGGGTTTCCCAGTCCGGGAAATGCAGTACCGGCAGATCGCCCGCGAAAACGCGCAAATCCTGTTCCAGCGTGTGCGCGCCGTGGGTATCGCGCACCACGGCCAGCAGCAGGCCCGCGTGTTGCCGCGCAGCGCCGATCAAGGCCAGCGCCTGGGCGCTGGCGCCGGCAGGCTGCCGCCACCAGGCGCGTTGCTGGCCGGCGCGCGGCAGCGGCGGCGAAAGAAGGGTTGGAGTGGTCATGAGGGCGCGCAGTGTAACGCGAGCGAACCGCTAGCAGGAGTCCGACTGGTGTGTCTCATTTAGGCGCGCGCGTTCGCAATAACGGTCGTTCCAGCAGGTCGCCCACAGGGTGGGCTCCTACAATTAAAACGGTCGCACACTGTGGGAGCCCACCCTGTGGGCGACACCGGTGTCAGCGCAGGCGCAGGCGAATATGCACCATGTCGTCGGGTTCGTGGCTATTGTCGCGCACGAAGCCCAGTTCATGCGCCAGTTCAAGCATCGGATGATTGTCGGCCAGGACATCGCCATGAATCTCGCGCAGTCGCTTGCGCCGGCCCCACTGGATCAAGCGGCACAACATATGCCGGCCGAGGCCCTGGCCCGCGAGAAAGTGCGATACCAGAATGGCGAACTCGGCGCCATGCCCATCGTCATCGACGACCAGTCGCGCGACCGCGCCGACCAGCGCCCGACCGGGCGGCATCGGGTCGGTGGCGACCAGCACGAAGTCGCGGCCTGGCAGCGGATGGCACAGGCGATGCGCGTAGTCGTCGGAAATTTCCTTCATCGCATAGCCGTAGCGTTTGCGGATTTCGTCCGGGTGCAGCAAGGCAAAGCCGGCCTGGATCGGCTCGGCATCGTTGGCTGCGATCGGCCGGATCCACAATTCGCGCTGATCGGGCAGACGAACGCGCTCGCACCACGGCCCCGGCATCGGGGCGCGGGCAAGGCGGTGCTTGTGTTTGGGTTTGAACATGGGTTTCATGCTGGCATGGGTCTTTTATAAAAGCACTCTAATGCGTTCAGGTGACGGCAGCGCTTCGCCATCGTCTACAATTCGCGCTCACCGCAGGCAGGCCACCGCATGAGCGCAAAAGCCAATTCGACACGCACCATCCTTTTCGCTCTGGGCGCCAATTTCGCCATTTTTCTCGCCAAGGGCGTTGCTGCCGTGCTTTCCGGCTCGGGCGCGATGCTGGCGGAGGCCGTGCATTCGCTGGCCGATACCGGCAATCAGGGCTTGCTGTTGCTTGGCATGCGCCGCGCCAAACGGCCGCCATCGCCGGATTATCCGCTCGGCTACGGCAAGGAAATCTATTTCTGGTCGTTTTTGGTAGCGCTGATGCTGTTCAGTGTCGGCGGCATGTTCTCGTTGTACGAAGGCCTGCACAAGCTCAACTCACCGGAACCGCTGAATCACCCGTGGATTGCGGTTGGCGTGCTGGCGTTCGCGATCATTGCCGAATCGGTATCGATGCGGGCTGCGCTGCACGAAGTGAACAAGGTGCGTGGCAGCAACAGCCTGTGGCACTGGTTCCGCGAAAGCCGGCAGGCCGAACTGGTGGTGGTGTTCGGTGAAGACCTGGCGGCGCTGCTGGGCCTGGTCTTTGCGCTGGTCGCGGTGCTGCTGACCATGGTCACCGGCAACCCAGTGTTCGATGCGATCGGCACCATCATGATTGGCGTGTTGTTGATCGTGGTGGCGGTGTTCGTGGCGATCGAAGTCAAGGCCCTGCTGATCGGTCAGGGCGTCGATCCGGCGGTGAAGCAACGCATCGCGCAGTTTCTCGATGCACGCGCCGAGCTGGCCGAGGTCTACAACCTGCTCACCCTGCAACTGGGCGAGGACGTGCTGGTGTCGATCAAGGCGCGGATGGCGCCGATGGCATCGGTGCCTGACCTGATCGCCGCCATCAACACGGTGGAGCGCGATCTGCGTGCGCAGTTTCCGGAAGTGCGCTGGAGCTTCTTCGAGCCCGATGATGCCGTGTAACTACTCGATCACGCCCAGTTCGCGACCGATGGCGGTAAACGCGCTTACCGCGCGATCGAGGTGTTCGCGCGTGTGCGCGGCGCTGATCTGGGTGCGGATGCGGGCCTGACCCTTGGGCACCACCGGAAAGAAGAAGCCGATCGCGTAGATGCCTTGTTCCAGCAGGCGGGTAGCGAAGCGCTGCGCCAGCGGTGCGTCGTACAGCATCACCGGCACGATCGGGTGTTCGCCGGGCTTGAGGTCAAAGCCGGCAGTAGTCATGCGCTCGCGGAAATAAGCGGTGTTGTCGCGCAGCCGCGCGCGCAGATCGTCGGCGGTTGTGAGCATGTCGAACACCTTGCTGCCGGCCGCCACCACATGCGGTGGCAACGAGTTGGAGAACAGGTACGGGCGTGAGCGCTGGCGCAGCATTTCGATCACCGCCTTGCTGCCCACGGTGAAACCGCCCAGCGCGCCGCCGAGCGCCTTGCCCAGGGTGCCGGTGATGAGGTCGATGCGATCGAGCACGCCACGCACCTCGGCCGAGCCGCGCCCGCTGGCGCCGAGAAAACCGGTGGCATGGCATTCGTCGATGTGCACCAGGGCGCCGTAGCGTGCGGCCAGTGCGGTGATCGCATCGAGCGGGGCGATGAAGCCGTCCATCGAGAACACGCCGTCGCTGGTGATCACGATGTCGCGCACGCCGTCGGCGCGTGCCTGCTTGAGCTGGGCTTCGAGGTCGGCCATGTCGCAGTTGGCGTAGCGATAGCGCTTTGCCTTGCACAGGCGCACGCCGTCGATGATCGAGGCATGGTTGAGCGCGTCGGAAACGATCGCATCGTTCTCGCCGAACAAGGGTTCGAACAGGCCGCCATTGGCGTCGAAGCAGGCGGCGTAGAGAATCGCATCGTCCTTGCCGAAGAAGGCGGCGATTCGCCGTTCCAGTTGCTTGTGCAAATCCTGCGTGCCGCAGATGAAACGCACCGAGGCCATGCCGAAGCCGTGGCTGTCGAGCGCGGCTTTGGCGGCGGCAATTACTTCGGGGTGGTCGGCCAGGCCGAGATAGTTGTTGGCACAGAAGTTGAGTACGCGGCGGCCATCGGCGAGTTGGATTTCGGCCGATTGCGGGCTGCTGATGATGCGCTCGCTCTTGAACAGCCCTTGCTCGCGGATCGCATCGAGTTCGTCGGCAATGCGTTGGTTGAGGCTCATGGGAACTCCCGTTGGCGGAGCAGGTAGATGTGAACGGTATTTCCGTCTGGTGGTGGCACGGTTGTGTCGGATCCGCGCCGTTGGCGCTTGATCCGACCTACGGCATGCGGGGTGTCGCGTAGGTCGGCTCAAGTCCCCGCAGGGGACGGAGCCGACAAGTATTCGTCCATCACGCGCTACAGTCCCAACTGGTCGATTACCGCGATGAAGGTGTCGGGTTCCGGGCGCACCCGGTAATTGTCGGTCAGATGATTCCACGCGATGCGGCCCTCGCGATCGATCAGCAAAACCGTGGGCAGCACGGAATCGCTGTCGTAGCCCATCGCCTGCAAGCCCATCGGCAGGCCACCGGGGGCGTCGATACCCAACGCCCTGGCGGCGGCGTTGTCCGCATCGACCAGGAACTGCATCGGCGCATCGAAACGCGCGGACAATTCCTGCGTGTGCTTCTGCGATTGCGGGCTGACCAGCAGCACCTGCACGCCGCGTTGCGCCAGTTCACGATAGCGCGCCGCGATCTCCTGGATCTGCGCCATGCACAGCGGGCACCAGTTGCCGCGATAAAACAGCAGCAACGTCGTCTTGCCGACCAGGCTGGCACTGTCGATCAGCGAACCGTCGGCGGATTTCAGCGTGAACGAGGGCAGTGGGTTGCCGACCGCCAGCGTGGTGCGGTCGCGATCGGGAAAACGCGAATACCAGTAAACATACGCGATGCAGCCATCAAGGCCGATGACGAGTGCATAGAACAGCGGCAGCATCGGTCCGCCGCGCAGCGCCGCCAGCAGGGCGATGGCGGCGCCGATACCGGTAAGCGCCAGGATGGCGTGCAACCCGGCCGAGGTGCGCGCCGCTTTGCCGCGCATCAGCCACACGAAAAACCCCATGAAGCTGCCGGTCGCCAGCAGTGAACCGGCCCAGGCGAGGCGGTCGATGCCGGCCTCGCCGCCAGCCAGTGCGATGAGCGCATGCACACTGCTCGCGGCCAGCGCGAGCAGCAGCAGGGTAATGAAACGCGATTTCATGCCGGGTTCTCGCAGTCGGGTGTCGTCGCGCATGGTAACGCGATAGCCGGGATCACTCCCAGCGACACACCACTTTCCCGCACTGCCCCGAGTCCATCAGGTCGAAGCCGGTCTGGAAGTCGTCGATGGCGATCTGGTGGGTGAGCGCCTTGTGCAGCGGAAAGCCCGAGCGCACCAGTTGCGTCATCTTGTACCAGGTCTCGTACATCTTGCGGCCGTAGATGCCGTGGAGAACCAGACCCTTGAAGATGATCTGGTCCCAGTCGACGCCGGCGCCCTTGGGCAGAATACCGAGCAGCGCGACCTTGCCGCCGTGGTACATGGCATCGAGCATGTCGTTGAACGCGCCCGGGTTGCCGGACATCTCCATGCCGACATCGAAGCCCTCGATGCCGATCTCGCGCATCACGTCCTTCAGCGATTCGCGCGCCACGTTGACGGTGCGGGTGGCGCCCATTTCGCGGGCCAGATTCAGGCGGTAATCGTTGACGTCGGTGATGACGACATGGCGTGCGCCGATCCACTTGCAGATGCCGGCGGCAATGATGCCGATCGGGCCGGCGCCGGTGATCAACACGTCCTCGCCGATCACGTCGAATTCCAGCGCGCAGTGCGCAGCGTTGCCGAACGGATCGAAGAACGCGGCAAGTTCGGACGGAATCTCGTCCGGGATTGGCCACAGGTTGCTGCTTGGCACCACCACGTATTCGGCGAACGCGCCGTTGCGGTTGACGCCGATGCCGACCGTGTTCGGGCACAGGTGCGGACGCCCGGCGCGGCAATTGCGGCAGTGACCGCACACCACATGTCCTTCCGCCGACACCCGTTGCCCGAGGGTGTAGCCGGTCACGCCCGGTCCGATTTCGGCGATGGTGCCGACGAATTCATGGCCGATGACCAGCCCGGGCTTGATCGTGCGCTGGCTCCATTCGTCCCACTTGTAGATGTGCAGGTCGGTACCGCAGATTGCGGTCATGTGCAGCTTGACCAGCACTTCGTTCGCACCCGGCGCCGGCCGTGGCACCTGCTGCATCCAGATGCCCTTGGTCGGTTCGCGTTTGACCAGGGCTTTCATTGTCGCTGTCATGGGTGTGGTCGCCGGGGCATTGGGGTGCAAATTATACCGCTGCGCTGGAGCCGGTCAGAGTAATTCCAGCGAACGGCAAACAGC
Source organism: Gammaproteobacteria bacterium HGW-Gammaproteobacteria-4 (assembly GCA_002839995.1). Taxonomy (GTDB): domain Bacteria; phylum Pseudomonadota; class Gammaproteobacteria; order Xanthomonadales; family Xanthomonadaceae. The sequence continues at coordinate 83,715 of PGZC01000018.1, read as the reverse complement.
GCAGGCTGGCCTCGCCGTCGGCAGCGACGCGCAGCACCGAGCCTTGACGGTACCAGTCCCCCAGCACGATGCGCTGCCAGGCGCCGGGGTCGGACGCCGGAACGTGGATCGCGGGCCGGTGCGTGTGGCCGTGGATCATGCGCCGGATGCCGAAGCGAGCGAACCATGCGTTGACGGTACCGGGATTGACGTCGGTGATGGTTTCGTCGATACCCTGCTGGTGGGCGTGGCTGGCCGCACGCGCCTGAGCGGCAAACGCGGCGCGTTCGGCCAGCGGCTGCGCGAGGAATGCCGTTTGCCACTCCGGCGCGCGCACGCGCTGGCGGAATTGCTGATAGGCGATGTCGTCGCTGCACAGCAAATCGCCATGCGAAAGCAGGGTGGGCACGCCGTACAGGGCGATCACGCACGGATCGGGCAACAGGCGCATGCCGCAGCGCAGCGCATAGTCGGTGCCCAGCAAAAAATCGCGATTGCCGCGCTGGAAGTGGACCGCCGTACCGCGCGCACTCAGCGCGTGCAATGCACGCGCAACCGCCGCGCCGAGCGGGGAATCGTCGTCATCGCCCAGCCACGCTTCAAACAGGTCGCCCAACACATACAACGCATCGGCGCCGATCGCATCGTTGGCGAGGAAGTCGATGAATGCGTGCGTTGCCTGCGGTCGGCTGGCATCCAGGTGCAGGTCGGAAACGAACAGCGTATGCGCGCTCATTTCTCCGCTGCGGCCAGTACCTCGGCGCGCTCGATCACGATTGGGGTCACCGGCACATCGCGCGGCAGCGGGTCCTGCGCCTCGGTCGGTACCAGACGGATGCGGTCAACCACGTCCATGCCCGAGACCACCTTGCCGAACACGGCAAAGCCCTTGGTGAATTCGCTGCTGTCGGAGCTGAAATCGAAGCGCGGGTTATCGACCACATTGATGAAAAACTGTGCCGTGGCCGAATCGGCCGTACTCGGAGCACGCGCGGCGGCGATGGTGCCGCGCAGATTGGACAGGCCGTTGTTCGACTCCAGCGCGATCGGGGCGCGGGTCGGCTTGGTTTGCAGGTCCACGGTGTAGGCACCGCCCTGGATCAGCAGATTGTCGATGACCCGATGCAGGATGGTGCCGTTGTAGAAGCCATCGCGCACGTAACCGAGAAAGTTTTCCACCGTTGCCGGCGCCTTGTCCGGCGCCAGTTCGATGACGATCTCGCCCATGCTGGTGTGCAGGGCCACCCGCGGCGCGGGCGCAGCAGACGGCAATGCCACAGCGGCCGGTAGCGCAATGGCGACGGGTGCACAGACCAGCAAGAGGCTGGCGAACCAGTGACGTGCGAACATTCGAGCGCTCCGAAAGCAACCAACGATGGCGGCCATTATCGCCCGGTTGGGGTTGGTGCGAACAAGTGCATTCTGGCGGCACGCGTTCACGCCTGCGGCGGCGCAGCTTCAACATGACGCTTTCACCGACCTGCGGCCGGCGAAACCCGGGGCGCATGGCGCCAGCGGAACCGACATCAAGGTCTGTTTGCCGTTCTGCTTCCTTTGCGTCTTTGGGGTTCTTTGCGGACTGGGGCTTTACGCTCTTCCCGTGGTCCCGTGATAGGTCGGCTTCGACCGCGCGCTTGCGTGATGCCCAGCGCACTCGTGGCGCTATGATGGTGGTCCGCCACCCAGGAGACCTGTCATGCGTGTGATTTCCCCCCTTATCCTCACCGCCTTGTTGTTGCCACTCGCTGCGCAGGCTGAGGGCTTGCCGCGCACCTCGGCCCCGGATGGCGCGCAGGTGTACCTCATCGCGCCGGCCGATGGCGCGACAGTCGCTTCGCCGGTATTGGTGCAATTCGGTCTCAAGGGCATGGGCGTCGCTCCCGCCGGTACGGCCGCAGAAAATACCGGCCACCATCACCTGTTGATCGACACCGGCGTGCCGGCGCTGGATCAACCGGTTCCGGCAGACGCGCAACATGTGCATTTTGGCAAGGGCCAGACCGAAACCACGATTGCGCTGAGCCCGGGCACGCACACACTGCAACTGTTGTTGGCCGATCAGAACCACATTCCGCATGTGCCGGCGGTGATGTCCGAGAAAATCACGATCACTGTCAAATAGCCGCTTGCCGGCGTTTGCGCTTCGTTCATGTGGGCTTGCAGTCTGCTGCGGCATCCTGCTCGGGTTGTGCGCGGACGACGCGTGGCCGTGATGGTTGCGACCGCGGTATTTTGATTGTCTCGTGAAACTCTATCGCTGGCGCACGGTCGGAGCATGGTTATGGGATGCAGGGCAATGACGATGCGCACACTTTTCTTGTTGATTGCGGTCATGTTGCTGGCGGGTTGCCCGAGTCAGCCGACGAAGCAGCCACCGCCGCCGCCGTCGCCATCACAAACGCCGCCGCAGCAGGAGACGCTGTCGAAGCCGTCCGAACAGACGCAATCGACCAGGCAGACTGCGCCCTCGAAGCAAGCCGAGGCGGCGAAACAAGCCGAAGCGGCAAAGTCGACCGAAGCAGCGAAGCAAGCCGAAGCGGCGAAACAATCGGCGCAAGCGGCAGAGCAGGCGGCTGAATCCGCCAGGCAATCGGCGCAGGCCGCCAGCGCGGCGGCGCGGACGACAGCAAGCGCGGATGCCAGACAACAGGCCGCTGCTGCACAGCAAGCCGCCAAGGCAGCGGAGGATGCCGCCAACGCGGCGCAGCAGGCAGCAGAAGCATCGGCACAGGCGGCGGCGAAGTCGAATCCGGTTGCGGCGAGCGAGCAGGCGGCAGAGGCTGCGCGGCAGGCCGAGGCCGCGGAGCGGGCCGCGGCGCAAGCGAAGCAGGCCGCGCCGAAGCAGGCTGCATCGTCCGAACAAGCCGAAGCGGCGAAGCAGGCCGAAGCGGCGAAACAATCGGCGCAAGCGGCAGCGCGGTCGGCTGAATCCGCCAGGCAATCGGCGCAGGCCGCCAGCGCGGCGGCGCGGACGACAGCAAGCGCGGATGCCAGGCAACAGGCCGCTGCTGCGCAGCAAGCCGCCAAGGCAGCGGAGGATGCCGCCAACGCGGCACAGCAGGCAGCAGAAGCATCGGCACAGGTGGCGGCGAAGTCGAATCCGGTTGCGGCGAGCGAGCAAGCGGCAGAGGCTGCGCGGCAGGCCGAGGCGGCGCGGCAGGCCGCCGGGGTGGCGAAGCAGGCCGAATTGGCGGGCCGTGCGGCGCAGGTCACAGCACAACAGGCAGGGGCCAGGCAACCATCGGCTGATGCGGCGACAGCGGCTGGCGGCGGCGCGACCGGTTCGGATACGCAACGCCGCGGTCAACCCGGGGCGGGCTCGCCCACTGGCGCGGGGACGGGTTCGTCTGCGCGCGCTGGCGTGAGCGGAGCCGGCAGCCTGCCGGCGGGTGGTCAGACCCGCGGCGAGCGGGTTCAGCAGTTACAGCAGGCGTTCGGCAGTTCCCTGGGTCGTTTCGATGAGCGCCTTGGCCGCGAGCAAGGCAAGTTGGAAGCGCTTGGCGAAGAACAGGCGAAAGCCCGCGCGCAGGGCGCTGGCGGTCTGGCGGGCGAGCCCCATGACGGCACAGCAGCAGGTGGCGGCTACGCCGGGGGCGCAAGCCAGGGCGATGGCTCCGACCCGATGGCGCAAGCGGGCGCAGGTTACGGTCAACCGCCGCCGCAGTCGGGCCCGCGTCAGCGCGGCGCCGCTACCGGCACCCGGCCTGACCTGGCGCACGAGACCCCGTCCGACGTCGGATCGGGCAACGACGACGATGTCGTCGCCCGGCAACTGCGCGAGGCCGCGGAGACCGAGCCGGACCCGGTATTGCGCGAAAAGCTGTGGGCTGAATATCGCGCCTACAAACGGGGTGGTTGAGCATGGTAGACACGGGGTCGGCGGGTGACGGCGAGCGTTTCGAACGTATCGTGCCGGTCGCACTGGGTGCAGGCGCGACCTCGACAGCGGCAGCGGCGCCGGAACGGCGCGTTTCCTGGCGGCTGCCGGCAACGTTCGCAGGCCTGCTGCTGATATTGCTTGCCGTGCTGTTGTGGTTGCCTGAAGCCGTCTCCGATTCCGTTCCAAACGACGCATCCAAAGGCGTTCGAATCAGCGGCACAGCGGCAGTGCCGCAGCCCGGCCGTGCCGAACCGCTCGCCGCACCCGTTGCATCGCCGGCCGATGTCGAAGCGACCCTGCAACAACGCCAACACGCCGAAGCGCTGGCCGGGCAATGGCGTGCCGAACAGGAAAAACTGACCGCCATGCACGCGGCGCAATGGGCCGCGGCAGATGTGGATGCGCTGGCGAAGACCACCGCGCAAGCCGATGCCGCGTTCGTCGCTCGCGATTTCGCTGCCGCCGCGCTGGGTTATGAGCAGGCGATGGAAGGGGCGCTGCAGGTGCAGGGGCGCGCCGCTGCGGTGCTGGCCGCTGCCCTTGCTACGGGCCAGAGTGCATTGCAGGCGGGCGATGCCAGAGCCGCCGCCGAGGCGTTCGCCCGCGCCTTGAGCATCGATGCGAACAATGCCGAAGCCGCCGCTGGGCAACGTCGCGCACTCAATTTCGACGCGGTGAATACGCAGATCAACCGCGCCTTGGCGGCCGAGTCGGCGGGCGACATGGCAGCGGCTCGCGCCGGCTTCACGCGGGTTCTGGAACTCGACGGCGGGAACGCCGTCGCTCGCGCCGGGCTTGCCCGGATCCAGGCGCTGGCGGCGAAAAACGCGTTTGCTGCGCAGATGTCGCGCGGCCTCGCTGCCCTTGAACGGCGCGATTACAACACCGCGGAACTCGCCTTTCAGGCCGCACTGAAGCTGCGTGCCGACGCGCCTGAAGCACGCGATGGCCTTGCCCAGACCCGGCTGGGGCTGCAATCGGCGCGCGTGGATACGCTGCGCACGGCGGCGCAGCAGGCCGAAGCAGGCGAGCAATGGCTGGCAGCGCGTGATGCCTACGCCGCGGTGCTGGCGATCGATGCCAGCCTGGCATTTGCGCAGGAAGGGCGGCCGCGTGCTGCTCAGCGTGCGGCACTGGCGGCGCGGTTGCAGGCGCATATCGATCAGGCGCAGCGCTTGAGCGCAGAATCGGTGCGCGCCGACGCACGCGCCGCGCTGGCCGATGCGGCCGCGATCGCGGCCCCCGGACCCCGGTTGCAGGCGCAGGTAACGCGTTTGACCGATCTGCTGGAGCGCGCCGCGACGCCGGTTGCGGTCACGTTGCGCTCGGATGGCAAGACCCGGGTAACGCTCTATCCCATCGGTGATCTCGGTCCGTTTGCCAGCCACTCGTTATCATTGCGGCCCGGGCAATACACCGCGATCGGGCGGCGGCCGGGTTATCGTGAAGTGCGAGTGGCGTTTACCGTCACCAGTCAGGGCGTTGCCGACGCGCCCTTTATTCAGTGTGAGGAACCGATTTGAGCGAGCAGCACGAACGCATTCAGCCAGCCGGGTTCCAGCCCCCCGGTGCCGGCGGCAAGGCGCCGCCGCGCATGGCCTTGGCCTTGCCGCGCTGGCAGCCATGGCACATCGTGATGGTGCTGGCGTTGGCGCTGCTTGCGCTGAGCCTGTGGTTCGTGCTCACCGCGCGCGCGGTGACGCTCGAGTTCAGTCCAGCGGTGGAGCAGGTCGAGGTGAGCGGCGGATTTTCGCTGCGGGTGGGAGCGCGTCGCCTGCTGCGCCCGGGGGAATACGCGGTAAAGGTGCAGGCGGCGGGTTACCAGCCGCTGAGCCAGACGATACAGGTGGTCAGCAGCGGCGACGGCGTGTTCCGGTTCGCGCTGGAAAAGCTGCCGGGCCGCTTGCAGATCGTCACCCGGCCGGCTGCTGCTGCGGTAGAGATCGATGGCAAAGATGCTGGCGCGGCGCCCGCGGAGGGTTATTCGCTGACGCCGGGCAGCCACGAAATCGTATTGCGCGCGGCGCGGCATCAGGTACACACGCAGCGCATCGACATCGAGGGCATGGATCGTGTGCAGACGCTGGAGGTCGCGCTGGTGCCCGCCTGGGCCGAGGTCAAGCTGACATCCAGCCCTGCCGGTGCGAGCGTGCAGGTCGATGGCGCCGACATCGGCACGACCCCGCTCAAAGCCGAGATCGGCGCCGGCAATCATCGCGTGGAGATGCGCCTGGCCGGTTACCAGAAATGGCAGGGTGCGCTCGACGTGGTGGCCAATCAGGCGCAAACCGTGCCGGAAGTCGCGCTGGCACCGCTGCGCGGTACGCTGCGCGTCAGCAGCGATCCGACCGGTGCCAGTATCGCCGCGGCCGGCACGTTCATCGGCCGCTCGCCGGTCAATGTGCCGCTGCTGCCTGGCCGCGAAACCGAAGTGGTGGCGACGCTGCCCGGCCACAAACCGATGACCCGCACGCTCACTCTGGCCAGCGGTGCCGAGGCCACCTGGCAACCGAAACTCGAGCCGATTCTGGGCGAAGTGCGGGTGACCGCCACGCCGGCGGATGCCGAATTGCTGATCGATGGCACATCGCACGGACAGGCCAATCAGACCGTGTCGCTGATCGCGCTGCCGCATCGGATCACCGTTCGCAAGGCGGGATACGTCGATTTCCAGACCACGCTGACACCGCGCCCCGGCATGGCGCTGGAAGTCAACGCGCGCCTGCTCAGCGAGGCACAGGAGGTTGCCGCACGCACCCCGTCGCAGATCACCACCGCCGCCGGGCAACGCATGGTGCGGGTGCCGGCCGGGCGCCTGCGCATGGGCGCGCCGCGGCGGGAGCAGGGCCGACGTGCCAATGAGCTGGAACGCAACGTGGAGCTCACGCGGGCGTTTTACCTGAGTGTCGCCGAAGTCAGCAATGCCGAGTTTCGCGCGTTCCGTTCCAGCCATTCCTCAGGCATCGTTGCGCGCACGACACTCGACAACGACAGCTATCCGGTGGTGCGCGTCAGTTGGGCCGATGCGGTGGCCTACTGCAATTGGCTGAGCCAGCGCGACGGTCTGCCGCTGGCGTATCGTGGCGATCGCCTGGTGACACCGGCCAACACCGGTTATCGCCTGCCCAGCGAAGCGGAGTGGGAGTACGCGGCCCGCTTTGCCGGCGGGCGCAATCTCAAGTATCCCTGGGGCGATCTCAAGCTGGGTGGCGACGCGATGCCGCCGAGTGGCATGGTGGGCAATTATGCCGATGCCAGCGCCCGCAAGCTGCTTGGCGAGGGCCTGGAAAGCTACGACGATGGCTATGATGCGGCGGCGCCGGTGGCCAGCTTCAAGGCCAACGCGCTGGGTATCTTCGATCTTGGCGGCAACGTATCGGAATGGGTGAACGACCGCTACAGCACGGCATTGATGCCCACGAGCGCGGTGGAAAGCGATCCGCTCGGTCTTGCCAACGGCTCGGTATGGGTGGTGCGTGGTTCGAGTTGGCGGCATAGCCACATCACCGAACTGCGGTTGTCGTATCGGGACAGCGCCGCTGCCCCGCGCGATGATCTGGGTTTCCGCATTGCCCGCTATGTGGAGTGATCTCATGGATACTTCGCGAAACCTGCTGAAGGCACAGTGCAAAGCCGCTGCGCTGACGGTGGCGTGGGTAATGATGTTTTCCGCGTCGGCGGCCGTTGCACAGCAACCGCCGCAGGAGGATGCGGCGCCTGCGGCGGCGACGCCACCGCCGGCAGACAAGCCGCCGGTACTTTCGGGCAAGGGGCCGCTGCGGTTGCCCGCCCCGGCTGCGCCGGAAAAACCCGCTCTGCCCGTGGCACGCCCGTTTGCGCCGAGCGAGCAGGTTCGCGCCGACGCCGATGTCGCGTTTCCGGCGGATATTTGAGACCACCACGATGCGTGTCGATCGCCCCCCTTGTCAGAACCCCGCGGAGAACCTCGCGTGAGAAGCCGTTTGTCGTCCGAGTTCGTTTTCCAGATGTTTGCCCTGTTGCTGTCGATCGTGATCGTGCACTCGGTCTACGTCGTGCTGGTCAGGCCGCAGGCGGCAGTCGCCGAGGCCGCGCACGCGGCGCAGATCGCCGAGAATCCCGATACCGTGCCGGAACGCTCGATGTGGATCATCGTGCGCGACTATGAGCAGGAAGCATGCTTCATCCTGATGCTCTGGGCGATGGCGATTCTCGGCTACAAGTGGCGAGGTTTGTTTCGCCAGCAGGCGTTGCTGCGCCAGGATGTGATCCCGATCGCGGTCGGCGAGAGCATCCTGCCCGAAGACGCACGCGATTACGCCCGCGCCATCGAGGCGTTGCCGGAGGCCGAGCGCGATTACCTGTATCCGCGGGCATTGCTGGCGGCGCTGCGCCGGTTTCGCGTCACCCGCAGCGTTCAGGATGTCTCGGCGGTCGTGGATTCGGTGTGCGAAACCGAAACCGATCGTCTCGACTCGGAACTGGCGTTGGTGCGCTATATCGCCTGGGCGATTCCGTCGATCGGGTTCATCGGCACCGTGCGCGGCATCGGCCAGGCGCTGGGCATGGCGTACAAGGCGGTCGAGGGCGACATCACCGGCGTCACCGCTGCGCTCGGCCTGGCGTTCAACTCGACGCTGATTGCGCTGATCCTGTCCATCGTTTTGATGTTCGTCCTGTACCAGCTGCAACTGATGCAGGAACGCCTGGTGCTGGATGCCAATAGCGCTTGCGACCGGCACCTGATCCAGCATCTGCAGACCCGCTGAGCGAGCACGCCCTGAATGAGCAACCCTGCATGAGCAACCCCGTCGTCATCGAAATCAGCGATATCGCCCTGAGCGTCGCCGACGCCAGCGGCCTGCGCCAATCCAGCGCGGCTTGCGCCGTGCTCGACGGGCGCGAACTGGTACTTGGCGACGCCGCGCGCGCGCGCGCACGGCTCAACCCACGGCAGACCCACGACCGGTTCTGGGCGCAGCTCGATCAGCAGCCGTTGCATCGCGCCGCGGGCAACGCAAAGAGCCATGCCGACCTGGCCTGGTTTCATCTGCATGCGATCTGGAAAGCGGTGGGCCGCGCCGACGACGAGGTCATTTTTGCGGTGCCGCCGGACTGGGATCGGCAGCAATTGGCACTGTTGCTGGGTATCGCCCAGGCCTGCGAAATCCGCACCGTCGGGCTGGTGGCCGCGCCGGTGGCCGCCGCCAGCGGCGTTGCCGACGGCGAGCGGCTGTTGTATCTCGATACGCAATGGCAGCGTGTGCGCGCAACCCCGATCGACGGCGACAGGCAGCGCGCGCTGGGCGTTTCGATCGAAGCGTCGAAGCGCGGCATGAGCGCGCTCTACGATACCTGGGCGGCCTTGATCGCCGAGCATTTTCTGCATGAAACCCGGTTCGATCCGCTGCATCGCGCCGATAGCGAGCAGCTGCTGTACGCGCGCTTGCCCGAGTGGCTGCGCACATTGCGCGAGCATGCGTCGGCGGCGCTGGAGATGGATGTCGGCGCACGCGTTTATCGCGTCGAAATGTCGCGCCAGTCGTTGGTGTCCGCGGTCGCTGCCGATTACCAGACGCTGGTCGCTGCGGCGCGCGGCAACAATTCGGATCGGGTGTTGCTCGGCCACCGTCTGGCCAGTTATCCCGGTCTTGCCGATGCCTTCGCGCAGCACGACATCGCCGCCACGGTATGCGCGGAAGATGCGGTGTTGCACGGTGCGCTGCTTCACTTCGATGCGATCCGCTCCGACCCCGGTGCGCCGGCATTCGTCACCCGACTGCCGCGCGCGAACGTTGCTCCGACTGCCGTTGCCGCGCCGGTTGCAGACGAAATCGGACCAACGCCGAGCCACGCCTTGCTCGGCTGGCGCGCGATTGCGTTGAGCGAGCGGCCGCTGCCTCTGGTTTCCGACGCGCCCGGCGCCGGCGTAAGCGTGCGTTTGCATCAGGGCAAGGCCTGCTTGCATTTGCCCGACGGTGTGTCGGCGCGGATCAACGGCCAGCCGGTGAGCGGCGATCAGGTGCTGAGGGCAGGCGATCGCCTGCGTCTGGACCGGCGCGACGCCGAGTGGCAGTTCATTGTGGCGAACGCCGACCATGGCCAGGAATAGACGGCAGGTAAACACCGCCAGCCTGTCGTTTATCGACGCCATGTCGGTTGGGCTGGGTGCGGTGATCTTGCTGTTCATGATCCTGCACCATGCCACCGAAGTGGTGGCCAGCCAGAAGAATCACGCCAGTGCCGAGAAGGTCAGTGCGCTGGAGGACGAGGTGCTGAAAAAACGTCGGGCCGCCGAGCAAGCGGCAGCGGCGTTGCAGGCGACGCAGCAACAACTGCGTGCCGCGCAGGCGCGTGCCGCGAGCCTGGCGCAGGAATTGAAATCGCAAAACGCCGACGGAACCGGCAGCGACGACAGCAAGCTGGCCAGTCTGAAGTCGGAGGTGTTGAGCTTGCAGGCACGCGTGGACGAGTTGCGCGCAACCCAGGCCGAGGTCGCCAATGCCACCCGCGAGCGTGCCGGCGCCGGTACCCGGCAATACCTCGCCGGGCTCGAGGTCAAAGGCAAGCGGATACTGATACTGGTCGATGTCTCGGCGAGCATGCTCGATGAAACCGTGGTCGGCGTGATCCGGCGCCGCAACATGGATATCGCCACCCAGAGCGCATCGGCGAAATGGCGTTGGGCGCTGAATGCGGTGGATTGGGTCAGCACCCAGGTTCCGGCATCGGCGCAGTTCCAGGTGTATGCGTTCAACACCAGCGTCGAATCGGCGGTGACCGGTACCACCGGGCAATGGCTCGCGGTGGGCAACGGCTCGCAACTCACGGCCGCGATACAGAATCTGCGCCAGCGCGTTCCCGCTGGCGGAACCAGTTTGGCGCGTGCCTTCGCCGCAGCGGCCAAGCTGTCGCCACATCCGGACAACATCTACTTGCTCACCGACGGCTTGCCGACGCAAGGTGCAGCGATCCGCGGCGGTCTGGTTTCCGGCGATCAGCGCATGGATCTGTTCGCCGAAGCATTGCGTGCGATGCCGCGCGGTATTGCGGTGCATACCCTGTTGTTTCCGATGGACGGGGATTCCAAGGCGGCCGGCGCCTACTGGCAGTTGGCGCAGATCACCGGCGGCAGCTTTCTGGCGCCATCGCGGGATTGGCCATGAAGCGACGTCGGCGCAAGGAACACGAGGTGTTCAGCCTGTCCTTTCTGGACGCGATCAGCGGCGGCTTTGGCGCGATCGTGATGTTGCTGGTGATCGTCAAGGTGGCGGAACCCACCGTCACCAAGGATCGCGGCATCGGGCTGGAAAACACCGCGATCACGCTGGCGAAGGAATTGCCTGAACTCGAACAGCGGATCAAGAGCCAGCAGCAGCAATTGGCCGACACGCAAAACCTGCTGGCGCTGGTGCAGCGCGACGTCACCCGGCTCGCGCCGGGCGCGGCGGCGGCGCGCAGCGAGCGCGAAGCGGCGGCACTGAATGCGCGCGCCGCGACCACCATCGAGCAGCGTCTGGCCGTCGCCCGCCAGGAACTCACCGCCGAAATGGCGCGCCTGCAGGCGGTGCGGCCGGCAGCGTCGAATCAGTTGGTCGGCGGCATCCCGGTGGACAGCGAATACATCATCTTCGTCATCGATACCTCGGGCAGCATGCAGAGCATCTGGCCGACGGTGGTCAGAACGCTGGACAAGGTGCTCAACGCCTATCCGAAGGTGAAGGGCGTGCAGGTGATGAGCGACATGGGCGAATACATGTATTCGCAATATGCCGGGCAATGGATTCCCGATACGCCGGGCCGGCGCCGCGCGGTGCTGCAACGCATGGCATCGTGGGCGCCGTTTTCCAACAGCTCGCCATCCGAGGGTATCGTCGCTGCCATCCGCGGCTTCCACGACCCCAACAAGCGCATCAGTATTTACGTGTTCGGCGACGATTTCACCGGCGCGTCGGTGCAAGCGGTGCTCAACACGGTGGCGAGCATCAACCCGCGCGGACGCGACGGCAAGCCGCAGGTGCGCATCCACGGCATCGGCTTTCCGAGTTTGTTTTCGATGCCCGGCGCCGGTGCCGGCGCGATCCGGTTTGCGACCCTGATGCAAAGCCTCAGCAAGGAAAATGGTGGTACGTTTGTCGGCCTGCCCAGCACGCGCTGAATGGGTTGTCCATTCAAGAACGATTCACTGCATGACCGCAAGATGAGCATTCGACATGTCAGTGGCTGCTTTGCCGGTCGCCGAGCGGAACAACGAGAGGGTGTCATGAGATTACCGCGGAATCACATGCTGATCGGTGGTTTGGTCGCGTTGCTTGCCGGCTGCGCCAGCGGGCCGGTCGACAAGCCGAATAATCGTATCGCTGCCGAAGTGGCGCAACGCGAAATTCCCGCCGATCAGTTATTGAATGTCAACATCGTCGAGTTCGATCCCAATGTGCCGGCGCCAGCGGATCAGGACAAGGACTTGCCGGTGGTGCCCGCGGTGCGCAAGGCGGAGGCGAGCTATCTTGCGTATTCGCTGCGCAGTACCCTGGAGGGCACCGGTCAATGGGGCGCCGTTCGGGTGGTGCCGGACGGCATCGATTCGTCCGAAGTCATCGTGCACGGCACCATCCTGGTTTCCGATGGTGAGACGCTGGAAATAAAGATCGCGGCGGCCGATTCCACCGGTCGGGTGTGGTTGGACAAGACCTACGCGCGGCAGGCCAGCGAAGACAGCTACGCCGATTCGGTAGGCGGCGGCGATCCGTATCAAAGCGTGTTCAACGAGATCGCCAACGATCTGTTGGCGCAACGCCGCCGCCTGGATGCGGATGCCGTGCTGGAAGTTCGGCGGGTATCGGAGCTGCGTTTTGCGGCGGATATCGCGCCCGACGCATTTTCGCATTACCTGCAACAGTCGCGCGGTCGCTACCATGTGGTCGGTTTGCCGGCGCAGGACGACCCCATGCTCGCGCGCATCGCGCAGATCCGCGAGCGCGACAATCTGCTGATCGATTCGCTCGATCAGCATTACGGGATTTTTTACCAGGGCATGGCGCCGGCTTATCGGCAGTGGCGGCTGGCCAGTTTCAAGGAAGGCAGCGAGATGCGCGAACTCAAGCGCGAGGCCACCATGCGCAAAGTTGCCGGTGGTCTGGCGGTGCTTGCGGGCATCGCCGGTCTGGCGCAGAAGAACAGCAGCAACGCATCGTCGGTGGGTTCGCAGGCGGCCATCCTCGGCGGCGGTTACCTGTTCAAGACCGGTCTCGACAAATCCCGGGACGCGGAGATTCACGTGCTGGCGCTGCAGGAGCTGAACACCTCGCTGGGCGGCGACCTGGAGCCGCGCGTGGTGTCGCTCGAAGGGCAGACGGTCACCTTGCACGGCTCGGCCAAGGAGCAGTATCGCGAATGGCGCAAGCTGCTGCGCGAGTTGCATCAGGTCGAAACCGGTGCGACGGGCGATTGAGCGCGTTTTGCCGCTGCGCGGTGCGTTCGACCGAGAAGTCGCCCACAGGGTGGGCTCCTACAAAGAAGCGGAAGCGCAACCCTGTAGGAGCCCACCCTGTGTGCGACAGTCTGAGCCCTTACCAGACCAGATCGTCGGGTATCTGAAAGTGCGGATCGGCGTACGCCGCATCGCTTGCCGGTGCGTCGGGATCGACGCGCA
>PGZC01000018.1:0-70206 GCA_002839995.1 Gammaproteobacteria bacterium HGW-Gammaproteobacteria-4 | reverse complement strand
GGGATCGACGCGCAGCGCCACCGCGGCCGGGAATATCGACTCCGCTCGGTTCAGTGTTTCCGCTGATACCAGCAGATAGCGGCCATTGGCCTGCACCACGCCCAGTTCGCCGGCGTTGAGCGCCTTGAGTTGGGCGGCAGTGACGTAAATGCGCTTGATCTTGCCGCCGTACTCGAAGTGACGGGCAATGTCGGCGGCCGGGTCGTTGAGTGCGCCGTCCTTGAGCAATTCGCCGAGTTCGGCTTTGGCTTCGCGGCGCAGGCGGGCCTGTTCCTGCTGCGCGCGCTCAGCGGCAAGGCGATCGTCCTTTTCCTTTTGTGCACGGATCGCGTACGCCCGGGCGAGATCGATCTCGTCCCGATTGCGTGTGGCTGGGGTCAGGTCTTGCCTTTTGCTTCGCGCGTGGTTACCCGCAAGTGCCTCGTTTGATCCGGTTTTCGCGCGAGGCAAAAGGCAAGACCTGGCCCTGTCCACACGGGCGGCGCGCTTTTGCGGTTCTTTGGCTTTGCTGCCGGCAGGCTTCGGCTCCGGCTTGGGGCTCGCCTTGAAACCGAGGTCCAACAATTTGTCGCGTAGGGAATTGCTCATGGCGGGCTTCAGTAATGCGGGGGTGGGGGTTCGATGCCGGGGTCGGCGAGCGGTTCGGCGCGGAAGCGGCGCAGTTCATCCAGAGTGCGTTCGAGCAGGCGGTGGGTACGCTCGTTCTCGATCCGGGCCTGGGCCAGCGCATCGCTCAGCTCGGCGACGGCGAGTTCCTGGAACGCGACACGCGCTTCGAGTTCGTCCACCCGCGCTTCGAGTTGCGTGCTCATGACCGTGTTACCGATCGGCCGCGACCGATACCGTAATAGGCGAGTCCCGCCGCTTCGACCGCGTCGGGGGCATAGACGTTGCGGCCATCGAACAGTACCGGCTCGCGCAGCAGGTTGCGGATGCGTGCGAAATCCGGGCTCCAGTACGCCTTCCATTCGGTGATCAGCACCAGGGCGTCGGCGCCGTGCAACGCCTGTTCCGGCGTGGCACACAGATGCAGATCGTCGCGTGCGCCGAAAATGCGTTGCGCTTCGCCCATCGCCTCCGGATCGTGGGCACGCACGCTGGCGCCGGCTGCCCACAACTGCTCCAGCAAGCGCCGGCTCGGTGCTTCGCGCATGTCGTCGGTGTCGGGCTTGAATGCCAATCCCCACAGTGCGAAACAGCGGCCAGCCAGTTGCCCGTTGAAATGGGCATGGATCAACTCGTACAGGTGGTTCTTCTGCGCGTCGTTGACGCTCTCCACGGCGGCCAGCAGTGCCGGCACGTAGTCGTGCTGGCGTGCGCTGTGGCCGAGCGCGCGAACGTCCTTGGGAAAGCACGATCCACCGAATCCGGCACCGGGATAGATGAAGTGGTAACCGATGCGCGGGTCCGAACCGATGCCCTGACGCACCATCTCGATGTCGGCGCCGACCCGTTCGGCGATGTTGGCCATCTCGTTCATGAAACTGATCTTGGTGGCGAGCATGGCGTTGGCAGCGTACTTGGTCAGCTCGGCCGAACGCACGTCCATCAGCACCACACGCTCGTGATTGCGATTGAATGGCGCGTACAGGCGGCGCAGCGGCTCTGCCGTGTTCGCGTCGCGCGCGCCGATCACGATGCGGTCCGGGCGCATGCAATCCTTGACCGCGTTGCCCTCTTTCAGGAATTCGGGGTTGGAGACGACGTCGACGCCGAGCGAACTGCCGCGTGCCGCGAGCGCACTGCGTATCGCGGCCTGCACGCGCGCGGCGGTGCCGACCGGCACGGTCGATTTGTTGACGATCAGCGTCGGTTTTGCCAGATGTTTGCCGATGGTGTCGGCAACCGCGAGGACATGACGCATGTCGGCACTGCCATCCTCGTCGGACGGGGTGCCCACGGCGATGAAGATGATCTCGGCGTGTGCGATCGCGGATGCGGCATCGCCACTGAAACGCAGCCGGCCGGCAGCGCTGTTGGCGCGCACCATGTCCTGCAAGCCGGGCTCGAACAACGGGATTTCCCCGCCCTGCAACGCGGCGACCCGGGCCTCATCGATATCCACGCAAATGACATCGTTGCCGACTTCAGCCAGGCAGGTTCCGGTGACCAGACCGACGTAGCCGGTACCAAACAGGGTAACGTTCATGACTTGGTACTCTGGCCAGTCGAAGAGGCGATGGTAACCGGTGCCGGCGACAGGGGCACTCACCGCTCTCGAAGACTATTGGCGGTCGACTCGCACAAGTCCAGCCTACGCGCTTAAGCCATAACCCCTCTCGATTCGTCATTCCGGCGAAAGCCGGAATCCATTTTGTTCTTGATTCAGAACGAAAAATCAAAATGAACCCCGGCTTTCGCCGGGGTGACGGGGTGATGTTTGATCGCGTAAACGAACGGTATCGGGATCGGTCTTGCTCAGCCCATCCCTTACTGTGCGGCCGCCGCGACGATATCGAGCAGTTCCACTTCGAATACCAGGGTCGAGTTCGGGCTGATCGGGCCGGCGCCACGCTCGCCGTAACCCAGGCTGCTCGGGATCCAGAACTTGTACTTGCTGCCGACCGGCATCAGCGCCACGCCCTCGGTCCAGCCCGGGATCACCTGATTGAGCGCGAATTGCGCCGGCTCGTTGCGATCGTAGGAGCTGTCGAAGGTGGTGCCATCGAGCAGGGTGCCCAGATAGTGCACGCGCACGGTGTCGGTGGCCTGCGGCTTGGCGCCGTTGCCGGCACGAAGCACCTGATATTGCAGGCCGCTGGCAGTGGTCTGTACGCCAGGCTTGCTCTTGTTGGCCGCCAGGAACGCCTCGCCTTCGGCGATGTTTGCATTGGCCTTGGCGGCCGATTCCGCGGCCTGCTTTTGTTGCATGCGCTGCTGGAACGCCTTGCGCACGGCATCGGCTTCTTCGTCGCTGAGCTGAGTCTTGCCGCCGGCCAGCGCATTCTGCATCGCGGCGATTGCAATCTTGGTGTCGATCTCGCCCTTGATCGGCTCAAGCATCTTGGCCAGATCCATACCGACGGTATAGGAGAACTTGTCCTTCTCGGTTTCAAGCTTGGCCTGAGCGGAAACGTTGGCCGTCATCGCCAGCGCGAGCGCCGCCGCGAGGGCACAGGTGAATCGGGATACGGCATTCATGCAATCGGTCTCCTGCTGTGGAAAGAGGTGCGGGCCCGGTTGGGCGGCCCGGTATTGTCACGGTGGAGTCGCCTCAGGGCAATGCCTATTGTGCCACTCCGCCATATTTCGTTCAGGCGAGCACGGGCTGCCCCATGCCATCAGTTGGGGCGATGTGCTTGTTGACATCTTCGATTGTAGTGTTATAGTTACCTACAACACCGGTAGCCAATGACAGTCGCCGGTAGCCGAGGAGTCCATCATGCACAACAAACTGCGCACGACATTGACCAGCCTGAGCGTTGCCCTGGGTTTTGTTGCCAGTACGCTGATGCTTGCCCAGCCGCTTGCGCCAGGGGCGATGCGAGCGGCCAGCACGGTTGCCATCGAGAGCGAATCCGTGCCGCAAGCCGCGACCGATACCACTCCTGATCGCGAGCGCCGCAGCGCACGCGTCAATCTGACCATGCCGTATTACTCGTTCGCGCGGCTGTTGCCGCGTCGGGAGTCGTGATATGAGCACGGTACAGTGGAACGACAACAGCCCGATCTACCGCCAGCTCAAGGAGCGGGTGGTGGCGATGATGCTTGATGGCGCGCTCAAGCCCGGCGACGCGCTGCCGTCGGTGCGGCAGATCGCGGCCGAATATCAGCTCAACCCCATCACCGTATCGCGCGCTTATCAGGAACTGGTGGACGATGCGCTGGTGGAAAAGCGCCGCGGCCTGGGCATGTATGTCACCGACGGTGCGCCGGAGAAATTGCTGAGTAGTGAGCGCGAACATTTCTTGCGTGACGAATGGCCCCTGGTACTGGAGCGGATGCGCCGGCTCGGGCTCGATATCAAATCCCTGATGAAGGCGGCCCTTGCCGCGGAGGAAAAGTGATGGCCAGTGTCGTCAACGCGCGCAATTTGCGCAAAACGTACAAGAACACGACGGCGATGGACGGGGTCAGCTTCGAGCTGCCGGCCGGGCGCATCGTCGGCCTGATCGGCCCCAACGGTGCCGGCAAGACGACCGCGCTGAAGGCGGTTCTGGGTTTGATTCCGTTCGAAGGCGAACTCAGCGTGCTTGGCCTGGATCCACGCACGCACCGCGATGAGTTGATGCAGCAGGTCTGCTTTATCGCCGATGTGGCAGTGCTGCCGCGCTGGATCCGGGTGTCGCAGGCCATCGATTTCGTCGCCGGCGTGCATCCGCGTTTCGATCGCGGCAAATGCGAGGCGGCGCTGGCGCATACCAGGATCAAACGCAATTCGCGGGTGAAAGAACTCTCCAAGGGCATGATCGTGCAATTGCATCTGGCGCTGGTGATGGCGATCGACGCCAAGCTGCTGGTGCTCGATGAGCCGACCCTTGGCCTCGATATCGTGTACCGCAAGCAGTTCTACCAGAACCTGCTGGAGCAGTATTTCGACGACGAGAAAACGATCCTGATCACCACCCATCAGGTGGAAGAGATCGAGCACATCCTTACCGACCTGCTGTTCATCCGCGACGGCAGGATTTCGCTCAGCACCAGCATGGACGACATGGCCGAGCGTTTCGTCGAGGTGATGGTGCCGGCCGAACACGCCGAAGCGGCGCGTGCGCTCAAGCCGATCGACGAGCGCCAGGTATTCGGCAAGGCGGTGATGCTGTTCGACGGCATCCCGCGCGCACAACTGGCGGGTCTGGGCGAAACCCGCACACCCGGTATTGCCGATCTGTTCGTTGCTTCGATGAAGGGGACCTACGCATGAACACCTTTCCGACCTTGCTCAAGCGTGAATTCTGGGAGCACAAAGGCGGCTTTCTCTGGGCGCCGATCGTCGCCAGCAGCGCGTTTTTGCTGTTCAGCCTGATGGCGGTCATCACCGCCGAAGTGATCGGCAAGAAAACCGGCGTGCAGATCAATGGCATCCATCTCAATGCGCTGACCGAAAAGCTCGGTCCGGATGCCCTGACCAAGCTCAGCCTGGGCCTGGACGTGAGTTTCTTCATGGCGGCGTCATGGGCCTATGTCACCCTCGCGTTTGTGGTGTTCTTTTACTGCCTCGGCACGCTGTTCGATGAGCGCAAGGATCGCAGCGTGCTGTTCTGGAAGTCGTTGCCGGTGTCGGATCGCGATACGGTGTTGGCCAAGGTGACCAGCGCGCTGGTAGTCGCACCTGTTATCGCCACGGTGACCGGGATCGCTGCGGGCTTCGGTTTTTTTATCCTGCTCAGCGTCGTCGTGCTGTTTCACGGCGGCAATCCCATCGCGCTGATCTGGGGACCGGCCAACCCGCTGGAGGTTGCCGCGGCGCTGGTTGCTTCACTTCCGGTGTATGCGGTATGGGCACTGCCGACGGTAGGCTGGTTGATGCTGTGCAGTGCATGGGCCCGTAGCAAACCGTTCCTGTGGGCGCTGGTGATTCCGGTGCTGTCCGGTGTGCTGGTGAGCTGGTTCGACGTGATGCAGATGTTCTCGCTCAAGACCGGCTGGTTCTGGGGGCATGTGGTGGCACGCCTGCTCGGCAGTGCGCTTCCCGGCGCGGACATCCTGTTTCGTGGCGATAGCGAAATGTTCGAGCGCATGAATGGCCCGGAGGACCTGGCTTCGCTGTTCAGCGCCAGCTACGCCTGGGCCGGGCTGGCCAGCGTGGACGTGTGGGTCTGGGCGGCGATCGGCGCGGCGATGATTGCTGCCGCGATCCGCCTGCGTCGCTGGCGTGACGATGCGTGATCGGGTGTTCCGAAAGGGTGTCGCTTGTTGAACGAAACGTGGAGTATTCACATGAAAACGCTGTTTGCTGTCGCGTTATTGTTGCCAGCGCTTGCCGCCGCTGAAAGCTGCAAGGTCGAGCGGGTGGAAGAGCTGGCGCTTGATCTGGATGGGGTGACCACCCTGGTGGTCGAAATGGGCGCCGACACGTTGAATGTCAGCGGTGCGGCTGATGCCGACGGCGTGCTGCGCGGTCGCGCCTGTGCCTCGTCCGGCAAGCGGCTCGAATTGCTGTCGCTCAGACAGGAGCGCGATGGCGATCGCCTGACACTCGCCTTGGTTCGCGAGCACCGAAACATTACGGTTTCATTCGGCGCTGATTACGCCTACCACGATGTCAGCGTCGCCGTGCCACCGACGCTTGCGGTGGAGCTGCGCATGGGTTCCGGCGACGCGGATATCCACAACGTGGCGGCACTCGACGCCACGCTCGGATCCGGCGATCTCGAAGCCAAGGGCATCGTCGGTGCGTTGCGTGTCGATGTCGGCTCCGGCGATGTCGAGGCCGTGGCAGTCGGTGCGTTGCACGTGTCCTCGGTGGGCTCGGGCGATGTTGTCGTCAACGGCGTTGGTGGCGATGCCCGCATTGGATCGGTGGGTTCGGGCGACGTGGCGGTGCGCAACATCGAAGGCGCGGTGGTCATCGGTTCGTTGGGCTCCGGCGACATCGAACTGAATACCGTCGCTGGTTCCGTGACCCTCGAGCGTATGGGCTCGGGCGACCTGCGCGTAACCGACATCGCTGGCGATGTGGTCGTTCAGCGCAAGGGTAGCGGCGACGTGCGTACGACGCGGGTAAAAGGCGCGGTGCGCACGCCGCGAGACTGAAAGCGTGTGGGAACCGGGTAGTTGACGCTGTTGTCATCGGCGGTAGATCGCATACACTCGCGGCTACGAACCCTTGATGGACGCGGTTCCCCACATGCCCACTGGCCAGGAACAGTCTTCTGCAATACGCCGTGCAACCCGGGCGCGATTGCCATGGTTCCTGGCCGCGCTGGTGTTCTTCGCGGTGGTGCTGGTCACCCTGCTGATCTGGCGCCCGATGCAGGCAGCCGCGCGTGATGATGCGCGTACCGCGTTCGAGTCCAGGGCAGCGGAAGTCAGCGCCGCCATCGCGTCCCGGATCGCGACATACGAGTTGGCGTTGCAGTCGGCGCGGGCGCAGGTATTGCTGAATCGCGAAATGGATCAGGCGCACTGGCAGTCGTTCGTGCAGATGCTCGATCTTGAGCACCATAACCCCGGTTTGCTGGGGTTGGGCTTTGCCGCTCAGGTGCCTGGCGATCAATTGCCTGGTTTTCTGGCACAGGCGCGCTTGAGTTCCGCGCCGCAATTCGCGCTGGTCCCGGATGGTGCGCGCGCTCAGTACGTTCCCATCACCTGGTACTCGATGCTCAATTCAGCCGCCGGCGATGCCGGGTTGGGCGTAGATCTCTACGCCGATCCGGTGTGCCGCATGGCATTGCAAACGGCGCGCGATCAGGGCCGGCCGGTGCTGAGTGGGCCGTTGCAGAACGCATCAGCCGCTACCGGCCCGACCCGGGTATTGTTGTTTCTGCCGGTGTATCGCGGCGGCAGCGAACCGCAATCGCTGGAAGCCAGGCATGCCGCGCTGCTGGGTTTCGTGATGGCTTCGCTGCGCATCGATCGGATGATCGACCGTATCCTCGGCGACGGGTCGCTGGGCGTCGACTTTGCCCTGTTCGATGCATCCGATGGCGAGACCCCGCTGTTCGCGGATACCCGGCTGGTGCAGGGCAATGAACCCGGCTCATCGCCGGCGTTCATGGTTGAAAGGCAATTGCCGGTCGCCGGACGCCGTTGGTCGGTGCGCTATACCGCCGACACCAATGCCGCCAGCGCGGCCGCGTCCGAGCGTGCGCAAACCGTATTGCACGGTGGCATCGTCACCGCGCTGCTGTTGGCTGCAATCGTGTGGCTGCTGGCAACGACGCGGGTGCGCGCCAATATCCTCGCCGAAACGCGGGCTGCGGCCTGGCGCGAGAGCGAACAGCGTCTGCGCACGATAACCGACAGCGTGCCCGGCCTGGTTTCGCACCTGGATCGCGATGGCCGTTTCCTGTTCGTCAACCGCGCGCATTTCGATTGGTATGGCCTCACGCCCGGCGCATTCATCGGTAAAACATTCGTCGAAGTATTTGGCGCGGAAGCGCCGCGCGATCCGGCGGTCGACGCATTGGTGGCGCGCGGGCACGCAGGCGAGCGCGGTAGCGTGCGCAGCTGGATTCCGCAGGCCGGGCGCTGGGTGCACGTGTCCGTGGTACCCGATGGCGCGGCCGGTGTGTACATGTTGCTGGTGGACGTGAGTGCGCTCAAGGCCGCGGAAGACGCCCTGTTCGACGAGAGCGACCGTGCCCGAACCGCGTTGCATGCCATTGCCGACGCGGTGATCGTGACCGATATCGTCGGTCAGATCAGCGCGCTCAATCCGGCTGCCGAATCGATAACCGGTTGGGCAGAATGCGATGCGATGGGTCGCCAGATCGATGAGGTGTTTGTCGTCGTCTCCACCCGCTCGGGCGAACGCGTCGCCGCTTCGGTGCAAAACGTTCTGGATCAGGGCGCGACCGCAAGTCTTGCCGACGATGCCGTGTTGTCGCGCCGCGATGGCGCTGCGGTGCCGATTTCCGGCTCGGCCGCATCGATTCATGATGCCAATGGCCGTGTCAGTGGTGCGGTGCTGGTTTTTCGCGATGTCAGCGCATCGCGCGAGCTGGCCATGCGTATGGCGCATCTGGCGCAACACGACGCACTCACCAATCTGCCCAATCGGCTGGTGCTGGAGGACCGGTTGCGCCAGGCAATTGCGTTGGCCGAGCGCAACGCGCGCATGAGCGCGGTGTTGTTCATCGACCTGGACCGGTTCAAATCGATCAACGACACGCTGGGCCATCAGGCCGGTGACCAGTTGCTGTGTCATGTCGCTGAACGACTGTGCGCCGGCGTGCGCCGCTCCGACACCGTGTGTCGTCTGGGCGGCGATGAGTTCGTGGTGTTGTTGCCGGAAGTCGGCGGTGTCCGCGACGTCGCCCAGGTGGCGGGCAAATTGCTGAGCGCGCTGCAGGAGCCGATGACCATCGACGGGCAGGAATTGCGCCTGTCGGGCTCGATCGGTATCAGCGTGTACCCGGACGACGGTGCCATCCCGCACGATCTGCTCAAGAGTGCCGATGCGGCGATGTATCACGCCAAACACGCCGGACGTAACCAATACGCGTTTTTTACACCGGAAATCGAACAGCACGAACACGCGCGCCTGCAAGTGGAAACGCTGTTGCACGAGGCGATCGACAGCGGGCAGTTGCGCCTGCATTACCAACCCAAGGTCGATGCTGCCACACGCCGGCTGGTCGGTCTGGAAGCGCTGGTCCGCTGGCAGCGCAGCGAGTCGGAGTTGATCTATCCCTGCGATTTCCTGCCGATTGCCGAAACCAGCGATTTGATCATGCGCGTCGATGCCTGGGTGATGCGTGCCGCCTGCCTGCAGATACGCGCCTGGCAGGAGCAGGGACTGCCGCCGATCCCGGTGTCGGTCAACGTTTCGGTGGTGACCTTTACCGGCGAACAACTGGTGACCATGGCCGGCGAGGCCTTGCTTGCTGCGGGTATCGCACCCGAGTTGCTGCAGATCGAAATCACCGAGAGCCAGTTGCTGCGCAATACCGAGCGCACGCGGCAGGTGCTGTCCGGCCTGAAGCGGCTGGGCATTGGTGTGGCCATCGACGATTTTGGCTCGGGCTATTCCAGCCTCAGCTACCTGTATCTGTTTGCAGTGGATGTGCTGAAGCTCGATCGCAGCCTGGTCACCCATATCGCCGATGACCCGCGGCAGGCGGTGATTGTGCAGGCAATCACCACCATGGCGCGCTCGTTGGGTTATCGGGTGATCGCCGAAGGCGTGGAACGCGAGGTTGACGCGCAAGCGCTGCACGACAATGGCTGCGATGAATTGCAGGGCTATCTGTTCAGTCGCCCGCTTCCGGAGGAAGCCTGTCGGGAACTGATGCGTGGTGGGTGACTCGCGGCGGCTCCGGTCACGCCCGCAGGGTACGTTCCCATAAAACGCTGTCGCTCACTGTAGGAGACCTTCCGCAACGCTGTTGCGCAACAGTCGTGTTGCGCTGCCTGAGCGGCATCGCTGCCTTGGTCGCCCACAGGGTGGGCTCCTACAAAGAGCGCATCGATCTCACCCTGTAGGAGCCCACCCTGTGGGCGACCGAGCGAGCCGCGTAGCGGCGAAGTGAAGGCATAGCAAGCGCAGCTTGCGCTGTCGCGCAGCTCGAGCCGCGTAGCGGCGAAGTGAAGGCATGGCAAGCGCAGCTTGCGCTGTCGCGCAGCGACTGACCGATCGAGCCGCGTAGCGGCGAAGTGAAGGCATAGCAAGCGCAGCTTGCGCTGTCGCGCAGCGACTGACAACGCCGTCATCCCGTTGTACCGTCACTTCGCGATCAACAACAGCAGCGCGCGACCCTGCAAGCCATACACGGTGTGTTCGCCGCCGATGAACGCTTCCGCTCCGGGACTGACGACCGTGTTGGCACCTTCGTTCCACGTTGCGGTGTCGGTGACGCGATACCAGTTCTTGCCGGTGCCGGGCCACGGCAGGCTGAAGTCCACCTGCCCCGACCAGCCGTTGTAAGCGACGTAGATCGCGCTCGCCGAATCGCCGAACTCGCTACCATCGATGCGCCAGGCAATGGCATGGTTGTTGGCGTTGGTGAAGTACGCGCTGTCGGCCTGATTGCCGTCGGGCTTGAACCAGCGCAGTTGCTCCATCACGTTGCCGTTGTTGTCCACACCCGAATAGAAATTGACCGGACGCAGCGCCGGATGCGCCTTGCGGAAGGCGATCAGGCGCTTGCTGTAGGTTTCGTGATCGGCCTCGATGCTGCTGCGCGTCCAGAACAGCCAGTTGGCTGCCGAATCGAGGTTGAACGGATTGTTGTTGCCGAACAGGGTGCGCAACACCTCGTCGCCGCCGGTGATCATCGGCACGCCGGCACTGAGCATCAGGAACGCCAGTCCGTTGCGCGCTGCCTTGCGTTGGTTGGCGACGATGCCGCCCTGATCCCAACTGTTGTTGTTGTCGTCGCCACCGTCGGATGGGCCATATGGCCACGGCTGGTTGTTCTGCTTGCTGTTGTAGGCGTAAAGATCGTTCAGGGTGAAGCCGTCGTGCGCCACCATGAAGTTGATCGAATGCCAGGGTTTACGGCCATCGTCGCCGTACAGATCCGACGAGCCGGCGAACCGGTTGGCGAGTTCGGCGGGGGCGATCGCTGCCTGCCCCAGCTTGTTCTGGTCCTTGCGCAGCGAATCGCGGTAGATGCCGTTCCACTCCGCCCAGCCGCTGGGAAAGCCGCCGACCTGGAACGAGTTGCCGCCGATTGCCCAGGGTTCAGCAATCAGATCGACGCCGCTGCCACCCGTTGCCGCCCGCGGCGGCAGCTCGTTGACGATCCGGTTGAGGGCGTTGCCGCCGTCCATCTTGTCGAAATTGAAACAGCCGTGCTGGCAGGTGTTGCCCAGAACCGAAGCCAGATCGAAGCGGTATCCATCCACGCCGAGCGTGTCGCGCCAATAGGCCAGCGAATCGACGATCAGGTTCTGTGCGATCGGATTTCTGGTGTTGAAGTTACCGCCGACGCCGGTGTTGTCCCAGGAGAACTTGAGGTCGCTGGTCAGCGAGTAGTAAGTGGGGTTGTCGATACCGCGCCACGACAGGATGTTGTACACGGTGAGGCCGTCGCTGCCGCTCCAGGCACCACCTTCGCCGCTGTGGTTGTAGACCACGTCGATGTACACCTTGATGCCGGCATCGTGGAATGCCTTGACCATCGCTTTCCATTCGCGGGTCGGCCCGCCGGCGGATTTGTCCGAGGAGTAACGCCGATCCGGTGCGAAAAAATTGAGGGTCATGTAGCCCCAGTAATTGTCGCCGGCAGTGGAGTCGGGAACGACGTCGTTGGTGTCGTTCTGGGTTTCCTGCACCGGCAGAAACTCGACTGCGGTAACGCCGAGGCTGGCCAGGTAGCCGGCCTTTAGCGCAGCGCCGGCGTAGGTGCCGCGCAGGTTGCTGGCGATGCTGGTGTCGCTCTTGGTCAGCCCACGCACATGCACCTCGTAGATCACGTCATCCTTGAGCGCGCGCGTGGGCTTGCTGCCGATCGAGCCGGTGATCGGCGCCAGCACGATGCCCTTCGGCGCGCAGGCACCGCTATCCTTGTTGCGATGGGTGGCGCCGCTTGCGTAGATGGTGCCGTCGAGGCAAGTCGGGGTGTTGGGGTCGTGGCTGATTTCCAGTGCGTAGGGATCGAGCAATAGCTTGTTCGGGTTGAAGCGGTTGCCGCCGGCGTCGATGTCGGTGATGAAGCCGGTGCCGGTGCCCTTTTTCCAGGTGCTGTTGTAGGGCCAGTTCGGGCCCCAGGCGCGATAGCCGTAGTAGACGGTGCCGGTGATGCCGTAGGTGTTTTTCAGGGTTGATACCGACGCAGTTTTCGACCAGACGTTGCTGGCGTCCTTGGTCAGTACGTAGCGCACCACTTCCTGCGCTCCGGACGGGGTTTTGTAGAGGAATACCTCGATACGGGTGGCGCGCGAGGAGTACACGCGAAAGGTGATGTTGCTTTGCGTGGTGTCGAATTTCGCTCCGAGGTTCTGCGCGTTGATCGCAGCCTGCGCACTCAGCGCGGGCAGCATGAGCAGACCGATACCCAGCAACAGACGGCCGTTGACGCGGCCGAACAGACGCAGCAATGCATGCATGACGTTTCCCTCCCAGGAACGCGTGGATGTGTGCGCTGTTGGCCGCGCGATTCCGCCACTCGTTTGTTGGTGGCTTCGAATCGCGCTGCGGCATCGCGCGGCCACACTATGCGTGGCGTGTGCCGGGCAACGGGTTAACTATATGTAATCATGCATTCGTATTCATTGAATCGTGACCGCGTGCCTGGCCTGTCCCAGGCTTGAACCGGGCTGAGCGACCACAGGAATTCGTGCATGGGTCGCCCACAGGGTGGGCTCCTACAAAAAGCGCATTGATCTCACCCTGTAGGAGCCCACCCTGTGGGCGACCGAGCGAGCCGCGTAGCGGCGAAGTGAAGGCATGGCAAGCGCAGCTTGCGCTGTCGCGCAGCGACTGACCGAGCGAAGCGTCGGGGCGGAGCCGCCTGCGGTTGGTGCTTTCCTACAACAGCACGCGCAATGCGGCCATGCTGTAGCCGGGGAGTTCGAGGTTTCGCCCGGAGAGCGTGCCGGTGCGCAGGCCGTGGCCGTCGAGCATGTGCAGTGCGCCAGACATCGGCAGCTCGATACGTGCCGGATCCGGGCCGAGATTGAACGCCATCAGTTGCGTGTCGCCGTCGAAACTGCGGGTGAAGGCCAGCACCGGTTCGACACTGTCGAGGAAGGCGATGTCGCCCCAACGCAGGCATGGCTGGCTTTTTCGCCAGCGCATGAAGTGGCGGAAGCGCTGCAACACGGAATCGGGGTCGGCTTCCTGCTTCGCCACCGAGTGCGCGCGATGGGCGTCGGGGATCGGCAGCCACGGCGTGCCGCTCGAGAATCCGGCACCGGCACTGTCGTTCCATGGCATCGGTGTGCGGCAGCCGTCGCGCCCCTTGAATGTCGGCCAGAAGTTCTTGCCGTAGGGGTCTTGCAACGCTTCGAACGGCACGTCGGCTTCGCTCAGCCCCAGTTCTTCGCCTTGATAGATGCAGGCCGAGCCACGCAGGCTGCACAGCAGCGCGGTGAACAGGCTGGCAAGCTCGGGCTGATGCCGCTCGCCACCCCAGCGGCTGATCACCCGACGCACATCGTGGTTGGAGATCGACCAGCATGGCCAGCCCTGCGGCATTGCCGATTCCAGCGTTTTCAACGTGTCGCGGACATGTTCAGCACTGAAGTCGTCGGTCAACAGTTCGAAACTGTACGCCATGTGCAGGCCCTGGCCGGTGGTGTATTCGGCCATGGTTTTGAGCGAATCCTCCGAGGAGATTTCGCCCAGGCTCACCGCGCCCGGGTAGCGGTCGAGCAGCGCACGAAGCTCGGCCAGGAAGGCCAGATTTTCGGGTTGGGTGTTGTTGTAATAGTGGTACTGAAAGGCGTAGGGGTTGTCGGGGCTGAAGCCGCGGCCGACACGTTGTGCCGCCGGCTTGGCCGGGTTGTCGCGCAGCAGCCGGTCGTGAAAACAGAAGTTGATGGCGTCCAGGCGCAGGCCATCGACACCGCGATCCAGCCAGAAACGCACCACATCCAGTACCGCGGCACGCACGTCGGGATTGTGGAAGTTGAGATCGGGCTGCGCGGTCAGAAAATTGTGCAGGTAATACTGGCAGCGGCGCGGCTCCCATTGCCACGCGACACCCCCGAATATGGACAGCCAGTTGTTGGGCGGGCTGCCATCGGGCTTGGCATCGGCCCACACGTACCAGTCGGCTTTCGGATTGTCGCGGCTGCTGCGGCTTTCCTTGAACCACGCGTGCTCGACCGAGTTGTGGCTGAGCACCTGGTCGATCATCACCTTCAGGCCAAGACCATGCGCCTTGGCCAGCAGACGGTCGAAATCGGGCAGGGTGCCGAACAACGGGTCCACCGCGCGGTAGTCGGCGATGTCGTAGCCGAAGTCGGCCATCGGCGACTTGAAAAACGGCGAGATCCAGATCGCATCGACGCCCAGGCTTGCCACGTAATCGAGGCGATCGATGATGCCGGGCAGGTCGCCGACGCCGTCGCCATCGGTATCGACGAAGCTGCGCGGGTAGATCTGGTAAATCGTCGCGCCGCGCCACCATGGCGCCTGGTCGGCGGGCAGGCGATCGGGCGTCGGTGACGGGATGGCACTGTGCAGCATGGTCGAATCCAGGCGGCGATCGGAATGCCGCAGTCTACGGGCAAGTGGCCGCGACAGCGGCGGTTTGTGCATACGTATTCATGGGTTGCGACGCGGTGGTTTTGCGGGCGATCACCCGGTGCATGGTCGATGGCAAGGCTGGGCGCAACGATGGCCGTTCTGCGCTCACGATGAAATCGAGTAAACACGTCATTTCGTAACGCAAAAGTAATGAATACGTATGCAGGCGGCTGTTCGTGGGAGGAGTGCCGACCTACCATTGCCCGCAAGTTGACGCAAGTCGATGGAGTCATATCGAGTTCAGTCCAGGAGCGCATGTTGCGCGGCCGGGAATCAAAAACATTCGCACACCACTGGGAGGGGGCGATGATGAAGGTGTACAAGCGCAACAAGCTGTTCCTGGCGCTGGCTTCGGCTGGTTTTTGCATGAGCTTCGGCGCGATGGCGGCCGAGCCGGTTGCTCCGGCCGACGCGCAGAGCGGCGGCACGGCGCAGGCCGACGCAGCGGCCGACACGGCTGCCGACAAGGCGGCAGACCGGGCCAAGAAGGAGAAAGAGACCGCTGCGCTGCTCGACATGGTCGAAGTGCGCGGTTTCCGCGCTTCGGTCGAAACCGCCATCGCCGCCAAGCGCGACCACACTTCGATCGTCGAAGTAATCTCGGCCGAAGACATCGGCAAGCTGCCCGACGTGAGCATCGGTGAAGCGCTGGCGCGTTTGCCCGGCGTCGCGTCGCAACGCGTCGATGGCCGTGCTCAAGTGATCTCGATTCGCGGTCTCGGCCCCGACTTCAGCACCACCTTGTTGAACGGACGCGAGCAGGTCACCACCGGCGACAACCGCGGCATCGAGTTCGACCAGTACCCGGCCGAGCTGCTTGGTGGCGTCGTTGTCTACAAGACCCCGGATGCGACGCTCGTCGGTCAGGGTCTGTCCGGCACCGTCGATCTGCGCACCATTCGCCCGTTGGCACACGGCCGGCAATCCATCGCGGCCAACGCCCGCTATGAGGTCAACGACGACGGCGCGCTGAACTCCGATGCCTCGAACAAGGGCCATCGCGTCACCGCGATGTTCATCGATCAGTTCGCGGACGACACGATTGGCGTCACGCTCGGCATCGCCAGCCAGTCGACGCCGCTGCAACAGGAGCGTTTCAATGCCTGGGGTTTCCCCGACATCGGCGACGGCACCCATGTGATTGGCGGTGCCAAGCCGTTTGCCGCGTCGAACGACCTGAACCGGTTCGGCGTCATCGGCACGATCGAGTATCAGCCGAGCGAAAACTTTCACAGTACCCTGGATCTGAGCTATACCGATTTCAACGAAACCTAGTTGATCCGCGGCATCGAGTTTCCGCTGTTCTGGTCGAACGCCCAGCTTCGCCCGGGCTTCACCGCTACCGACGGACTGGTCACTCAGGGCGTGTTCGACAACGTGCGCGGCGTGATGCGCAATGATCGCAACGAACGCAATGCGCAGTTGTTCACCTTCGGTTGGAACAATCGTTGGGAGTTCGGCGAGGGTTGGGGCTTCGAGAATGACATCAGCTATTCGCGCTCGGAGCGCAGCGACGAAAACCTCGAAACCTACCTCGGCACTGGCCCCGGCAGCAACAACGGTTTGGCCGATTCGCTCGGGTTCAGCGTCACCAATGGTGGCCAGTTCACGTTCAGCCCGAGCATCGATTACGGCAACCCGGCGCTGTTCGGCATCACCGACCCGCAGGGTTGGGGCGGCGGTGCCGGTCTGACCCAGGCGGGCTTCATCAATGCGCCGGATACCGAGGATCAACTCGCGCACGTCAAGTTTGCGCTGGATCGCTCGTTTGTCGAGGGCGCCATCAGCCGGGTTACGGTGGGCGTCGATTTCAGCCGTCGCGACAAGGATCGGCAGATTCGCCAGCAGTTCCTGACCCCGGTCAACGGCACCGACAACACCAACGGCTTTACTCCGGTTCCGACGGACCTGTTGCTCGCCAACCCCGCCGATCTGAGTTTCATCGGCATTCCGGGGCATTTGTCGATCCGGCCGCTGGACCTGATCAACCAGGGTTTTCTGGTTCGCGTCGATACCGCACTGTCGTCGTTCAACATTCCGCAGGACTGGAAGGTTCGTGAAGACATTGCGCTGGGCTTCGTTCGGGCTGACATTGACAGCAACATCGGTGATGTCGGTGTAACCGGCAACATCGGCGTGCAGGCGGTCTACACCGATCAGACCTCGGGTGGATTCCGTGCCGCGGCGCCGCCGGCGGGCAGCCCGGGCGTCAGCAACCCGAACTTCGTCGAATCGCGCGATGGCGACAAGTACTGGCGTTTGCTGCCGAGCCTGAACCTGATCTTCGACTTTGATAACGACCTCAAGGTCCGCCTGGGTGCCGGACGCACCATGGCCCGCGCGCGCATGGATCAGTTGAATGCGGGTCTTACCCTCAACGTCAACCGCACCCAGCTCACCGAAACCGATCCGAATCGCTCCGCGTTCAGTTCCGGTGGCGGCAACGCCAACCTCAAGCCGTTCATGTCGACCAACATCGACCTGTCGATCGAGCAGTACTTCGCCGATGGCAAGGGCTACGTGGCGCTGGCCGGCTACTACAAGGATCTCGAGGATTTCGTCAATCCCAATTCGGCGCGACTGGTCGATTTCTCGCAGTTCGTCGATGAGTTCCTGAGCCCTGAAGAGCAGGCCATGCTTGGCACCACGCAAGGCATCGCGTCCGGCCCGACCAACTCAGGCAGTGGCTGGATCGCCGGTGGCGAGTTCACCGCATCGGTGCCGCTCAGCCTGTTGTCTGAGGCGCTGGACGGGTTTGGCGTGATCAGCAGTGTGTCCTACACCGACAGCAGTGTGAAGCTGGCGCCGGGCGAATCGGCGATCGCCGTGCCCGGCTTGTCGGAATGGGTTACCAACAACACCGCCTACTTCGAGAAGAGCGGTTTCTCGGTGCGTCTGAGCCATCGTTATCGCGACCAGTTCCTGTCCGAGATCTTCGGCCTCAGCGCCACCCGCGTCACCCGCTCGGCCAAGAGCGAGAGCATTCTCGACGCGCAGATCAGCTACGAGTTGCAGTCTGGCCCGATGAAGGGGCTGACCTTCCTCGGCCAGGCCAACAACCTCACCGACGAACCGTTCACCACCTTCGAGCAGGGCGACGGCCGCTTCGTCATCGACCGGCAGAAGTTCGGTGTGAGCTTCCTGTTTGGTGTTTCCTACCGCTTCTGATTCAACGCGTCACGGGCGTCCCCCGCCTTGCCCCTGCCGGCGCTCCCCCGCCGGCAGGGGTTTTTTATGGGTGGTGGCAAGTTGTCGCCCACAGGGTGGGCTCCTGCAAAAAGCGGTTGCGCTTACCTGCAGGAGCCCACCCTGTGGGCGACCCGCGACGCGATCGTGGGGTTGCCCATGGTGTGCGCTTCATCGGTAGTCGTTACCATGTCAGCACGCGCTTCCCGCAAGGAAAATGCCTCATGTCCGAATCAAGAATTCGCGACGTCGTCATCGTCGGTGGCGGTACCGCCGGCTGGATGGCCGCGGCAAGCCTCGCCAAGGCCATGGGCCAGCAGTTGCGTATCCGCCTGATCGAGTCCGAGGAGATCGGCATCGTCGGTGTCGGCGAGGCCACCATCCCACAGATCCGGTTGGTCAATTCGTTTCTCGGTCTGGATGAAAACGAAGTGCTGCGCGCGTCGCAGGGCACATTCAAGCTCGGCATCCAGTTCAACGATTGGCGCCGTGTCGGCGATTCGTACCTGCATGCCTTCGGCGAAACAGGGATGCCGCTCGGGCCGTTGTCGTTTCACCACTACTGGTTGCGCAGCCAGCGCTCCGGCGGCGACAGCCGTTTGTGGGACTATTCGCTCAATACCATTGCCGCCGAAGGCCGGCGATTTGGCCGCATGGACAAGGTGGGCGATACCCCGGTTGGCGGTATCCGCTATGCCTATCATTTCGATGCCGGGCTTTATGGTCGGTTCCTGCGCCGCTATGCCGAGCAGCGCGGCGTGCGCCGCAGCGAAGGCAAGGTGGTGGACGTGCAATTGCGCGCCGCCGACGGCTTCATCGAATCGGTGCAGATGGACAGCGGCGAGCGCATCGAAGGCGACCTGTTCCTGGATTGCTCGGGCTTTCGCGGGCTGTTGATCGAAGGTGCGCTGAAGGCGGGTTTCGACGACTGGAGCCGTTGGCTGCCGTGCAATCGTGCCGTCACCGTGCCCAGTGTCCGGGCCGAGCCGATGCGCCCGTACACGCAATCCAATGCCCGGCCGGCCGGCTGGCAATGGCGCATCCCGTTGCAGCACCGCACCGGCAATGGCCATGTCTATTGCAGCGACTTCATGAGCGAAGACGAGGCCAGCGCGTTGCTGCTCGCCAACCTCGATGGCGAGGCGCTGGCCGAGCCACGCGCATTGCGCTTCACCAGCGGCATCCGCAACAAGGTCTGGCATCGCAATTGCGTCGCGCTCGGGCTGGCCAGCGGCTTCGTCGAGCCGCTGGAATCGACCGCAATCCATCTGATCCAGTCCTGCATCAATCGTCTGTTGGTCATGTTTCCGGATCGGCATTGCGACGTGGCGTTGAGCGATGAGTTCAACCGCCAGACCCGCTACGAATACGAAAGCGTGCGCGATTTTCTGGTGCTGCACTACAAGGCGACCGAGCGCGATGACACGCCATTCTGGCGCCACTGCGCGCAGCTGCAATTGCCCGAGCGCGCAGCGCGCAAGGTCGCGCTGTTCCGCGCCAGCGGCCAGATCGTGCGCGAAAACGAGGAGTTGTTCACCGAGGGAAGCTGGTTGCAGGTGATGCTCGGCCAGGACATCGTGCCCGAGCGTTATCACCCGTCTGCCGATGCCATCAGTACCGAGCAGCTCGACGGGTTTTTGCGTGGCATCCGCGGCACGGTGGCGCAGGCGGCGGCGACGCTGCCCGGCCATAGCGAGTACGTGGCCGCCAATTGCCGGGCGTGAAGTTTCCGTGTGCGTCGCGAAGTCCCGGGTTGAGGCCGCAGGCCGAAACCCGGGAATGTCACCGATCCTTCTCAGGCGAATAGCGCGCGATGCCGCTGCCTTCGATTACGGTATCCCACGGAAACAGCGGGCCGGGGTCGCGTTTTCGGTACACGAGCACACCGGGGTCGTCGCTCGCCGGCACTCGATCGCGATCGAGGTCTTCATGGCCGGCAATGCCGCGCAGCGACGGGATTTGCGCGTGCAGCGTGCGCAACAGCGCGATCAAGGCCGTGATTTGCGCTTCGGTGTACGGCTCGGACATGGCCTGATGGCGTGAGTCGAGCCAGTCCGGGTAGCGGCCGGCGTTGATCAGCTCGATGCCGATGCTGCGCGCGTTGTAGCCGCGGGTGTGATGGGTGGCGCGTTCGGGTGCGATGAACCGCAGTACCCGGCCATCGCGATCGATGTAATAGTGCCCGCTGTTGCCGGTGCCCGATTCATACAGCACGCGCTCGCCGTATGCGCGGGCGGTCGTCAGGTCCGGCAGCTCGGTGCAGTGGATCACCACCAGGTCGATGGCGCGCAACGGGCGCTGCTCCAGTCGATCTTCCCACGGCAACGGCCACGGTTCGATCAACGGGTTTGCGCTCGGCGGAAGCTCGATGGGCATGGCGCGGATGCTACCATTTGCGGCCCCTTCGTCGCGCCCATCATCGGGCGGAAACCGCATTGCATGAAACCACACATCATCCTCTCCCACGGTCTGGATTCCTCGCCCGCGGCGACCAAAGTCAGCGCGCTGGCGGCGGTGGCCGAGCAGTTGGGCTTCAGCCACGAGCGGCCGGATTATTCCGATGTCGACGCCGCCGGCCGGGTACAGGACATCGATCGCCGCATCGCCCGCCTGCATGAGCGCGCCCGTGCCGCGCAGGGGCCACTGCTGCTGGTCGGTTCGAGCATGGGCGCCTTCATTTCCGGTTTTGTGTCGTTGCAGGTGCCGGTACAGGGGCTGTTTTTGATGGCGCCGCCGATTCGGATCGCAGGTTACGCGCGCGCTTTCGATGCCGCCAACGTACCCACACTCGCCATACACGGCTGGCACGATGAATTGATCCCGGCCGCCGACGTGGTGGGCTGGGCGCAGGCACGCAATGCCGAGCTGCGGCTGGTCGACGACGATCACCGGCTCAGTGCGCATGTCGATTATGTGGCGCAGGCATTTGCGCAATTCCTGCGTGCGCTGTGAAGCTCTTCGTCCCCTGCGCCAAGGGCCTGGAATACCTGCTGGTCGATGAGTTGATTGCGCTCGGCGCGACCCGCGCCACCGCGGCGGTGGCAGGCGCCAACGCCGATGGCGATGCCGATCTGCCGTACGCGGTGGCGATGTTTTCGCGGCTGGCCAGCCGCGCCTTGTGGCCGCTGGCCGAGTTCGACTGTGCCGATGAGCAGGCGCTGTACGATGGCGCGCTCGAAGTGGAGTGGGGCGACCACCTCGGCGCGGAAGGCACGCTGGTGGTCGATGCCAATGTCTCCGGCACCGGCATCACCCACGCCCGGTTTGCGGCGCAGCGGGTCAAGGATGCGGTCGTCGATCAATTCCGGGCGCGTACCGGCACACGGCCGTCGGTGGATAGCGAAAATCCCGACCTGCGCATCAATCTGTCGGTACGCAAGGGCAGGGCGGTATTATCGGTCGATCTCGGCGGCGGCAGCCTGCACCGACGCGGTTGGCGACAGGCGCAGGGCGAGGCGCCGCTGAAGGAAACGCTGGCGGCAGCGGTATTGCTGCGCGGCGGCTGGCCGCAGATTGCCGCCGAGGGCGGCAGCCTGCTCGATCCGATGTGCGGCTCGGGCACCTTGTTGATCGAAGGCGCGTTGCTGGCGCTGGATCGCGCGCCCGGCCTCGATCGTTACGGCGCAGCGCTGCCGACGCGCTGGCTGGCGCTGGATGTCGCGCTCTGGTCGCGCACGGTTTCATCCGCGCGCGAGCGTGCCGCCGCCGGTGCGCAGCGCCCATTGCCGGCCTTGTTCGGCAGCGATATCGATCCGCTCGCGATCCGCGCCGCCAACGCCAATGCCGAGCGTGCCGGCGTTGCTGCGCATCTGACGTTTGCATGCCGCGAACTGGCCGAACTGGAGCCGCTGCGCGAAACCCGCGGCCTGGCGGTTTGCAACCCGCCCTACGATGCGCGGCTGGCCGCCGATCCGGAGTTGTATCGCCGGCTCGGCGACACCTTGGCGCGTATCGTGCCCGGCTGGCGTGCCGCGTTGCTGTGCGGCAGTGCTGATCTGGCATATGCCACTGGTCTTCGCGCCGGCAAACGCTACGTGTTGTTCAATGGCGCGCTCGAATGCAGCCTGATCGTGTGCGATCCGGTTGCGCGTCAGCGTGCGCAGGCAAGCACCGATGCCGCGGATACGCTCAGCGAAGGCGCCACCATGGTTGCCAATCGCCTGCGCAAGAACCTGCGCAGTTTCAAGCGTTGGCGCGAACGCGAGGGCGTGAGTTGTTACCGGGTCTACGATGCCGACCTGCCCGAATACGCGGCGGCCATCGACGTCTACCGCGAGGCCGAAGGCGAGGCGCGTACGTTCCTGCATATCCAGGAATATGCCGCACCCAAGACGATCCCCGAAGCCGATGCGCGGCGCCGGTTTGGCGAGTTGGTGCGCGCAGCCAGTGCGGTGTTTGCGCTGCCGGCGGAGCACATCGCGATCAAGACCCGCGTGCGCGGCAAGGGCGGCAGCACCTACTGCCGGCAGGATCAGCGCAACGAGGTGGTGGTCGTAAGCGAGGGCAAGGCGCTGCTGCGCGTCAATCTGTTCGACTATCTCGACACCGGCCTGTTTCTCGATCATCGGCCGATGCGCCTGCGTCTCGCTGCCGAGGCCACGGGGCAGCGTTTTCTCAACCTGTTCGCCTACACCGGCGCCGCCACGGTACACGCGGCGCTGGGCGGCGCCAGCGACACCACCACGGTCGATCTGTCGGCCACTTACCTGCACTGGGCGGCGGAGAATCTCGCGCTCAACGGCTGCACCGGACCCAGCCATCGCTTGCAGCAGGCCGATGTGATGGCGTGGCTTGCCGCCGATCGCGGTCAATACGGACTGATCTTCTGCGACCCGCCGACGTTTTCCAATTCAGCGCGGGCCGAGGATTTCGACATTCAGCAAAGCCACGTCGCGCTGTTGCGCCTGGCCATGGCCAGGCTCGGCCCCGGCGGCAGTCTGTACTTTTCCAACAACTTCCGCCGCTTCCGGCTCGATGAAGCGGCTGTGAGCGAGTTCGCCGACGTGCAGGACATCAGCGAACACACCATCGATCCGGATTTCGCGCGCAACCCGCGCATCCATCGCTGCTGGCGGTTGCGGCATCGCACGCAAGACGCGCACGCACCGGGGCGGATTGCCGCGTTTTTGTAGGAGCCCACCGTGTGGGCGACCGCGGATGTTGGCGCAGGTCACCGTTTTTTTGTAGGAGCCCACCCTGTGGGCGACCCAGGTGGATCGCGTGTAGCGGTCGCGCACAGGGTGCGCTCCTACAGGGCAGATCGCCGCGTTGCTGCCGTTGCGGTATCAGCCGAAACTGGCGGCGTAACCGGTATCGACGATGCGCCTCTGCACCAGATCGCAGACCTTCACATTGCCGGCAACCACCTGACCATTGCGCAGCATGTCGCTGCCGCCGCGATAGTCGCAGACCCGGCCACCGGCTTCGCGCACCAGCAGGATGCCGGCGGCGATGTCCCAGGGTTTGAGCCCGGCTTCGAAATAGGCATCGGCGCGGCCGCAGGCGATGTAGGCCATGTCCAGTGCGGCCGAACCGCTGCGATGGATGTCCTCGGCGTTTTCGAGCAGGCTGCGCACGGTCTCCAGTTGTGCGCCCACGCGCTGGCGCTCGCGCGGCGCAAAGCCGGTCAGCAACAGGCTGCCTTCCAGGTCGAGGCGTTCGGAAACGCGGATCTTCTTTTCGTTGAGCTGCGCGCCGCCGCCGCGGGTGGCGGTAAACAGCTCATTGCGCAGCGGGTCGTAGATCACCGCGTGGATCGGTTCGTTGCCGTCCATCTGCGCGATGGACACGCAAAAATGCGGCATGCCGCGCAGGAAATTGGAGGTGCCGTCGAGTGGGTCGATCACCCAGGTGAAGCGCGATTTGCCCTGCGCGCCGCTCTCTTCGGCGAGGATCGCCTGATCCGGGAACGCGCGCTTGATTTCACGGATGATTTCGGCCTCGGCCAGTGAATCCACTTCGCTGGCGTAATCCTGGCGGGCCTTTTCGACCACCTTCAGGCTGTCGAGGCGGCTGACATGGCGAAGGATGATGTTGCCGGCCTGGCGCGCGGCCTTGACCATGACATTGACCGTGGGCTTGAGCATGCGCGGGGCGTCCGAGGGGAAAAGGGCAGTGAGCGGGATACGTAGCGGCTACCCGCCATTTCGGTCGGGAACCGGAAATTGTAGCATTGATGGGCCGCGATCCGAGTTTCGTCGAGCGGTTTGAACCGCGAGCTGTTGTCCGCAAAGGATGCAAAACGGGACTCGGGACTCGGGAAGAGCAAATGGTCCGCAAAGGACGCAAAGAGCGCAAAGGAAGCACAACGTCAAACAGGCATCGATGTCGGCTCCGGCGCAAGCGCCTTGAGCCGACCTACGGCAGCCACTCGTTGAACTCGCCGTTTGGTTGCGTTGAACGTAGGTCGGATCAAGCGCCGCCAAGCGCGGATCCGACAATGGGGCCAGCGTACAGGCTGGAAACTTGGGATTCGGGACTCGTAAAAAGCAGAAGGTCCGCAAAACGCGCAAAGTTGGCAAAGGACGTGGCAATCCAGAAATACTCGGAGAATCAAGACGCTGGATTGCTTCGCTACGCTCGCAATGACGCCAGATGTGGCTTATTCAGAGGTTCCCAAAGGGAAGCATATGTCTTGATTTGCTTTTTTTGCGTCCTTCGCGTCCTTTGCGGACATCCGTTCTTGTTTCTGCGTTGTTGCTCTGGCTTTTCCGTGTCCCCAGTCCCGAGATTGGTCGTCCTACACAAAGGTTCTCCATGCACCCGATCCGTATCGTTCTTGTCGGCCCGCAGCATCCGGGCAACATCGGTTCTGCCGCGCGCGCCATGAAAACCATGGGCCTGAACCAACTGCGGTTGGTTGCACCCGAGCGCTACCCGCACCTGGATGCCACCACCATGGCGGTGGGCGCCGACGATGTGCTCGATGCAGCAATCGTGCTGCCGGACCTGGCCGAGGCAGTGGCCGATTGCGGGCTGGTTCTGGGCTGTACCGCGCGCAGCCGTTACGTCAGTTTGCCCGGCTACGACCCGGCACAGGCTGCGCGGAAGTTGATCGATCAGGCCGAACGCACGCCGGTGGCGCTGGTTTTCGGACGCGAGCGCACCGGCTTGAGCAACGAGGAGTTGCAGCAGTGCCACGGTGCGGTGCATATCCCGGCGGTCGCCGAGTTCAGCTCGTTGAATCTTGCGGCAGCGGTGCAGGTGCTCGGTTACGAGATTCGCCTGGCGATGCTGGACCGAGCCGAGGTCAAACCGTTGCTGGCGGAAACGGAGGCGGAGTCCGACGACCAGCCGGGCCTGCACCAGGAGCTTGAACAGATGTTCGTTCACCTGGAAAAGACGCTGCACGCCATCGACTTCTACAAGAGCCGGCCGTCGGATGTGGTGATGCAGCGGCTGCGCCGCCTGTTTCTGCGCGCGCAGCCGACGCGGCGCGAGTTGCGCATTCTGCATGGCATTCTCGCCGATGCCGATCGCATGGCCAGGCTCGCGCGGCAAGCCAAGTAGCGCTCGCGTAGCCCACGAACGCGTCGCGGTTGCGCACGGCGTTATCCGGTCGCTGCGCTCGGCTGGCCACCGCCACCAACTGGTCGCGAATGCAGCGCCCGATCGCGTCTGGCGGCATAATCGGTGCATGGAATCGCAAACGTTCTCCGTGAGGCTGGATGTCTGGCTCTGGGCCGCGCGCTTCTTCAAGACCCGGCAACTGGCGAAGCAGGCCGTCGATGGCGGCAAGGTCGAGTGCAATGGCGCTGCCGGCAAGCCGGCAAAGCTGATCCGCGAGGGCGACACCCTGCACATCACCCGCGCACTGGAGCGTTTCGAGGTGAGCGTGCTGGCGGTGTCGGAGAAGCGCGGCCCGGCGTCGGAGGCGCAACGTTTGTACCGCGAAACCGCCGCCAGCATCGCGGCGCGCGAGGTGGCGCGTGAGCAACGGCGGCTCACTGGTGGGCCGGCGCCACACCCCGATGGCCGACCCGACAAGCACGCTCGGCGACAGTTGCAACGCATCAACAAGCGCGAGGGTGATGATTTGCCGCCCTGGTTTCCACGCTGACGGGTTCCCGACCACTATCGGAGCATTACATGCACATCACCCCGTACGGCGCCGCTGGGCAGGTTACCGGTTCGTGTCATCTGCTCGAATTCGATGGCTTCAAGGTGTTGCTCGATTGCGGGCTGATCCAGGGCAGCGACAAGGACGAAGCGCGAAATTTCGAGCCGTTCGACTTTGATGTCGCCACGATCGATGCAGTGGTGCTCAGCCACGCCCACATCGATCATTGCGGCCGCTTGCCGGTGCTGGTGCAGCGCGGCTTTCGCGGCCCGATCTGGACCCAGAGCGCGACTGCCGATCTGCTGCCGGTGATGTTGAACGATTCGGCGGGTCTGGCCGAACAGGATGCCGAGCGCGCCAATCGCCATCGCGCGCACGGTGCGCCGGAGATCAAACCGCTGTTCACGCGTGAGGATGTTGCCGACACCCTGACCCTGGTGCGCGGCCTGCCCTATGGCAAGGCGCAGCGATTATGCGAGGGGTTGGAACTGCATCTGCACGATGCCGGGCATATCCTCGGTTCGGCGATCGTGGAGCTGCTCGGCCAGACCGCGGACGGGCCGCGCCGGTTGGTGTTTTCCGGCGATCTGGGCATGCCCGGCGCGCCGATATTGCGCGACCCGCAGCGGTTGTCGCAGGCGGATCTGGTGTTGCTGGAATCCACCTATGGCGATCGCGCCCACCGCGAACGCAACGCCACCGTCGCTGAGTTGGGCGAGATCTTCCTGTCAGCGTGGGAGAGCGGCGGCAATGTGCTGATTCCGGCGTTTGCGGTGGGCCGCACCCAGGAAATCCTGCACTGGTTCGCGCGCCACTGGGACGACTGGAAGCTGTCGCGCTGGCGCATCTTTCTCGACAGTCCGATGGCGCAGCGGGTTACCGATGTCTATCAGCGCCACACCCGCTTGTTCGACGAGCAGGCGCAAAAGGTCTGGAACGGGCGGCCCAGTCCGTTTCACCTGCCGAACCTGCATCTGGTTTCCGATGTGGCGCAGTCGCAGGCGATCAACCGGATTCATGGCGGCGCCATCATCATCGCCGGTTCGGGAATGTGTACCGGCGGGCGCATCGTGCATCACCTGCGGCAAAATCTGGCCCGGCGCAACGCGCATGTGCTGATCGTCGGCTATCAGGCCAATGGCACCCTGGGGCGGCGCTTGGTCGATCGCGCCGGACGCGTGCGCATTTTCGGTGAGGACATCACGGTGAACGCGGACATTCATACCGTCGGCGGCCTGTCGGCGCATGCCGACCAACCGCAGTTGCTGGCCTGGTACGGCGGTTTCGAGAACCGGCCGCCGGTGTTGTTGGTGCACGGCGAAGACGCGCCGCGCGAAGCGTTGCAGGCCGAGTTGAGCAAACGCTACGGTTGCACCGTCAGCCTGGCGCAGCCGGGGCAGCGGGTGACCGTTTGACCGGCGCGCGCAAATGAACGAGCACGCTTCCGAACCGGTATTCCGTGCCCGCGAGATCAGCAAGATCTACCACATGGGCGATGTCGATGTGCAGGCGCTGCGCGGCGTCGATCTGGAGTTGTATCCGGGTGAGTTCGTGGTGTTGCTGGGCCCGTCGGGCAGCGGCAAATCGACCCTGCTCAACATTCTCGGTGGCCTGGACGTGCCCAGCGCCGGCCATGTCTGGTATCACGGTCAGGATCTGACCACCGCCAGCGAGAAGGAACTGACGGCGTTCCGGCGTGAGAACGTCGGCTTCGTGTTCCAGTTCTACAATTTGATTCCGAGCCTGAGCGCGCGCGAGAACGTGGCCATCGTCACCGAAATCGCCAGGGCGCCGATGACGCCGGAAGACGCGTTGCGCCGGGTCGGGCTGGAAGACCGCATGGATCACTTTCCCTCGCAGTTGTCCGGCGGCCAGCAGCAGCGCGTCGCGATTGCCCGCGCCATCGCCAAGCGGCCAGCGGTGCTGTTGTGCGACGAACCCACCGGCGCGCTGGATTCGCAGACCGGCGTGCGCGTGCTGGAGGCGCTGGAGGCCATCAACACCGATCTTGGCACCACCACGGTGGTGATCACCCACAACGCCGACATCGCGCGCATGGCGCATCGGGTGCTGCACCTCGCCGACGGCCGCATCGCCCGGGTCGAGCGCAACGCGGTGCGCATTGCCGCCAGCGAGTTGCGCTGGTGAAAGCGATTGATCGGAAGGCATTTGGCGATCTGTGGCATCTGCGCGGGCAGGGCATCGCGATCGCATTGGTGATCGCCGCCGGCATCGCCAATCTGGTAATGGCGCATTCCACCTATGCTTCGTTGCAGGGCACGCGCGAGCGCTTCTATCGCGATTACGCCATGGCCGACGTCTGGGCTGGCTGCAAGCGCGCGCCGGAGGCGCTGCTGGCGCGCATTGCGCAGATTCCCGGCGTGGCACACGCGCAGAGCCGGCTGATCGCGCTGGGCAACCTGACGGTGCCGGGCTTCCACGATCCGGTCAAGGCGCAGGTGTTGTCGTTGCCGGCGGCTGGCGAACCACGTCTGAATCGCCTGTATCTGCGTGCCGGGCGGTTGCCCTCGGCCGAGCGGCCCGATGAGGCGGTGCTCAGCGAGTCGTTCGCCACCGCGCATGGCCTCGCTCTCGGCGACCGCATCCGCGCCACCCTCAACGGCCGCAGCCAGTGGTTCCGGGTGGTCGGCGTGGCGCTGTCGCCGGAGTATGTGTACCAGATCCAGCCCGGCGCGGCGTTCCCCGATTTCAAGCGCTTCGGTGTGTTGTGGGTCGGGCGGCGCGCGCTGGAAGCGGCGCTGGACATGGACGGCGCCTTCAACGAGGTGGTGCTGAAGCTGCAACCGGGCGCCGATGCGCGCGCGGCGATCGCCGAACTCGACCTGCGCCTGCGCCGCTACGGTGGGCGCGGTGGCTTCGATCGCGCCGATCAACTCTCCAACCGATTTCTCGACAGCGAACTGCAACAGTTGCAGACCATGTCGCGGTTGTTTCCCGCGATCTTTCTCGGCGTGGCGGCATTCCTGCTCAACGTGGTGTTCACCCGCCTGATCGGCACCCAGCGCGACCAGATCGCGGTGCTCAAGGCATTCGGCTACACCCGTGCCGCCATCGCCGCGCACTACGCGCTGATCGTCAGCCTGATCGCGATGGTTGGTGCGGTGGTGGGGGTGCTGGGCGGCACCGTGCTCGGGCATTGGTTGGCCGGCGTGTATCAGGAGTTCTACCGCTTCCCGTTCCTCGATTTTCATCTCGATGCCACGGTGATGCTGGGCGGCATCGCGGTGACGCTGCTGGCCTGTCTGATCGGTGCCGGCCAGGCGGTGCGGATGGCGGCGCGGCTGCCGCCGGCCGAAGCGATGCGCCCGCCGGCACCGGAGCGTTATCGGCCGACCGTGATCGAACGCTGGGGCATGCAGCGGCACTTGTCGCAGCCGGCTCGGATGATCCTGCGCCAGCTCGAACGGCGGCCGCTGCGCGCGCTGCTGTCGATCGTCGGGCTGGCGCTGGCGGCAGCGGTGATGATGATCGGGCGCTTCCAGAGCAACTCGATCGACTACATGATCGACGTGCAGTTTCGCCAGGCCCAGCACAACGATCTGGCCGTGGATCT
Organism: Gammaproteobacteria bacterium HGW-Gammaproteobacteria-4; assembly: GCA_002839995.1. GTDB lineage: Bacteria > Pseudomonadota > Gammaproteobacteria > Xanthomonadales > Xanthomonadaceae. Next base: position 40,584 of record PGZC01000018.1, on the reverse strand, counting down.
GGTCGAGCCGACCAGCCGCGCCGCGTTGTTTGAAATGGCGGCCTTGCCCGGCGTGCTGCATGCCGAACCCTATCGCAGCGTGCCGGTGCGCCTGCGCCACGGCCTGCGCCAATACCGCACCGGCATCCAGGGATTGCTGCCCGATGCCCAGCTCAAGACTCCCGTGGATCGGCAACTGCGCCCCATCGCACTGCCGCCCGACGGGCTGGTGATGACCGACTACCTGGCGCAGTTGCTGGATGTGCAGGTCGGCGACGAGGTGCAGGTGGACGTGCTGGAAGGACGCCAGGCGCAGTTGCGCATTCCGTTGACCGCTGTGGTCAGCGAATACATCGGGGTGCAGAGCTACATGCGGCTCGACGCGCTGAACCGACGGCTCGGCGATGGCGACGTGATGTCCGGTGCCTTGTTGCGGGTCGATCCGGCGCAGCAGGAGGCGCTGTACCGGCGTCTGGAAGATCGACCACGGGTCGCCGGGATCGGCGCGCGGGTGATCGGCATCAACAACTTCTACGACACCCTGGCCGAGAGCATGCTGGTGTTCGCCTTCATTTCCACCTTGCTTGGCGGGGTGATCAATTTCGGTGTGGTCTACAACGCGGCGCGGGTGGCGCTGTCCGAGCGCGGACGTGAGCTGGCTTCGCTGCGCGTGCTCGGCTTCACCCAGGGCGAAGTGGCGACCCTGCTGCTGGGCGAACTGGCGGTGCTGGTGCTGCTGTCGATTCCGCTCGGGCTGGCGTTCGGCTACGGCCTGTCGTGGCTGTTCGCGCAGGGCCTGCAAACCGATCTGTACCGGGTGCCGGTGGAACTGGCGCGCAGCACCTACGCGTTTGCCGCGTTGATGATGATCGCATCGTGCCTGGTCTCGGCGCTGGTGGTGTGGCGGCGCATCACCCGGCTGGATTTGATTGCCGTGCTGAAGACGCGCGAATAGGGTTCCTGCGAGAATGGGCGGATGAAACGGATATGGATGTGGGCCGTTGCGGCGGCCATCGTGCTGGCTTTGGTCTGGGGCTTTGCCAGCCCGGCGCGCAGCATGAAGCTGGCCGAGGTGGTGCGCGCGGAATATGTCGAGAGTTTCGAGGAAGAAGGTCGTACCCGCCTGCGCGAACGCTACCTGATCGCCAGCCCGGTGATCGGCGTGGTGCAACGCATTGCGCTGGAACCCGGCGACCCGGTGCGGGTCGGGCAGGTGTTGGCGACGGTGATGCCGTCGGTGTCGGTGCTGCTCGATCCGGGGCGCCGCGCCCAGGCGCAGGCGGAATTGCGCGCCGCAGTGGCCGCCAGCGAAGCCGCGCGGCAGCGTTTGCGCGAGGCGCAGTCGGCGCGCGCACTGGCCGACAGCGAGCACCTGCGCCTGCGCGACCTGGCGGCGCGCGGCGCGGTTTCCGACTCGGCGCTGGATGTGGCGGCGGCACAGTCGGCGCAGGCGCGTGCCGGCGAACGCGCGGCGCAGGCCGAGCGCATGGCCGCACAACAGCGCGAGGCGGCGACGCAGGCGTTGCTGGCACAGGAGGGCAAGGGCGGCGGCGAATCCATCGCGCTGCAATCGCCGATCGACGGCGTGATCATCCGCCGTCATGTCGAGAGCAGCGTGCCGGTGGTGTCGGGACAGCCATTGCTCGAACTGGGCAATCCCGGGCAGATCGAGATCGAAGTGGAGGCGCTGTCCACCGACGCGGTGAAACTGCGGCCGGGCATGGCGGCCAAGGTGCTGCGCTGGGGCGGCGAAGGCGAGTTGCCGGCGCAGGTGGCGCGCATCGAACCCGGTGGTTTCACCAAGGTGTCGGCGCTGGGCGTGGAGGAGCAGCGCACCCGGGTGATCCTGCAATTCGTCGGCGAGCCGGCGCAGTGGGCGGCGCTCGGCGACGCGTTCCGGGTCGAGGTCGAGTTCGTGCTGCGTGCCGAGGCGGCCGCGCTGGTGGTGCCGGCCAGCGCGGTGTTCCGGCAGGGCAATGGCTGGGCGGTATACGCGGTGGACGACGGCCGCGCGCACCTGCGCGAGATCGCGGTCGGCGGATTCGGCGCACGCCAGGTCGAAGTGGCGTCGGGGTTGAACGTGGGCGACACGGTGGTGGTGTTTCCGGACGATCAGTTGCACGACGGCGCGCGTGTGCGCGCGGTAAAGTAAAAGTGGGTCTTCGTGGAAACGTGTGGGAGATTGGATGGGCCTTATCGTGCCATGACTCATGCGTGGCAAGGGGTTTCAGGCTTCAGGGTTGACCACAAGTCGGTCGGCGTGGCTGACGTAGGTCGGATCAAACGCCATCGGCGTGGATCCGACATGGACATGCCCGCGCATCTGCATGCGGGTGAAGCGGTGAAAATCAACGAAAGTACCCACACGACTTCACGAAGACCCGTAAAAGTAAACGACGATGGCGACGGCAGAACCCTGGTACGAACGCTCGCGCGAACTGGTGGCCCGCGATGGTGCGCGCTGGCTGTTGACGGTGTTGTCGCCGGCGCGGCCACGTGCCGCGCTGCTGTGGATTCCGGCGTTGGGCGTGGCCGCGCGCAGTTATCGCCGCTTTGCCGAGGCGCTGGCCGAACAAGGCGTGGCGGTGGCCTTGCATGAGTGGCGTGGCATCGGCAGCAGCAGCGTGCGCGCCAGCCGCGATTGCGACTGGAGCTACGCGCCGCTGTTGCTGGACGATTTGCCGTGTGCGCGCGCGGCATTGCGCGAGATCGCGCCACAGGTGCCGTTGTTCATCGGCGGACATAGCCTCGGCGGGCAGTTCGCCGCGCTCGGTACCGCGCTCGATCCGGCGAACGTGGATGGCTTGGTATTGATCGCCGCCGGGTTACCGCATCCGCCGCACTTCCCGCAGCCGATGCGGACGGGAATGCGGCTGGCGTTCACGCTGTTGCCGGCGCTTGCCGGCATGCTCGGGTTCCTGCCCGGTCGGCAATTGGGCTTCGCCGGGCGCGAGTCGCGCGGCGTCATTCGCGATTGGGTGTGGAGCGGCCGCCACGGCGGCTACCGCTTGCCGGGTTTGCCCGAGAATATCGAGCAGCGCCTGCGCGCGGTGCAACTGCCGGTGTTCGCGATGCACTTCGCGCACGACGCGTTTGGCCCGGAGCGCGCACTGCACGCGTTGCTGGGCAAGCTCGGCGCCGCCTGCGAACGCGAGATCCACGGGCTCGATTCACCGCAACTGGGCACCCATGCCGATCATTTTTCCTGGATGAAACAGCCCGATGGCGTGGCGCACCGGCTGGGGCGCTGGGCCAGGGCGGAACGGCAAACGGATTGACGGCCCCGATCGGGCGAAAGCTGTCTTGATGACGGTTCATGCGGCTACAATGCGCGACTTCGTGATGACAGGGGATTGCCATGACCAGCGCCGCTGAGCCAAGCCGCTTCAGCTCAACCCGGCTGATTCTGGCTGTGGTATTTCTTGTCGCGGTAGTGCTGTATGCCTGGCTGAGTTTTGGTCGCATCAGCATGACGCTGGTGGTGGCTGCCGGCTTCGGCGCCTACATGGCGATGAACATCGGCGCCAACGATGTCGCCAACAACGTCGGCCCGGCGGTCGGCGCTCGCGCGATGACCATGACCATGGCGATCGTGATCGCGGCGATCTTCGAGGCCCTGGGCGCGGTCGTGGCCGGTGGCGCGGTGGTCAGCACGATCAAGAGCGGCGTGATCGACCCGACCCACATCGGCGATTCGATGACGTTCGTTTGGTTGATGATGGCGGCATTGCTGGCCGGCGCCTTGTGGCTGAATCTGGCAACGTGGATGGGCGCGCCGGTTTCAACCACGCATTCGATCGTCGGCGGTGTGCTTGGTGCCGGCGTGGCCGCGGCCGGCTGGGACGTGGCGAACTGGAACACCATGGCGAGCATCGCCGCCAGTTGGGTCATTTCGCCGTTGTTCGGCGGCATGATCGCGGCATTCCTGTTGTACGTCGCCAAGCGCAGCATCACCTATCAGGGCGACTTGATGGAGGCCGCGCAGCGCATGGTGCCGGTATTGCTCGGCCTGATGGCCTGGGCGTTCGTCAGCTATCTGCTGCTCAAGGGGCTGCGGCAGGTGTTGGCGGTGTCGCCCGCGATTGCTCTGTTGGTGGGCGCTGTTGCGGCCATCGCCACCTACGCCTTGATGCGGGTGCGGATCGCCGCCAAGGCGCGGCATCTGAGCAACGACAAGGATGGTGTGAACGGACTGTTCACCGCGCCGCTGATGTTCGCCGCCGCGCTGCTCAGCTTCGCTCACGGTTCCAACGATGTCGCCAACGCAGTTGGGCCGCTGGCTGCGATCCACGATGCCCTGATTACCGCTGGCATTCATGGCAAGGCGTCGGTGCCGCTGTGGGTGCTGGCGGTCGGCGCGATCGGACTGGCGGTGGGTCTTGCGCTGTACGGACCGCGCCTTATCCGTACCGTCGGCAGCGAGATCACCGAAATCGACCCGATGCGCGCCTACTGCATCGTGATGGCGGCGGCAGTGACCGTCATCATCGCGTCGCAACTGGGCCTGCCGATCAGCACCACCCATGTCACCATCGGCGCGGTGTTCGGGGTCGGCTTCTTGCGCGAGATTCTCAAGGCCAATTACGATCGCACCATTCGCGAGATCGAGTTGCACCATCGCGCGCAGGAGAACGAGGCAGAAGTCGTGGAGGCTTTTCTGCTTGCGTTCGAGCAGGCGCCGATGGCGGCGAAAGGCGAGATGCTCAAGGAACTCAAGCGCAATACCAAGGCCGGCACCGGGCTGATCAGCAAGGAAGAGCGCAAGACCTTGAGCCGCGTATACCGTGCCGACATGGTCAAGCGCTCGGTGGTGACCCGGGTGATTGCGGCCTGGATCATTACCGTGCCGGCCTCGGCAGGCATGGCGGCAGTGATCTACTTCGCCATTCGTGGTGCGATGTTGCCGTGACCGAGCCGGTCGCGGCACGGTAAATCGTGCGTCACTGCGGCTCGATCACCACGCGACGGATCGTATCGGCACGGGCCGGGTCGATGCGTTGCAACGTCTGCCAGGACTCCATCATGTCCGCGCGCAATCCGGCGCTCGCTTGCGCCACGGTCAGGCCGGCCCAGGCCTTGGCGAACGCTGGGTCGATCCGCAGCGCGTGTCGATAGGCTTCGATTGCGTTTTGCTGCTGCCTGAGGCCGACGTAGGCAACGCCGAGGTTGTTCCAGGCATCGGCGTGTTCGGGGTAGATCTGCGCGGCTTTTTGCAAGGCTTCAACGGCATTCGGGTAGTCCTTGATGCCGAGGTAGGCGGTGCCGAGGCTGTACCAGGCGGTGGCTGATCCTGCCTCCGTCTGCAATGCCCTGTGCAGGGCTTCGCGTGCGTTCGGGTAATCCTTGAGCGCCAGGTAGGCGTCGCCCAGACCATGCCAGGCGACGGCCTGCTCGGGGTCGATCTGCACTGCCTTCTGGAACGCGTCGATCGCGTCCTGCGGCTGTCCGAGTTTCTGATGGGAACTACCGAGATTAGCCCAGGCGCGGGCGATCTGTGGATCGATTTGCAGCGCCTTGCGGTAGGCATCGATCGCGTTTTGATGCTGGTTCAGGCCCTGGTAGGCGAGTCCGAGATTGCTCCAGGTCTCGGTCTTTCCCGGGTCGATCTGCACTGCCCGCCAGTACGCGTCGATGGCGTTTTGGTTGTGGTCGAGGGCGAGCTGGGCATTGCCGAGGTTGTGCCAGGTGGCCGCGCGCCCGGGCTCGATCTGCAGCGCCCGCTGATAGGCGTCGATCGCTTCCGGATACTGCGCGAGATTCACATGGTCGATGCCGAGGTTGTGCCAGGCGTTGACGTGCTTCGGGTCGATCCGCAGCGCCTGGCGATAGGCGTCGCTGGCGTCCTGGAATTGGTCCAACGCGTCGTGGCTGATGCCCAGGTTGAACCAGGCGATGGCGTCGTCGGGGTCGGTTCGCGTCGCTTCGCGGTAGGCGTCGATCGCCTCCTGATTGCGGGCGAGGTGGCCAAGGACATTGCCCAGATTCACCCAGGCATTGCCGAAATTCGGATCGATTCGCAGCGCGCCGCGGAATGCGTCGATCGCGTTCCGGGTTTGCCCGATGCGTGCGAATGCATTGCCCAGGTTGACCAGGGTATTGGTGTGTTCGGGATTGCGCTTCAGCGCCTGCTGGTAGGCATCGATGGCATTCTGGTGCTGATCGAGTCGGTGATAAGCCACGCCGAGATTGTTCCACGCATCGACGTTGTTCGGGTCGAGGCGCAGGGCCTTTTGGTGCGCGTCGACTGCATTCTGGAAGTCGTTGAGGCTGAAATAGGCGTTGCCGAGGTGATGCCAGGCGTCGGCCAGTGCCGGATCGATTTGCAGCGCCTGCTGGTAGGCGTGGATGGCTTGGCGATGCCGATCCAGGTTCTGGTAGGCGTTGCCCAGATTGACCCAGGCTGCGGCGTGTTCCGGGTCGATGCGCAGCGCACGCCGGCTGGCAATGGCCGCCTGCTGGAACTGACCGAGTTCGAACTGGGCGATGCCGAGGTGGTTCCACGCATCGGTATTTTCCGGGTCGATCCGCAGCGCCTGCCGGAATACTTCGACGGCGACCGGTTTCTGATTGACGGCGGCGTAGGCGACACCCAGCGCGAACCAGGCCGGCTCCTGGTTTTGCTCGCGGCGGATCCAGCGCTCGGCATGGCGCCCGAGGGTGAGCCATTGACCCTTGCCGTGCAGTTCGATGCTGCGGTTGAGATCGTTCAGGATACTGGCTGCGGGCGGCTGCGCATCGCGATGGCGCTGCGGCAAGGCCGCGATCCATTCCACCGGCAGCACGAAGTTCAGATCGTCGTCGTAGGCTACCAGCAAGCCGAGCAAGCGCCCGGTGCTGTCGAACAGGCCACCACCAGCCATGCCGCGTTCAAGCGGCGTGGCAAGCGTGAGGTAATAGCCGCCGGCGATCGAGCGGCGTCCGGCTATCGAGCCTTTGGACAGCGCGTGCCGGTTTTTTTTCGATGCGCCGATCGCAACCGTCGCTTGCCCGGGGCGGACGCTCGGCGTGTCGCCGGGCACCACCGGCGGCGCACTCAACCCGGCGACGGTAAACGAACAGACATCGCGTTCGCCATCGATGTGGCGCGGTTCCGCCGCCAGCGATTGCCCCTGATAGGCCACCGCCACGCCGCCGGCTTCGCGCACGGCATCGCAGTTGCCGACCACGACGCCCGGCGCGATGACCACGCCGCTGCTCTGGCTGCCGGTGTTGCCGTTGCCATCGAGCGCGCGCACCGCGACCACGCTTTCCGACGCCGTATCGAACACGGCATCGGCCGATGGTTGCTGAGCGCGCACCAGCCCGCTTGGCACTATCAGTGCCATCGTCAAACCGGCTGTCGCCGTCACGTTCCGATGCATGTGTCTTCCTGTGGAAGTTCGTCGGAACTATTGCGGGTCGATCAACGTGTCGAAAATCATGTCCGACAAGACCGCATCCAGGCTGCGAAGTTTGCGATAGGACGCGATCATTTCCGCGTGCTGGCCGGCGGCATCCTGTGCCAGCGCGAGGCCGGCCCATGCCCTGGAAAATTTCGGTTCGATCCGCAGCGCCTGCTGGTACGCGGCAATGGCATCCGGGTACTGCTTGAGGCTGGCGTAGGCCAGGCCCAGGTTGTTCCACGCGTTGGCGTGCTCCGGCTCGATGCGCAGCGCCTGCCGGTAGGCGCTGACCGCCTTCTGGTGCTGGTTGATTCCGCGCAGGGTGTTGCCGAGGTTGTACCACGCAACCGCCACGCCGAGGTCGAGCCGCAACGCGCTGCGATAGGCGGCAATCGCTTGCTCGGGTTGCGTGAGTTTGTCGTAAGCAATGCCGAGGTTCACCCAGACATGGCTGCGCTTGGGATCGATTCGCAATGCGCGCCCGTAGGCATCGGCTGCGTCGTTGTAGCGTTCGAGGTCGTGCAGGACGATGCCGAGCGCAAGCCAGGCATCGGCATTGCCCGGTTCGCGGCGCGTCCATTCCTCGGCGTGCCGGTGCGCCAAGTCGTCGTCACCGTTGCGCACCGGTGCAGCGTCGCGCGCCGGATCCTCAGCGCTGCCGGTAGACACGTATTCTGACGCCTGTGCGGTGGTTTCCTGGCCGCGCGCCGCGCCGGCCGACGCCACCAGTCCCAGCAACACTCCAGCCACCAATGCCGCAATCCGGTTCATGCTCTGTCCTGGGCAATTTTTCCGTCTGATCGAAGGGTATCCGGTGCGATGTCGCAGTACCAGCACCACTGGACGGGGGCAAGCGCCGCAACTGTCATCGCGACGAAATCATGTCGCTATTGAATAACGGGCAATGAGCCCCAGTTCAGCCCTGAACGATGGCAAACGCTGGCGTTCAGCGAATGATTGGGCCGTGCGCGACGTGGTGATCGATCGGGCAGACGGCGGAAAGTCTGGTTGAAAGCGATATCCGGAGGTGTTCGTGAAAGCGATTATTCTCAGCGCCGGTCAGGGCAAGCGTTTGTTGCCGTTGACCGCAGAGCTGCCCAAGTGCGCGCTGCTCGTCGGCGGGCAGCCGATTTTACGCTGGCAACTCCAGCACCTGGCCGCGGCGGGAGTGGACGAGGCGGTGGTGGTGACCGGGTTTCGTGCCGACGCGGTCGATCGCATCGTTGCTGGTGTCGATGATTTGCCCGTGCGTACGCTGTACAACCCGTTTTTTGCCGCATCCGACAATCTCGGCACCTGCTGGATCGCGCGTCACGAGATGGATCGCCCTTTCATGATCGTGAATGGCGATACCCTGTTCGAGGCGGCCATCGCACGCACCTTGCTGGCTTCGGATTCGGGTTTTCCGATCACGTTGGCTACCGATACCAAGGCCGATTACGACAGCGACGACATGAAAATCATCGCCAGCGGAAGGCAGTTGCTACGCGTCGGCAAGTCGCTCGAACGGGCGGTCGTCAACGGCGAGTCGATCGGCATGATGGTGTTTCGTGGCGAGGGTGTGACGCGGTTCCGTGATCGGCTGGAGCACAGCATGCGCTACGGCGACGGGCTCAAGCGCTGGTATCTGTCGGTGATCGACGAATTGGCGCAGGAAGACAAGGTCGGCATTTGCCCGATCACCGGTTTGCGCTGGGGCGAGGTGGACGACCAGGACGATCTGGCGCGCGCGCAGAACCTGGTTGGCCACTGGGCGAACGCGGCGGTTGCCGTCGCATGAATGCCACGCTGGACAAGTTCGGCTGGCCGGACTCGGTCATTCGCAGTTATACCCATTGGCATGTGTTGCTGCGTCCGGCACAGGTCACGCTCGGTTCGCTGGTGGTGGTGTGCGAGGAGCCGGTGACGCACTTTGGCGCGGTGTCGGAAGCCGCCTTCACCGAACTGGCGCGCGTGGTTGCCGATTGCGAACACGCGTTGTCGCAGGCGTTTGCGTACGAGCGCATCAACTGGCTGATGCTGATGATGGTCGATCCGGACGTGCATTTTCATGTGATTCCGCGGTATTCCGCGGTCAGGCAGTTCGCCGGCATCGATTTTCACGACCGCGGTTGGCCGGGGCCACCGGTGCTGGATGCGCCCGATCCGGTTCGGGCGCAGGCGCTGCCGGCGTTGCACGCCCATTTGCAGGCGATCTGGCGGTCGCTGTGACTCCGGCGGCAATGGTTGCGCGCTGCGCTGTCACGCTGTCCATGTAACGGTTTGGTAACCTCGATGACATATTGTTTCCAGCGCGAGCCGCCCCAATGTCACGGTTGGAGCAGGTCGCCGAAAGCGGCGATCGTTTGCGGCAGCTACCCGTGTCATCAGGATGCTTGACAATGCTTGGGGCGAGACATGCCGACACCTTCCCGCAAAGCTGAACATTCCGATTTCTCCCTGTCAGTTGCTGCGAACGACGCGAGCCGGCGCAACGATGCCGCGGTCACCTGCGTCTACGCCATCGCTCACACCCCGGTGCGCTTGTGGGGGATCGATGCGCAAACCCGCTTGCGTCGACAGGTGGCACAATTGCCGAACCTGCGCTGGATCGACGATCTGAGCGAGGCCGGCGACACGCCGGTGGTGATCGTGCGCGCGGATTACCTGTTCGAGGTGCGCACGCTGAAGGCGCTGGCGCTACAGTCCGATGTGGTGCTCTATTGTGGTGCCGATGAGCGTGCCGCTGCGGTGCAACTCACGCATGCCGATCGCGCGCAGGCGCAGCGTTGGCTCGCCGATCGCGACGGTGAGCCGCCAGTGGCGTTGCGCAAGATCACCGCCGATGCGTTGAGCAGGTTCGACGCCACGCTGCGTCGCGCCGAGACGCCATTGCTGGAGCCGGTGAGTGCCGAGCGCCGCGGAGAACTCGAATCGATGCTTTACGGCAATGCCTACAAGGGCATCACCGATCTGGTCACCAAGTGGTTGTGGCCGGCGCCGGCGCGCCGTGGCGTGCGCTGGTGCGCAGATAACGGGATTACACCCAATGCGGTCACCTCGTTCGGCTTGCTGCTGGTGCTCGGCGCCGGTTTCGCATTCTGGCAGGGCCATTACGCACTTGGCCTGGCGATGGGCTGGGTGATGACCTGGCTGGATACCGTCGATGGCAAGCTGGCGCGGGTGACGGTGCAATCGAGCCGCATCGGCCATCTGATGGATCACGGTGTCGATCTGATCCACCCGCCATTCTGGTATGTGCTCTGGGGTGTTTCGCTGGTCGGCTTTCAGCCCGTGTTCGGGCTGGATCTGGCGGCGATCAACGGGCTGATCATTGGCGGCTACGTCGGTGGACGCGTGATTGAAGGCGTATTCGATCGACTGCTCGGTTGCAGCGTGTTCGCATGGCGCCCGTTCGACGCATGGTTCCGATTGATCACGGCACGCCGCAATCCCGCCTTGATCCTGCTTTCCGCCGGCGTGATCGCCGGGCGTCCGGATCTCGGTCTGGTCGCGGTTGCGTTGTGGACGGCGGTCAGCACCGCGGTTCTGATCGTGCGCATGATGCAGGGCATCGCGCAACGCGTGCGTTGCGGCGCGCTGGAGAGCTGGCTCGCCGATGGCAACCAGGCGCAGCAGCAATATCCGCGGTCATTCCGCACGTTTGCCAATACCCGCGCCGCGTATGCTGGTGCTGCGCCGGAAGCGGCGCAAAGCAGTGTTCGGTCGGCGAACGCAATCGCGCTTCACGCCTGGCTCGAACAGCACAGCGATGGCGCCGAGTTTGCCGCAGACCCCACCGTCGCCGCATTGCTGGACGTGCTCAGGAAGCGTTTTGGCGACTCCCTGTCGGCGGTGCTGATTTACGGCTCGTACCTGCGCGGCAAGCGCGATACCGTGCTCGACTTCTATGTGTTGCTCGAAGACTACCGGGCGCTGCCGTGGTGGCAGACGATGCTGTGCTGCATCGTGTCGCCGAACGTGTACCAGATCAAGGTTGACAGCGGCGGCAAGGAAATACGGGCCAAATGCGCCGCGCTCAGCCTGGGTTGTTTCGAACGTGCAGTGCGGCGCGATTTCCATTCTTATTTCTGGGCGCGCTTCGCGCAGCCCAGCAAGATCGTGTACTGCAACGATCAGACCACGCGCAATCGCGTGGTTACAGCGCTGGCCAATGCGGCGCGTACCTTCATCGGCCGCGCGCTACCGGTGTTGCCGCCGTCGCTATCGACCCATGATCTGTGGGCCGGTGCGCTGCTGCATACCTATCGCAGCGAACTGCGGGTCGAGAAACCGGGCCGGATCGAGGCACTGGTAGACGCCGAACCCGAGTATTACCGGACGGTAACGCCCTTGCTCGATATCCCGGCATTGCAGCCGGCCGCGAGTGGCGAGCCGGAGCAGTGGTGTGCCGACGTCAGCGCCGGCGCGCGGCGACGCGGTGCATTGGAGTGGCGCTTGCGGCGCATCGTGGGCAAGGTGTTGACCGTGTTTCGCGTTGCCACCGCCGCGACCATGTTCGATGCGCCGCTCGACTACATCCTGTGGAAGATCGAGCGCCACACCGGCATGCGGGCCAAGCCCAACGCGTTGCAGCGCCGCTGGCCGTTGGTGTTCGCATGGCCGCTGCTGTGGGGTCTGTACCGGCGGGGTGCGTTCCGCTGACGCGTCGCCAGGCAAGGCGCGACGCATTCAGTCCTTGCCGATAGCGTCGGCAGCCCGTTCCGGCGGCCCGAACAACTGCACCATGCGCGCGCGCAGCGATTTCGCGCGGGCCGCGTCGCGGAACATCGCCACCCACTCGTGGAACGTCAGCAGCAGCGGATTGTGCGAGTGGATCTGGCGCACGATGCCGTATTCGCACGGCTGCGCCGGGTCTTCATCGACAAAGGTGCCGAACAGTTTGTCCCAGACGATCAGCACCCCGGCGTAATTGCGATCGATGTATCCGGGGTTGCGGGCGTGATGCACGCGGTGGTGCGTGGGCGTGTTGAACACGTATTCCAGCCAGCCCAGTTTGCCTATCGCCTGGGTGTGCACAAAGAACTGGAAGCCCAGATTGATCGCCACCACCGCGATGATGTTTGTCGGCGCAAAACCGATCCACGCCAGCGGCAACCAGAACAGCCACATTCCGGAAATCGGGTAGGTGATGCTTTGCCGGAATGCGGTGGACAGGTTCAAGCGCTGCGACGAATGATGGGTCACGTGCGAAGCCCACATCCAGCGGATGCGGTGGCTGGCGCGGTGGAACCAGTAGTAGAAAAAGTCTTGCGCAATCACCAGCGCGGCAATGCCCCAGACGTTGCCGGGCACATCGAACCAGCGATACCGGTACACCCAGTAATACACACCGATCACCGCCAGCCAGGCCAGCGCGTCGGCACCCTGGTGCATCAACGCCAGTGCGGCATTGGAGAGGGTGTCGCGCAGGCTGTAGATGGCGCGTTTGCCGCGCCAGTACCACGCTTCCCACAGCACGCATACGATGAATACCGGCGCCAGCGCCAGCAAGATCCAGGCTTCCATCAATCGCCCTCCGGGCTGAGCGCCCGCGCCATATTATCCAGGCAATGGCGCATCGCGCCGGTCATGAAGATCGCCAGCAGCGGTTTGCCCAGCGGCCAGGCCAGAGCGGATGTCAACGTAAACGCGTAGCGCCAGTGAACCCGGGTGCCGCCGCCGCTGTCGGCGAGTTCCCATGTCGCTGCACCGTGCCGCACCAGCCACGAGAACGGTACGCGAAAGCCGCTCAGGGAATAGGCGTGGCGATGCGGCGGATCGAGTGCGGTGATGCATTCGTGCAGCACCGAGCCATCGGTGTTGTACACCGTGCGCCGGCCGCCCACGCGCGGCACGCCATCGGCTTCGACACGTTCGATCGCGGCGATCGGGCCATAACCGCGAAACCAGAGCGGAAAACGGGCGCTATCGATGCACAGCGCAAATGCCTGTGCGGCAGTTCCGGGAAATTCGCGTTGGGCGTGGCATTCGATGTGCATGGGTGGCAGTGTCGCGCGCGGCGTCGATGGCGTCCATATCTGCAGGTACAACCGAGTTGCTTACGTGTGCAAGCCAGCGCTCGTGGGAGCCGGCCTGCCAGCGGACAACCGTGCGAAAGCTTCGAGCGCAAAGCCCGCCCCAGACTTGATCTGGGGGCGCGCTCCCACAACGGCGCGGCTGAGAGCATCGCTGGCGGTCGCCCACAGGGTGGGCTCCTGCAGGTGAGCTTCACCGTTTTTTGTAGGAGCCCACCCTGTGGGCGACCATTGCAAGTGCCTGGTACAAAGCCCGGATCAAGCGCGATAGTGATCGCGGATGACCTGCGCCAGAATACTGACCGCGATTTCATGCGGGGTCTGCGCGCCGATGGCGAGCCCGACCGGTGCGGTCAGATGCGCCAACACGTCGCTCAGGTCGGGCAGGGCATCGCGCACCTGGTTGATTCGTCGCTGGCTGCCCATCATGCTGATGAACGCTGGCGGCCGCGTGGCGAGCACGCGCAAGGTCGCGATGTCGGCGTGAAAATCGCGGTTGAGCAGCACTGCATGGACCTCGCGTTCGGTGTCCAGCGCGCGGCCAAGCTGGCGGTAATCGCCATACAGCCGGGTGGCTTCCGGGTGCGGCTCGGCCGCCGCGCCTTCAGCGCGGTCGTCGAACAGCCACAGGTCGAAGTCCAGATGCCGTGCCAGTTGGAAAAGCGCAAGGCCGCAGTGGCCGCCGCCCACGATCAGCAGGCGGGCGTTGGGCTGGGCGCTATCGCAGGCGTCATCGCGGCCCAGGTCGTCGCCATTCAGAGCGACGCTGCCGCCCGCATGCAAGGCAGCGGCGATCGAACGCGCACGCAGCGCGTCGTCTTCGCCCCGCCAATTGCGCAGGCCCAGTGTCATTTCGCCGCCGCATACGCCGGCTGCATCGGCACCGCCGCTGAGATCGATCGTCACCGTGGCGTGCCGATGCGCACTCGTCAGCAACCTGCGTGCGGCGTCGATTACCCGTGCCTCGGCCATCCCGCCGCCGACGCTGAAAGCGCAGTGCTCGGCGGCGATCAGCATGCGCGCACCGCGCTTGCGCGGGGTGGCGCCGCGGGTATGCAGCACGCTGGCCACAACCACCGCTTCACGATCGAGCGTCGCGGCCAATTGCGCGAACAATCGCTCGTCGCTCAACGGCCGTCGCCCGCGTCGCGTTGCCGCTGGATCGCGGCGTGGATCGCTTCCGGCGTGGCCGGCGCGCCGAGATCGACCCGTCGCGCCGAACCGAACGCCGCCACTGCATCGCGGATCGCCTCGCGCACGCTCAGTGCCAGCATCAGCGGCGGCTCGCCCACCGCCTTGCTGTGCCCGATCACCGCGGTGCTCGGCGGTGTGCTGCGCTGGAACAGGCGCAGGCGGAAATCCTCCGGCACATCCGCGACGGTGGGAATCTTGTAGGTGCTTGGCGCGTCGGTGAGCAGACGGCCGTGTTCGTTCCAGCACAGCTCCTCGCAGGTGAGCCAGCCCAGGCCCTGCACGAAGCCGCCTTCGATCTGGCCGCGGTCGATGCTTTCGATCAATGACGTGCCGGCGTCGTGCAGCAGGTCCACGCGCAGCAGGCGGTGCACGCCGGTATAGCCGCACACTTCCACCTCGCACACCGCGGCACCGAACGCGAAGTAATGGAACGGATGGCCGCGCCCGCTGGCGGCATCCCAGCTCAGGCCCGGGGTGCGGTAGAAACCGGTTGCCGACAGACTGACGCGCGCGTTGTAGGCGGCCATCACCACATCGCTGAAATCCAGATGGCGATCCGGCGCGCCGCGCAGAAACACCCGGTCATCGGCGAACACCACGTCCGGCGCTTCGCCGTGAAGTTGCAGCGCCGCGATCGGCTTCAGCCGTTCCAGCAGGGTATCGCAGGCGGCCTTCACTGCCTGGCCGTTGAGGTCCGAACCGCTGCTGGCGGCCGTGGCCGAGGTGTTCGGCACCTTGTCGGTGCTGGTGGTCATGATCTGGATGCGATCCACCGACACCCCAAGCGCGGTGCCGGCTACCGCCAGCATCTTGCTGTGCAGGCCCTGGCCCATCTCGGTGCCGCCATGATTGAGCTGGATGCTGCCGTCGGTGTAGATGTGTACCAGCGCGCCGGCCTGGTTGTATTCGGTCTTGTTGAACGAGATGCCGAACTTGACCGGGGTGATGGCGATGCCGCGTTTGCGCTGGCTGTCGGCCGCGTTGAAGCGCGCCAGCGCCGCACGCCGCTGCGCGAAGTCGCTTTCATCGAGCAATTGCGTCCACAACTCGGGCAGGTGGTTGTCGACCACCACCTGACCGTAAGGCGTGGTGTTGCGATCCGGGTTCTGCCCGGGGCGATAGAAATTGCGTTCGCGCACCTGCTCCGGCGGCAGCCCCAGATGGCGCGCCACGCGGTCGAGCACTTCCTCGCCAACCACCATGCCCTGCGGCCCGCCAAACCCGCGAAACGCGGTATTCGAGGCGAGATGGGTCCGGGCGATCAGGCCGGAGATGCGCACATCCGGGATGAAATAGGCGTTGTCGATATGCACCATCGCGCGCATCAGCACCGGCGGCGACAGGTCGCAGCTCCAGCCGCCATCGGCGATCAGCTCGGCGTTCAGCGCCAGCAGCCGGCCGTCGTGATCGAAGCCGACCTCGTAGCGCGCAAAAAACGAGTGGCGCTTGCCGGTGAGCTGCATGTCGAGGCTGCGCGGCAGCTTCACCCGTACCGGCCGGCCGGTGATCCGCGCCGCCAATGCCGCGAGTGCGGCGAAGCTGTTGGCCTGGGTTTCCTTGCCGCCGAAACCGCCGCCCATGCGCAGGCTGCGGCAGACCACGCGATGTGCGGGCAGGCCGAGCACGTGCGCCACCATGCGCTGCGTTTCGCTCGGGTGCTGGGTCGATGCCATCACCTGCACGATGCCCTCGGCATCGACCTGCGCCCAGCTGGCGTGGGTTTCCAGGTAGAAGTGATCCTGGCCGCCGATGTCCAGTTCGCCGGACAGCCGCAGCGGCGCTTTCGCCATCGCCGCGTCGGCATCGCCGCGCGCCACCAGCGCCGGCGGCAGGTGAAACGCTTGCGCGGTGATCGCCTGCGCGATGCTCAGGCACGCCGGCAGCGCCTCGTAGCGCGCCTGCACCGCAGCGGCAGCAGCCTGTGCCTGCGCCTCGCTGTCGGCTACCACCCAGGCCACCGCCTGACCGTAAAACTGCACCACATCGACCGGAATCAATGGCTCGTCGTGCAGGATCGGCCCGGTATTGTTTTCGCCGGGAATGTCCACGGCGGTAAGCACCGCATGCACACCGGGCATGGCGCGCGCGGCGGCGATGTCGAGGCCGAGAATGCGCGCATGCGCATGCGGCGCCTGCACCGGGTACAGGCTGAGCAGGCCGACGCCGGGGTAGTGCTCGTCGGTGTAAACCGCGCGGCCGGTGACGTGGCCGACGGCGCTCTCGTGGCCGAGTTGCTGGCGGGCGCTCATGCGCATTGCTCCGCAACGAACCGGGCGAACAGGTTGGCGCACAGCGCGCGCCGGTAATCGGCGCTGGCGCGGTGATCGCTCAACGGGGTAAATGCATTGCGCAGTTGTGCGCCGGCCTCGTTCACCGTCTGCTCGTCCAGCGCCTTGCCGCGCAGGAACTCCTCCACCGCCAGCGCGCGCCGCGCTGTTGCGGCAACGCCGCCGAACGCCAGGCGTGCTTGCGCAACCCGGCCCTCGGCGTCGCGTTGCAGCGCAAAGCAGGCCGCGACGATGCTGATGTCGTCGCTTTGGCGCTTGGCCACCTTGTACGACGCGGTGATCTGCTGCGCGCTGCGCGGCAGGCTGACCGCCACGATCAGCTCGTCGTCGGCGCGCAGGGTTTTGCGGTAGTCGAGAAAGAAGCCGTCGGCGGCGAGCGTGCGTTCGCCGCGCACCCCGCGCAGGTGAATGCGGGCATCCAGCGCCAGCAGGATCGGCAACAGATCGCCGATCGGCGAGGCGCTGCCGAGATTGCCGCCGAAGCTGGCGCGGTTGCGCACCTGGCGCGCCGCAAACCACGGCAGCATGTCGTCCAGCGCCCGGAACATGCCGTGCAATTCCCGCTCGATCCGGGTCAGCGGCACACCGGCGCCGATGCGCACCGCCTCGTCGCCGACATCGATGACCTGCAACTCGGCGATGCGATCGAGCGCGATGAATGCCGGTGCCACCGCTAGGCCGCGGCTCAGGTTCACGCCCAGATCGGTGGCGCCCGCGATCCACACCGCATCCGGGTGCTGCGCCTTCAGCGCCAGCGCCGCACTGACCGAGGTCGGGCTGAAATAACGATCCAGCGCAACCGTTGGCAGTGGCGGACGCGGCGCGGCAATCGCCGCGGCGAAGCGGTCGGGCGGCGACGGTGCATCGGCCAACCGCTGCGCCGCCGCGCGGATCGGCAGGTAACCGGTGCAGCGGCACAGATTGCCCTCGATTGCGGTATCGCCCGCTTCGCCACTGTGGCCGGCAACGAACAGGCTCATCACGAAACCCGGTGTGCAATACCCGCACTGCGAACCGGAACAATCGACCAGCGCCTGCTGCGCCGGATGCAGACGCTCGCCAGCGGCCAACGCCTCGACCGTGACCACCTCGCGCCCCGGCAGCGAGCCCATCGGCAGCAGGCAACTGTTGACCGCCTGGTAGTGCGCACTGCCATCGGCATGCACATCCACCAGCGCCACCGTGCAGGCACCGCAATCGCCATCGGCGCAGCCCTCCTTGGTGCCGTGCAGACGCTTCTGCTTGAGCCAGCGCAGCAACGATTGCCGCGGATCGGCACCGACCAGCGATTCGGCGCGGCCATTGAGAATAAAAGAGAGTTGTTCGGTCATCGCGATAGCTTAGTGCAGAGCAACGCAAACGGCGAACCCTGGCGGCTGAAGACGGCGCGCAAACCTACCCGGTAAAGGAACGCTGACGTGTGGCGCTCATGTCGCCCACAGGGTGGGCTCCTACAGGTGAGCTTCACCGTTTTTTGTAGGAGCCCACCCTGTGGGCGACCTGCCTGCGCCGCGCGCGTCGCGGCAGGCAGGCCGAGCGAAGCAAAGGCACAGCAAGCGCAGCTTGTGCCGTCGCGCAGCCTCAAGTCCGACAGGCTACTAGACTTTGGCGCAAGGAGTGACCGCCATGACCTGCAGTCCGGAAATTGAGCAGGAGGCCGACGGCCGCTGGCTGGCTGAAGTGCCTGAACTGCCCGGTGTTTTGGCCTGCGGCCTTCAACCCGGGTTACGATTTCCCCTTTGCGCTGTTTGCGTCCTTTGCGGACCGATGGCTTTATGCTTTTCCCGGGGTTCCGCGGTCCCGTGGCGCCCTTGTGGAACCGGTTGTGCCTTTGCCTGAGCGGAACTATCGGGCAGACTCTGCGCTTCGTACTGTGCTGGAAGCCGCCGATGAGCAAGCCGTCGCTGTCGCCCGATCAACTTGTCGCGTTCGTGCGCGGCATGCCCAAAGCCGAGCTGCATATGCATATCGAGGGTTCGCTGGAGCCTGAGTTGATGTTCGCGCTGGCGCAGCGCAACGGTGTTGAATTGCCGTATGCCAGCGTCGAGGCCTTGCGCGCGGCGTACGATTTCAGCGATCTGCAGAGCTTTCTCGATATCTATTACGCCGGCGCCAGCGTGTTGCAGACCGAGGCCGATTTCCACGACATGGCGTGGGCGTATTTTCTGCGTGCCAAGGCCGACAATGTGGTACATGCCGAGTTGTTTTTCGATCCGCAGACGCACACCGCGCGCGGGGTGAGCATTGCCACCGTCATCAATGGCCTGCACCGGGCATCGCAGCAGGCACAGGCCGAGTTGGGAATCCGCGCGGAGTGGATTCTGTGCTTCTTGCGCCACCTCAGCCAGGAAGAGGCGATCGCCACCCTGCAATCGAGCCTGCCGCACATCGACAAATTCATCGGCGTGGGCCTGGATTCGAGCGAGGTGGGCCATCCGCCGGAGAAGTTCAGCAAGGCATTCGAGCTGGCGCGAATGCTGGGTTTGCGCCGGGTCGTGCATGCCGGCGAGGAAGGGCCGCCGGAGTACATCTGGAGCGCGCTGGACGTGCTCGGGGCCGCGCGCATCGATCACGGTGTGCGCGCAATCGACGACACGGTATTGATGGAGCGCCTGGCGCGCGAGCGCATCGCCTTGACCGTGTGCCCGCTGTCGAACCTCAAACTGCGCGTGTTCCCGACGCTGCGCGATCACAACCTGCGCAAGATGCTCGATGCCGGCGTGGTGGTGACGATCAACTCCGACGACCCGGCCTATTTCGGCGGTTATATCAACCAGAACTTCATCGAGACCTTCGCTGCGCTGGAACTGGATGTCGGCCACGCGATCACCCTGGCGCGCAACAGCTTCGAGGCCTGCTTTGCCAGCGAGGAACACAAGCGCGGGTACAACGCGCTACTCGATGCGTATTGCCGGCAGGCGGGAGTGAACTGAGGCCATGGGCAAGCTCACCACCCACGTGCTCGATACCGCGCACGGCCGGCCCGGCGCCGGCATCGCGATTCGCTTGTACCGCTGTGCCGACGACAGCCGGCAGTTGCTGGGCGAGTTCACGACCAACGCCGATGGCCGCTGCGATGCGCCATTGCTGGCCGACGCCGCGTTGCAAGTCGGCACGTATGAACTGGAGTTCGCGGTCGGCGATTACTTTGCCGGCCTCGGTGTGGCGCTTGCGCGGCCGCGCTTTCTGGATGTGGTGAGTTTGCGTTTTGGCGTTGCCGATGCTGGCGCCCACTATCACGTGCCGCTGCTGGTGTCGCCATATAGCTACAGCACCTATCGGGGCAGTTAGGCGATGAGCGCGTTCTGGATCGAGGCAGCGGGTTTGGCGTTGCGCTGGCTGCACGTGGTGGCCGCGATCGCGTGGATCGGCGAATCGTTTTATTTCGTCATGCTCGATCGCTCGCTTGAATCGCCGAAGTCGCCCGATCCCGGCGTGGCCGGCGAGTCGTGGTCGGTGCATGGCGGTGGCTTTTACCACAAGCGCAAGTTCATGCCGGCGCCGCCGCAATTGCCGGAGGTGCTGCACTGGTCGAAGTGGAAGTCGTATACCACCTGGTTGTCGGGCTTTGGCTTGTTCGCGCTGTTGTACCTGTTGGCGCCGGAAATCTACCTGATCGACCCGGCGGTGCTGGCGCTTTCGCCGTTGCAGGCGATCGCACTGACCTTGGTATTTCTGGTTGCTGGCTGGCTGGTCTACGACCTGCTGTGCCGGGCGTTGGGTTTCCGCGACCGGTTGCTGGGCGTGCTGGTGGCGTTGCTGGTGCTCGGCTTGTGCTACGCCGCGACCCATGTGTTTTCCGGCCGTGCCGCGTTCGTGCTGACCGGCGCGGTATTGGCCACGATCATGTCGGCCAATGTGTTTTTCGTCATCATCCCCGGCCAGAAGCGCATGGTGGCGGCGTTGGCGCGCGGCGAGGCGCCCGATCCGCTGGCCGGCCTGCGCGGCAAGCAGCGCTCGGTACACAACACCTATTTCACGCTGCCGGTGGTGTTTGCGATGCTGAGCAACCACTATGCGCCGGCGTTTGCCCACCAGCACGCCTGGCTGGTGTTGGCCGGTTTCATGGCCGCGGGCGCCTTGATTCGGCAGTTCTTCGTGCTCTGGCACAGCGGTGGCCGCGCCTGGTGGCTGCTGGCGTCTGGCGGCGGGTTGCTGCTGGCGTTGTTCGCGTGGCTGGCGCCGCATTCGGCAACGACAGCAGCGACGTCATCGCAGGCACCCGACATCGCCAGTATCCATGCCATCGTGGTGCAGCGTTGCAGTGCCTGCCATTCCGAGCACCCGAGCCTGATGGCCAGCGCGCCCAAGGGCACGATGTTCGATCATCCCGAGCAGATCGAGCAGCGTGCCGACCTGATCTACCAACAGGTGGCCGTGTTGCGGGTGATGCCGCCGGGCAACATCACCCAGCTCAGCGAGCCGGAACGCAACACGATTGCGCGCTGGTACGAGGCGAGGCAGCGCGGTCAGCGCGATTGAACGCGAGTGGCGCGCTGGCTTGCCTGTTCAGATTGAAACATCGGGCGCGTTATACTCGGCGCATCGCAATGACGCGGTGATCGCCGGCGTCGTTTGGCAAGTCGATTCAGCAAGGAGAACCGCAGATGGCCATCAGCCTTAGTCCCGCCGCACTCGCCCATGCGCGCAAGTTCGTGCAGGGTGGCAACGCGCCCGGTCTGCGGTTTGGCATCAAGCGCACCGGCTGTTCGGGCTGGGGTTATGTAGTCGAGCTGGCGCAGGCAACGCAGGCGGACGATACCGCGTTCGATGTCGAGGGCTTGCAGGTGCTGGTCGATGCGCAAAGCCTGCCGTTGGTCGATGGCACGCGCATCGATTACGTGCGCAACGGGATCAACTACGAGTTCGCCTTCGATAATCCCAACGCCACCGCGCAATGCGGTTGTGGTGAGAGCTTCACCACCCGCACCGAGGCGGCGTGAGTTTTCGCGTGCGTTGCTCGGATAGCGGAGCGATCAGGCACGGGGCGGGAACGCCTTGAAACGCGGCGGTGACAAAGCCGCTGAAGACAGCGCGGAGCCGATTTCGAACGGCCGTTTGACGATGGCCGATCTCGCCCGGTTGGCCGGTGTTTCCAAGATCACCGTGTCGCGGGCGATGAGCGATAGCACGCTGGTCAACCCGGATACCCGCGCCCGGGTGCGCGAGCTGGCGCGGCAGCACGGGTACTCGCTCAATGTGACTGCGCGCAACCTGCGCTTGCGTCGCAGCCACACGGTGGCGGTGATCGTGGAAATGGCGCCCTCGCCGGAGCGGCCCATGTCCGGGCCATACCCGTTGGAACTGCTCGGCGGTATCAGCCAGGAACTGACCAGTGCCGGCTACAGCGTGCTGCTCAGCGCGCGCCATGGTGCGATCACGCCGGCCACCCAGGCCGCCGATGGCGTGATTCTGCTCGGTCAGGGCGCGCACGAAGATGCCGTTCACACCGTTGAGGGTTGGCGCATGCCGACCGTGATCTGGGGTGCCGACATGGGCGCCGGACACATCGTGGTGGGCAGCGACAATCGCCACGCCGGTGCCAGCGTTGCCGAGCATTTTCTCGCTGCCGGCCGAAGCCTGCCCTGTTTCATCGGCGATCTGGATCATGCCGAGAACGCCGAGCGGTTCGCGGGATTTCGCAATGCGCTGGCGGCAAAGGGCATCACGCCCAGCCACATCGGCGAGGTGGGCTTTACCGCGGATGCCGCAGCCAAGGCGGTCGCCGCTTTGTTGGCGCGTGGTGCGTTTCAGGCCGATGCGATCTTCGCGGTCAGCGATCTGCTGGCGATGGGCGCGATTCAGGCTTTGCACGGGCATGGCATCCGCGTGCCCGAGGCGGTGTCGGTGGTCGGTTATGACGATACCCCGATGGGTGCCAGTTTTGTGCCTGCGTTGAGCTCGGTGCACCAGGATCTGTATCAGGGCGGGATGTTGCTGGCGCGCAAGGTGCTGGCGCTGATCGACGGCAAGCCGGTGTCGTCCGAGTATTTGCCGACGCGTCTGGTGATTCGCGGAACCTGAGCCGGTACGCACGCGCAAATTGCGTGTTGCCCAGCAACATCGACGACGTCCTGTTCACGAATCCGAATGGCTGCGCACCGCGGTCATGCGCAATGAATGGTGCGCTGCAGCGCAGATGAATTTCGCGAAATATCGATCCTTGACCAACAAACCGCGACGTTGTTGACGCAGTGCAGCACGCGCGCTGCGATGCCGCTCGCAGCGCATTTCAGCAGCATTGGTATCGATACCTTGACATCGATACCAATGGCGTCTAGCTTGCCTCCCGCACAGACAATGCAAGGGCGGGGCAGGTGCGCGAGGGGCAAGCTAAATCGGTGGCGACGCAGTTGCCGGCCGTTTCGACGGCAGGCGCGGATGCGGCCTGGCAGTTGTGCCATGACGCACGCAACGCGCATGGCGAGGAACGAGACCACACGCTGTTTGCGCTGGCCAACGGCAACCTCGGCGTGCGTGCCGGTTGCGAAGAGGCGGGCGGCAGCGGCGGCTGTTTTCTGGCCGAGGTGTACGAGCGCACGCCGATCCACTATCACGAGCGCTTTGTCGGTTTTGCCCAAAACACCGATACCCGCATCCCGGTTGCCGACGGCAGCCATGTCGGCATCCGCGTCGGCGACGTGGTGCTGGATCCGTTCGCGAATAATTGCGTCGAACACCAGCGCGTGCTGGATCTGCGCAGCGCCTGCCTGACCCGCACCGCGCGCTGGCAGTTGGCCGATGGTAGCGAGATCGCGTTGCGGGTCGAACGCGTGGTTCCATTCGCGCACCCCAATCTGTTGTGCATTCGTCTGCACCTGAGTTCGATCGGCTACAGCGGACCGGTCACGTTGCTTTCGGCCGTACGCGGCGATCGTGCTGCGCTGGCGCAGGGCGATGATCCACGGATCGGCTCGGGGGCGGGCGAGGGTATGGTCGGCATCGCGTTGGGCGCCGACGAGGCGCAGGCGTGGTTGTTGCAACAAACCGCCAGCGGGCGGACGCGGGTGCTGTGCGCGCAGGCGCATCGCGTGCCGGACGCGGCGATGGTCGCGGCCGTGGTCGGCGACAGCGCGCAGCAGATCAGCGCAACGCTGCATGCCGGAGAAAGCCTGCGCATCGAGAAGGTCGTGGCCTATGCCTGGGCTGACGATGCCGGGAATGGCAACGACGACGAACTGCACCGGCAGGCGCAGGCCGCGCTGCAATCCGCGCTGGCGGCCGGCTTTGCCGGTATTGCAATGCGCCAGGCGGCAACGTTGTCGGCGTTCTGGCGTGATGCTGAAATCACGATCGATGGCGATGCCGAATCGGCTCAGGCGCTGCGCTTCAACCTGTTTCATGTGTTGCAGTCGACCGGTCGCGGCGGGCATACCAGCACCGCGGCCAAAGGACTGACCGGCGAGGGTTACGAGGGTCATTATTTCTGGGACACCGAAGCCTATGTGCTGCCGGTGCTGGCGCTTACCGCGCCCGAGCTCGCCAAGGGCATGCTGGAGTATCGCTACCGCACACTGGATCGGGCACGCGCGCACGCCCGCGAGATGAATCATCCGCGCGGCGCGCTGTATCCGTGGCGCACGATCAGTGGCGATGAATGCTCGGCCTATTACCCAAGCGGCTCGGCGCAGTATCACATCAATGCAGCCATCGCGTACGCGATCCGCACCTACATGGCGGCCACCGGCGACGACGATTTTCTTGCTCGTGCCGGCGCCGAGATGCTGTTCGAAATGGCGCGAATCTGGATGGACATCGGGCATTTCAATCCGCGTCGCGGCGGCGCCTTCAGCATCCACGAAGTGACCGGGCCGGACGAATACAGCGCCCTGGTCGACAACAACTTCTATACCAACCGGATGGCGCGTGCGCACCTGCGCGACGCGGTTGCGGTATGGCATCGGCTCGCTGCGCAGCGGCCGGGCGATCACGCGCGTCTGGCGGCGGCTCTGGCGTTGGACGACGCGCAGGTAAGGCAGTGGCAGCGCGCAGCCGACGCCATGTACCTGCCGTTCGATGCGACGCTGGGGATCTACGCGCAGGACGATGGTTTCCTCGACAAGCCGCGCTGGAACTTTGCCGCCACCACGGCAGAGCAGTACCCGCTGCTGCTGCATTTTCATCCACTTACGATTTACCGCCATCAAGTGTGCAAGCAGGCCGACGTGGTGCTGGCGCTGGTGCTGGATGGCGACGATGTGCCGATGACGGTGAAGCGCGCCAGCTTCGACTACTACCAGCAGGTGACGGTCCACGATTCCACCCTCTCGGCATCGGCGTTCAATGTGCTGGCCAGCGAAGTCGGCGATGGCGATGCCGCGTGGCGATATTTCCAGGACACGGTGCGGGTCGATCTCGACGACCTGCATGGCAACACCGGTCACGGCGCGCACATGGCGGCGATGGCGGGAAGCTGGCATTGCCTGGTATTCGGTTTTGCCGGAATGCGGGTGCAGGGCGAGCAACTGCATTTCGCGCCGCGTTTGCCTGCGCAATGGCGCGGCTATGCGTTTTCGCTGCGCTGGCGCGGGCGGCGGCTGCATCTTGCGGTGGATGCGCAGCAGATTCGCTATCGCCTGATCGAAGGCGCGCCGTTGTCGCTCGTTGCGTATGGCGAACCGATCGTGCTGGTGGCTGGTGATGTGGCCGGACGGCCGTTGCCAGCCGCCGCGCAGTGGCCGCTGCTGCGCAGCGCCTTGCCCTTGCAGGCGATCATTTTCGACCTTGACGGCGTGCTGACCGATACCGCGCGTGTTCACTACGTGGCGTGGAAAGCGTTGGCCGACGCGCTTGGCGTGGAATTCGACGAAACCGTCAATCGCCGGCTCAAGGGTGTGGATCGCATGGGTTCGCTGGAGATCCTGCTCGAACGTGCGACGCGTACATTCACGCTGGAAGAAAAGCTGGCGCTGTGCGAGCGCAAAAACGCGGGTTATCGCGAACGCATTGCACAGTTCGGTCCGGGCGACCTGTTGCCAGGCGCGGCCGAGGTGCTGGCGGCGGTACGCGCTGCCGGTTTGAAGGTTGCGCTGGCGTCGGCGAGCCGCAATGCGCCGCTGTTGCTGGAGCGCCTGGGTATCGCCGATGCATTCGACTTTGTCGCCGACGCCAGCGCGATCGAGCGCGGCAAGCCCGATCCGGAAATTTTCCTGAATGCGGCGCGCGGCCTGGGAATCGCGCCCTCGGCGTGTCTCGGGATTGAAGACGCGGCCGCGGGTGTGGCGGCGATCAAGGCAGCCGGCATGTGTGCGCTCGGCATCGGCGATCCCGATGAGCTGGCACAGGCGGACGCGGTGCTGGCGCAGATCGCGGATTTTCGTGTTCGAACGGTACTCGGTTCGGGCGCAGGGGAGGGGGTGGCGACGTCGCCACGTCAGGTGCGTGGCCGGTCGGGCACGCTGGAAAACATCGGAGGGATACCATCATGAAGTACCACACGTTCAATCGGCTGGCGCTGGCTGCGGCGATTGCCGCCGCACTTGTGCCCGGCATGGCACTGGCACAGGCCGACAACAGCAACGACGCCAGTGCCGACAAACGCGAGGACAATGCCAAGACGCTGGACATGGTGATTGTCAGCGGTGCAACGCAGTTCAAGGGTTTGAGCAAGGGCGACGCCAGCTTCTCGGTCACCACGATGACGCCGGAACAGATCGACGATGCCGGCGCCAAGAGCACGGCCGACCTGCTCAAGGTGGTTCCAGGCCTGTGGGTCGAGGCCACCGGTGGCGAAACCGGCGCCAACATCGATGTACGCGGTTTTCCGGGCGGTTCGGATGCACCGTTCGTAACCTTGCAGCTGGATGGCTCGCCGATCTTCCCGCCGCCGACGCTGTCGTTCCTGGAAAACTCCAGCCTGTTCCGTATCGATTCGACGATCGATCGGGTGGAAGTGCTGCGCGGTGGCCCCAGCCCGGTGTTCTCGAATGGTCAAACCGGCGCCACCGTCAACTTCATCACCCGCCGCGGCAGCGAGATCCCCGAGGGTGAGCTGCGTGCGACGGTTTCCGACAACGGCCTGTATCGCGTCGATGGCTTCTACAGCGGCCCGATCAGCGACGACTGGTTCTTCAGCGTCGGTGGCTTCTACCGCGAAGACGACGGCGTGCGCGACACCCAGTTCCCGGCCAACGAGGGCGGGCAGTTCAGTGCCACCATCAGCCACACCTTCGATGCCGGCGAGTTCAGCTTTTCCGCCCGTCACCTCGACGACAAGAACGCGTTCTTCACCGCGGTTCCGCTGGTTGCCAACGCCGACGGCGGCATTTCCAGGTTCGGGAACTTCGATCCGACCGAGGATACGTTGATCGGTCGCGATTTCCGCAACGTCACCTTGCAGGTGACGCCGGGCGATTCGCCGGGCACCATCGACGCCGATCTGGCCAACGGCCGTGGTGCCGATCTCGACATGTTCGGTTCGACCCTGGACTTGAACTTCGGCGGCTGGACCTTGAGCAACCGCGCCAACTATCTGAGCGGCGACGCCCCGACCAATGGCCTGTTCACCGGCGCCAATCCGCAGACGCTGAGCAGTTTCATCGACGGTCAGATCGGCTCGGTCAATGGCAATGCCGACATCGTGGCCGCTGCGGGCGGTTTGGCAACGAGCGGTGCCGCGCAGTTCGTCAATGGCGGCGGCGCGGTATCGGGCGATCAGCAGGTCATGGTTGCCGGCTTCTGGATCGTGCGCAAGGACATCGAATCGTTCACCGACGAGGTGCGCCTGTCGCGCGAATTGTTCGATGGCAATACGCTCACGGTCGGTGCGTACTACGCCGACTACTCGTCCAAGGATCGCTGGTATCTCGGCAACAACATGTTGCTGACCGCCGAGCCCAACGCGCGCCGCATCGATGTGGCGCTCGATAATGGCGTGGAAGTGACGCGCGATGGATTCACCGGGGCGTCCTTCTTCTCGGTCAATGCCGATTACGATGGCGACAACATCGCCGGCTTCATCGCCGACGAGTGGGAGTTTGCCGATCGCTGGAAGCTGGACCTTGGCGTGCGTTTCGAGCGGCAGACCGTGGACGCGATTCTGGAAAACATCGAATCGCAGGATCTCGACAACAATCTGCTGACCTTGTCCAACAATTCCGCTTCGGTGCTCAACGGTACCTTCCGCGAGATCCATTTCGACGACAACGAGAGTTCGTTCACGGCCGGCCTCAACTACAAGCTGGCCGAGTCGGCCAGCGTGTTTGCGCGATTCAACACCGGCTATGCGTTCCCGCAGTTCGACAATTTGCGCGATGGCCAGGACAACACCCAGCAAATCGACCAGTACGAAATCGGCCTGAAGACATCGACCGAGTTGTACAGCCTTTTCCTGACCGGCTTTTACAACAAGTTCGACGGGCTGCAGTTCCAGTTGTTCGATCTCGACGGCAACAACATCACCCAGATCGGCGGCTCGCATGCGCAGGGTATCGAGTATGAAGCCCAGTTGCGCCCGACCGACAACTTCGCCATCGATCTGACCGGTTCCTATGTCGATGCCGAGTTCCGCAACTTCGGCAGCAACAGCGGCAATCGGGTGCGGCGCCAGGCGAAAAACCAGTTCCGACTGACGCCGAGCTACTTCATCCCGGGGCAGTGGGGCGACCTGCGCTTCTTCGGCACCTGGTCGCATGTCGGCAAGCGGTTCTCGGATAACGAGAATCAGCAGTTGCTGCCGTCGTACGACACGATCGATCTCGGTGTGGTGGCGTACATCGGCGACAACTGGGAAGTCCGGGTACAGGGTAGCAACGTGACCGATGAACTGGCACTCACGGAAGGCAATGCCCGCATTGTCGGCGACTCCACTTCGGGTGGTACCGGCGATCGCGTGTTCCTTGGCCGCGCAATCCAGGGTACGAACTACCAGGCAACGGTAACGTATCGTTTTTGATCGCTGCCGGATGAGCGCTCGTCATACTGTTTCTCCAGGCGGTTGACGTTGCGCCCCTCCCACCGGCAGTGGCCCGCCGGCATCCGGAACGTCCGGGTGCCGGCGGGGTTTTTTTGATCCGACCGCGTTGCCATATCCAGGGATAGCCTGAGCATGAACCGAACCCGCGTCATCATCGCCATCGTGCTCACCTACATGGTATTTGCCGTGTTGATGAACAGCGTTGGCACGGTCATTTTGCAGGCGATCCAGAGCTTTCACATCGACAAGACGCAGGCCAGCACGCTGGAAGCGTTCAAGGATTTGCCGGTGGCGATCGTTTCGTTCGCGCTGGCCTCGTTTCTGCCCAGACTGGGCTATCGCCGCGCGATGATGACCGGCCTGGCAGCGGTTGCACTGGCGTGCGCGCTGATGGCGCTGCTGCCCTCGTTCGGGATGACGCGGCTGCTGTTCGTCAGCATCGGTGCCGGTTTTGCCATCGTCAAGGTGTCGGTGTACACCCTGATCGGGTTGTTGACCCGCGACGAAAAGCAGCACGCCAGCCTCACCAACACCATCGAAGGCCTGTTCATGGTGGGCGTGCTCGGCGGTTACTGGCTGTTCGGCGCGTTCATCGATCCGGATCAGCCGCAAAACCTGTCGTGGCTGAATGTGTATTGGGTGTTATCCGCAGTGTGTGTGCTGGTGATTGGCTTGCTTGCCGGCAGTGCCTTCGACGAATCCGCAGCGCGAACGCCGGCAATCCGCCTGCGCGACGATTTTCTCGGCATGTTGCGCCTCGCGGCGCGCCCGCTGGTGCTGCTGTTCGTGCTCAGCGCCATGCTGTACGTGTTGATCGAGCAAAGCATCGGCACCTGGTTGCCGACTTTCAATAATGAAGTGCTGCGCTTGCCCACTGCGATGAGCGTGCAGATGGCCAGCGCATTTGCTGCTTCATTGGCGCTGGGGCGGCTGTTGGCTGGCGTGTTGCTGCGCCGGTTGCGCTGGCATCACCTGCTTTATGGCTGCCTGGTGGCGATGGCAACGCTGGTACTGGTGACCTTGCCGTTGGCACAGGGTATCGAACCGGGCTCGGTTACCGGCTGGGGTTCGGTGCCGTTGGCCGCATTTGTGTTCCCGTTGATCGGTTTGTTCATGGCGCCGATTTATCCGGCCATCGTTTCGGTGGTGCTCAGTGCGTTGCCGCGCCCGCAACACGCAGCGATGACCGGCTTGATCGTGGTCGCCTCGGCGCTGGGCGGCACCACCGGCTCGATGATCACCGGGCTGGTGTTCGGCAGCTTCGGCGGCCAGACCGCGTTTTATCTGTCGTTGCTGCCGATGGCGGCGATCGCGTGCACGCTGTGGGCATTCCAGCGCGCGGCACAGCGAACCGTTGGCGAGCGCGCAATGGCGTAATGCACGGCCGCGTGTCTGGTGCGGCTATCGACGGATTGGCGTGTCGGCTCAGGGCTGCCATGGCCTTGGCAGATGCAGGCTGACCTCGCCGACCGAGGGCAGGGCGCGCAGCAGGTCGATCAGCTCGGGTTCGC
Organism: Gammaproteobacteria bacterium HGW-Gammaproteobacteria-4; assembly: GCA_002839995.1. GTDB lineage: Bacteria > Pseudomonadota > Gammaproteobacteria > Xanthomonadales > Xanthomonadaceae. The sequence continues at coordinate 10,299 of PGZC01000018.1, read as the reverse complement.
TGCGTACGCTGTGCGCGCCGTTCAACTCGATGACGCCAGAGCCGGCGTTGGTGGTGGCGAGCAGGCGCAATGGGGTTTTGCCGGGCCGGTAGGCAGCGAGCGCGGTCTCCAGTTGTGCCATGGCTTCGCCCATGCGCAGGTCGACGCGCAGATCCAGGCGTTGACCGGCAGCGCACAGTTCGCGGTAGTCCCAGCAGCGTTTGGCGCGCAGGCTGAAACCGCCGGAAAACTCATCGTCGCTCAGGCTGCCTTCGATCACCAGCACCCGGTCGCGGCCGAGCATGGCGCCGTACTCGATGAACGCATCGCGAAAAAACAGGCATTCCAGCCGACCCTTGCCGTCCTCCACTTGCACGAAGGCCATGGTTTCGCCGCGTTTGCGGATGGCGGTGACCATGCCGGCGATCACCACCTGCGCTTCGCCGCGGCGGTCGCGTTTTTGCGACAGGATCCGTTCGAGTTCGCCCAGGTCGAAACCGGTCAGGGCATTGAGCTCGTTGCGCCACGGGTCGAGCGGATGGCCGCTGAGGTAGTGGCCCAGGGTTTCGCGCTCACCGCTCAGCTTCTGTGCCAGCGGCCAGTCGTCGCAGCGCGCCAGCTCGATGCTCAGCGCCGGTTCCGGGCCGCCACCGAACAGCGACACCTGGCCGGCGGCGCGTTCGCGCGCGGCCTGCTCGGTGGCGCGCATGACATCGGGCAACTGCACCAGCAGCGAGGGACGGTTGCTGCCGAGGCTGTCGAGCGCGCCGGCATGGATCAGGGCTTCGATCACGCGTTTGTTGAGCCGGCCCGAATCCACCCGCGCGCAGAAATCCAGCAGATCGGCAAACGCGCCGCCGCGCGCGCGCGCCTCGATGATGGCCTCGCAGGCGCCGTGACCCACGCCCTTGATCGCGCCCAGTCCATAGCGCACTGCGCGCGCGCCGGTGGCGGCGAAGGCGTAGCCGGAGCTGTTCACGTCCGGCGGCGCGATGGCGATGCCGATCGCGCGCGCTTCGTTGAGAAAGGTCACCACCTTGTCGGTGTTGTCCATGTCCGAGGACAACGTGGCGGCCATGAACTGCGCCGGGTAATGCACCTTGAGCCAGGCGGTCTGGTAGGCCACCAGCGCATAGGCGGCCGAGTGCGACTTGTTGAAGCCGTACTCGGCGAACTTCTCCATCAAGTCGAAGATGCCGCTGGCGACGCGCGGATCGACGTTGCGCTCGGCCGCGCCGGCCTCGAACTTGGCGCGCTCTTTCGCCATCTCCTCGGGTTTCTTCTTGCCCATCGCGCGGCGCAGCAGGTCGGCGCCGCCCAGCGAGTAGCCGGCCAGCACCTGGGCGATCTGCATCACCTGTTCCTGGTACACAATCACACCGTAAGTCGGCGCCAGCACCGGCTCCAGCAGCGGATGCGGATAGGTGACCACGGCCTCGCCGTGCTTGCGCGCGGTCCAGTCCTTGTCCATGCCCGAGCCCAGCGGGCCGGGTCGGAACAGGGCGGCCAGCGCAATGATGTCCTCGAAGCGGTCCGGGCGCGCGCGCTTTAGCAGCTCGCGCATGCCGCGCGACTCGAACTGGAACACCGCCACGGTATCGCCGCGCGAGAACAACGCGTAGGTCGCCAAATCGTCCAGCGGCAGCGTCGCCAGATCGAACTCGGCCTCGTGGTTGCGGCGGCGCTCGGCGTTGATCGCCTTCACCGCCCAATCCAGGATGGTGAGGGTGCGCAGGCCGAGGAAGTCGAACTTGACCAGGCCCGCTGCTTCCACGTCGTCCTTGTCGAACTGGGTGACCGGGCTGGTGCCGCCCTGTTCGCAGAACAGCGGGCAGAAATCGGTGAGCGGACTGGGCGCGATCACCACGCCGCCGGCGTGCCTGCCGGCGTTGCGGGTAAGGTCTTCGAGCTTGCGCGCCAGGTCGATCAGGTCGCGCACGTCCTCTTCGGATTGGTAACGCGCGATCAGCTCGGCCGAGGCGAGGTTGTTGTCCTTGCGTGCGGCCTCGCTTTCGCCCAGCGCATCGTCGAGGCTGATGCCGAGCGTCAGCGGAATCAGTTTGGCGATCGAATCGACGAAGCCGTACGGATGCCCGAGGATGCGGCCGGTATCGCGCACCACCGCCTTGGCCGCCATGGTGCCGTAGGTGATGATCTGGCTGACCCGGTCGCGGCCGTATTTTTGCGCGACGTAATCGATCACCTCGTCGCGGCGATCCATGCAAAAGTCGATGTCGAAGTCGGGCATCGACACCCGTTCGGGATTCAGAAAGCGCTCGAACAGCAGATCGTAGGGCAACGGGTCCAGATCGGTGATGCCCAGCGCCCAGGCCACCAGCGAACCGGCACCGGAACCGCGCCCGGGGCCAACCGGAATATCGTGTTGCTTGGCCCAGTTGATGAAATCGGCCACGATCAGGAAGTAGCCGGGGAAGCCCATCGTGATGATGACGTCCAGCTCGATGGCGAGGCTACCGTGTGCCCGTCCGGCACCGGAAAGTCGGGCAGGTAGTAAGTGCCCAGTTGCAGTTCGAGATTGCAGCGCTGCGCCAGCTCGACCGTGTTTTCCAGCGCCTCGGGCAGATCGGCGAACAGTTCCGCCATCTGCTCCGGCGATTTCAGGTATTGCTCGGGGCTGTAGTCGCGCGGGCGCTTGGGATCGTCGAGGACCCGGCCGCTGGCGATGCACACCCGCGCCTCGTGCGCTTCGAAGTCGTCGGGCAGCAGGAAACGCACGTCGTTGGATGCCAGCAACGGCAGATCCATGCGATCCGCCAGCGCTGCCGCCGCTGCGTTGAACGCCTCTTCGCCGTCGCGGCCGGTACGGGTCAGCTCCAGGTACAGCGCATCGGGAAACAGCTCGCGCCAATCGTGCAGCACCCGCGCGGCAGTGTCATTGCGACCGGCCGCCAGGTGCTGGCCGATCAGGCTTTGTCGCCCGGCAATGAGCACCAGTCCGGCACGCTCGTCATACAGCCAACCAGGGCGTACGCAGACCAGGTCGCCGCGGTGGCCTTCCTGGTAGGCGCGCGACAGCAGGCGCGACAAGCCCAGATAGCCATCGCGGTTGCGGCACAGCAGGGTCAGGCGCGAGGCTGGCTGCCCGTCCTCGGCCAGCCAGATATCGGCGCCGGCAATGGGTTTGACCCCTGCCGCCTCGGCCGCCTTGTAGAACTTCACCAGCGCAAACAGGTTGCTCTGGTCGGTAATCCCGACCGCGGGCAATCCCAGCTCGGCACAGCGTTTCGCCATCGGCTTGATCCGGATGGTCGAGTCGGTCAGCGAGAACTCGCTGTGCAGATGCAAGTGAACGAAGCGTGGGGTCATGGGCGTCGGCGTGGTGCGGTCTTGGCCCGGTCGAATGGCGTGGCAGCGGGGATGCGAGACGCTGGCGCAAACAGCCAGCCTTGGGTTGTGATGCAGGGTAAGCGCCCAGCGCGGTCATCACAAGCCTTGACGACACGCGGCCAAGCTGCGCTGACCTCAACGGCGGCGAAAGCGAAAAATCAGCGCGCCGACGGCTATCGCCGCGGCACCGGCGAGCAGGTTCGCGACGGTCGTAGCGGACAGCAGAATCAGCGAGATCGCGAGCGCCAGCAATGGAATCAGCCGACCACCGGGCAGGATCAGTGCGCCGGGCCTGGCGGCATGGCGCTTTTGCAAAACCAGCAGCGAGGCCGCGGTGCCGATATAGGTGGCCAGCCGCGCGATCACCGACAACAGCGCCAGTTGCACGAAGCTGCCGGACAGCGCCAGTGCCAGTGCCAGTGCGGCCGGGATCGCGATGGCGGCCGCTGGCGTATGCCAGCGCGGGTGCACTCGCGCAAACAGCGCCGGGCCATAGCCATCGACCGCCAGCGCATACAAGTAGCGCGGCCCCATCAGTACGCTGTTGCCCATGTTGCCGAGGATCGACACCACCGCGCCAAGCGTCAGCAACATCACCGCGCCCGGGCCGGCAAAACCGCCGGCAGCGTCGGCCAGTGGTGACGTCGATGTGGCAAGGCCGGGCAAGGTGCCCAGCGCCACCGCCTGGATCGCGACATAGGTGAACGTGACCACGGCGATCATGGTCAACATCGCAAACGGGATGTCTCGTTTGGGATTTTTGTATTCACCGGCTGCGGCCGGGGTGTTTTCGAAGCCGGCATAGGCAAACAGCAGCAGCAGCGCGGCTTCGGCCAGATCGGTTCGCTCCGGCACGGCGGCGCCGGACAGGTTGGCCCAATCCATGTGGAACACGCCGACGATCACGAACACCAGCAGCGGCAACAATTTGGCGAGAGTCAGGATAACTGCCATCCGCGCACCGGAACGGACCCCCACGACGTTGATCCAGGTCACCACGGCGATGCCGAGCACGATCACCGCAATCCGGGTTGGGCCGGTGGCCATGGCCGGCCACAGCGCCGCCATCGCCAGCGCCAGACCATTGGCGAGGGCCGCGATCGATGCGATGCGGGTCAACCACGCCATCCAGCCGACCTCAAAGCCGATGAAATCGCCGAACGCCTCGCGCGTATACAGGTAGGCGCCGCCGGCCTGATCGAAATAGCTGGATGCCTGCGCGTAGCACAGCACCAGTAACGATACCGCCACCCCGGCCAGCAATACCGCCCACAGGCTGGCCGGGCCGAGCAGCGCCGCCGCCGCTGCCGGCAGCAGATAGATGCCGCTGCCGATCACGTCGTTGATCGACAGGCCGACGATCTGCCAGCGCGAGACGACGCGAATCAAGGTGGGTGCGTTGGCAGTGGATCGGCTCAATGTGCAGGTTCCTGCGAGCAACAACGCCCGGCGATCAGATTAAGGATGCTCTGAACAAGCTGTCATTGCGAGGAGCGAAGCGACGCGGCAATCCAGAGTGTTCAGAGAATCAAGGCACTGGATTGCTTCCCGCCACGGCCTTCGGCCTCGCGGCTAAAGGCTTGAGCGCTCGCAATGACGGCGGTTGGCGGTTGTTCAGAGCTTCCTAAACCGAGAAATCATTACGGCTGGTCGCTGCCTTCAGCCGGTCGTTTGTGGCGTATGTAAAGTTGTTTGCGGACGTTCGCAACCACCTCGCCATCGCTGTCGTGAATGGTGGCCTCGAACCAGTGCCTGACCCGTTCGCCGCGATCGACAGCGGCGCGCAACGTGGCTACGGTACCTGCGTCAAGGTGAAAATGCGCAGTTACCGTTCCGCGCCCGGGTTTGACGAACTCGATGTGCGCGGCCTTGTCCCAGACGATGTAATCGCTGCCAAGCTGGTGCAACAACATCATCATGAAAAACGGGTCGGTCATCGCAAACAGGCTGCCACCGAAATGGCTGCCGACATAATTGCGGTTGTACCAGCGCTGATGCAGGGCGACCTGCACCGCGCTGAAATCGTCCGCGATCCGCTGCACCCGAATGCCGGAGAAGGCAAACGGTGGCCACAGGTTCATCACCAACCGCAGGTGTTTGGCCTTCATCGCTCAGAACAGCAACGACGCCATCTTGCGTCGGTAGCGCGATACCAGTTCGGCGTCATCGAGGATCAGGAACGCATCGATCAGGGCTTTGCGCGGCAGGCCGTCGGCATAGCTGCGATCGCGGCTGAGCAGTTCGATCAGCTGATCCAGCCCAGCCTGCGGCTGCGCAGCGAGAATCAGGCGCACGCCGAGCAGGTGGCGTGCCTGCGCATCATCGGGATTGCTGGCGACGCGCGTTGCCAATGCGGTGAGGTCTGGTGCTGTGGCGACAAGCGCAGCAAACGCGAGGCGCGCACGCGCCTTGCGGGCGCGATCGTCGGTGCCCAGATTGGCGGGCAGGGCGTCGAGCAGACGCAGCGGTTCGTCGGTTTCGCCCAGCCGGGTGAGTGCCAGTGCGAGGTCGAGCTTGAGTTCGTCGTTGTCCGGGGACTTTGCGATTTCCGCGCGTAACCGCGTTGCGGCGGCTTCCGGCGATTCCTCCGGTGCGTCGGCGTCGTCTTCCGGGGCGGCTCGCGGCACGATGCCATGCTTGCCCAGAAACTCGCGCAGCTTGGCCTCGGGCAGCGCACCGGGGAAGCCATCGACCAGCTGCCCGTGCGTGACCAGCATCAGCGTCGGTACCGAGCGGATACCAACCGCCGCCGCGAGTTGTTGCTGTTTGTCGACATCGACCTTGGCCAGCATGAAGGCGCCGCGGTATTCGGCGACCAGCTTTTCCAGCACCGGGGCGAGTTGCTTGCACGGCTCGCACCAGGTCGCCCAGAAATCCACCAGCACCGGCACCTTGACCGAGCGCAGGATGACATCGCGCTCGAAGTCGGCGGCAGTGGTGTCGAAAATCAGGGATTCCGGCGCTGGCGCGGCATTCGGCTTGGGGGCCGCGGTGCCGCCGGGTGTAATCAGGGTCATGGGAATATCTCGAAAGCGTCAAGTCAGGAACATGATGCCGTCGTCGTCGATTTCAAGGCAACGGCAGCATGCAGGCAGGCGCGATGCGGTTGTGCCATCGCGCACTGCGGCTTGTGGTCGCCCACAGGGTGGGCTCCTACAGAAAAGCGGTTGCGCTCACCTGTAGGAGCCCACCCTGTGGGCGACCGAGCGAGCCGCGTAGCGGCGAAGTGAAGGCGGGACTGGCGCAGCCAGTGTCGCGCAGCGACCGACCGAGCGAGCCGCGTAGCGGCGAAGTGAAGGCGGGACTGGCGCAGCCAGTGTCGCGCAGCGACCGACCGAGCGAGCCGCGTAGGGGCGAAGTGAAGGCGGGACTGGCGCAGCCAGTGTCGCGCAGCGACCGACCGATATGAGCGCTCGACGGAGGGATGGATCAGGGTTGACGATAGACCACGCCATCCTTCATCACGAAATCCACCTGCTTCATCAACGCGATGTCCTCGAGCGGATTGCCGGGAACCGCCACCAGATCGGCCAGCTTGCCGGCATCGATGCTGCCCAGTTCGTCCCAGCGTCCGAGCAACTGCGCAGCATTGCGGGTGGCCGATTGCAGGGCCTCGTTGGCGGGCATGCCGGCTTCGGTCATCAGCTCGAATTCGCGTGCGTTATCGCCATGCGGGTAGACGCCGGCATCGGTGCCGAAGGCGATCTTTACCCCGGCCTTGTAAGCCGCGGCAAAGGTCTTCTGGATTTGCGGGCCGACGGCCAATGCCTTGGGCCGCACGATCTCGGGGTAATAACCGGGCTTGGCCGCCATCTCGCCCACGAACACGCCAGCGAGGATGGTGGGCACATACCACGTCCCCTTGTCCTTCATGAGTTTGCGGATTTCATTGGTCATATAGGTGCCGTGTTCGATCGAATCGACCCCGGCGATGACCGCGCGTTTCATGCCTTCGGCGCCGTGCGCATGCACGGCCACCTTGTAACCATAGTCGTGCGCGGTCTGCACGATCGACACCACCTCATCCGCCATGAACTGCGGATTGTCGCCGCTCTTGGCGAAGCTGAGCACGCCACCGGTGGCGGTGATCTTGATCACGTCCGAGCCATCCTTGTAACGCTGGCGCACCGCGCGCCGCGCTTCGATCGGGCCGCTGATCACGCCGTCTTCCGGGCCGGGATAACCGAACGCGTGCAGGATGTCGCGGTTGACGCCATTGAGCGGGTCAGCATGGCCACCGGTGGTGGCGATCGACTTGCCCGCCGCCGAGATGCGCGGGCCGCGCACCAGGCCCTGGTCGATGGCATTGCGCAGCGACAACGCGACCGTGCCGCCGAGATCGCGCACGCTGGTGAACCCGGCGAGCAGGGTGCGCTCGGCGTAGCCGACCGCGCGGAACGCGAAGTCCTCGGGGTTCAGGCGGAATCCTTCCGAATAGGCCTGCGCGCTGGTCTGGTTGCCCAGATGCACGTGCATGTCGATCAGGCCCGGCAGGCAGGTTTGCCGGCTGAGGTCGATGGCGGTGGCGCCTTCGATCACGACATTGGCCGCGTGTACCTCGCGGATTAGGTTGCCCTCGATCACGATGGTGTGCTCGCCGAGCAATTTCGCGTTGGCGGCATCGAACAGGCGCCCGCAATGCACCGTGGTGACCTCGGCGGCGGCGGGCAGGCTCAGGGCAATGGCGACAAAAAACAGCGCAAGCTTGGGCATCGCGGTTCTCCAGCGGTCAATGGCGCAATATACAACGACGCGACTTGGGCGACCGGGATGGCGCGCCGATCCCGGGTTACGGCCTGCGGTCTTCAACTACGCGATTTTCCCTTTGCGCTGTTTGCGGTCTTTGCGGACAAATCGCTTTACGCATTTCCCGTGGTGCCGTGGAGCCGTGGTGCCGTGGAGCTGCTTCTGGCGCCAACCGGTTTCAGTGCGATAATCTGGCGCATTCCGCAGCGTTGTCGAGTCCATGCAAGAAACCTATCAGCCCCAGGCCATCGAGGCCGCCGCCCAGGCATTCTGGTCGTCGCAACACGCATTCGAGGTCAAGGAAGACCCCACACGCGAGAAGTTCTACTGTCTTTCCATGTTGCCGTACCCGTCGGGTGCGCTGCACATGGGGCACGTGCGCAACTACACCATCGGCGATGTGATCAGCCGGTTTCAGCGCATGCAGGGCAAGAATGTGTTGCAGCCGATGGGCTGGGACGCGTTCGGCCTGCCGGCCGAAAATGCGGCGATCAAGCACAAGACCGCTCCGGCGAAGTGGACCTACGCCAATATCGATCACATGCGCGAGCAGTTGCAGTCGCTGGGCTACGCGATCGACTGGTCGCGCGAGTTCGCTACCTGCCGTCCCGACTACTACCAGCACGAACAGCGCATGTTCGTGCGCCTGTTCAACAAGGGCCTGGTTTACCGCAAGCATTCGCAGGTCAACTGGGATCCGGTCGATCAGACTGTGCTCGCCAACGAGCAGGTGATCGAGGGCCGCGGCTGGCGCTCGGGGGCGCTGGTGGAAAAGCGCGAGATTCCGCAGTGGTTCCTCAAGATCACCGACTACGCGCAGGAACTGCTCGACGGCCTGGATCGGCTCGACGACTGGCCGGAATCGGTCAAGACCATGCAGCGCAACTGGATCGGCCGCTCCGAGGGGCTGGAGATCGCGTTCGCGGTGGAAGACAGCGGCGAGGCGGTGCGCGTGTTCACCACGCGTCCGGACACGCTGATGGGCGTAAGTTACATGGCGGTGGCGGCCGAACACCCGCTGGCGCGGCGCGCCGCCGCACACAATGCCGAAGTGGCGGCGTTCGTGGCGGAATGCCAGCGCGGCGGCGTTTCGGCAATGGAACTGGAAACGCAGGACAAGAAGGGCGTCGCCACGGGGCTGCATGCGTTGCATCCGATCAGCGGCGAGCGGGTGCCGATCTGGGTCGCCAATTTTGTATTGATGGGCTATGGCACCGGTGCGGTGATGGCGGTGCCGGGGCACGATGCGCGCGATTTCGAGTTCGCGCAAAAATACGGGTTGCCGATCAAGCAGGTGATTGCGTTGTCCCCTCTCCCGGTGGGAGAGGGGAGTCAGTTCACCTACGATGCGGCGGTGTGGAAGGACTGGTACGCCGACAAGTCGAGCCCGCAGATGCGGGTGGTGAACTCCGGCGCACTCGACGGCCTCGACTATCGCGGCGCGTTCGACAAGGTGGCGCAACTGCTGGGCGATCGTGGCGAGCGTCGGGTCAACTTTCGCCTGCGCGATTGGGGTGTCAGCCGGCAGCGCTACTGGGGCTGTCCGATCCCGATGATCCGCTGCCCGGTCTGCGGCGACGTGCCGGTGCCGGAAGCGCAGTTGCCGGTGGTGTTGCCGGAGAACGTCGAGTTCATGGGCACCGGTTCGCCGATCAAGGCCGACCCGGAATGGCGCAAGACCACCTGCCCGAGCTGCGGCGGGGCGGCCGAACGCGAAACCGATACCTTCGACACCTTCATGGAGTCGAGCTGGTACTACGCGCGCTACACCAGTCCGGGTGCTGCCGACATCATCGATGAGCGTGCCAATTACTGGTTGCCGGTGGATCAGTACATCGGCGGCATCGAGCATGCGATTTTGCATCTGCTGTATTTCCGCTTCTTCCACAAATTGTTGCGCGACACCGGTTTCGTGCATAGCGATGAGCCGGTCAAACGCTTGCTGTGCCAGGGCATGGTGGTGGCTGATACCTTTTACCGGCAGGGCGATGACGGTAGTCGCGAGTGGTTCAATCCCGCCGATATCGACATCAGCCGCGATGAGCGGGGCCGTGCCATCGGCGCGATCCTGCGCGCCGATGGGCTGCCGGTGGCGATCGGCGGCAGCGAGAAGATGGCCAAGTCCAGGAACAACGGCGTCGATCCGCAGAGCATGGTCGGCAAATACGGCGCCGATACCGTGCGCCTGTTTTCGATGTTCGCCGCGCCACCCGAGCAAAGCCTGGA
>PGZC01000084.1:4795-13151 GCA_002839995.1 Gammaproteobacteria bacterium HGW-Gammaproteobacteria-4 | reverse complement strand
CAGACCAAGATCAAGGTGGTGAAAAACAAGATGGCGCCGCCGTTCAAGATCGTGTTGACCGAAATCCTGTACGGCGAGGGCATCTCGCGCGAAGGCGAGCTGATCGACATGGGCGTGGATGCCAAACTGGTCGAGAAGTCGGGCGCCTGGTACAGCTACAACGGCGAGCGGATCGGCCAGGGCAAGGAGAACGTGCGCAACTGGCTGAAGCAGAACCCGACCGTGGCCAAGGATCTGGAAGCCAAGCTGCGCGAGAAGTTCGTGCCTGGCCTGGTGATCGGTGACGTGGAAGAGGTTGCCGAAGCGTGAGGAAACCGCGCAAGCAGGTTTCATTGAGCACGCAGCCGCGGTGATGGCTGGTGGCCGGGAAAGTCCCGATGCGTACAGCAAGGCGTTGGCCTTGCTGGCGCGGCGCGAATATTCGCGGCGCGATCTGGCGCGCCGGCTCGACGCCCGCGGTCTGGATGCCGCCGCGATTGAATCGGCGTTGGACCGGCTGGTTGAACAGGGCTTTCAGGACGACGCACGCTTCGCCGGTGCGTTCGCCAGAACCCGGGCCGCTGCCGGCTACGGCCCACTGCGTATTCGCGCCGAATTGCTCGGCGATGGCATCGCCGAAGATCGGATCGATGCGGCGCTGGAGAGCTGCGAAAGCAACTGGCCGGAACTGGCCTGCGAGCAAGCGCGGCGTCGCTTTGCCGGGAAGAACCCGGCGGACCCGTCGACGCAACGCAAGCTGATCGGTTTTCTGCTGCGTCGCGGCTTCAGCCAGAACGATGCTTACGCCGCGTTGCGTGCGCTCGGATCGGGCGCGTAGGGGCCACAACAGTCGCCCACAGGGTGGGCTCCTGCAAAAGCGCGGTGATCCACCCATCCTCCGCACTGCCGGTCGCCCACAGGGTGGGCTCCTACAAAAGCGCGGTGATCCACCCATCCTCCGCTCGGACGGTCGCCCACAGGGTGGGCTCCTGTAAAAGCGCGGTGATCCACCCATCCTCCGCTCGGACGGTCGCCCACAGGGTGGGCTCCTGCAAAAGCGCGGTGATCCACCCATCCTCCGCACTGGCGGTCGCCCACAGGGTGGGCTCCTACAAAAGCCAATGGTTCTGTGGGAGCCGGCCTGCCGGCGAACAATCTCGCGAATGCTTCGCGCGCGAGGCGCGTTCCCACAACGGCGCCTTGAAGCACCCCTGTAGGAGCCCACCCTGTGGGCGACCGAGCGAAGCGAAGGCGGAGATCGCACAGCGAGCGCTGTCGCGAAGCGACCGAACGAAGCATCGGGGCGCAGCCCCGCGTAACCGCGCAGCGGTCGAGAACCCGGCTTGCCCTCGCCATGATCGGTCAAGCCCGGCAGGCTGCAAGCTTGGGGATGCCCTGAACAACCGCCATCCGCTGTCATTGCGAGCGTTCAAGCCTTTAGCCGCGAGGCCGAAGGCCGTGGCGGGAAGCAATCCAGCTCAGGGACGTGCAAGTGCCGCAGGCGGGTGCTTCCGGCATCCTGCCTCCCGCACCACTTGTGCATCCATGCACATCGCAGGATGCGCAAGAGCGGCCGCTCCTCGCAATGACAGCTTGTTCAGAGCATCCTTAGCTGATCGGTTCGAACCGGTTGGCGCTGACGTTCTTGCGCACCTTTTCCGGATCCCAGATCCGCCCGTTCATGGCGATGTAGACACCGGCGGCCAGGCATTGCACGGCGCCGACCGCGGTACCGATATTGAACTCGGCATCCGAGCCGCGAAAGCGCGCCGGGTTGAGTGCGCCGGTGAGTACGATGGTTTTGCCGGCAATGCCGGCCAGCACCTTGGCGGTTGCCACCATCGAGTCCGAGCCGTGGGTCACAAGTACGTGTCGGGACGCCTGTGCAGCGATGGTGTCGCGGATCAGTTCGCGATCGTCGTCGGTCAGGTGCAGGCTGTCCTTGCGCAGGATCGGGATGACGTTGAAGCGAAACGCCACGCCCAATTCCTGCAGGATGCGGCCGATCTGCGGTTCGCCCACCTGAAAATCGGACTTGTCGTCGAAATAGATCTTGTCGATGGTGCCGCCGGTCGTGACGATGCACAATTCATCCACGTGCTGCTCTCCGATGGGTGTGCCGCTGCGGTGCACAGTTTACCGCGACGCAGCTGCCTTGCGCTTGGCAAGCCGTGCGCGCAGGCCGTCGCCGGAACTGGCGAAAATGGCGAGCAGGGCGAGCGCGATTTCAAGATACGCCAGCAGCCGCCATTGCTCGGCCGCCCACGCTTCCATCACCCCGTGGCTGAAATAAAACAGGCTGCCGGCGCCGGCCCAGAATGCAGCTGAGCGCTGGCGGCGCAGCACGGCGATCAGGCACGGCAGGCCCGGTAGCAGGGCGAGCGCCAGCAGGGCCAGACGCAGCGCCAGCGGCAGCGACGACAACCCCACCTGCCAGAACCCGTGCAACAGCCACTGCGCCATGATCGCGACCACGGCCAGCTTGGCGTTGCGACTGAGCAGGGCGCTCATGGCAGCAAACGCTGTGCGATCTGCGCCACGCGCCGGCCCAGCGCGCGGGCCAGCACACGTTCCTCGTCGCTCGGTTCGCTGTAGTCTTCGGCACCGGCCACATGGCTGGCGCCGTAAGGCGTGCCGCCACTGCGTGTGCTCGACAGCGCCGCCTCGGTATAGGGGATGCCGACCAGCACCATGCCGTGATGCAGCAATGGCAAGGCCATGCTCAACAGCGTGGATTCCTGGCCGCCGTGCATCGACGCGGTGGAGGTGAACACCGCCGCCGGTTTGCCGACCAGTGTCCCGGACGCCCATTCGGCGCCGGTACCGTCGAGGAAGTGCTTGAGCGGCGCGGCCATGTTGCCGAATCGGGTGGGGCTGCCCAGGATCAGTCCGGCGCACTGCGCCAGATCGTCGCGGCTGACATAGGGCGCGCCGTCTTCAGGCACTGGCGGTGCCGCCTGCTGCGTTACGGCGGCCACCGGCGGCACGCTGCGCAATCGCGCCTGCATGCCGGCGACTTCATCGACACCGCGGGCGATATGGCGCGCCAGTTGCGCCACCGAACCACCGCGGCTGTAGTACAGGATCAGGATATCGGGCATGGTGGCAGCGCTCTGAGAGATGTCAAGGATAAAGCACTACACTACTGCCATGAACTGGCTCCGGGCTCTGATCGCGCGTATCGGTGAACTGCATCGCGAACGGGTGCAGGCGTTTGCCCGTTTTCTGGCGCGGCGCTTTGTCGATGATCGTTGCTTTGAAACGGCTGGTGCGCTGAGTTACACCACCGTGTTTGCGCTGGTGCCGCTGTCCGCTGTCGCGTTCGCCATCGTTTCCGGGTTTCCGGTTTTCCAGCAATGGACCGACCGCCTCGGCGATTTCGTGTTCTCGAACTTTGTGCCCGACGCCGCGCGTACGGTGGAAGCCTACCTCAAGGAGTTTACCGTCGGGGTGTCGGGTCTGACCCTGGCCGGCACGCTGGCATTGATCGCATCGGCAGTGTTGACGTTGTCCAGTATCGAGGCCACGTTCAACCGGATCTGGCGCGTCGATACGCCGCGACCGCGCCTGACCCGTTTCCTGGTTTACTGGACGGTGCTCAGTCTGGGCGCCATCGCCGCCACGGGGGCGCTGGCATTTACGTCCTATCTGTTCGCACTGTCGGCTGATTCGGGCCTGCAAGGCAGCGTTTTCGGCAAGCGCCTGGTCGGTGCCATGCCTACCGTGGTTGAGTTGCTCGGCTTCAGTGCGGCGTATCTGGTCATCCCGAACCGGCGGATCGCGTTGCGCCACGCATTGGCTGGCGGCGTGTTGGCGACGGCGCTGTTCGAACTGAGCAAGTACGGACTGACGGTTTACCTGCGCACCGTACCGACCTATCAACAGATTTATGGCGCACTGGCCGCCATTCCGATCTTCCTGCTCTGGGTGTACCTGGGTTGGTTGGTGATCTTGCTGGGTGCGTCGTTTGCGGCATCGCTGTCGGCATTCCGTTTCCAGCCCGCCGCCTTCAGCCTGCCGCCGGGGAGCGAGTTCTTTGGCTTGTTGCGCTTGCTCGGCCGCCTGCGTGAGGCACAACGTTCAGGCAAGGGGCTGTTTGTCGAGGAACTGTATGCGCTGGAACCGGGTCTGAGCGACGACCAGTTGCAGCACCTGCTTTCCGATCTGCAACGCGGTCATATCGTCGAGTTGCTGGAGGATGGGCGCTGGTTGTTGACCCGTGACCTGCAACGGGTGACTTTGGGCGATTTGCATGAGGGCTGCCGATTGCGGGTACCGATCGAAGAGATGCAGTTGCCGTTTCAGGACGATATGATTGGACAGGCCGCAGTTCGCGCCCTGAACGCATTACGACAACCGCTGCGCGAGGGATTGAGCCAGAGCGTTGGCGACCTTTTCAGCGAACAGGAGAAACAGATCCCATGACGCGATCCATCATTATCAATCTGTTGGCATCTGTTGCCCTGCTTGCCGGCGCATCGCCTACGCTGGCGGAAGCCGGCGGCGCGGCGCCCGGATTTCGTCCCACGCTGTCGGTGCAAACCTGGGATGGCCAGCCGTTCGAGTTGGCTGCGCATCGCGGCTCATGGGTGGTGGTCAATTACTGGGCGACATGGTGTGCGCCGTGCCTCAAGGAAATGCCCGATTTCTCGGCATTCGACCAGGCGCGCGATGATGTCAAGGTGATCGGCCTTGCCTACGAGGAAATCGACAGCGAAGACATGCGCGCGTTTCTGGCCCGGCACCCGGTCAGCTATCCGGTGTCGATCGTCGATCTGCTGCATCCGCCGGAGGATTTCGAGCCGCCGCGCGGGCTGCCGCTGACCTATCTGGTGGCGCCCGACGGCCGCATTGCCAGGCGCTTCATGGGGCCGATCACCTCGGAGATGATTGCGGAAACCATCACCCGGGTTGGCGCGACGCTCGGCGCTGGCGGATCGCCATAACGCTGCACCAGGATGGCCCGATCGGGCGGCGGTGCTGCTAATCTAACGGGTGTCGGAGGTGACCGACCATAGCGGGGAAAGCTGTGGTGCCTTTGCTGCACACGGATGTGCGAGTGCCGCGAGTGCATGGACGCACAGGAGCGGCCGCCTCGTTCGGTCGCCCACAGGGTGGGCTCCTGCAAAATGCGATCTCGCTCACTGTAGGAGCGCACCCTGTGGGCGGCCTGCCAGTGATCGCTGCTTCTGATTGCGAACTCGGTCGCGGGCCGGCATGGTGCCGGCTTCGGGCGCGTTCGTGCCCTGTCAAACCTGATTATCGTGCCCATGACCAAGACCAGCAACGCCATTCGCCGTGATTTCCTCGAGTTTTTCGCCGCCCGCGGCCACCAGATCGTGGCCTCCAGCCCGTTGGTGCCCGGAAACGACCCGACCCTGCTGTTCACCAATGCCGGCATGGTGCAGTTCAAGGATGTGTTTCTTGGCGCGGAAAAGCGCAGCTACACGCGGGCAGTAAGCTCGCAGCGCTGTGTGCGCGCCGGTGGCAAGCACAACGACCTCGACCAGGTCGGCTACACCGCGCGCCACCACACCTTTTTCGAGATGCTGGGCAACTTCAGCTTTGGCGATTACTTCAAGAAGGAAGCCATCGCCTGGGCCTGGGAACTGCTGACCGAAGTCTGGAAGCTGCCGCCCGAGCGTCTGCTGGTGACCATCTACCACAGCGATGACGAGGCGTTCGACCTCTGGCACACGATGATCGGCTTGCCGGCCGAGCGGATCATCCGCATCGGCGACAACAAGGGCGCGCCGTACGCCTCGGACAACTTCTGGCAGATGGCCGATACCGGCCCGTGCGGGCCATGCAGCGAGATTTTCTACGATCATGGTGCCCACATCCCCGGCGGCCCGTGTTCATGCAGTTCGATCGCCAGCCCGACGGCACCCTGCTGCCGCTGCCGGCGCCGTGCGTGGATACCGGCATGGGCCTGGAGCGCCTGTGCGCGGTGCTGCAACACGTGCACAGCAATTACGAAATCGACCTGTTCCAGCACCTGATCAAGGCCGCTGCCCAGCTTACCGCCACCGCCGATCTGGATCACAAATCACTGCGCGTGATTGCCGATCACATCCGCGCATGCAGTTTCCTGATCGTCGATGGTGTGCTGCCGTCCAATGAAGGACGCGGTTACGTGCTCCGGCGGATCATCCGGCGCGCGATCCGTCATATCTGGAAACTTGGCGCACTGCGCAGCGACGGCTTGTTCTGGCGCATGGTCGAGCCGTTGTGCGAGGTGATGGGCGAGGCGTATCCCGAATTGCCCGGCAAACGCGCGCTGGTCGAACAGGCGCTGCGCGCGGAAGAGGCGGCGTTCGCACAAACGCTGGAAGCGGGCATGAACCGGCTCGATGCGCACCTCAAACAGCACGGAAGCGTCGATGGCGAGGCCTTGTTCCAGTTGCACGACACCTATGGCTGTCCGCCGGACCTGATTCTCGACATCCTGCGCGAGCGCGGCCAGGCGTTCGATTCGGCGCAGATGCAGGCTTACGACGCGTCGATGACCCAGCAAAAAGAGCGCGCACGCGCCGCCAGCAAGTTTGCCGGTAGTGCGGGTCTACCCGGGGAGTTGCTTGGCTCGCTGCCGCCGACCCGGTTCTGCGGGTATGAGGGCCTTGCCGCTGACGCTTGCAAAGTGCTGGCGTTGGTGGTCGATGGCCGCTCGGTGTCGCGCATCGGTGCCGGTGAGCGCGCCATCGTGGTGCTCGACAAGACCCCGTTCTACGCCGAGTCCGGCGGGCAGGTGGGCGATACCGGTGTGTTGACCGGGAGTGCGGGACAGCGCTTCGTGGTCGGCGATACCCACAAGTTCGCCAACCAGTTTCACGGCCATGTCGGTGCCCTGGATTCGGGCGCGCTGGCGGTCGGCGACACGCTTGCGGCAGCGGTGGATGGCGAGCGCCGGCAGGCGGTGGTGACCAACCATTCGGCCACCCATTTGCTGCATGCCGCGCTGCGCCAGATACTGGGCGAGCATGTCAGCCAGAAAGGCTCGCTGGTGGCGCCGGAGCGGTTGCGCTTCGACTTTTCCCATTTCCAGCCGGTGAGCGGCGCGCAGTTGGCGCAGATCGAAGCCCTGGTCAATGCGCAGATCCGTGGCAACGCCGAGGCCGAAGTGCATCAGATGGACATGCAGCAGGCGCTCGATTTCGGTGCCATGGCCTTGTTCGGCGAAAAATACGGCGAGCGGGTACGGGTGTTGCGCATGGGTGCATTCTCGACCGAGCTGTGCGGCGGAACCCACGTGCGTCGCACCGGCGATATCGGGCTGTTCAAAATCCTGTCCGAAGGCGGTGTCGCTGCGGGCGTGCGCCGCATCGAAGCGGTTACCGGTGCTGCAGCAATGGCCCACGTTGCGCAGGAGGAGCAGCGACTCGTCGAGGTCGCGGCATTGCTCGGTGGCGGCCAGACCGAGCTGCTCGACAAGCTGCAACAGGTGCTTCAGCGCCAGCGCCAGCTTGAGCGCGAGCTGGAGCAGATCAAGGCCAAATCCACCGCCGGCGCCGCTGCCGAACTGGCCGCGAGTGCGCGCGCGATCGGCGGCATCCGTGTGGTTGCGGCGCGCCTCGAGGGCGTCGATGGCAAGGCCTTGCGCGAAGCGGTGGATCAACTCAAGGATCGCCTCGGCGATGCGGTGATCGTGCTTGCCGGCGCAAGCGAGGGGCGTGCCTCACTGGTTGCCGGTGTTTCCGGGGCAGCGCTGGGCCGGGTCAAGGCCGGTGAACTGGTTGCGCATATTGCCGGTCAGATCGGCGGCAAGGGCGGCGGCCGCCCCGACATGGCGCAGGGCGGTGGCGATGATGGCGCGGCGCTGCAAAGCGCGCTGGCCGGAGTCGATGCCTGGCTCGCTGAACGATTGTGCTGAGAATCATTGCATCGCGCCGCCGGCCTTGGGTACCATGCAGTTGCGGTGTGAGCTGAGTACATTGCACGCGGGGGCGTGCAATGGCTATGCCTCGGCGCACGGAAGCCTCGGTCAAGGAGAGGAAAAATGTTGATTCTGACCCGCCGCGTTGGTGAAACCATGATGATCGGTGACTCCATCACGGTTACGGTATTGGGTGTCAAAGGCAACCAGGTGCGCATCGGCATTACCGCGCCGAAAGATGTCGCGGTGCACCGGGAAGAAATTTACCAACGCATTCACAAAGATGACGAACCTTCCACGGGTTCCAGCACCAGCGGTTCGGGTTTACCGCCGCAGGCATAAGCGCTATGCTATGCGGCCCGTCGTTTGCCGGTGGCAACATGGCGGGTGTAACTGAAAACCCCGGAGAGATGCCCGAGTGGCTGAAGGGGCTCCCCTGCTAAGGGAGTATAGGGCTTAAAACTCTATCGAGGGTTCGAATCCCTCTCTCTCCGCCATACAAAA
>PGZC01000084.1:0-4737 GCA_002839995.1 Gammaproteobacteria bacterium HGW-Gammaproteobacteria-4 | reverse complement strand
CCGACCTACGTCAAGCGCTGCGCGTGGCTGACGTAGGTCGGATCAAACGCCATCGGCGTGGATCCGACATGGACATGCCCGCGCATCTGCATGCGGGTGGAGCGTTGAAAATGCACGAAACTACCCACAGGATTTCACGAAGACCTCGTTTTGTATGGCTTCGTTCGTGCGATTGCCGGCCCGCGCCAGCGGCGCGGGCGCTCACCGGCACGCGTCATCGGTCGCCCGCAAGGTGGGCTGCTACAGCGAAAGCGGGCTGACGGGTGCTTTTTTGTAGGAGCCCACCCTGTGGGCGACCAAGATTGAACTTGGTCGCGCTTTGCTGCTGGCCCAGTCTGCGAAACACGCGGCGGATGCGTTGTCGGCTCCACCGCTACGCGGCTTGAGCCGACCTACGCCAAGCGTTGCGCGTAGCTGACGTAGGTCGGATCAAACGCCATCGGCGTGGATCCGACATGGACATGCCCGCGCATCGCGACTGGGTGATGTGTGATTGGGGCTTGAGCTGGAGCGATGCTGCACCGATATACGGGTACCATGAACGTCATGATTTTTGGGTGATCGAGGGTGGCATGGAGTTCAAGGATTACTACACGGTGCTTGGCGTCGAGCCGGGTGCCGGCGAGGCGGAAATCAAGACCGCGTACCGGCGGCTGGCGCGCAAATACCATCCGGATGTGAGCAAGGAAGCCGGTGCCGAAGATCGCTTCAAGTCGATCAATGAGGCGTATGAAGTGCTGCGCGACAGCGACAAGCGTGCCCAGTACGATCAGTTGCGCTCGCGCGGTTTCCGGCCGGGCGAGGACTTCCGCCCACCGCCGGGGTATCACGGCCATGGTGCGCCGGAATACGGGTTCGATGTGGGCGAAGGCGCGGGCTTCAGCGACTTCTTCGAGTCGCTGTTCGGCAGCCGCAACCGCGGATCACGCCCGGGCCCGAGCGATGCCGGCGGTGACTTGCAGGCGCGTCTGGCGATTTCGCTGGAACTGGCCTTTTCCGGCGGCAGCCAACGTATCGACGTCAACGGGCGCACGCTTGAAGTGAAGATTCCGGCTGGGGTTCGCCCGGGCCAGGTGATCCGGCTTGCCGGGCAGGGTAATCGTGGCCGGGTTCGCAATGGCGATTTGCGCCTGGAGATCGAATACCGGGCGCACCCCGAGTTCGAGGTCGATGAGCGCAATATCCTGCATGTGCTCAGCGTCGCACCATGGGAAGCGGCCCTGGGCGCTACCTTGACGGTGCCCACCCTGGGTGGCCCGGTAGAGCTCAAGGTGCCGGCGGGCAGCGATGCCGGCCGCAAATTGCGTCTGCGCGGTCGTGGCTTGCCGGGAACGCCGCCCGGCGATCAGATCATCGAGTTGGAAATTCGCACGCCGGAACCGCGCAATGACGTCGAACGCGACGCCTATCGGCAGTTCGCCCGCACTTTCGATGATTTTGACCCGCGCGCGGACTGAGCGTACGCCGGGTAACCGTGGGGGACGTGCCGACACCGCTGCGCAGCGGGTTTCGGGAGGATCCCCGTGCTCAGCCAGGCAGCAATTCCGCAATCACCTTGACCAAGGCGGCCTCGTTGAACGGCTTGGTCAGGTAGGCCTTGGCGCCTTGACGCAAACCCCACACCTTGTCGGTCTCCTGGTCCTTGGTGGTGACCAGAACGATCGGGATGTGCGCGGTGGTGGGCTCTTTGGCGATCAGGCGGGTAGCCTGAAACCCGTTGAGGTTCGGCATCACCACGTCCATCAGGATCAGATCGGGCAATTCCTTCTTGGCGACTTCAACGCCGGCGGCGCCGTCTTCCGCGGCCAGCGCTTCGTGCCCGAGTTTTTCGATGATCCGCTTCATGCCCATGGCCTGTGACGGTGAATCATCAACTACCAAAATACGTGCCATCGGGTGGCTCTCCTGAGTTCTGTGAATGATTGTAACGGTGCAGCCGCCGAAGTCCAGCCGTAAGTGCTCAGTGTCGCACCAGCGTGCGCCCGAACGAGCCGCCGGCGAGCATATGCCCGAACACGCCGGGGAGATCTTCCAGTGCTACCTCGCGCGTGCAGATGGTTTCCAGATGCGCCGGTTTCCAGTCGCTGGCCAGGTGCGCCCAGACCGCATCGCGATGCGGGCGGCCGGTGCCGGCCGAGGCGATGCCCAGCAACGACACGCCGCGGATGATGAATGGCATCACCGTGGTCGCCAGCGCGGCGCCGCCGGCGAGGCCACAACTGGCAATGTTGCCGTACGGCGATATCACGCGGGTCAGGCCGGCCAGCATCTCATCGCCGACATTGTCGATGGCGCCTGCCCATAACGGGCTCTCCAGCGGGCGCTGTCCCCAATGCAGGTCGTGGCGCGAAACCACCTGTTTGGCGCCAAGGCCGGTGAGGAAGTCGAGCTGTTCGAACTTGCCGGTGATGGCGTGCGCGTCGTAGCCGGCCCGGGTCAGGATATCGATGGCGAGCATGCCGACCCCGCCGCTTGCGCCGGTTACCACGATCGGTCCCATGGCCGGGGTCTGGCCGTTTTCCTGCATGCGCAGCAAGGCAAGCGCGGCGGTGAAGCCGGCCGTGCCGAGGATCATCGATTCGCGCAGGCCGAGGCCATTGGGCAGGGGAATG
The DNA here is from genome assembly GCA_002839995.1 of Gammaproteobacteria bacterium HGW-Gammaproteobacteria-4. Taxonomy (GTDB): domain Bacteria; phylum Pseudomonadota; class Gammaproteobacteria; order Xanthomonadales; family Xanthomonadaceae. Next base: position 2,125 of record PGZC01000084.1, on the reverse strand, counting down.
ACCCAGTTCGCATCCAGCCGAACGTAATCGGAATAGCCGCCATCGCGCGTTTCCGACAGGCCGCAGCCGGTGCACAACACCGGATCGCCCTCGCGAAAGCGCGGATCGCTGGACGCGACTACGTGGCCGGCGACATCGATGCCACCGACCAGCGGGTACTGGCGCAGGATCGGCGCCGTGCCGCTGCCGGCCAGGGCATCCTTGTAGTTCACGCTGGAATACTCGGCGCGGATCACGACCTCGCCAGCGGCGAGATCATCCAGGCCGATCGACTCGACCAGCGCACGGTGGCCCTTGCTGTCGTGGTGAATGCGAAAGGCGCGAAAGGTATTGGGGATGGTCATGGGGATCTCCTATGGCTGGTTGATTGGCATCAACGATCACGCTGGCAGGTCGCCCACACAGGGCTCCTACAGGTGAGCGCAACCGCCTTTTGCAGGAGCCCTGTGTGGGCGACCTTTGCGAACCCGTCGGCTTCAATTGGCCTTGTGAATGGCACGTTTGTCCACTGCCGCCGTGGAACTCCATCGTCACCACCGCCTCGGCGATCAGTTCGGACACATTGGGGCCGCACATGTGAACGCCGAGCACGCGGTCGGTTTCGGCATCGGCGATCACCTTGACCATGCCGGCGGTTTCGTTCATTGCCACGGCACGGCCGATCGCGGCAAACGGGAAGGTGCCGACGCGGTACTCCACACCTTCATCCTTGAGTTGCGCTTCGGTCTTGCCGACCCAGGCAATCTCCGGTTCGGTGTAGATCACCCACGGCACGGTATCGAGGTTGACATGGCCGGGCAGGCCGGCGATCAGTTCGGCGACGGCAATGCCTTCTTCACTGGCCTTGTGCGCCAGCATCGGGCCGCGCACGCAGTCGCCGACCGCCCACACGCCATCGACACCGGTGTGGCCGTGTTCGTCCACCGCAATCTGGCCGCGTTCGGTCAGTTGCACGCCGCAGTCGTCCGCCAGCAGGCCCTTGATCGCCGGGCGTCGGCCCACCGCAACCAGCAGCTTGTCGAACTGCGCGGTGTGCTCTTCCTTGCCGTCGCTGTAAGTGACGTGCACGACGTTGCGCTTCACCGCGACCGCGCTGACCTTGGCGCCGAGCCGAATGTCGAGGCCCTGCTTCTTGAACTCGCGCGCCGCCACTTTGGCGATATCGACGTCGGCGGCGGCAAGAAAGTCGGGCAGGGCTTCAAGCACGGTGACCTCGCTGCCGAGCCGGCGCCAGACGCTGCCGAGCTCGAGCCCGATCACGCCGGCACCGATCACGCCGAGGCGCTTGGGCACCTTGTCGAAATCCAGGGCGCCGGCATTATCGACCACATGCTCGCCATCGAACTTCGCGAATGGCAATTCGATCGGAATCGAGCCCGCCGCCAGAATCACGTTGGTGGCGCTGTAGGAGGTCGTCTCGCCATCATGACCCTTGACCGTGACCACCCGATTCGCCTGCAAGGTGCCAAAACCGGGCAGATGGGTGACCTTGTTGGCCTTGAACAGCGAGCTGATGCCGCCGGTGAACTGCTTGACGATCTTGTCCTTGCGCCCAACCATGACCTCGACATCGATCCTGGCATTGCTGGCGCTGATGCCGTGATCCTTGAAGCTGTGTTGCAGGTTGTGGAACTGGCGCGACGAATCGAGCATCGCCTTGGACGGGATGCAGCCGATATTGAGGCAGGTGCCGCCCAGGGCCGGCTTGCCGTCCTTGCCGATGAACGCATCGACGCAGGCGGTGGACATGCCCAGTTGTGCCGCGCGAATCGCCGCCACGTAACCGCCGGGGCCGCCGCCGATCACGATTACATCGAAATGCCGCATATCGCTCATTGCCAGTTCCTTGTTCGTGCATTCATCCGCAAGCGCGCCTGATGCTTACAGGCCAAGCAACATCCGATGCGGGTTTTCCAGCTGATTCTTGATGTCGACCAGGAACAGCACCGCGTCCTTGCCATCGATGATGCGGTGATCGTAACTGATCGCGATGTACATCATCGGTGCAGCGACGACCTGGCCGTTCTCGACCACGGCGCGTTCCTTGATCGCGTGCATGCCGAGGATGGCGGACTGCGGCGGATTCACGATCGGCGTCGAGAACAGCGAGCCGAAGGTGCCGCCG
>PGZC01000017.1 GCA_002839995.1 Gammaproteobacteria bacterium HGW-Gammaproteobacteria-4 | reverse complement strand
CGAGCCGTTCGCGCCGGGTCAGGTGAAAACCAATGCCTCCGGCGCGCGCATCGTGTCGTACGGCACCTCGAGCTACGGCTACGACGTGCGCTGCGCCGACGAGTTCAAGCTGTTCACCAACGTCAATTCGACGGTGGTCGATCCCAAGCACTTCGACCCGAAAAGTTTCGTCGACATGAAGGGCGATGTCTGCATCATCCCGCCCAACAGCTTCGCGCTGGCGCGCACGGTGGAATATTTTCGCATCCCGCGCAGCACGCTGGTGATCTGCCTTGGCAAAAGCACGTATGCGCGCTGCGGCATCATCGTCAACGTCACCCCGCTGGAACCCGAGTGGGAAGGCCACGTGACCCTGGAGTTCTCCAACACCACGCCATTGCCGGCACGCATCTACGCCAACGAAGGCGTGGCGCAGATGCTGTTCTTCGAATCCGATGAGCCGTGTGCCGAGAGCTATCGCGATCGCGGTGGCAAATACCAGGGGCAGGTCGGGGTGACCTTGCCACGCACCTGAGGGCGAGCGAGCGTGCGCTGCGTTTCTGTAGGAGCCCACCCTGTGGGCGACCGAGCGAGCCGCGTAGCGGCGAAGCGTCGAGGCGCAGCCCCGCGTAACCGCGAAGCGGTCGACGGCATAGCAAGCGCAGCTTGCGCTGTCGCGAAGCGACTGACAGGTGGACCAACATCGCGACATCAAGGTCGCCCACAGGGTGGGCTCCTACAGTTGCAGCGCAACCCGGGGACGCGCGGGCACGTCCTTGGCTTGCCAACAATCAACCCAGCAGGCTCGAATCGACGCGTTCAAGGAACGCGCGCGCGTCCTCGGCATCGTGCCCGAACCACGCCTGCGCCGAGCCCAACCGGAAACTGTATCCCCAGGCGTCCATGTCCGCCATCAGGCGATCGCGACCGACGCCGGGCAAGCGATCCGCAAGCAGGATTTGCAGGTAGCAGGTGGCATCCTCTTCGGCGATCGAATCGGTCGCGTCGGTATGTACCTTGGCCCGGCGTTCGGCCGGCATCACGATCAGATGGCAGGCTTCGTGCAGCAGCGAATGGATCGGGGTGTCGGCGCGGGCGTAGACGGTGTTGCCGATCAGGCCCGCTTCGCAATCGCCCCAATAGCTGCCGGGGATGGCTTCGCCATCGGCGATCGCATGCAGATGCAGGTCGAAGCCGGCGAGCAGGTCGGCGCACGGCGCAAAGCCGATGTCGGCGATGCGCAATACCGCAGGCACCCGCGCGCCCGATTCAGTCGGCGGTAGACGCGGCGCCGTCATTGCCGTCGGGCAAGGCAACGGAAATGTCGAGCACGTCGTTGTCGCCATCCTTGATGATGTCCACCTTGACCGCATCGACATCGACGCTGACGTATTTGCGAATCACCTCAAGCAACTCGCGACGCAGCAGCGGCAGGTAGTCGGGGCCGCCGCGTGCACTGCGTTCCTGCGCGACGATGATGCGCAGACGCTCCTTGGCGATCGACGCGGTGTTCTTCTTGGGCTTCAGGAAGTCGAAAATACTCATGGCTCAGCCCTTGAACAGCTTCGAGAAGAAGCCCTTTTTACCGGCCTCGATGAAACGCATGGGCCGTTCCTCGCCAAGCAGGCGCGCCACCGCGTCTTCGTATGCCTGGCCGGCCTGCGATTCGGGGTCCAGCACCACCGGCTCGCCCTTGTTCGAGGCATTGAGCACATCGCTGGACTCCGGGATGACGCCAAGCGCCTTGAGGCCGAGGATGTCCTCGACGTCGGCGATCGACAGCATCTCGTTGGCCTCCACCCGCGACGGGCTGTAGCGCGTGAGCAGCAAGAATTCCTGCACCCGCTCGCCGCGTTCGGCGCGGCGGGTCTTGCTGGCCAGCAAGCCGAGGATGCGGTCGGAGTCGCGGACCGAGCTGACTTCCGGGTTGACTACCACGATCGCGCGATCGGCGAAGTACATTGCCAGGAACGCGCCCTTCTCGATGCCGGCGGGCGAGTCGCAGACGATGTAGTCGAACCCGTCTTCGCTCAGATCGGTGAGCACCTTCTCCACGCCCTCGCGGGTCAGCGCGTCCTTGTCGCGGGTCTGCGAGGCGGCCAGCACGAACAGCGTGTCGAGGCGTTTGTCCTTGATCAGGGCCTGTTTGAGCGAGGCTTCGCCCTGGATCACGTTGACGAAGTCGTACACGACCCGCCGCTCGCAACCCATGATCAGGTCGAGATTGCGCAGGCCGACGTCGAAGTCGATAACCGCGACTTTCTTGCCCTGGCGTGCCAGACCGCAGGCGATGCTGGCACTGGTGGTGGTCTTGCCGACGCCACCCTTGCCTGATGTAACCACGATGATCTCAGTCAAAACACGTTCTCCATGATGGTGTGCGGCAGTCTCGTCCCGGGTCGCAGGTCGCCGGGGCTCACGCGTTGTTCGTCGGTTCGCGATGCAGCGAAATCATGCCAACTCCGCGATCTGGATGCGCCCATCATCAAGCCAGACCTGCACCGGTTTGCCGGACAGTTCGGGTGGCATTTCCTCGATCACCCGGTAATGGCCGGCGATCGCTACCAGTTCGGCACGAAACTCGCGGCAGAAAATGCGGGCGTTGGCGTCGCCCTGCGCGCCGGCCAGGGCGCGGCCGCGCAGCGGCGCGTAAACGTGAATCGAACCATCGGCAATGACCTCGGCGCCAGCGCCAACGGCCGCAGTCAGCACCAGATCGCGGCCTTGTGCGTACACCTGCTGGCCCGAGCGTACCGGTTGCTTGTGGATCAACCCCAGTGCCGTTGCCGGTGCGGCGGCGTGCGCCTCGGACTTGGCCGCGGGTGCGTTGCGCGGCGCCGGTTCGGCGGGCGTCGTCGCTGGCTCGTACTGGGCGCGAAACTTGGCCAGCACCGGCAATTCCAGCGCGCCGGCCAATGCTTCAACCGCATCGGTGCCATAGGCCAGCGCGACCGGCAACACGCCGGCACTGCGCAGCCCGGAAATCAGGTGGCGCACATCATCGGGATCCGGGCAGGTGCTCAGCCCACCAAAGTCGAGCACGATGGCTGCGCGTTCGAACATTTTGGGAGCGCGTTGTACGCGATCGCGCATCTCGTCGATCAGCGCCGGCACGTTGAACGCACGAATGCGCAGGTTGGCGATGCCCACCTGCCCGAACTTGAGTTCGCCTGCCTGTTCCAGAGAGTCAACTGCCACAGGCCACCTCAGCTTCCGGTCGCCTGGCGGGCGACGCCAGTGCGGTGCGGGCGGCAAGCCAGCCACGGCAGTTCGGGCAGACGCGAGCGATCGGCGCTGTAGTAGGTTTGCTGCACCCACGGCCAACTGCACAAGTCCTTGGTCAACAGCGAGACGCGCCGCTCGACCTCCGGCATCACCTGCTGTCCGACTTCACTGAAGCCATAGGTGCCGTGGAACAGCAGGGCGATGTCGTTGCCCGGCTCCAGGAACACTTCGCAGGCGATCCGCGGGCTGCGCACTTCGGCGAAGCTTTGCAGGTCGGCGTAGAAAATCCGGCCGAGGCCGGCGCCGCGATGGCCTTTGGCGATCACGATGCGGTCGATGTACAAAAAGCGCTCGAAACGCTGCTTGAACCAACGGAAGTTCGCGCTCGCGTGATCGGCGTCTTCGGTCAGGGCAATCAGAAATCCGGCCAGCGCGCCGTCGATCAAACCGACCCGGAAGTATGCCGCGCAGTCGAAGAAAAAGCCCAACTGATCCCGGTTCATGGGCAGGATGCTGTGGCCAGCGGCATTGTTCAGCGCCAGCACGGCGTCAAGCTCGTGCTCGGACACGTCGCGGATGAGAATCGACATTCCGGTCTTGCACTCCAAGGGATCTCGCACAGGCTTTGCGCGCTGCGACAGGGGGCGATTATGGCATGTGAAGGGACTGCCCGCACCGCCGTCGGTTCTGTCGGCGTGCACCGATCCATGACCTTTCGCCTGTTGCGGGGAGGGCCGCTGCGCCTATGATGGCGACATGCTGAGCCGATTGAACCATACCCAGTTGCTGCGTTATGCCGGTTTGTTCACCTGGGCGGTGGTCGGCATTCCGCTGGTGCTCAGCTCGTGGTATTTCCCCGCCGATGGCGGTAGCTCGGCGGTGAACGCCAACGTCAACCTCAGCCTGTGGGTGTCGTCGTACCTGGGCTTTGGCTTGAGCTATTGGCTGGTGACGCGCTCGCTCGGCATGCGCCGCCCGCGTTGGTACGACTACGGCCTGCTGTTGCTGGCATCGCTCAGCGCGATCGCGGTCAGTCATTCCAGCGGCAGTGGCCTCGGCGGTGTGTTGCTGCTGGTGGTCGCTGGCGTGCTGCCGTGGTTGCTGCCGCTCGGGGTCGCCGTTGCGTGGCTGGTGTTGCAGCATGTTGCGCTGGTGCCGGCGTTCACCGAGGGGCAGGGCTTTTCGCTGTTGGAAGCTGTGCTGCAATCGGCGCTTTATGTTGGTTTTTCCAGTTTCGCATTCGTTACCGGTCTGGTCGCCAAGCAACAGGCGCAGGCGCGCGATGAACAACGCCGGCTCAACTCGGAATTGCGCGCCACCCGTGCGCTGCTGGCCGAGAGCAGCCGCTTGAGCGAGCGAATGCGGATTTCGCGTGAGCTGCACGACCTGCTGGGTCATCACTTGACAGCGTTGAGTCTGAACCTGGAAGTGGCCAGTCACGTCTCCAGCGGCAAGGCGCAGGAGCATGTGCGTCAGGCCCACACCCTGGCCAAATTGCTGCTGACCGATGTCCGCGAGGCGGTCAGCCAGTTGCGTGAGGACGGACGGGTGGAGCTGGGAACCGCCATGCGTGCCCTGTGCGAGGGTGTGCCGGCGTTGGCGATCGCGCTCGATCTGCCCGAGGACTTCGCGCTGGAAGACCCGGAATGTGCGCACGTCTTGCTGCGCTGCGCGCAGGAAATCATTACCAATACCGTACGTCACGCCGAAGCACGGCATCTGAGCCTGCGTGTCTGTCGCGCCGGCTCGGCGGTAGTGCTGCATGCCAGGGACGACGGCCGCGGCGCCGAAAATGTCGCCTCGGGCAACGGATTGCGCGGGATGCGCGAGCGTCTGGCCGCGGTTGGCGGCACAATGTCGTTGTCGAGTGCGCGTGGCCACGGTTTCGCGCTTGAAGTCCACCTGCCCATGGAGCCTGCTCATGATTCGCGTTTGCCTGGTTGATGACCAGACCCTTGTGCGCCAGGGCGTGCGCTCGCTGCTGGCGCTGTCCGATGACATCATCGAAGTGGTGGGGGAAGCTTCCGATGGCCGGCAAGCGCTGGACCTGATCGCGAACGTCCGCCCGGATGTGGTGCTGATGGACATGCGCATGCCGGTGATGTCCGGCTTGGAAGCATTGCAGGCGCTGTCCCTGCGCGGCGACCTGCCGCCGACCATCATCCTCACCACGTTCGATGACGATCAACTGGTGCTCGCCGGGATCAAGGCCGGTGCGCGCGGGTATCTGCTCAAGGATGTATCGCTGGATCAACTGGTCAGCGCCATCAAGACCGTCGCCGAGGGCGGCTCGCTGGTGCAGCCCGCGATCACCCAGCGGCTGTTGTCGGGCCTGGAGCATCTGCACAACGATTTTGTCAGCCTGGAGAAGCCCGATCCGCTGACCGAGCGCGAAACCGAGATATTGCGCCTGATGGCCGGCGGGTTCTCCAACAAGGAAATCGCCAACTCCTTGCATGTCGCTGAAGGGACAGTAAAAAACCATGTGTCCAACATCCTGTCCAAGCTCGGCGTGCGCGACCGTACCCGGGCGGTACTCAAGGCATTCGAGCTGAAACTGGTGTAGCAGCCTGTCGGACTTGACGCTGATCTACTGCGGAAAAGCCGAGATTGGACAGATTTCCCGATCTTTTTCGTTAAAGAGCCCTGCTCACACCTCAAAAGATCGAAAAATCTGCCTCAATCCGGCTTTCCCTCGCTACGATCGGTCAAGTCCGACAGGCTGCTGGCGACATTGTGGCAGGGAGGCTGTGCGTTCGCCCCGCCACCTGTTACGATTCCCCGTCCGGCCCGGCGACCGCGTGCGTCGAGGGGCTGCCTGTCGCTCGTGGAGAGTTCTCGAATGGTCCGTGTTTACGAATTTTTGCTTGCCATTGCCATCGTCGTCCTGGTGTTCGTGTTGTTTGGCATCACGCTGCCCGATCACCGCAGCTTCGAGGACAGCATCGAAACCAATCGCTCGCCGCGGATCGTGTTCGACACGATGAACGGTTTCAAGCGGTTCCCCGACTGGAACGCGCTTTATCTGCACGATCCCAAGCTGCACACCGTGGTGACCGGGCCGGATTTCGGCGTGGACGCCCGTCTGGAGTACCGTTCGCGGTTCGAAGACGTCGGTTCGGGCGCATGGGAGCTGATCGGCAGCGACGACGCCGGCAAGGTGCGCAAGTTGCGGTTCCTGGTCGAAAACGATGCCTTTGGCAAGAACAAGTCCATGAGCTTCGAAATCGAGCGCAAGGGCAAGACCACCGAAGTGCGCCAGCGCTACCGCGTGGATTACGGCTGGAACCTGCTCGGCCGATATGCCGGCATGTATCTTGCGCGCACGGTTGGCGATGACATGGACAAGGGGCTGAAATCCCTGGCGGCATTGTTTGCCACCATCCCCAACATGGATTACAGCGGCATCACGATCGAATCGGTGCAGATCCCGGCACAGGACATCCTGTTCATCCCGACGTCGTCCGAGCGCAACATCAATGCGGTCGAAAACGCGATGATCAACCAGCTCAAGTGGCTGCGGCAGGTCATGGCCAAAAACGATCTTGAGCCGGCTGGCCCGTACCGACTGATCACCACCAACTTCGGTGGCGACGCCTACGACTTCGATATTGCCTACCCGGTGCGCAAGAAAGGCACCGGCCCGGCGCCGAAGGTTGCGGAGCCGGTCGCTGACGGCGACGACGGTGCCGAGCCGGCGGAAGACGAGGTCGAAATCCCTGGTGCCGAAGACATGGCGGTTGTCGCGGTGCCGCTCGATCCGGCGACGATCACGCTCGAGGGCGAGGTCCGGTTCGGCCGCAGCTACCAAGGCCGCGCGCTGAAGACCACCTACACCGGTCATCCGGCGGGTCTGCCGGTCGCGCGCGACCAGCTTCGTGCCTATGCCCTGACGCGTGGCGAGGTGCTTCAGGACCGCGCGTTTGAAGAGTACCTGAACGACATCGAAGACACGTCGGTCGAAGACACCACATTCAACGTCTACTGGCCGGTAAAATAGGCGTCGCTGGCGGCGGGCCGTCAAGTCCGCCGCCAAACGGTTTTTTCATGACAGCTCCGTGTTGCGAAGGCCCGGGGGTTGCTGCGCTCCGGATCAGTGCGACAGTCGGCACCGGCGCGGTTGCGCGATGGTGTCGAGGCTGTTTCAGTCAAAATCAGCCCCAGGGTCGTTGACGCCATATCGTGTCCTCGCGATGCGATGGCGTCTGCGTCAAGGATGCATGGCGATGATCCAAACCAGTGCATTGAGCAAGCGTTACCGCGACCACCTTGTTGTCGACGACGTCAGTTTCATGGTGCAACCGGGTGAAGTGCTCGGATTTCTCGGCCCCAACGGCGCCGGAAAGTCGACCACCATGAAGATGATTGCCGGCTTCGTCAGCCCGAGCAACGGCACCGCAACCGTCTGTGGCCACGATGTACAGACGCAAACACTGGCGGCGCGACAAGTGCTGGGTTATCTGCCGGAGGGCGCGCCCAGTTACGGCGAAATGACGGTGCTCGCGTTTCTTCGCTTTGTTGCCGACGTACGCGGCTTGTCGGGCAGTCGCCGCCGCGAGCGACTGGATCATGTGATCGGCCGCTTGTCCTTGCATGCCGTGCTGCAGCAGACGATCGACACCCTGTCCAAGGGCTTTCGCCGCCGGGTAGGGCTGGGCGCTGCGATTTTGCACGACCCGCCGGTGCTGGTGCTCGACGAGCCGACCGATGGCCTCGACCCGAACCAGAAGCACGAGGTGCGCAGCCTGATCCGCGAGATGTCGCCGGGTCGTACGATCCTGATATCCACGCACATTCTCGAGGAAGTGCCGTCGGTGTGTACGCGCGCGATCATCATCGCGGCCGGCACGATACTGGCCGACGCAACCCCATCGGACTTGCTGGCGCGATCGCGTTACGCCGGTGCGTTGTCGGTGCGCGCCACCGATACGATTGCTGCCCGCTCTGCGCTTGAAAGCGTCGCGGGCGTGGCTGGGCTGGAAAGCGATCCGGTCGATGGGCGCATGATCGTTCTCGCGGCACCGGGCCACGACCTGTTCGCGGCCGTGTCCGAGCGCCTGCGCGAGTGCGGCGTGGCCTTTGCGCAGTTGCAGGTCGAGCCGGCGCGACTGGACGACGTATTCCGCACCATCACCCAATCCGCAGCGGTGTCGCCATGAGCGCAACGATCGCCGTTTTCCGGCGCGAGTTGGCGAGTTATTTCGCCACCCCGGTCGCCTATGTTTTCATCGTGATCTTCCTGCTGCTGGCCGGCATGCTGACGTTCTACCTGGGCGGCCTGTACGAACGCGGCCAGGCCGACCTGCAACCGTTCTTTCTGTTGCATCCGGTGTTGTATCTGTTCCTGGTGCCGGCGGTGTCGATGCGCCTGTGGGCAGAAGAACGCCGCACCGGCACGATCGAGCTGTTGCTTACGCTGCCGGTGACGCAGTGGCAGGCCGTACTGGGCAAGTTTCTGGCCGCATGGGCGTTCGTGGCGCTGGCGCTGGCGCTCACTTTTCCGGTCTGGCTGACCATCAACTATCTGGGCTCGCCGGATAACGGGGTGATTGCGGCAAGTTACGTGGGCAGTGCGCTCATGGCGGGGGCGTTTCTTGCCGTCGGCGGTTGTCTTTCGGCGGCCACCCGCAGCCAGGTGATCGCATTCATTCTCTCGGTGGTGGTCTGTTTCGGCCTGCTGTTCACCGGCTATCCGGTGGTGCTCGATTTCGTCCGTTCGTGGTTGCCGGCACTGCTGGTCGATGCGGTCGCCCAGATCAGTTTTCTCACCCATTTCCAGGCAATCGCCAAGGGCGTGCTGGAATTGCGCGATCTGGTGTTTTTCGTGCTGGTCATCGCGGCCTGGCTGTACGCCACCGTGCTGGTGATCGCCATGAAAAAAGCCGATTGAGGACTGGCAATGAATCGACTGCAAACCCGTCTGCTGGGTGCTTCCAATTTGCTGATCCTGGCGCTGGCGTTCGTCGCATTGGTGGCGATCAACACCGTTGCGCTGCGTGGCTGGCGTATCGACCTGACCGAGAACGCGCTGTACACGCTCTCGCCCGGTACCGTGAACATCATCGAAAAGATCGACGAGCCGATTCATCTGTATTTCCATTTTTCCGAGCAGGCTGCACGCGACCTGCCGCAACTGCGCACCTATGCGCAGCGGGTGCGCGAATTGCTGGAGGAAATGGCCTCGCGCTCGAACGGCAAGATCCAGCTTGAAGCGATCGATCCGCAGCCGTTTTCCGAAGCCGAGGATCGCGCCGGCAGCTACGGCCTGCAATCGGTGCCGGTCGGCACCTCGGGCGCCACGCTGTTTTTCGGTCTGGTCGGCACCAACGCAACCGATGGCCAGACCATCATCCCGTTTTTTCAGCCGAGCAAGGAATCGTTTCTCGAATACGATATTGCCAAGCTGATTTCGACCTTGAGCAGCGACCAGCGGTCGGTGGTGGCGCTGTATTCCAGTCTGCCGATGGCGCCCGGATACGACGCTGCGAGCGGTCAGGCCGGGCCCGGCTGGGTGATCGACAACGAGCTCAACCAACTGTTCGAAGTGCGTCGCCTGCAGTCGCCGATCGCCGACATCGCACCGGATGTCGATGCGCTGGTGCTGGTCCATCCCAAGGGGCTGGGAGACGACAGCCTGTACGCCATCGACCAGTTCGTGCTGCGCGGCGGCAAGCTGCTGGCGTTCGTCGATCCTTATTCGGAGGCCGCAGTCGGCGCTGGCGACGGCGATCCGACCACGATGTTCGCTTCGCATAGCTCGGATCTGGGCAAGCTGTTCGCGGCCTGGGGTGTGCAGTACGACCCCGGCACGGTGGTGCTCGATTCGCGTTATGCCTTGCAGGTGCAAAGCCCGGGCAGCGCGCAGCCGGTGCGGCATTTGGGCGTTCTGGGATTGTCGGCCGAAGCCCTGAACCAACGAGACGTGGTTTCCGCGCAGATCGAGTCGTTCAATCTGTCCACCGCAGGTTCGCTGACACTGAGCGCGAACAGCACGCTTACCCTGGAGCCATTGGCGCAATCGTCCGATGCGGCCGGTGTGGTCGGCGTGGACAAGGTGCGTTTCCTGCCCGATCCCGCCAATTTGTTCGAGGATTTCAAGGTTACCGGCGACCGCTACGTTCTGGCCGGCCGCTTCAGCGGGCCGCTGACAACGGCATTCCCCGAGCGCAAGGCCGTCAACCAGGTCATGCAAGGGACCGCAGACGGCTCGATCATCGTGGTCGCCGACAGCGACCTGCTGGCCGATCGCATGTGGGTCAGCGTGCAGAACCGGCTCGGCCAGAGCGCATTCAATCCGTTTGCCGGCAATGGCGATTTCGTGGTCAATGCGGTCGACAATCTGGTCGGCAGTTCCGATTTGATCGCGGTGCGTACCCGCGCCGGTTCGAGCCGGCCGTTCGAGCGCGTCGAGGTGCTCAAACGCCGCGCTGAGGAACGGTTCCGCGTCAAGCAAAGCGAATTGCAGGCGCAGCTGATCGAGACCGAGCAGCGTCTGTCGGCGCTGCAGGGCGAGCAGAGCGAGGGCGGTAGCCCGTTGCTTGGGCCAGAGCAACAGGCCGAACTGGAACGTTTCCAGCAGCAGAAGATTCGGATCCGCAAGGAATTGCGCGATGTGCAGTTGGGCCTGAATCAGGATATCGAAGCGCTGGGCATGCGCCTGAAATTGATCAACATGCTGGGCATGCCGCTGCTGGTGAGCCTGTTCGCGCTGGGATTCGCATTGTTGCGCGCGCGTCGGCGGCGTGCGGCGCACTGATCGAGGAGCGGGGATGACACGCACCATCATTCGGTTTGCGATCGCGGCATTACTGCTCGTTCTTGCGGTAGTGCTGCTCGGTAAACGCGCGCCGGAGCGCGCCGATGTTGGAAAAGGCGCGCTGATCGCGGGGCTCAACGAGCGCATCAATACAATCAGTGAAGTGCGCATCGCCAGTGCCGACAAGGGCGAGATCGTGCTGCACCGCAGCGACGACGCGTGGCGGGTGCAACAGCGCGGCGGATGGCCGGCGGACACCGGCAAGTTGCGCGATTACCTGCTGCGGCTGGCGCTGGCGCAGCGGGTCGAAGCGAAAACGGCAATGCCGGCGAACTATCCGCGCCTCGGCGTCGAGGACATCGACGCCAAGGGTGCGCGTGGCGCCAGGCTCGACATCAGCGGCGGCGGCGAGCCGGTGGCGCTGATCATCGGCCTCAACAATCCGCAAGGCCGTGGCAGCTATGTGCGGGTGCCGGGAGAGGCCCGTTCATGGCTCGCCGATCTGGATATCGCGCCGGAGCGCAAGGCGGAAAACTGGCTGCAACGCGATCTGATCGATGTCGATCCGCGCCGGATCGTAGGCGTCGAAATCAAACCGGCCAAAGGCGAGGCGATCGCGCTCAGCCGCAATGCCGTCAACGACCCGCAGTGGCTGCTTGCCGGCTTGGCCAAGGGCAAGCAGCCGGTGCAAGCCGCCGTCGATGGTGTGGATGGTTTTTTGCAGGGCCTGCGGCTGGAGGATGTTGCCCGGGCCGAAGGCGAGCCGCCGCGCGATGCCCTGCATGCGCGCTTTGTCACTGCCGATGGCCTCGCGATCGGCCTGACCCTGTGGCAACACGACAACGCGCCGTGGGGCCGCTTTACGGTGCACTTCGACGAGGCGCAGGCGATGACGCACGCCAGTGAGCGCGAGGCGTTCGAGCGCGCCGCGGCGACAACCGCGGCCGACGAAGGCGAAGACGATGCTGCGTCCGCAGCGCCCGAAATCGCCAGCGCCGAATCGCGCGTGGCGCAGTGGCGCGCGCAAAGCGAAGCGTTCGCGCAGCGGATCGACGGCTGGCAATTCGCACTGTCGCCGTACAAGGCGGGCAACCTGCGCAAACCGCGTTCGGCGTTTATCGAGCCGGCGAAATGACGTGCTGGCCCCAATGGCGCTTGCTTAAGCCAGAACTCACTGGCAGCCTGCTGGACTTGGCCGATCGTAGCAAGGGAAAGCCGGCTTGAAGCAGATTTTCGCTCTTTGCCCTGATCTCACGTACAGCAAAGGCGCAAAGCGGTCCGCAAATTGCGCAAAAGACGCAAAGGAAAGTAAAAGCAATGATCTTTTTTTGCGTTCTTTGCGGACCCCAATGCTCTGAATGCGCTTAAAGCAAGCGCCATCCCCGTCCGACCTTGGTTTTCGCCTTTTCAACCCCGGAGTGAGCTGATGGCCAAACATGCGCGTGGTTTCGACCTGATTGCCGCACAGGCGCATCTGGCCAAGCGCGATCGCAAACTGGGTGCGTGGATCAAGCGCATCGGCCCGATCGAACCCGAGGGCTGGCGCAAACCGTTCGAAACCGTCGATTCGCTGGCGCGCTCGATCTTGTACCAGCAGCTATCCGGCAAGGCCGCCGCCACCATCGTCGGCCGCGTGGAGGTGGCGGTTGGATCGAACCGGCTCGATGCCGACGCGCTGTTGTCGGTCGATGCAACCACCTTGCGTGGCTGCGGGGTATCGGGCAACAAGGTGCTGGCATTGCGCGATCTGGCGCAGCGCGCCAGCGCCGGTGAGGTGCCCAGTGCACGGCGGCTGGCCGGCATGGACGACGAGGCGATTGTCGAAGCGTTAACCGCGGTGCGCGGCATCGGCCGCTGGACCGTGGAAATGCTGTTGATGTTCCGCCTCGGCCGCCCCGACATTTTGCCGATCGACGATCTCGGCGTGCGCAAGGGGGCGCAAATCGTCGACGCGCTGGATGAAGCGCCCGCGCCCAAGGCATTGGCCGTGCGCGGCGAGGTCTGGGGGCCGTACCGGACGTTGGCTGGCTTTTACCTGTGGCGGATCGTCGATAGCGTGTAGCCTGGGTTGAGGCTGAAAGCCGAAACCCGGGACCACGTGCCGGCCTCGTCGTGGCCGCCTCGCGAACGATGGCCCGGACGATAACGGCATCGCCGCACGTGAATTTTTATCCCGCCGTGCGGTACGCCCAATGCCACGGTTCGTACACGATGCCGTGCGGGTTGTCGCGCGGGTAGCTCATGCGAAAACCGAAGGTCTCGGCGTGGGCACACAACCAGGCGAATGCCGGAGTGCGTTCGAATGTGGTCTCGGCCGGCGGTTCGCCGGGCGTGCCGATGTCGAGGGCGAAGCCGCCGTGGTGCTCGCTGAAGCCGGGTGCCGCATTGACCGCCAGGATGTCCGCTACCGACAAGCCACGCGCCAGCTTGCGACGGAAAATGCCGATCTGATAGGCATGGCTGCGAAAGCCCGAAATCGCGTCCAGCGCCACGCCCTGCGCCTGCGCCGCGTCGCGCATCGCCTGCCATGCCGTTGCAACGCGCGGCGACAACCACAACGGGCGCCGGTACCGATCACTGCCGGCATGGGCAAGGCGTACCGGCTCGGCGACCGCCGGCAACTGGTGCATGGTGCCGTAATCGGCCGGGATGCCGAGTGCGTCCAGCGCATGGCGCAGCCCGGCCAGCGACAACTCGGACCGACGCGGTTGCTCCAGCAGCAGTTGCCGCAGCGCCTGTTGTTGCGCTGCCGATAGCGGCAGCAACGGTCGAATCTCGGCGGCGCGGTTCGCCGTTGCCAGAAAACGGCCATCGCTTTTTCGCCGCAGCAGCCAGTGTGCGCCGGCCAGTTGCCGCGCCACCGCCACGCTGCGGCCACGCGCCAGAGCCGCCGGGATCGCATCGGCCCAGTCGCTGTTGTGGAGGCGGTGCTCGCTGTGCATGAGGGTCATCAGTGTGCATTGATCCAGATGGCGATATCCGCAATCACGCCCGCATCGACATTGCCCGGCTGCGCGTATTCCGCCGGGGTGGACGGGCCGTCGCCGGCCATGAACAGGTGGTTGAGGCGCGGGTAATCCTTCAGCGTCACGCGGCTGCCCGCGTTGTTGCCGTGTGGCCACGACGCCTGCTGCCAGCGCGCAAATTCGGCAGCGGTCACCTGATAATCGCGGCCGCCATGCAGCACCAGCATCGGCAGGCGCAGTTTCAGCGCGGCGGCGACCGGGTCGTAGCCCTTGAGATCGAGCCAGTACGAGGCGGGAATGTTCAGCGGCAAGGTGTCGGCCGCCGGCATGTCGCCCGGTTGCAGTGCGCGCACGCGCGCGCCTTGTTCGCGCACTGTATCGATTGCGGCGCGCTCGTCGTCGGCGAAATGTCCATCGATGCCGGCGAGGTAGGTCATCTGATCGACGATCGCATCCTCCAGCGGTCGCGCCGGCGGCGCCAGCAGGATCAGGCCGGCGATGCGCTTGTCCTGCGCAGCGATGCGCGGCGCCAGCATCGCGCCCAGGCTGTGGCCGAGCACGAACACGCGGCGGCGGTCGATGCCCTTGCTCTTGCGCAGCAATTTGGTGGCGGCCAGCGCATCGCGGATGACCTCGTCCTCGACGGTGTAATCGCCGGCGCTGAAATCTTCCGCTCGCGCGTGGCTGCGCTTGTCGTAACGCAGCACCGCGATGTTGTGGGTCGCGAGGCCATAGGCAAGATCGCGCAGCGGCTTGTTCGGGCCGATGCTCTCGTCGCGGTCGTTCGGGCCGGAGCCGGCGAGCAGCACCACCGCCGGGAACGGGCCATCGCCGCGCGGCAGGGTGAGTGTGCCGGGCAGGCTGCTTTCATCCGGGCCGACCGTGACCTCGCGTTCGCTGAAGGGCGCGTTTTGCGGCGCTGGCGCGGGCGCATGTTCGGGCGGTTTGCCGGGCACCAGGCGGAAGCCGTTGATGCGATCCTCGCTATCGAAGGTAACCAGCGCATCGAGGCTGGCGAGGCTGTAATGCAGTGGCGTCACCACCGCGCTCAGGCCGTTGATCTGCTCGGGATGTGCAGGGCCGCGCTCCTTTGCGGCGCCCAGTTGCTGCGGCAGTGATTGCCACACCTGGCGCAGGCGTTCGGTGGGCAGCGCCTCGCTCATTGCGGCATCGAAGTCGGCGCGCGCGGCGTCGTATTGGCCGGCGTCCAGCGCATCGAGCAGCGCCGCCGCCTTGCGCTGTTGTTCGGCATAATCCTGCGCCGATGCCATGCCCGCGAACCCTGCCAGGCAGAGCATCGCGACGCGCAGCAAATGGGACCATGTCATGGCGATGTCCTCCGATTGCGACGAGCCATCACGCAGGCGCTTCAGGATCGCACGGATCGGCTGGAATCGCTTGTGCGGCTGTCGACTCACTCCAGTCTGCGGGCTCTGACCCTTCAGCCGGGCTCAACGCAGGAAAGCATCGCCCACAGGGTGGGCTCCTACAGGTGCGCGCATTTGTAGGAGCCCACCCTGTGGGCGACCTGACGGAGTGAGCGTAGCTGAGAAACAGTCGCGCACATCGCCCGTAACGTGTGCAAGCCGGATATGGTGCAGATCGATCCAGCGGGTGTCGTTCATGGCTTTTCCTTGTCGGGTTCATGGCCGTCGCCGGATGAATCCGGCGTCGGGCCTGTCAGCCGGTCGCTGCGGCGCAGGGCATCGCGCAATACGTACTCGATCTGCGCGTTGACCGAGCGCAGCTCGTCGTCGGCCCAGCGCTGCACCGCGGCCAGAATGTCCGCGTTGATGCGCAGCGGGTAGGCCTTTTTCTCGGCCATGTCAGTACAGCGTGCCCGTGTTCACCACCGGCTGCGTAGCGCGATCCGAACACAGCACCACCAGCAGGTTGCTGACCATCACCGCGCGCCGCTCGCTGTCGAGTTCCACCACGCCGCGCGCCTTGAGTTGATCGAGCGCCATTTCGACCATGGTGACGGCACCCTCGACGATGCGGGTGCGGGCCGCGATGACTGCGCCAGCCTGTTGCCGCTGCAACATCGCCTGCGCGATTTCGGGTGCATAGGCGAGATGGCTGATGCGCGCGTCGATCACGTTGACGCGCACGCAACGCCGCTTCGGACTGGATGTGGACGAAGCTTTCGTAGTCATCGACGTTGTACACGGCTTCGGCGGAATCGACGACCTCCCAGACGATGACTGCCGCGATCTCGATCGGGCTGCCTTCCAGCTCGTTCACCTTCAGCCGCCCGCTTTCGAAGTTGCGCACGCGCAGGCTCACCTTTTTCTTGGCGTAGAAGGGATTGTTCCAGCGCAGGCCTTGATCCTTGACCGTGCCCACGTACTTGCCGAACAGGCTGAGCACGGCGGATTGGTTGGGCTCGACCATGTAAAAACCGCCGAGGCAGAACAGCAGCGCGGCGGCGAGCAGGATCAGCATCACCACCATCAACGGCTCCGAGCCGGTGGCGGTGGTGATGCTGTAGCCATCGGCCAACAGCGCGGCGATCAGGCCCAGCAGCATCGGGATACCGGGAAGCGAGCGAATCGGTTGTTCTTTCATGGCGGCTCTCCAATGTGAGACTAAAAGATATCATAAAGATATCAATTTGCAAGTGTTCATGGAATGGCGACCCGCAGGGCTCAGTCGCCGCCGCGCCAGGCTCCCGCGAGGCAGGCGTTACAATGGCGGCCTGTCTCGCATCGCCAAGGTGTCACTGCATGAGCACACCCGCCCGCCCGGTCGCCGCACCGGCCTCGCTGCCGCAAACGCATGTCGATACCGGCACGGCCGCCAGCCCGCTGCGCTTCGTCACTGCCGCCAGCCTGTTCGACGGCCACGACGCCGCGATCAACATCATGCGCCGGCTGATCCAGGCGCAGGGCGCGGAAGTGATCCACCTCGGCCACAACCGCAGCGTCGAGGACGTGGTGCGCGCCGCCTTGCAGGAAGACGCCGACGCCATCGCCCTGTCGAGCTACCAGGGCGGCCACGTCGAATACTTCAAGTACATGGTGGACATGCTGCGCGAGCGCGGCGCCGGCCACATTCGCGTGTTTGGCGGCGGCGGCGGCACCATCACCCCCGAGGAAATCCGCGAACTCGAAGCCTACGGCGTCGAACGCATTTACCACCCCAACGACGGCATGCACCTCGGGCTGCTGGCGATGATCGAGGATGTGGTGGGGCGGGCTTCGCACGCGCGGGACTCGGGACTCGGGATCGTTGGAAGCCGGGACTCGGGACTCGGGACTAGGGACTCGGAAAAGCACGGGCTGCCCGCGCTGGATGATGAGATTGCCATTGGCCGGATGTTGTCGGCGATTGAGGACGGCCTTTTCCCCGAGTCGGAGCTGGCACGGTTGCGCACGATCTGGGCTTCAGCCTCGGCTTCTCCCCAGTCCCGCGGGCACGCAGTGCCCGTCATCGGCCTCACCGGCACCGGTGGCGCCGGCAAGTCCAGCGTTACCGACGAACTGATGAACCGCTTCCTGCAGGCGTTCCCGCAGATGCGCATCGCGGTGATTTCGGTCGATCCCACCCGCCGCCGCAGCGGCGGTGCGTTGCTCGGCGATCGCATCCGCATGAATGCCCTGCGTTCGCCGCGGGTGTTCATGCGCTCGATGGCCACGCGCCGCCAGCACGCTGCCACCAACGTGGTGCTGCGCGATTGCATCGCCTTCCTCAAGAGCCTTGGCTTCGATCTGGTGATGGTGGAAACCGCCGGCATTGGCCAGAGCGATTCGGAGATCGTCGATCTGGTGGATTTCCCGGTGTACGTGATGACATCGGATTTCGGTGCGCCCAGCCAGCTCGAAAAGATCGACATGCTCGATTTCGCCGAACTGGTGGTGCTCAACAAGTTCGACAAGCGCGGCGCCGAGGATGCGCTGCGCGACGTGCGCAAGCAGTGGAAGCGCAACCGCGTGGCGTTCCAGACCAAAGACGAAGACGTGCCGGTGTATCCCACCATCGCCAGCCAGTTCAACGATCCGGGGATCACCTGGATGTTCACCAACCTGTGCCGGTTGTTGCGTGCAGGAGCGCACTCTGTGCGCGACACCGATAGTTCTGCAGAAGGCACCAAGGCGGTCGCCCACAGGGTGGGCTCCTGCAGCAGCCGTTGCGATTTCGAGCCGCGGCTGGACACAACCCTCAAGGAACCGCGCGCCACCATCCTCATCCCCGGCAATCGCACCCGCTACCTCGCCGAGATCGCCGAACAGGGCAGGGCGATCAATCGCCGCATCGAAACCCAGGCAGAGATCGCCGATCGCGCGCAGAGTTACTTCGACGTGCTGCGCGATCTGGACGACCCGCTGCTGCCCAAGGCCCTCGACTTCTACGAAGCCGACGCTTTGCTTCCCTCTCCCCCCGGGAGAGGGGCCGAGGGTGAGGGTGCGGCCCTTGCCCCGGACGCCACGCAAGCCCCGGACCCTCACCCCAACCCCTCTCCCGGCGGGAGAGGGGCTTTGCACACCCTGCGCCAACGCTACAACGACGCCGTCCAGTCGCTGTCCAGCGAAAACCTCAAGCTGCTGCGCGAATGGCCGGCGCGCCGCAAGTCCATCACCGATGAAACGACCGAATACGAAGTGCGCGGCAAGGCGATCCGGGTCGAGAACTACCGCGAATCGCTGAGCCATCAAAAGGTGCCGAAGATCGCCGCGCCCGGCTACAAAAGCTGGGGCGAACTGCTCACCTTCCTCGGCAAGGAAAACCTGCCCGGCCACTACCCCTACACTGGCGGCGTGTACCCGTATCGGCGCAGCGGCGAAGACCCGATCCGCATGTTCGCCGGCGAAGGCACGCCCGAGCGCACCAACCGCCGCTTCCACTACCTCAGCGTCGGCCAGCCGGCGGTGCGCCTGTCCACCGCGTTCGACTCGGTCACGCTGTACGGCGAAGACCCGGCGCCGCGCCCGGACATCTTCGGCAAGATCGGCAACTCCGGCGTCAACGTGCCCACGCTCGACGACATGAAGAAGCTCTACTCCGGCTTCGACCTGTGCGCGCCCACCACCTCGGTATCGATGACCATCAACGGCCCGGCGCCGATGATCCTGGCGATGTTCATGAACACCGCCATCGACCAGCAGGTGGAGAAATACCTCAAGGCCGACCCGGCGCGCTGGGCCGCCGCGGAAAAGACCATCGACGCCTTCTTCGCCGGCCGCGAACGCCCGCGCTACGCCGGCGAACTGCCACCCGGCAACGATGGCCTCGGTCTGGCGTTGCTTGGCATCACCGGCAATCAACTGCTCGATACGGACACCTACGCCCGCATCAAGGCGCAGACGCTGGCCAACGTGCGCGGCACCGTGCAGGCCGACATCCTCAAGGAAGACCAGGCGCAGAACACCTGCATCTTCAGCACCGAATTCGCGCTGCGCATGATGGGCGACATCCAGCAGTATTTCGTCGACAACAAGGTACGCAACTTCTACTCGGTTTCGATCTCCGGTTATCACATCGCCGAAGCCGGCGCCAACCCGATCAGCCAGCTCGCCTTCACCCTCAGCAACGGCTTCACCATCGTCGAGTACTACCTCGCGCGCGGCATGCAGATCGACGACTTCGCGCCCAACCTGAGCTTCTTCTTCAGCAACGGCATGGACCCGGAATACACCGTCATCGGCCGCGTCGCCCGCCGCATCTGGGCGCGCGCCATGCGCGAGCGCTACGGCGCCAACGAGCGCAGCCAGATGATGAAATACCACATCCAGACCTCCGGCCGCAGCCTGCACGCGCAGGAGATCCAGTTCAACGACATCCGCACCACCTTGCAGGCCCTGTACGCCCTGTTCGACAACTGCAACAGCCTGCACACCAACGCCTACGACGAAGCCATCACCACCCCCACCGAAGAAAGCGTGCGCCGCGCGGTGGCGATCCAGATGATCATCAACAAGGAGCTGGGGCTGAACTTCTGCGAGAACCCCTGGCAGGGCAGCTTCATCGTCGACCAGCTCACCGATATCGTCGAAGAGGCCGTGTACAAGGAATTCGAAGCCATCAGCGAACGCGGCGGCGTGCTCGGCGCCATGGACACCATGTACCAGCGCGGCAAGATCCAGGACGAGAGCCTGTACTACGAACACAAGAAACACAACGGCAGCCTGCCGCTGGTCGGCGTCAACACCTTCCTGCCGAAAGAACACGCTGGCGACATCGTCACCGCGATCGAACTGATCCGCAGCACGCCCGAGGAAAAGGCGCAGCAGATCGACAACGTGCGCAACTGGCAGCAAACGCGCAACGCCATCGCCCCCGCCGGCGAGACCTCGCATGCGCATCTGGCCGATACCGACGAATCCGCGCCGCGGACGCACGATGGCCACGGCCTGGCCTACCTGCAAAACACCGCCCGTGAACGCAACAACGTATTTGCCGCACTGATGGAAGCGGTGAAGACGCACAGCCTCGGCCAGATCAGCCACGCCCTGTACGATGTCGGCGGCGAGTATCGGCGGAATATGTAGTTCGCGCACACCCGTAGGTCGGCTCAAAGCCCGCAGGGCTGGAGCCGACACCTACCTTGCGACCATGCCACATGGCGGCGAGCGCTGTCGTATCCACGCCTGCGCTGCGTATGGATGTGCGCGCGCCGCAGACGCGTGGGTACGTCGGAGCGGCCGGCGTTTGATTCGATCCACTTTCGCATCGCGCATGCTGTCTCGTCCATCGGGCGGCGTTGGAGCAGAATTGGGCCAGCGCACAGGCATTGCGTCCGCTGAGCCGGATACCCGGAGCTGACAATGATTAAGCTGACCGCGATCGAGAAGAAGGAAGGCACGCAGCTCTTGTTGCGGTTCTCAGATGGGGCGTGGGGTGTTTACGACTTTGCTCCCTTCGTCGAGGCAGGCACCGAGATGACTGCACCGCTAAGCGACCCGAACTTCTTCGCCCAATGCTTCATCGAGGTGGGTGCGCTGGCGTGGCCGAATGGCTTCGATCTAAGCGCGGAGTCGCTGCACCGGCGGCTGAAGGAGCAGGGGATGCTCCACAACAACGCCGCTGCCGCTTGAGCACGAGCGAATTGGGAAGCAGTGGTCTGCTCGTTCCCTGAAGATCACGTACTTCCGCGAAACGGACACGCTCATACATCGAATTCCGCCCCGGCGGCATCGTCGAGACACGCGACCTCGATGAAAACACCCAGCTCGACCTGGATGCCGACGGCAACATCTGCGCGTTGACCATGGAGCACGCGAGCGAGCGCGCCGACGTGTCGCACTGCTCGTTAGAGCAGATCGCTGCCTGACGCACCTCGCGGCTGCACTCGAAACCAACCGCATGCTCATGGAACACGCACGTAGACGCATCGCCAACGCGTCGCGCCGAGCGAATGCCTGTGCTGCTGGTGCGATAGCGTGGGAAGCCTAAGGTGGTACATAATCGCCGCCGCACCACCCCCCGCGTCTTCAAGGATCGAATGTATGCGCAATCTGTTGCTTGCCACCGTGACGGGTTTGAGTTTCGGTCTTTTCGCCAGCGCCGCGCATGCCCAGGACACCGGCTTTTACGTGCGTGGCAGTGTCGGCAGTTCCAACATCAACGACTCCATCGCCCCGCTGATCGATGACAGCGACACCGGGTTTGGCCTTGGCCTTGGTTGGCGCGTTCTGCCCTGGCTGGCGGTGGAAACCGGCTACAACGACTTTGGCGAGTTTGTATTCGCTCCGTTCGTCTGTCCTCCCGGGCGGTTTTGCCCCGCGCAGGTTTTTCTGCCAGCAGAGGGTAATCTCGACAGTCTCGAGCTCGGCCTCGCCGCGCGCACAACGCTCGGCGACAGCGGGTTTTTCGGCCAGGCGCGCGGCGGACTGCACCGCGCCGATGGCGAACTGTCTGGCACCAGCACCGAGCTCTACTACGGCATCGGCGTCGGCTACACCTTCAGCCGGCGTTACAGCCTGAGCGTGAATCTGGATCGCTACGAGTTCAAGAGTTTCGATGTCGATCGCATTGGCGTGGGCTTTGAATTTGCTTTCTGAGCAACGCTAACCGACGCAAAGCGCACTACGAATCCGCCTTCGATTCGCGAGTTCCCCGGCACGCGGCCGCCATGGCTTTGGTAGCCCGGGTTCGGCCGCAGGCCGTAACCCGGGATTGCCACACGCTCGCACGTCATGATTGTCGCGGCCTACGCAATCTTCTTCGCGAACAATTCGCGATGATGCAACAGGAAGCCGGATTGCTCCGGCCGGAACGCGTTCACGCGCCGCGACGGATCGATCGACCATCGGTCGAGCACATCCGGCGGCAGCGATGGGTGCACGTGCATCGTGCCATCGTCCTCGAAGGTGATCAGGCGATCATCGAACAGGGCGTCCACATGCGGCGAGAGCAGGATGCCGTTGTAACCGCTGATGCGTTCGGCGTTGCTGGCGTACTTCCACGGCTTGATGTGGCTTGCGATCAGCACACGCTTGTCGCTGACGCCCGTCACGCGGCAGGCCTGATCGAGCAGGATCACGCGTTTGCGAAACAGCCCCTGTCCGATACGCGCCTTCGCCAGTTGCATGCGCTGCGTCACCGGGATGCTCTGGTCGGCTTCGATGTGATGAATGTCTTCGAGCACCTGGCCGTCGAGTTCCGGCTCAGCGAGACGATCTTGTTCGTTCACCGCCAACGCGTCCGCTTCAGTCAAGGCCAGCAGCAGATGCCCCAGTGCATCGGAGATGCCCGCCAGATAGCAGCCCTGATAGCTAAAGCTGGCAACCCCCAGAGATGCCGCCTTGGCGAATTCGGCAACTCTCCCTGTCAACGCTTCCATCGATTTTCGCGGTGCCACGACAAGTAGGTCGGATGCGGACGCCATTTAGACGATTCTGGTACCAGCAGTTGGTTATTGGGTTTAATCAAGCTGGCCAGGTCATCCGGCAACCCTTGTGGTGACAACAAAATGCGGTAATCATCGGCGATCGATATCAGGCCGCGATCAAACAGCCAGTGCACTGTACTGGTCAATGCCAAGCCATTGCGGACCGTGTCGGGCCCGTCTGCTTCAACAGGACGGATATGCGCCGCCTGTACTTCGGGACGGCCGCCGCCATTGATAAGTCGCAGCCCGGTAACGGCGCAGCGGTTGTCGTAGGCTCGTCGTACGTGGCGGCGGAACGCCTCCTCACGGAACTTGGTTGAAACCAGCCTCTCGATGGTGGGATGGACAACATATTCCACTACGGGTTCTGCCAGGTGATCGGTACGTTCCCAAGGTTCCATTTCACGCACAAAGCCGGCTTCGATTATCGATTGAAATTCTTTTTCAGGAATCTGGCGTACCGAACGGCCGAACAAACCCTTGTTGGTCGAACCATCCGTCTTGACCAGACCGGATTCGTAGTATCGATCGGATTTCCGGAACGCAACCGCACGGTCGAATTCCATGAAGTCACTCACATAAGCGTAGTAGTGGTCGGCGCGATCTGAGTCTGGTACCACTCGGATGACACGGGCTGTCGCAAAATAGGCTTGTCGACCGGATGAACTCGACGGGCCAGACGTGCGCCGAGGTTCGTAGTACAGCACCCAGTCGTCAATCGTCTGATTTACCTGCCTGAGATAGGTGCGCGGAAAGTGATAGCGTAGCTCCGGTTGATCGTCGTAGGCAGAGCTTTCGGAAAAGGTGAAGATTGCCTTGGCCATGTCATTGCCTCGTTAGATGATGACCAGGTTAGCAAAGACCGGTAGTCGGAGCGCGCTCAGTCTCAAAGGTTGATCGTTGTACTTCAGGAAATGATGTCCATGACTGTTTTTAGGGAGGGCGATGCCATGAGCGTATTGCTGAAAACCATTGCCGCGATGACGATGGCCGTTGTATTGATCGCTTGCACGAACGAAGACAAGATCGATCAGTCGCTGAATAGCGTGATGAAGCAGGGCGTCGCAAAGGCGTTTGCGTTGCCGTCGAATCAGCACCTGACCAATCTGTCGGGCAACTTCATGGCGTCGATCGACGGCACGATGAGTGGCAGCCATTGGGACGCACAGGGTCGCCGCTATGTGCCGCAGTTGATATTGCTCTGCCGGGGGCGTGAATCCGACGTGATGCTGCGGTTCTCGGCGACGATGGCATCGACTACGCCGTTACCGGTGCGTGGTGAGCTTCGGGCAATGATCACGCTGGACGGTGGTGCGCCGCGCACGATGACGTTGACTCGCGCGTCAGGCTTGTATCGCATTGAGGGCGCGTTGCCGCTGGTCCGCGAGGTGCTCGGTGCCAAGCGCGTGCGCCTGGACACGGTGACTGCCGACGGTCCAATTTTGTCGGCGCAATTTGACGTGCGCGGGCTCAAAGACTCGTTGGCCGGTTATGACTTCTACTGCGCCAATAGTTGGCTCGCGGCAAATGTGCCACAACCACAGCCCGTGCAAAGGTTTGAGAACACCATAGTTACACCGCCCACGCGCCTTGATGGTGACGCAATTGTGCAACTCGAACGACTTCGTGCCGAGGCCAGGGCCATTGACGGGGTAACGTCAACCGCTTGGCTGCCCGATCGCAGCTTGATGCTCGGCATGGGTAATGCATCCGCTTCCCAGGTCCAGAACGCCGTCCGCCGGGCATGCGAACTGATGCGAAGCCACCCTGAAGTGCGCCAGCAAGTAGAGGTGCAGGACACACGCGGGTCGACGAGCAATGCGCAGCGGCTGGCGTGTCCGCGATAAGGACCGAGACGATAGGGGATAGAGCAACGATTCCGGACGGGGAAACGCAGCCTGACAGAGCAATGGTGACGCGACGCATGGTGCTTTCGGCTAATGCGCTATGTGTGCTGCCTACGAAGGCCTCGTTCCGCGACAACGCGGAAAGCTTACGCAACCCAGGAAAGCCTGTCCGGTGTTCTTGTTCTTGCGTGCCACCATCGGTTGGCCGCAGCTTGGGCACGAGGGCATTGATGCAGGAGCGAGATCTGGAGCGGCTGAGGCGGTGGGCTGTTCGGAAGCCTTGCGCTGACTTGCTGTCACGAGTTCGAGCAGACGTTCGCCATGGATCAGTTCGATCGCTTTGCCTGCTGCAAATGTTGTTGCGTCCTTGGTGAATGCGCCGATGCAGACGATCTTGATACCGGCAGCGTTGTGGTGTGCGAGCAGCCCCCACATTTCGCGCACCACCGCTACGCTGACTTGACGATTGCGCCATTGCTTGCACTGAACCAGTTCGGTGCGTCCGCCGCGCCTGAGAATCAGATCGATGCCACCATCCGCGCCGCCTTGGCCTGTCTCTTCGACAGCATAGCCCTGCCGTCGGAAGGCTTCGCCGACCAGCTGTTCGAACTGTTGCCAGCTCAGTGCGCGCAGATCATCCAGATTGCGCTGCGTCGCCAAGAGTCGCTGCCGTGTCATTCTGCGCCGGAATGAAACGAACGCCGCCAGCCAGCAGGCACCAAGCCACAGCCAAGCCATCGGCACGAATGCGCCTGCACTCAGGCCATGCGCCAGGCCTTGGAGCATTTGCCCACCGACGCTGGACAGGTAGATCCCTATGCCATATCGAATTACCCAGTACCCGATCAGGCCCGCAGCAACGCCCATCGGCCATGGTAGTGCTGCGATCAGATCCAATCCGCTTTGTCTGCGACGTGCCATCGGCTTTCCCTTTTTGTAGCGGCAAGAATAGCCAATTCAGCAACACGAGCGCACGGTTTAAGCCGAAAGGTGGCTGTGTGGGGTTTTGGCTGCGCTGCGCGTGTGCCGGAGTGGCAATCTGGCGAGGTGGTGCACAATGTCACCACTGTCCAGCCTGCCGTTGGCCTTGCTACCTATGTCCATCTTCCTCACCGACTTCGCCCGAACCCGTCTGTTTCCGCGCGAGCCGCGCCGCAACACGATCCAGGACATCACGCCCGAGGCGTTCGAGCGGCATCTGAACGCGATGCCGCCGCTGCGGGTGCTGGATGGCTATGCGCCGTTCTGCAAGCTGCACGTGCATCGCAACTGGACTTCGACGCGCTGCCTCACAGTGCCGATCACCGAGCACAACCGCCACTTGCTGTGTTCCGGCTACGAGGCGCGCAGTGCCGACGAGTTGCCGGTGCTGGTGCGCTGGTTCGAGGGCGTGGAGCCGCCGGTGGCGGAGTACCTGATCGTGATCCTCTACAGCCGCGAGCAGTTGGCGAAGGAAGGCACGTCGATCGCGGCCGACTGGGGTGTGGTCGGCTGCATGTACACCACCGAGCCCGAGGAAATGCCGATGACACCAATCACCATGATGCGCAATGCGCTCGGCGTGGCGGAAGGCGGCTCCGGCGTGGCGGTGGATCGCGCGGCCTACCAGCGCAGCGTTGCCTTCTGGGACAGCCACGCGAATTGGCGGGGGTAGATCGCGTGGGGTGCGTATCAGCCCTGATCATTACGCTAAGGATGCTCTGAACAAGTTCTTTGCGGCGTCATTGCGAGCGGCCGCTCTTGCGCATTCATGCGCGCGCGGCACTTGCACATTCCTGTGCGGCGCAGCGAAGCAATCCAGTATCTTGTTGTCCCGAGCATTCCTGGATTGCCACGTTGCTTCGCTCGTCTCCATGATCCTCAAGGGATCTCCCGAAACCTGCTGCGGCGACCCATCATGTCGCGGTGTTGCGCCACCTGTCGCCCACAGGGTGGGCTCCTACAGTGAGCGCGACCGCTTTTTGTGGGAGCCCACCCTGTGGGCGACAGGTGCTGATCGCGACGGCTTCAAGAGGTTACCCTCACTCTTGTACATGGCCTCAGCAGTTTCGGCACGGAACAGGCAGTTCTCCATGAACCTCAGCGGTTCATGGCCCGCGTGCAATTTCGGCCACTCCGAAACAGGCGACTCGCATTGACAACGTATTCAGAATCGACAGCGACGCGCCAGTGATCCTGGTCGCCGATGGTAGCCTGCCGCAGACCTTGCCACCGAGTGCCGCTCCCATCGCCGATTGGCTCGATTTGATGGATGTCGTCGAGGCGCTATGCCCGGAATGGCCGGTACCCGAGCCGCCACGGCCGCAATGGGTGTATCGCCTGTAGACGAACCATCCGCACAACGGCATCGGTGTGCTGCGAGCGGCGTGATCGGATGTTCCCGCATGTCGGCGGGATGCTAGAGTTTCCCGGTCTCCGCAAACCGAGCCTTCGATGAGCACGCAATCTCCTTACCCGATCGGTACACCCGGTCAGCCCTGGGGCGCAGCGGAACGAGCCGCCTGGCTGGCGCGCCAGACCCGCCAGCGCAGCTACGCGGCCGAGGTGTTGAGCGTGATCGAGAGGCTGCGCGCGCAATTTGATGTGATCGCGTACGGACAACTGGACTATCCGCCCGATAGCTACCCGTTGTTGGCGCTGCGCAGCCACAACTGGAACGATGCGCTGCCCTGTGCGCTGGTCACTGGCGGGGTGCACGGCTATGAAACCAGCGGCGTGCATGGTGCCTTGCAGTTCGCCGAGCATCGCTGGAATGCGCAGGCCATCGATCCGAACCGGTCGTTTCGCGAGAACAGCCCGGCGGAAGAATCGGCGGCGTTGATGCGCCTGGTCGCGCCGCTGCGCGATCGCTTCTTGTTGCACATCGATTTGCACGAAACCACCGACACCGATGAGAGCGAGTTCCGCCCGGCGCTGGCCGCCCGCGATGGCAAGCCGTTCGAGCCCGACGTGATTCCCGATGGTTTCTATGGCGTCGGCGATACCGAAAACCCGCAGCTCGCGTTCCAGCAAGCGGTGATTGCGGCGGTGGCGAAGGTCACCCACATCGCCCCGGCCGACGGCAACGGCGAAATCATCGGCTCACCGGTGGTCGCGCCAGGCGTCATCCTGTATCCGTTCAAGCAACTCGGCTTGTGCGCGGGCATCACCAATGCGCGTTACACCACCACCACCGAGGTCTACCCCGACAGCTCGCGCGCCACGCCGGAGCAATGCAATGCCGCGCAGGTGGCGGCCGTGTGCGCGGCGGTCGAGTTCGTGTTGGCGCATGGAGGCGCGATTTAACGGTCGTTGCGGCTTATGCACGGGTCCCGGGTTACGCGCTTCGCGCTAACCCGGGCTACAAAACCATGCGATGTTTGCGCGTGGTGTGGTAATTCGACCGGCTGTTGCGGGGAGTATGTCGGCCGTGTGCGCGGGTTCATCCCGCAAGATCAAAGTTTTCAATGCGGCCGACTTCCGAGAGTGCCTGGATCACCTTGGGCTGGGCAAGCACCTCGCGCCAGCGTTGAAGGCGCACGGCTTCCATGGGCGTTCTCGGCACGTCGGCATATCCTTGCATGCTGGCAAGTGCATCGCCACGCCATTGCTCGCTGATCAGACGTTCGACCAACAGGTCACCCGCGGCGTCCAGATCGCCACTGAACAACAGCGCATTCTGCCAAGTGTTGATCGCGTCTGCGCGGTGTTCGCGCATATACGTCAGGTGCGTCGCAACGGCAGCTTCGTCTTTTTGCTGAAGTGCTGCCATGAGTCTGACCATCTCAAGCTGCATGCGTCCGTAGGGGCTCATCTCGCCGAGCTCGGACACCGTGTCCAACGCTTTCGCGGGCTGCTCCAGGAACGCGTAATACCACCCGAGATTCAGAATCTGGCTGACGTTCATTCCCCCGTTCTCAGGCCTGCGGGTAGCCCGTGAGAGTTGCTCTACCACTTCGTCCCAGCGACCGAGGCGCGCCAACGCTTCGGCCCTTTGGTTGAGTACCCAGATGTAGTAGTCATCGAAGTCCTCGTAGATCGATTTGCCGTCCCCATCTTTGGTCTTGGCGATGATGTCGTCGGCGATGGCCAGTGCCTGGTCATGTTGAAGTGTGTCGAGCAACAACTGCTGCAGGCGAACCCACAGACGGAGCTGGCCCGGTGTGGACTCGACCGCCACTCGTGCCGCGGCCAACTCATCCGCGGCAAGGCGGTTGATGTCGTAACGATCCGGGTTGCCTTGGGTAATGCGGTCAAAACTTTTGTCGATGCGCATCGTAATCGCGATTCGTGCCGACCGAATACGTGCTGCAACGGGATCCGCCTGTTGAACGTCGTCCTTCGCCAGCAATATCTGCGCCAGATCGCGCCAAAATCTGTTTGCCACGCCATCGATGTCCGTCCAGTTCGCGTTGAACAGTGATTCGAGCAAAGCTTGTCGCGCATCAGCTTGTGTTGCGTCCTTGCCAAGTTCGGTTTCGATCCGATAGATCGCCTGATCGCGAATCTTGTTCAGCGTCTTCGGCCAACGCCGGGCGATCGTGGTTACGCAATGGGCGCTGTCCGGATAGTCCCTGTTTCGGAACGCGGCGGCGAGGCGGCTGTGCCATGTATTACGGTTTGCTTGAGCGAGTTCACTTGCCCGAACCCATAGGGCATGCGCCGCGGTGTGATCGCCATTTTCTGTATTTGCTTGTGCTGCCAACACGAGAACCGCGTAGCGCGTATCCCCGGGAAGGTACTCGAATCCATCGGATTGGATTGCGTCGTTCAGAGCAACGATGGCGTCGGGGATGTTATTGCCTTGTACGTGGTCGTACGCGCGTCTGATCGCCTTTCGGGTGAAATCCACCTGCTCCGTCGATGACGATGCCGGTGTTGGGCTGGTGGTCACGGAAGCCTGCGTCGAAAACGTCGCAATCAGCAGTGCTGCAATAGCCAGAACCATCCGCATGTGGTGCCCCTTCTGAGGTGTCGAAAGAAATACCTGGCGGGAACCGATTGTACTGAGTCGGCCGGCGCGTGGTGGCAAAGCCGGCTGTGCGCGCTGAAGAATGCGTAGGCCCCGGGTTACGCGCTTCGCGCCAACCCGGGCTACAAAATCACGCGGGCCGCTGCCGTTGTAGCCCGGGATTGCGTTGGCGCAGCGGGCAGCAACCCCCTGCTTTCCCCGCAGGCGCGGCGAGTGTGAAAGCGACCAGACTGCGTTGATCGCAATGCCGGCCCGCGTGCCGGGTGTCCGCTGCGCCCACTGTCGCCGATCTGTTGACGTGGTTCCGCGCGCTGCCGGCGGAACGCCAGGCGAGCCTGCGCGCGCTCGGCAGTTTTTCGGTTCGTTGGCGTACAGATTGGGGGCGACGACAGGCGTAGCATTTCGTGGTGGACGCTTTGCTCGTTGGTGTGACCCGTGATTCACGAGCAATGGCGCTGAACAACGTCACAGCATGGGCCGACACTGCGGCCAAAGGGATGCATCATGTTCAGTCCGCTGCGTTTCCTCCCGCTCCTTGGTGTACTTGCGCTCTCATTGTTTATCGCCCCGGCGGCCACCGCAGCGTATGCCGATCCCCCGGGCCGGGTGGCGTACCTCAGCGATATCCGTGGTGATGTGGGTTACTCGCCGGCCGGCGAGGACGATTGGTTCGATGTGGTGCGCAATCGCCCGCTGATCCGCGGCGACCGGCTGTGGACCGGTCGCAACGCCCGCACCGAGTTGCAGGTAGGCAGCGCTGCCGTCCGGCTCGGGCCGGACACCAGCGTTGAATTGCTGGATATCGATGACCGAATCGCGCAGATACGGATGACCCAAGGCACGCTAAACCTGAGTGTGCGGCGCGTATATTCCGGGCAGGTCTTCGAAGTGGCCACGCCGATGCTGGCGTTCACGGTAGAGCGCGCCGGGCGCTATCGCATCGATGTCGATCCGCGTAGCGGGATCACTACGGTCGTGGTGTGGGAAGGCGATGGCGATGCCTATGGCGACAACTCCCGGTTCCCGCTGCGAGCGGGCGACGCGGTGCGTTTCTACGACAGCGATTTGCGCGATTACGAGCAGTACGGCCTGCCGCGCGAGGACGATTTCGACCGCTACAGCCGCGATCGCGACCGGCGTCTGCAACGCGCGGTGTCGCTGCGCTATGTCGATGACGACATGGCGGGTTACGCCGAACTGGACGCGTACGGCAACTGGCGCTCGACACGTTCCTATGGTTACGTCTGGTTCCCGCGCCAGGTCCGTGCGGATTGGGCGCCGTATCGGGACGGCCACTGGGTGTGGCAGGAGCCTTGGGGCTGGACCTGGGTGGACGATGCGCCCTGGGGCTTCGCGCCATCGCACTATGGGCGTTGGGTGCACGTTTCCAATCGTTGGGGATGGGTGCCGGGGCCGCGTAACGTGCGCCGCGTCTACGCACCGGCGCTGGTCTTCTTCATCGGCGGCAGCGGCTGGAGTGTGTCGCTCTCGCTTGGCGGCGATTCCCCGGTCGGCTGGTTTCCGATCGGTCCGCGCGAAGTCTACGTGCCGTCCTATCGCGCCAGTCGCGACTACTTCCAACGGGTCAACGTGACCAACACGGTGATCAACAACACCACCATTACCAACGTCTACAACAACTATTCCAGTGGCAACATCAATGTCGATCACGCGCGCTACGCCAATCGCGGGGTGGCCGGCGCCGTCACCGCGGTGCCCGGCAAGGTGCTCGCGAATGCGCAGCCGGTGCGACCGGCAACAATTCGCCTGGATCGCAAGGCGGCAACCACCGGCCAGATCACCCGCCTTGCTCCGATTGCGCCCAGCGAGCGCAGCGTGCAGGGGCGCGGTAAGGCTAGCGCAGCGCGTCCGGCGCGCGACGTGTTTGACCGTGAGGTGTTCGCGCGCAACGCGCCGCCGCCTGCCGAGCGCCCGTTTGCCGCTCGCGCGCGCCAGTTGCAACAACAGCCCGGTCGTGCGGAGGAGCCGGTCGCCGACAATGCCGCGCGCAATCGCAGCGATGGCAAAGCGAGAAACGTGCGCGTGATCGGCGATCAACCCAAAGCGGTGGATGCACGGAAGGCCGGCTCGCGTCGCGACGGAGAGCAGCGCGGCTCAGGTTCCGCCAAGCCTGGCCAAATGCGACCGCTGGATCGTTCAGTGGAACCAGCAGCAACGTCCAGATCCGGCGCAGGTAATCGCACTGGGGATAACCGCGAGCAAACGCGGCAGCGCGACACCGAGCCGCGACCGCAGGATGTCGAGAAGCCGCGCGACGAACGCAGGCAAGCGGCCGAGACGCAGCCGCGGGAACAGCGCCAGCGCGATGCGCAGCAGCAACCGCAGCGTCAGCAACAGCACCCAGCCCAAGCTTTGACGGCAGAGCAACAGCGACTGGAGCGTCAAGCCGATTGTGAGCGCCAGGCCGCACGGAATCGCACTGACGCGAGCAAGTGCCGGAGCGAGACGCAGCCGGAAGAACGCCGCGGCAATTCGAACGAGGACAAGGACAACTAACCTGTCGGGCTTGACGCTGATCTGCTCGGCAATTGCTCCTGCATGGCTTTTTGCTGTTGTTCCAGACACGGCTGGCATGTCGCCCACAGGGTGGGCTCCTACAGGGGTGCTTCAAGGCACACTGTAGGAGCCCACCCTGTGGGCGACCGAGCGAAGCGGAGGCATAGCAAGCGCAGCTTGCGCTGTCGCGCAGCGACTGACCGAGCGAAGCGAAAGCCGGCCTGGTGGCCTTCAACCCGGGCTACAACATCACGTGATGCTCGCGCTCACCCGCACCGGCATCTCCTTGTACAACGGCGTGCGGGTATGCGCTGAAAACGTGCTGGCGGCGATCAGGCCGCTGGCCTCGGGGAAGTAGGCGGCGACGCAGCCGCGGGCGATGTCGTGGGCGCGGGCGGTGAAGCCTTCGACGCGGCGGGTGTGGCCGTCATCAACGAGGGTTTCGATATCGACGCGATCGCCGTCGCGCAGGCCGCGGGCGGCGAGGTCGTTCGCGTGCATGAACAGCACGCGGCGGTCGCCTTGCACATCGCGGTAGCGATCATCGGCGCTGTACACGGTGGTGTTGAACTGGTCGTGGGCGCGGATCGTCATCAGGGTGAGCACGGCATCGCCGTGTCGCTTGCGGGCCAGGGCGACCGGGCTGTCGTCGCGCAACGGATGCGCGATGAAGCGCGCCTTGCCGCTGACGGTGTTCCAGTGGCGCTGCGCGGCGGCGTTGGGCAGGGTGAAGCGGCCGTCGCTGGCGAGCTTGCGGTTGTAATCCTCGAAGCCTTGCGTGACGCCGCGCTGGCAGCGTTCGATGCGCTCGCGCAGGGCGGCGTAGTCGTCGGCCAGCGCCAGCCACGGTACGTCCGGTGCGCAACCAAGGGCATGCGCGAGTTGCGCGACGATCGCCGGTTCGCTGCGTTGCGATTCGGTGATCGGCGCCTGCACGCCGCGCGAGGCGCGCACGTTGCTCATTGAGTCCTCGGTGGAAATGCATTGCTCCGCGCCTCGGCGCAGATCCTTGTCGGTGCGCCCGAGCGTTGGCAGCAGCAAGCCGACATGGCCCGGATGGCAATGGCTGCGGTTGAGCTTGGTGGCGATGTGCAGGGTGAACCGGCAGCGCTCGAGCGCGGCCAGTACGCGCGGGGAGTCCGGTGCGGCGACACCGAAATTGCCGCCCAGCGACAGCAGCGACTTCACCTTGCCGTCGAGCAGGCCATCGAGCACGCCGGCGGCATCGCGGCCGCTGTCGCGGCACACGCGCAGGCCGGGGAAGGCGGCTTCGAGGTTGTCCAGCCACGCTTTCGATACGGTGGAGGTGGCGCCCATGGTGCGGTCGCCCTGCACGTTGGAATGGCCGCGCACCGGCACCACACCGGCACCGGGGCGGCCGATATTGCCGCGCAGCAGGGCGAGGTTCACCACCTGCTGGATCGTCGCCACTGCGTCGGGATGATGGGTGAGGCCCATGCACCAGGTGATCATCGTTGCCGGTGCGGCAGCATAGCGGCGGGCGATGTCGCGCAGTTGCGCTTCGCCCAGGCCCGAGCGCGCGATCAGTTCGTCCCATGCGCAGGCATCGAGGTCGGCGATCAGCGCATCGACGCCGTCGGTGTGAGTGCCGATGAAGGCATGATCGAACACCGTGCCTGGTGCCGCGCGTTCGCTTTCCAGCAGCGCTTTCATCACGCCTTTGAGTGCGGCCAGGTCGCCGCCGATCTGCACTTGATAAATTGCATCGGCAACCGCGCTGCCCTGATTGCGCAACAGCTCGCCCACGTTTTTCGGGTCGGAGAAGTGGGTGAAGCCGCGCTCGCGCAGCGGGTTGATCGCAAGCACCGTGGCGCCGCGCTGCTTGGCCTCATGCAGCGCCGCCATCATGCGCGGATGATTGCTGGCCGGGTTCTGGCCGATGACGAGGAACAGATCGGCGCGCTCGAAATCGTCGAGCGAGCAGGTGCCCTTGCCGGTGCCGATACTGTGCTTGAGCGCGTAGCCCGAGGGTTCGTGGCAGAAGTTGGAGGAGTCGGGCAGGTTGGGGCTGCCGTAGGCGCGCGCGGCCAGTTGCCACAGGAACGCCGCCTCGTTGCTGCTGCGGCCGGAGGCGTAGAAGGCCACCGACTCCGGTGCCAACGCCGACAGCTCGCGCGCGGCGATGGCATAGGCTTCATCCCAATCGATGGCGCGGAACGTGCCGCTGGTGTTTTCGTACAACACCGGCGTGGTCAACCGGCCCTGAAATTCCAGATCGAAATCGCCCAGCGCCTGCAATTGCGCCGGGGTTTTGCCATCGAAAAACTCCGCGCCCACCGCCTTGCGTGTCATTTCCCAGGCGATCGCCTTCTGGCCCTGTTCGCAACTGTCCAGCAACGGCTTGCCGGCCTTGTCGGGAAACGCGCAGCCGGGGCAATCGAAACCACCGGGCAGCTTGTTGGCGTGCAGAAACGAGCCGACCAGCTTGAGCGGGATGTCCTGCTGCGCGAAAGCGCGCACGCTGCTGCTGATCGCGCCGCGGCCACCAGCGGGGTTTTGATTGCGGGTGGGGTCCGACGTGGCAATCCAGAAATACTCGGAGAATCAAGACGCTGGATTGCTTCGCTACGCTCGCAATGACGCCAGATGTGGCTTATTCAGAGGTTCCTTAGGCTCCTGGGCGAATGCTGCTTTTTTTGACCGGCGTCATCTCTCGATTTATCGCGACTGTAGTGATTGTCCCATGTGGTGGCGTGTTTTATCATTCCATAATAGTGAATTGTTATTATGGTTCCGTTGGCCATCTTTCGTTCATGTATTTCATAAAAGTTGCACTGTATTGAGTAGCAAAATACTCATTCCACGAGTGACGAAAATCAGGACGACTCATCCAATATTTAATATATTCCTCCCATCCATGCCATAATCTAGACCGCATGGGGCTTAGTTTACCACTTAACAAAAAATGAGCATCTTCAAACAGAGAAACTAGCGTCTGAAAAGCAATGCGTTGCCTATAAGCAATTTCTTCAGTAAGATCGCTGGTTTCCACTTCATTTGGGGTCAATGTGTCCGCAAGGCGGCATTCTGGCAGGTCCATCGCTAGTCGGAGAAATTCACCGTAGCGACGGCTGAGCTCAAGTTGTGTTTCTCGGCTACGTTCTTGTGCTGATCTGAGTATTTCTACACATATCGCCAACACGATGGCTGGGAATCCGAGGATGCTGGCAACATAAGATAGTTGTTCTAACGACATTAAATTCATCCTCCTGTTGATGGGGTCGCTTCGAGGCGCGAGACTGTCAGGTGCTGCACAGCTTCGCGTTGTTTGGGTCAATCGTCAACATTCCGGCCAACGGGAGGGGTGCTTTCGGGGGCACAGACATAGAGCACGTGCGCACAACGGGCTACGCATCGTGGTCAACCTCGACAATGCGCGCTACATGAACCACTCCGACACGCCCAACCTGATCGAGGTGGATGGCTGCAATTACACGGCGCGCGATATCGCCGAGGGTGAAGAGCTCACTTGCGATTACCGGGTGTTCGATGCCGGATTGACCTTGAGCGGAGCGTTCCTGAAACGCTGAACCGCGCGCAGACGTGCAGGTCAACGTAGCGGCGCTGGAGCCGACAACGACACGGCGCCACTGTGCGGAGCCACAGCCCAATGCCGCGACGGGTGAGGGAGTCGGTCCCGTCAGAGAAAGGCCCCGCGCTACACTGATCCCGTGTTGCGCGGAGGGTGTTTCATGGCCAATCTCACACTCAGTCTGGATGATGGCTTGCTTCAGAAAGCCCGCGAAGCGGCGTTGCGCGAGCACACCTCGGTCAACGCTCTGGTACGCGAGTATCTGATGCGGTATGTCGATGCCAAAAGCCGACGGCTGGAGGCTCTGGATACGCTGGATGCACTTGCCGAGCGCAGCGAGTCGGCCAGCGGCGCGGCGTGGACGCGCGACTCATTGCACGAGCGCAAGACCGGTTGACGCGTGCGCGTTTTCGTCGACACCCATCTGTGGGTGTACCGTCTCGACCGGCGCGAACCGGAGAAGTCGGCGTTCATTTCCGATAGGAAAACCCCCGGCTCTGCCGGGGGACTCACAGGGTTTGACCTTTGCGGCGGTCGGCTTCAAGCCCCTCTCCCGCCGGGAGAGGGGTTGGGGTGAGGGTACGCCGAAGTCGCATGTTGCGCAAGCCGATGGCTTGCAAGCGCAACATCTCACCCCGGTGGGAGAAGGGATCAAGCCAGTCGCCTTCAGGCGGCTCATGTTCTTATCGCGCCCTTGCGGCACTCACCCGATAAGCCCCCGGCTTTGCCGGGGGTAATTTAACTCGCGAGTGGCTGCGCGGCGTGGCCCGTGAGCACGCGATTGTGGTGAGCACCCAGGTGCTGATCGAGTTGCGTTCGGTGTTGACCCGAAAACTCAAGCCGCCGCTGCCGGCGAATGACATACGGCTTGCACTCGAAGTGCTGGCCGCCTTCGATGTGGTCGCCACCGATACGCATCTGGTCCTCGATGCGCACGAGTTCGCGCAACGCGAGCAGCTTTCCTGATTCGATGCGCTGATTGCGGAAGCGGCGATGCGCAGCCACTGCGACCCGCTTTACAGCGAGGACTTGAGCCATGATCGGCGGTTCGGCGGGCTCACGGTCCGCAATCCGTTTTTTGGAGGTCTGACGTTTCCGGATTGACCTTGAGCGGTGCGTTCCTGAAGCGCTGAGCTGCGCGCGGTAGCACCGCATCAACGCGGCGCGCGGTAACCCCCAGGCACGCCGGTGGGCGAGAGCACCAGTTGCCAGACGTGGCCGCGGCGGCTGCGGAACAGGCCCATCGATGCGGCCAGGTAGTAGCGCCACATGCGCCGGAAGCGCTGGTCGGGAACGTTCGACAGCCGGTCCCAGGCGGCTTCGATGTTGTGTCGCCAGGCCTGCAATGTGCGGTCGTAATCGGTGCCGAAGTTGTGCCAGTCCTCGATCAGCAGCCGGCGCTCCAGCGCGCGGGTGATTTGCGCAGCCGAAGGCAGCATCGAGTTGGGAAAGATGTATTTGCCGATCCACGGGTCGGTGTGGGTGCGCGAGACGTTGCTGCCAATGGTATGCAGCAATGCCAATCCGCGTTCGTGCAGGTGGCTGCGCACTTGCGCGAAGAACCGGGTGTAGTTGCGCACGCCGACGTGTTCGAACATGCCGATCGATGCCACGCGGTCGAACTGGCCGTCCATCTCGCGGTAATCGCACAGCCGGATTTCCACCGGCAGCCCGGCGCACAGACGCTGCGCGAACTCGGCCTGCTCACGCGAAACGGTTACACCAACGCCGCTCACGCCGTAGCGCTCGGCGGCGAATTTCAGCAACTCGCCCCAGCCGCAACCGATATCGAGCAGGCGCTGGCCCGGTTGCAGCATCAGCTTGCGGCAGACCAGGTCGAGCTTGGCTTCCTGCGCGGCATCGAGGGTGTCGGCGCTGGCCCAGTAGCCGCAGCTATACACCATGCGTTCGCCCAGCATCGCCCGGTACAGGTCGTTGCCGATGTCGTAATGGCGCTGCCCGACCGCGAAACTGCGGCGGCGGCTCTGCTCGTTGACCAACAGTGCGCGCAGCCACGCCCATAACGCGGCGAGGCCCGGTTGGCGACGTTCCAACCGCGCTTGCAACAGCCGGTACAGCAGGCCGTCCAGATCCTGCGTGTCCCACCAGCCATCCACGTAGCTCTCGCCGAGGCCAAGCGAGCCCTGCGCGATCAGGCGGGCGTACAGGCGCGGTTCGTGCACCTGCATGTCCCAAGGCCGGCCGCCGTCGATGCCGACATCGGCGTGGCGCAACAGGCGTTCGATCGGCGCTCTCAGTGAACCAGCCAATGCCATGGGGCCTCCTTTGCAGGCGGGCACGCAACGCAGGCGAAACAATGCGGATCGTAGCGCGTGAACGGGCTGCGGTCGAATCCGATGCCGCGCCGCATGGCTGTTCGCCGCACGTATGCGTTGCGTTCAGGGCTGCGGTCGGTGACACTTCCGCATTCAACCCTGTGGTTCGATGGAACTGAGTGCAATGGCCAGAAACGACAACCCGGGCCGGCTGCCGGCGGCGGTGCTGGAAGGAGCTGAGCCCCGTGTGATCACGCAGAAGCGTTTTTCGACCCGCACCCGCTTCGAACTCGGCGACAGCGATTTTGCCTATCGGCTCGACACCGAGGGCAGTTCGCGCACCTATCGGCTGGAGTATGCCGAATTGTCGTCGGATCGCGAGACGCTGGTCGAGCGCAACGCGTGGTGGCGCAATGTCGGAATGCTGTGGATGTTGATCGGCGTGGTTTCGGCGGTGATCGTCTATACCGGCGAGCACAAGCTGCGTCTGCCGATCTGGCTGTGGCTCGGCATGATCAGTTATGGCGTTTACTACTTCAAGGTGATTCGCTATCAGATCATCCCCGCCGAGCGCTGCAACGTGGTGATCATCGACGATGCCACCGGCGCCGAAGTGATCCGCGAGCTGGAATCGCGCCGCGCGGCACAACTGCGCCAGCGTTTCGATTACCTGGCCGCCGACGAGCACCCCGAACAGCAACGCCGCCGCATCGAATGGTTGGGCAAGCAGGGCGCGTTGGATGCAAACGAAGTATCGGCGCGGCTGTTGCAGCTCAATGCGATGGCCGGTGCGCATGCGTTGGCGGCGGAGCGGCGCGAACAGGACGGCGATGAGTGAGCGTTGCGTGCGCGGCCGCGTGACGGTTGTGCAGGAATCCTGGCAGCGCTGAAAGTGCCGGCAAACACAAAGCGCTGCACTGGTGCATGGGAGCAAGCGATGGGCCAATTGCAATCGACCTGTTTGTGCGGCGGGGTGCGGATCACCGGCGCCTTGCCCAGCTTGTGGCTGGCTCACTGCCACTGTAGCCAGTGCCAACGCGCACACGGTGCGGCGTTCGTCACCTGGATCGGCATGCGCGCTGACCGCTGCACCATGCACGATAGCGAGCGCCTGCTGCGCTGGTACGCATCCTCGCCGGGAGCGGAGCGCGCCTTTTGTTCGCGCTGCGGCAGCTCGCTGGCATTTCGCTCCACGCGTTGGCCCGATGAACTGCATCTGGCCGTCGCCAATCTCACCAGCGCCGCGGATCGCGCACCGCAGGCGCATGTGTTCTGGGACACGCATGTGGACTGGGTTGCGCTGGCCGACGATGGTCTGCCGCGAAAGTGCAGCATCGATTCGGATGCCGTGTGAGCGAAGCAGTACACGAGTCGCATGCCGCCAGTCGCCTGCAGTTGCCGCCGGGGCCGTGGACGAGCGTGCTGGATTGCCTGTGCGCGAGGTTCCCGGCGATCGGCCGTGCGCGCTGGCTGGACCGGTTCGCGCGCGGCCGGGTGCTGGATGCGAACGGAACACCGATTGCGGTGGATGCGCCGTATCGCGTCGGCGCGCAGATCACGTATTTTCGCGAAGTGGTCGATGAGCCGCAGATCGCAGCAACCGAGTCGGTGTTGTACGCCGATGACCATCTGGTGGTGGCCGACAAGCCGCATGGGCTGCCGGTGACGCCGGCCGGCGGATTCGTCGCCGAGACCTTGCTGGCACGGTTGATTCACCGCCTCGGCAATCCCGATCTGGTGCCGCTGCATCGCATCGATCGCGCGACCGCCGGGCTGGTGCTGTTTTCCGCCAACCGGCGCAGTCGCGCGGCTTATCACGCACTGTTTCGCGAGCGCGGAATCGGCAAGGAGTACGAGGCCCTGGCGCGGCCGCTGCCGGCGATGGAGTTCCCGCTGACGCGGCGCAGCCGGCTACTGCGCGGCGAGCCGTTCTTCCGGATGATGGAAGGCGAGGGCGAGCCCAACAGCGAAACCCGGGTCGCGGTGATCGAGCGCAGCGAGCGCCTGTGGCGTTATGCGTTGGCGCCGCTGACCGGGCGCAAGCATCAGTTGCGGGTGCACATGGCTGCGCTGGGTGCGCCGATCGTGAATGATCGCTGTTACCCGGTGCTGTGCGATGCGCGGCCAGACGATGGCGAGCGGCCGTTGCAGCTATTGGCGAAATCGCTGGCATTCGTCGATCCGCTCGAAGGGCGCCCGCGCCGGTTCGAGAGTTTGTTGAAGCTCGACGTGCCGGACATCGAGGGCAGAGTGTTCTGATCCCAATGGCACTTGCTTTGCTTTTGTAGGTCGGCTCAAGCGCAGCGGAGCCGACATCGATGTCGCGTGTGTGCGCAACGTCGGCTCCGCTGCGCTTGAGCCGACCTACGTCCGGGATGTCATCGCAGTGGTGCATTCGCGCACGCGGAAGGTCGGTGTATTCTGGTTCCCCATCTTTCGACTTTCGCTGTGGTTCCCATGCGCAATCTCTTGCAAGACCAGTTGCTCAAGGCGGGCCTGGTCAAGAAATCCAAAGTCGCCCAGGTGGTACGCGAGCAAACCAAACAACGGCACAGCAAAGCGCCGGCGACAGCGGACGCGGAAAAGGTGGACGTGGAGCGCCTTAAAGCCGAGCGTGCCGAGCGTGATCGTGCGCTGGCGGCGGAGCGCAATGCGCAGGCACGCAGCCATGAACGCAGCGCGCAGATTCGCCAGATCGTCGACAGCCACAGGATATCGGGCGAGGGTGAGATCGATTACCGGTTTACCGATGCGGGCAAGATCCGCAGCGTGCTGGTCAACCCGGCCTTGCGCGCGCAACTGGCGAGCGGCGCACTGGTCATTGCGCGTCATGGCGAGGGGTATGCGCTGATTCCGCGCGCAGCGGCGGAAAAGGTGTACGAGCGCGACGCGGCGATGATCGTGCTCGATCATGCCCGCAATGAAGCGACCGGGAATACCGATGGCGATGCGTTTTACGATCGTTTCAAGGTGCCCGACGATTTGATCTGGTAGCCGGCACCGCGCTGTCAAAGCCGTTGATCCGATGGCAGGTAACGCCATTCGCCGACCGGCATTTTCGTCAGCGGCACGCGGCCGATGCGGATGCGCTTGAACGCCACCACCTGCAGGCCGACGTCGGCGCACATCGACGCGATCTGCCCGGGTTGCACCGGGCTGAGCGCAAAGCGCAGGCGGAATTCGTTCTGCCAGCTCACCTTGCACGGCGGCAGGTTGCGGCCATTGAAACGCAGCCCGTGATTGAGCCGCTGCAATCCGTTTGCGGCGATCTCGCCGGCCACTTCAACCACGAACTCCTGCTCGATGCGGTTGCTGTCTTCGCGCATCCGCCGCAGCAGCGCGCTGTCCTGCGTCACCACCACAAGGCCGCTGGCTTCGGCTTCGAGCGGCATCACCACCGTGAGCTTGGTGAAGTGCCGGCGCAGGAGCGTGATGCCGGTGTCGTCGCCCGACCAGCGTTTTTCGCTGCCGAGCAACGCTTCGATCGACGGGATGTCGGATTCAAGGCCGGCAGGTTTGTGCAGCAGCAGGGTCGCCGGTTCCGGAGCCGCGAGTCGGGCGTCGGGCGATAACGCGATGCGCTGCGTCACCACGATGAATTGCGGTGCGTCCACTACCTTGCCATCGACCAGCACCCAGCCGCCCATGATGTATTGCTCGGCGTCGCGTCGTGAGCAATTGGCCAGTTCCATGACGCGTTTGGTGAGACGAATCGGCTCGGGCATGGCGGTGGTCGCGGATGATGAGCGCCATTGTAACGAGGATTGACGCGGACACCGCGCTGTCGATGTGCTCGCGCGGCCAACCGCATCGCAAACCGTCGCCGCGATTCGATACGTTCAGCACGGCCGCGTTATGCTGGTACGCAACCACGATAGCGGTAATTCAGGAGCACGCCATGGCCACCGGCTGGGCAAACGACGACGCGGTGCAGGAACAAATCGACGCGACCATCAACGATGCGATCAAGCGGGTTCGCAGTCGCTTGCCGCACGGCCCCGGTCTGCTGCGGTGCGAGGAGTGCGATGCCGCGATTCCTGAGGCGCGACGCAAGGCGGTGCCCGGCGTGCGCCTGTGCGTGAACTGCCAGGAACTGCGCGACGGCGCACAGGCCGGCAACGCCGGCTATAACCGGCGCGGTAGCAAGGACAGTCAGTTGCGTTGAGTGGCGCCCGCGTTCGACCGTTCGTTCACGTTACGAACGCAGCGCATCGCGCAGTCTCCGACCGTGTCGGCTCCACGCCTGCGGCGCTTGAGCCGACCTACGACGCTAAAGTAAGCGCCCGTCGGATTCGGCTTACTTCTTTTTTTCCTGCTTGGCTTCGCGCTTTTCCTTGAGCGTCTTGGTCGGCGGCTTCTTGGTGTTCTTCTTCTGGTTCAAACCCTTGCTCATGGC
The DNA here is from genome assembly GCA_002839995.1 of Gammaproteobacteria bacterium HGW-Gammaproteobacteria-4. GTDB lineage: Bacteria > Pseudomonadota > Gammaproteobacteria > Xanthomonadales > Xanthomonadaceae. Next base: position 31,601 of record PGZC01000017.1, on the reverse strand, counting down.
GCCCTCGTTGGTTGGGTTGGCGATAGGGAATCAAACTGCGCAGCGCATTGTAGCCGGCCCCGCTGTCGCTGTGGCAAGGGTTCTGGCAGACTCGGCCAATCGCCGCGGGGAAGCGAAGCCGCATGAATCTGATCTGGGGACTTTTCGGGGCATTGCTCGGCCTGTGGCTGGCCAGCGATCGCTACATGCTGGGTGCGGCGGTTGCTGCCGCGGTGGCGGTGCTGATTTATGCGCAAAGTGATCTGGGTCGGCGCTTTGCCGCCCTGGAGCACGAGTTGCGCGACCTGCGGCAGCGCGTTGCGGCGTTGGCGAGGCCTCCAGCCGACCCGGTTGCGCGCGGCGCGGTCGAAGAAATCGGTCATCCACCGGCTGCTGCACCGGTGCCCGACGTTGCGCGGCCGACCGCGGCGGCAAAGCCGGTGTTGGCGGCACCGATCGAACACTGGTCGCCGCCGGCCGGTCCCAAGCCGGCAGATGCACCCCCATCGCCTTCCGGACCGAACGACCTCGAGCGTCTTGCGTCGCTGCTCAAGCGTTGGCTTACCGAGGGCAATGTGCCGGTCAAGATGGGTGTGCTGGTGTTGTTCGCCGGTGTTGCGGCGGCACTGCGTTTTGCCGCTGCCGAGGGCTATCTCAATATGCCGATCGCGGCGCGCCTGGCATTGATTGCGGCGCTGGCACTGCTTGCGCTGGGCTGGGGTTGGCGCGAGCGGTTGCGCCGGCCGACGTTCGGTCTGAGCGTGCAGGGTGGCGCCATTGGCGTGCTGCTGCTGACGGTGTTCGCGGCGTTCCGGCTCTACGCGCTGCTGCCGGCGAGTCAAAGCTTTGCGCTGGTGGTGCTGCTGGTCGCCGGCGCGGCGGTGTTGGCGCTGCTGCAACGGGCGATGGTGTTGGCGGTGCTCGGCTTTCTCGGCGGCTATCTGGCGCCGGTATTGATCGCCACCGGCAGCGGCAATCATGTCGCGCTGTTCGGTTATTACGCGGTGCTCAACGCGGCGGTGTTTGCCATTTCGTGGCGTCAGCATTGGCGCTTGCTCAACTTGATCGGATTTTTCTTCACCTTCAGCGTCGGCAGCGCCTGGGGTGCGAGCAGCTACCGTCCCGCGTTGTTCGCGACGGTCGAACCGTTTCTGGTGTTGTTTTTTCTGTTCTATGTGGCGATCGGCCTGCTCTATGTTGTGCGCCAGCGTGAGCACCGCCGGCCCTGGCTCGATGGCAGCCTGGTGTTCGGTACGCCCCTGGTGGCGTTTTCGTTGCAGGCCGAATTGTTGAGCGGTCAGCCGATTGCGTTGGCGTGGAGTGCGCTGGCGGTCGCCGCGATTTACGCCGGTCTGGTGTACTGGCTGCGCGTGCGTCGGCTGGAGCCCTTGCTGGCCGATGCCTACACCGCGCTCGGTGCGGGGTTCGTCACGCTGGCGGTGCCGCTCGCGTTCAGTGCCGGCACCACCGCAAGCCTGTGGGCGCTGGAAGGCGCAGCGGCGACATGGCTGGGTCTGCGCCAAGGCAAACGCCTGTCCTGGCTGGCCGGGTTGGCGTTGCAGATACTGGCCGCGGGATCGTATGGGTTGAGCGAGCTCGATCACTTCCGCGGCAATGATCCGCTGCTGTTCAATGCCACCTGGCTGGGTGCGGCCATCCTCGGTTTTTCCGGTGTCGCCCTGGCGCTGGTCCATGATCGCTTCCGGCCGCAGCCGCCATTGCCGGCAGTGCTGATGGCGTGGGGCTTGTTCTGGTGGAGCGCAGCCGGCTTGAGCCAACTGGATAACGCGGACAGCGCGATCGGCGGATGGACGTTTGCGGCGATGTATCTGGCCGCCAGCGTGATTCTGGCGTCGGGGCTGCGAGTGTGGCTGAACTGGCCTCGTCCGACCTGGGCTCTCGCGCTCGCCGCCGGTTTTGGCGTGGCGTTGCTGGTGTGGGCGAACGCGGCGTTCCCGGCGCCGCTGAGCGCATCGACATTGCCGGGTTGGGGTGTGTTCACTGCCGCGATGCTGGCGGCGTTGTGGTCGTCGCGCGAACACAGCGGGAGCAGTGTGTCGCTGGCGCACGGGGTGTGGTTGTGGACGCTGGTCGCTGCCGTCACATTGCATATCGACGCGACGCTGTTCGGCCCACCCGGCTTGCGTTTCATGCTGATCAGCGCGCCATTGGCGTTGGCGACGTTCGGTCTGTGGCGGTGGCCGCAGTGGCTGGCCTGGCCGCGCGCTGCGGCCTTCGAGAGCAGCTATCAGGCGCTGTGGTTCACACCGGCGCTGATGGCGCTGGGGCTGGTTTGGGTGTTCGGCTTGTTCCAGTCCGGCGCGGTGGCGCCGTGGCCGTATCTGCCGCTGCTCAATCCATTGGAACTGGCCGTGCTCGCCATTGGATGGTTGTTGTGGGCGTACACCCGCGAGCGCCTGCCGGAATTGGCGCAGCAGAGGTTGTTGTGGTTGGGCATGGCGTTTGCGTTACTGAGCATGGCGACCTTGCGCGCGGTGCATCATGGCCATGGCGAGCCGTGGTCGCCGGCGATACTCGGGTCGGGCTTTGCGCAAACCAGCCTGACCGTGGTCTGGAGCCTGTTTGGCGTCACCGCCTGGGTGCTGGGCTCGCGGATGCAGCGCCGACCGACGTGGCTGGCGGGTGCAATCCTGATGGCTGTGGTATTGCTCAAGCTGGTGGCGGTCGATCGCCATCACATGGGCAACGTCCCGGGCATCGTGTCGTTCCTGGCGGTCGGCCTGCTGCTGGTCGTGGTGGGTTATGTAGCGCCGTCGCCGCCGAGGCGTGCTGAAGCGGAATGAGCGGTGGCTGGCGCTATCGCGCGTCGGCCAGCATGCGCAGTGCGACGGCTTCGGCAATGCCGATGCCATCGACCGCCGCCGACAGGATGCCGCCGGCATAACCGGCGCCCTCGCCGGCCGGGTACAGGCCTTGCGTATTGAGGCTCTGGCCGTCATCGCCGCGGGTGATGCGCAGCGGCGATGAGGTGCGGGTTTCGACGCCGGTGAGCAGGGCATCGCCCATGGCGAATCCCTTGATCTGGCGCTCGAACATCGGCAGCGCTTCGCGGATCGCGGCGATGGCGTAGTCGGGCAGCGATGCGCTCAAATCGGTCGGCCGTACCCCCGGCGTGTACGACGGCGTCACGGTGCCGAAAGCGTCGCTGGCGCGAGCGTTGAGAAAATCGCCGACGCGCTGCCCGGGCGCGCTGTAGTTGCTGCCGCCATCGATGAATGCGCGCGATTCCCAGTGCCGTTGCAGGGCGATGCCGGCCAGCGGGCCTTCGCCGTACGGCGCGTAGTCGTCCGGGGTGATGCCGACCACGATCGCGGCGTTGGCATTGCGCTCGTTGCGCGAATACTGGCTCATGCCGTTGCTGACCACGCGCTCGGGCTCCGAGGTCGCGGCGACCACGGTTCCGCCCGGGCACATGCAGAAGCTGTACACCGAGCGGCCATGGCCGGCGTGTTGGCCGCGGCAGTGATGCACCAGTTTGTAATCGGCGGCGCCGAGCAACGGGTGCCCAGCCTGTGGCCCGAACCGGGCCTCGTCGATCAGCGACTGCGGATGTTCGATGCGAAAGCCGATCGAGAATGGCTTGGCTTCAAGATAGACCCCGCGCGCGGCCAGCATCGCAAACGTGTCGCGGGCGCTGTGGCCGACCGCCAGCACCACGTGATCGGCGTGCACGGTTTCGCCGTTGCCGAGCCGGACCCCGCGGACCTGGCGCGTGCCTTTCGCATCGGTATCGATCAGCAGATCATCGACGCGGCTGGAAAAGCGGATCTCGCCGCCCAGCGCCGTGATCGTTTCGCGCAGGTTTTCCACGATGCCGACCAGGCGGAAGGTGCCGATGTGCGGTTTGCTCACGTACGCGATTTCTTCCGGCGCACCGGCCTTCACCAGTTCGTCGATCACCTTGCGGCCGTGATGCCTGGGATCGCGGATCTGGCTGTACAGCTTGCCATCGGAAAACGTACCGGCGCCGCCTTCGCCGAATTGCACGTTGGATTCGGGGTTGAGCACGCGTTTGCGCCACAGCGCGAAGGTATCCACGGTGCGCTCGCGCACTGCCTTGCCGCGTTCAAGCACGAGCGGGCGCAGACCCATCTGCGCCAGCAGCAGTGCGGTGAACAAACCGCACGGCCCGGTGCCGATCACGATCGGGCGTTGCGGCAGCGGTTGCGCAGCACGTGCGACGAAACGGTAGGCAGTGTCGGGTGTCGGCACCACCCGCGAACCGCGCTCGTGGCTATCGCTCAGGCGCGCCAGCAGCGCGGCCTCGTCCGTGACATCAACATCCAGCGCATAGATCAACGTAATGGCGCCACGTTTGCGCGCATCGTGGCTGCGCTTGGCGACGCGGTAGCCGCGCAGGGTATCGTCGGTGATGCCAAGACGTTTCAGAATGGCGTTGTGCAGATCGCGCTCGGTGTGCGCCAGCGGCAGTTTGAGATCGGTGATTCGCAACACGAAGTGGGCATCCCGGCAGGACAGGGCGCAACGATACTACGGCCGCTCGCGTGCTGGCGCGTTTGCGGTACTCGAACCGGCCGCTTCGCGAAAGCGGGGCTTGGCGTGGGCGGTATACTTGGGCCTCACTTTTCGCACGGAAACCCGCATGTCCGACATCCCCGCCTGTCCGCAATGCGGCATGGAAAACACCTATCCCGATGGCGAGAATTTCGTCTGCGCCGACTGCGGCCACGAGTGGCCGGCCGCCGCTGCCGACGCGTCGGCTGACGATGATGCGCTGGTGGTGAAGGACGCCAACGGCAATCTGCTGCACGATGGCGATTCGGTGGTGCTGATCAAGGACCTGAAAGTGAAGGGCGGTTCGACCCTGAAGATGGGCACCAAGATCAAAAGCATCCGGCTGGTTTCCGGCGACCACGAAGTGGACGCCAAAATCGACGGCACCGGCTACATGCTCAAGGCCTGCTACCTGAAGAAGGTGTGATCGATTGGCTGCGCCATGATGCTGGCAGGTCGCCCACAGGGTGGGCTCCTACAGGGCGACCTGCTGCTTTTTGTAGGAGCCCACCCTGTGGGCGACCGAGCGAAGCGAAGGCGGCTACCTCAAGCGGTAGCCGAATCGAGAGAGTTTCCGTCTGCCACCGCGCAGGCAGCACGCACGGATTCGGGCAGGGCAGCACTTTTTCCGCTCGCCCGGTCGATCCACACCATCACCACTTCGCCATCGCTGTAGAGCGTGTCGGTGGCGCCTGCCGCAACAATGCGATGGCCCAGGCGCAGGCTGCTGTTGCCCAGGCGCAGGCAGCGCAGTTCCACCACCAGGTCTTGCGGCCACTCGATAGGGCGGCGGTAGTTGATCTGGATCGCCGCCAGCACCGGCGCCGAGGTGCTGTCCAGCCACGGCCCGGGTAACGCGCCGAGCCATTGCAGGCGTGCTTCTTCCAGATACGTGAGATAGCTGGCGTTGTTGACGTGGTTGAACGCATCCAGATCGCGCCAGCGCACCGGCATCGCGATGCGCGCCAGTACATGACCCGTCAAAGCGGGGTTTTGTTCGTTGCTCATCGAGCGGCCTTGCGTTTTTTGGCGGTGCTGGCAGTTGCGGGTTCGATACCGAGGCTGCGCGCCAGGAACTGGCCGGTGAACGACTGCGGCACCGTGCACAGCGTTTCAGGGGTACCGCTGGCGATGATCTGGCCGCCGCCGCTGCCGCCCTCCGGGCCGAGGTCGATCACCCAGTCGGCGGTCTTGATCACGTCGAGGTTGTGTTCGATCACCACCACCGTGTTGCCTTCGTCGCGCAACTTGTGCAGCACGCTCAGCAAATGCTCGATATCGTGGAAGTGCAGGCCGGTGGTTGGCTCGTCGAGGATGTACAGGGTGTTGCCGGTATCGCGCCGCGACAGTTCCTTCGCCAGTTTCACCCGCTGCGCCTCGCCGCCCGAGAGCGTGGTCGCCGACTGGCCGAGCTTGATGTAACCAAGGCCGACATCGATCAGGGTGGCCAACTTGCGCGCAATCGCCGGGATCGGTTCGAACAGCGCGTGCGCGTCTTCGATGGTCATTTCCAGCACATCGCGGATCGAAAATCCCTTGTACAGGATTTCCAGCGTTTCGCGGTTGTAGCGCTTGCCGGCGCAGACATCGCAGGCGACATAGACATCGGGCAGAAAGTGCATTTCGACCTTGATCAGGCCATCGCCCTGACACGCTTCGCAGCGCCCGCCGCGCACGTTGAAGGAAAACCGCCCCGGTGCGTAACCGCGCGCCCGTGCTTCAGGCACCTGTGCAAACAACTCGCGCAATGGCGTGAACAGGCCGGTGTAAGTGGCCGGGTTGGAGCGCGGCGTGCGTCCGATCGGCGATTGGTCGATATCCACGACCTTGTCGAACAGGGCGATGCCCTGTACTTCACGGTACGGCGCCGGGGTGGTGCTGGCGCCGTTGAGTTCGCGCGCGGCAATGCGATACAGGGTGTCGTTGATCAGCGTCGATTTGCCCGATCCCGACACACCGGTGACGCAGGTGAACAGTCCGGCCGGAATCGCCAGATCGACCTGCTTGAGGTTGTGGCCGCTGGCGCCGAGCACATGCAGCATCTTGTCCGGATCGGCGATGCGCCGCTGCGCCGGGATTTCGATCCGGCGACGGCCGGACAGGTACGCACCGGTCAGCGAGCGCGGCGCATCGAGGATGTCCTGCAACTGGCCCTGGGCGACGATCTCGCCGCCATGCACGCCGGCGCCGGGGCCGATGTCGAGAATGTGGTCCGCGCGGCGGATGGCTTCCTCGTCGTGCTCCACCACGATCACGGTGTTGCCCAGATCGCGCAACCGGGTAAGCGTGCCGAGCAGGCGTTCGTTGTCGCGCTGATGCAGGCCGATCGACGGCTCATCGAGCACGTACATCACCCCGACCAGGCCGGCGCCGATTTGCGAGGCGAGGCGGATGCGCTGCGCTTCGCCGCCGGACAGGGTGTCGGCGGTGCGCTCCAGGGTGAGGTAGTCGAGCCCGACATCGACCAGAAAACGCAGCCGCTCGGTGAGTTCCTTGACGATGCGCGCGGCAATCTCGCCGCGCCAGCCGGGCAGGGTGAGGCTGCCGAAAAAGGCCAGTGCCTCGGACACCGGCAGCGCGGTCAGTTCGGGCAGGCTGCGCTGCGCCACCTGCACGCTGCGCGCGCTGCGGTTCAGGCGCGTACCCTGGCAGTCGGGGCAGGGCCGGGTGCTGATGAACTTGCCCAGTTCCTCGCGCACCAGCGCCGAATCGGTTTCCTTGTAGCGCCGCTCCAGGTTCGGCACGATGCCCTCGAAGCGGTGCTTGCGCTGGCTCTTGCCGCCGCCGTCGGTGAGGTAGGTGAAGGTGACGATGTCGTCGCCCGAGCCGTTGAGAATGGCCTCGCGATGCGCCCGCGACAGCGTGTGCCATGGCGTTTCGACATCGAAACCGTAGTGCCGCGCCAGCGACAGGATCAACTGGAAGAAATGCGCATTGCGCCGATCCCAGCCGCGCACCGCGCCGGCGGCCAGCGACAACGCCGGATTCGCGACCACCCGCTCGGGGTCGAAAAAGCGGGTGACGCCAAGGCCATCGCAGGCGGCGCACGCACCCATCGGCGAATTGAACGAAAACAGGCGCGGCTCCAGTTCCGGCAGCGCGTAATCGCACACCGGGCAACTGAAGCGGCTGGAAAACAGCAGATCGGCACTGCCGGCGTCGTCGATGTCGCGCACCAGTGCCATGCCATCGCCCAGACGCAGCGCGGTTTCGAAGCTTTCGGCCAAACGTTGCTTGAGGTCGGCGCGCGGCTTGAAGCGATCGATCACGGCTTCGATGTCGTGCTTCTGGCGCAGCGCCAGCGGTGGCACCTGATCGAGCTCGTACACCGCGCCATCGACCCGCGCGCGGATGAAGCCCTGTGCGCGCAATTGCTCGAACACCTGCGCATGCTCGCCCTTGCGCCCACGCACCACCGGTGCCAGCAGCATCAAGCGCCGCTCGCCGGGCAGCGCCAGCACCTGATCGACCATCTGGCTGACCGTTTGCGCCTCCAGCGTGAAGCCGTGGTCGGGGCAGCGCGGGGTGCCGACGCGGGCAAACAGCAGGCGCAGGTAATCGTAGATTTCGGTGATCGTGCCGACGGTGGAGCGCGGGTTGTGCGAAGTCGATTTCTGCTCGATCGAAATCGCCGGGCTGAGCCCCTCGATATGATCGATGTCGGGTTTTTCCATCACCGATAGAAATTGCCGGGCATAGGCCGACAGCGACTCGACGTAGCGGCGCTGGCCTTCAGCGTAGATGGTGTCGAACGCGAGCGAACTCTTGCCCGAACCGGACAGCCCGGTAATCACGATCAACCGGTTGCGCGGCAGATCCAGATCGATGTTCTTGAGGTTGTGGGTGCGCGCGCCGCGCAGGCGGATCGAGTCCATCGGGGCCAGGGTCGAATCAAACGGCTGATTCTAGCAAGCTCCGGGTGTATGCCTTGCGAATGCCGTGTCATGTGCGCCTCGCTCAGTGCTTTCGTGCGTTGGCCCGGCAAGCGTCGCCTTCTTGTTGACAGTTAAAGAGTCTGTTGATTATCGTACTGTACCAATACACATAGTACAGTCGATACGACAAAGGCAGGTACGGCATGTCACGAACAGTCCCGCTCATGCTCCAGCTCAGCGCGGCGGACCCGCGCCCCATCACCCGGCAGATCGCTGACGGTATCCGCCGGGCGATCGCCACTGGCGAGATCACGGTCGGCGACCAGTTACCGAGCGTGCGGGGCCTGGCCAAGCAGCTCACGGTGAACCCGAACACCGTTGCAAAGGCTTACGGCGAACTCGCCAGCGACGGTTGGCTGGATTCACGTCAGGGGCTGGGTTTGTTCGTGGCCACACCGCGGCAACGGCTTTCCGAATCCGAACGCGAACGACGCCTCGCGCTGGCGATCGACACGTTTGCGGCGGACGTGGTCGGCCTCGACTACGCCACCGAAACGATCCTGCAACGTCTGGAAGCCGAGTTGGCGCCGATGCTCGACAAGCGTTCAGCTTGAACATCCCGAGGATTCCTGCATGTCTACATCAGAACTCCACGTGGTTCCGGTCGCGCCCGCTGCGGTGTCTGGCGAGCCGCGCTATGTCGTTGAAACCGATGCTCTGACCCTGCGCTACGGTCGCAAGCTGGCGCTGAAGTCCCTGAATCTGCGCATTCCGCAGGGACGCATCCACGCCATCGTCGGTGCCAACGGCGCCGGCAAGACCTCGCTGTTTCGCATCCTGCTTGGCTTCCAATCGCAGACCAGCGGCAGCGCACGCATTCTGGGCCGCGATTGCGGCACGCTGACCGAGCACGACCGTGCGCGCATCGGTTTCGTGAACGAGGAGCACAGTCTGCCGGCCTGGCTGCGCGTGCACGAAGTGGTCGCCATGCAGCGCCGCCTCTATCCGCAGTGGAACGAGGCACGCTTCCGCAGCATCGTCGAACACTTCACCGTGGGTGCGGAGCAGCGCATCCGCGAGCTGTCGCGCGGCGAACGCGCCGGCGTGAACCTCGCCATGGCAATGGCTCAGGAGCCGGAGCTGCTGATCCTCGACGAGCCGACGCTGGGTCTCGACGTGGTCGCCAAACGTGCTTTCCTGGAAGCTGTGTTGACGTCCGTGGAGGACGCCGACTGCACCATCATCTACTGCTCGCACCAGATGGAGGAGATCGAGCGCCTTGCCGACAACCTCATCGTGATGGAGCGCGGTGAGCTCGTGCACATGTCACCGCCGGATGCGTTTTGCGAACGCGTGTCGCTGTGGGTCGCGGAGTTCCCTTTCCTCGCGTCCGGTGCCGAATTCCTGCCCGGTGTGCTGCAAGTGGATCGCATCGACGGATTGTTCCACTTCATCGTTCTGGATCAGGACGATCAGTTCGGCAAGCAACTGGAAGCGAAAGGCGCACGCCGCACCTTGCGCGGTGCGGTGGGCCTCGATCGCGCCGTGAATGCCTTCCTCACGCGCAATCACGCGCGACCGCTACTCGCCGACGTCAAGGACAGCATCCAATGAAAGACCTCATGATTTCCGAGCTTCGGCGCTTCCGTTGGCTGGCACTGGTTGCCGGTGCAGTCAATCTGCTTCTGCTCCTGTTCTTGAATCGCGTCAGCGATCTGCTGCAGATGTCGTTTCTGGATGCGTTGCCGATGCTGTTCATCTACGTTGCCGTGGGCCTTGCGCTCGCCATCGCCCAGGTCGGCAGCTACCGCAAGCCGAGCCAGTGGGCCTGGCTGATCCATCGGCCGTTGGCACCGGCGCGCATCTTCGGTGCGCTGTCGCTATCGGCATTGCTGCTTCTTGTATTCGTGATATCGCTACCGATGCTGCTGGTGTTGCTCGGCACGGAGTTCCTGACCACACGCGTGGTCGACCTTCGCCATTACCTGATGATTGCGCACGTGCTGATGTTCGCGCTGATGGCCTGGATGGCAGGCGCGCATGCCTGCGTCAGTCGCAGTCGCGTTGCGATCGCGGTGTTCTTCGCGCCGTTCCTGTTCGCTTTGCACCTGACATCCACGCTGGCGCTGTTGCTGCCGGTGTCGCTGGCGCTGGCGTGGCTGACGTGGATCACGGTGCGCAGCTTCCGCGCCAACCGCGATGCCCCCATCCCCGGAACTGCAACGTTGCTTGCAACCGCGTTGGCCTTGCAGATCGGCATCTTCCTGGTATGCATGGCGCTGTGGAAGATGCTGTTCGTCACCGGCGGCATCCTGCTCGGTGTCGATCCGCTGAATACCGACTTTCCGCCGAAGGGTGGTTTGATCGCCACCGAACGCGCTGAGCCGAGCGAAGAAATAGCGCTCGGTCTCGAGCGAAGCGACGATCCGCGCGCTGCGTCGTGGCGGACACAGCTTCCCTTGATGGAACCACTGCGCATTGGACCTTACCTCTCACGCTTCCCGGTTCGTCATCAACTGAGCAACATCAGGTTGCCAACCGGCTGGTACGACAAGGATCGCAACGTGGCCTGGGCATTCAGCCATGATGCCATGCTGTTCATCGGGCGTAATCCGGAAAGCGGCGCGGCGCACGGTGTCTTCGGTCGTGGCGGCGCTGGTAGCGACGAGCGCTTCGACTCGATTCCGGTGGCGACCGAGAGCGGCGAGCTGATGACTGCACAGGCGCTGTACGGCATCGACAAGGAAACGCAGGCTCTCGAACTGCGTCTTGTGCTTCGCGACGGTGAGCGATTCACATCATCGCCGCGGCGCGGGTTCAATCGCGTGCTGCTGCTGACCAATCAGCGCCTGCTGGTGCTGCGCGAAGATCAGCGCGCTGCCGCTTACGTCAAGCCGCTGTTGCTGGACTGGGAGCTGAGTCTGCCGCACGGTCCCCAGCACCTGCAATCCGCCACGCTGGTCGAGTTGATGGATGGCTGGCTGGTATCTTTCGTCTACGGCGACGGTATCCGTCAGATCGGCCTCAGCCAGTTCAATGCACTGGCCGAACCACGACAGGAAGTACTGTTCATCGATGCCGACGGCAATGCCAAGGTGGTCGGCGAGCGGCAGATCAATGCCGACTTCCCGGCGATCCATCGCAGCAATTGGTGGCTGTCGCCGCCGCTGGATTTCCTGCGGATGTTGCCGGAAGCCACGCTCGACAAGGGACTGACCTGGCCGCTGCAACTGGTTCCGTGGCCACGGGTACCGGCGTTGCACATCGCCGCATTGCTCATGCTGCTGCTGTCGACGGCCACAGCCTGGTGGTGGCTGCGCGACACGCGCATGCCGACCGGTCGTCGCCGGGTCTGGCTGGCGAGCTGCGCCCTGATTGGTCTTCCCGCGCTGATCAGCCTCTTTCTGCTGGAGCCACGGGAGTTACGGGAGTGATGTGTCGAACACGCGTCGTCCCGCAGTGGTCAGACGCGCTGTGCCTGCTGTTTGCCATTGCGATATTCCCCGCGCCCGCGTCCAGCGGTGAAGTGAGCACGGCACTGAAGGCGGCGAAGCATTCAGCCGAGAACGCGGCGCGTGCCCCGTTTTTTCCCCGCGATGCGTTCCTGTCGCGGCCAACGGTGAGCGATGTTTCGCTATCGCCGGATGGGCGCTGGTTGGCGTATCGATACGACACCGGCCAGCAGTTGGAACTTCGGCTGCGGGAAATCCGAGGCGACGCCTCGGACAGCGAGGGTCAAGGCGAACAACGCCGCGTGATGGCGGACAGCGAGGGGGTCGCGGTGTTCTGGTCCGGCGACAGCGCACGACTCTGGCTCGCGAAGAGCGATCGTCTGGATGTGTACGATGTCGCAGCCACGGCTGGCCGGCGCATTGCGCGTTTCGACGAGGCCCGTCAGCAATCGTTCTGGGCAGTGGATCGCAATGCGCCGGGTTTTGCGCTGCTGCGCGAGAAGGTGCCCGTCGATGGCGAGTGGCTGTATCGCTATCTGCTCGTCGATACCGCCGGCAAGACGCGTGTCGTTTCCGAACAGCGCAGTGCGCTCACCAGCGTGTTGTTGAACACGGACGGCACATTGCGCTATGCCGCCGGCTACGACGGCGCGCAGTTCGACACCGTGCTCTGGCGATTCCACGACACGGAAAAGTCGGAGCTGATGCGCTGCCCGCTGCCGCAACAATGCCGATTGGTGGCATTTCGTTCCGACCCGGATCGGGGCGATAGTGTCTGGGCGCTGGCGCACAACGGCAGAGACCTTATGTCTCTGCAAAGACTCGATGCGGATGCAAGGCATTGGCAGACCCTGCACTCCGATCCACGCGGCGTCTCGGATGCCGTTTCGGCCCTGATGCAGCCGGACAACACGGATTGGTTCGCGATGGCGTACCGGCCGGACCGCGTCGAATGGCACGGCAGAACCAGGGCGGCCGAGGCGACGCTGTCAGCGCTGCAAGCGGCGTTGCCGCGAGCGAATCTGGACATCGTTCCGACCGATGGCGGCAACCGCTGGTTGGTTCAGGCGCGCCAGGCCAACTGGATCGATGATCGCTATTTCCTGTATGACGCAGCGGCGAGCGCGCTCTCGCCGTTGTTCGACGGTGATCGGCCTCGGTCCCCTCCGCCGGAACAACTCGCTGAAGCGGTGCCGGTGCAATGGCGCGGGAAGGACGGCATGATGCTGCACGGCCATGTCTTTTTGCCGAAAGGGATTGCGCCGGCGACGGCACCACTGGTCGCCTTCATTCACGGTGGTCCTTATGCCCGCTCCCTCGGCGAGTACGACCCAGGAGCGCAGTTGTTGGTCAATCGCGGCTATGTCGTGTTCAGTCCGAATTTCCGCGCTTCCACAGGCTACGGTGTGATCTACGCGCAGGCCGCGCGCGGCGACTTCGGCAAGAATGGCGTTCTGGATGACATCGTCTCCGGTCTCGATCACCTCATCGCCAACGGCATCGGCAATCCGAAACGACAGGCCGTCGTTGGCCATTCCTTTGGCGGCTACGCCAGCTTGATGGCGGTCACGCATCACCCGGGCCGCTTCGCCTTCGCTGTACCCAGTGCGGCACCGGTGGACATGGCATGGACAATGGAAGATATCGCTGTCGAAGGCGGCAGTGCGTTGTCGGCCGACGGCCCGGCCGTGGGTGTTCTGCTCTCCGGTTATGGCGTGCCGTATGCGGACGAGGCGTGGCATGAGCGCATGCACCGCGAGTCGGCGCTTGCTCATGCCGACACATTGCGTACCCCGGTCTACCTTTGGGCCGGTGCGAAAGACGATCGCGTGGCGGTGGAAAGTCTGGTGCGGTACGTGGCCGAATCGAATGCAGCGTTCACGCCAACGCTGCTGATCGACCCCGACTCAGGGCACAGTCCACGTCAGCGCCTGAACAGCGAAGCACTGGCGTGGTTGATTGAAGCCAGCGCCGACCGTCACTTCGGCGGCGGCGTGACCGCGCCCTCGCCGGAATTGGAGAAATTTCTGCAACGAAACCTGCGAACGCCGTGTCATGCGCGTTCCGTCAGCCGGGACACGGCGTTGACCAGGTTTGCTCTGGCCTGCTGCTCGCGCTCGGACGCGAACGGCTCGTGCCGATAGATGCGCTCTCGCGCCAGCAAGCCGCGGAGCACCTCGGCGCGCTTGTTCCGGTACAGGAAAGTAGGCACGAACCGGTACTCCATCCGGACTGCTTGCTCGAACATGTCGTACGTTTCGGGGTCTGCGCCGAGGATCGACAGGTCGATATCGACCAGAATCGACTCGTCATTTGTCTGCGTTGGCGCGTTGTGCGCAGTGACCATGATGAGCCGATGCACCCGGGTTATCGCGTCCGTCGATGCGCCGTTCGCCGCCATGAACGCTGCCGCCCACTCGGCGCTTTTCTTCTCGTTGTCTGCCCGGAGCGGTTTGTAAATCGCGTCGTGGAACCAGAGTGCCAGCTCGACTTCGCGCGGTTGGTCGGCCTTCGCGACGCATCGATCCAGATGCCGCAGGCACGCCGTCACATGTTCCATCGTGTGGTAGTGCCGGCCCTTCTGCGAATACGCGGCCAGCAAGGAGCGACCGGTGTCCTCATTGCCGCCGAAGCCCCAGGCACGCATCAGCGCTGTCCACCGTTCAAGGGTCATGCGTGATCCGCGGAGCGTCGTCTTTTCTCAGTCCGAACGCCTGAGCCAGATTCTTGCCGGCCAGTACCGCATACAACCACGCCTTTCGCCAACGGTTGCCGAGCAGCACGATGTGCACGTGCCAACCCTTTTCCCGCCGGGCACTGTAGCCGCTGTAGAGAATGGTGAATGCGTCCGGATCGCCCAAAAGCTGCCCGGCGAGCGATTGCGCATGGCCGACGCCCAGATTGAGCATCTCGGTCACCTCCGAAGCCGAAGGTTGCCCCTGTTCAATCGGAAATGCGAGCAGGTAGTAGTTGCGGATGAGATCGTTTCGAATCGGCACGAGCAGGCAGGTCTGGCCCGACGCCAACGAAAACGTCCGTCTCTTGGGTTCTGGATGCATTTGCGGGTTACCGTTTTCGTACACAATGTTCAAGGTCGTCGGTGTGCGCGGTTTTTCGCGCAGATCCGGTGCATCGCGGGGATAGGGAAACTCCGAACAACCGACATCCGCCGTCATTGCGAGCGCTCAAGCCTTTAGCCGTGAGGCCGAAGGCCATGGCTGGGAGCAATCCAGTGTTTTGTTTTTCGAACATTTCTGGATTGCCACGTCGCTTCGCTCCTCGCAATGACAGCTTCACAGACCTTCCATAGGTGTCGGCGACTACCGCTCCGCATGCTGTTCGCCACTGGACGTGTGCGCAAAGCTGCAACGGGGACAGGTTCGGACGTCGAGCAGCCACGAAAGCCACTCGGAATGATTCTGTTTGGAAAGTGCGTACCAAGCAAGGCTTAGGCTGCAACGGGGGCAACGAACAGATACCGAGGCACCAAGGAGTGCGACAACACCGAGCGCAATGCCCGAGAGCATGACGTATACCACGTCGATGCCTACGGTACGGGACAGTTGCTCGGGCGCGAATGCGCAAGCCCCTGACACAGCCAGCACCGTTGCCCAAAGCCAAAGCCTGGATCGCTGCGGCGCGATAAGCGAAAGGGTCGGGTTTGGATGATTCATGACGACGCTCAAACGCTGGTCAACGACGAATCGTCGGGTATCGTTGCAGCCTATCACGGTTCAGCGTGCGATAGTCGCGTGATAAAAAACATTAAAATCATTGTGTTATGCCAATGTCACGGCATGTCCTTGCGGCATTTTAGTGCCGGGGCGCTGCCGATGCGAGGTGCGGGTTGGACTGTTTCCCCAGCAAGCTCAGGTCGCCCCGTTTGTAGGCGACCACGCGAAGCGTCGGGACGAAGCCCCGCGTGACCGCAGCGGTCGGCGACGAAGCTGGTGAGAGCGTGGCGGCGCTGCGCGTCAGGGTTGGTGGCCGGTACCGGTCGTTCGCGACGCTGGGCGCATATCGACACCGATATCGACACGCTTTGCGTTAATCACGCGATGCGTTACTATGATGCATGATCGTATCGTTCAAGTGCGCCGAAGCAGAGGCACTGTCCAAGGGCGAGCGCGTCCGGCGATTCGTGAACATCGCCGCTGTCGCCCAACGAAAGCTCAGGCAGTTGCAGATCGCCGGCCGCCTGGAGGATTTGCGGGTACCTCCGGGAAACCGGTTGGAAGCGTTGAAGGGCGACAGAGCCGGTCAGCACAGCATTCGCATTAATGATCAGTTGCGCGTCTGCTTCCGATGGACGGTAGCGGGCGCGGAAGACGTCGAGATAGTGGATTACCACTGAGGAAGATATGAGCAAGCTCAAGCCCGTCACCCCTGGCGAACTCCTTTCGGAGGAGTTTCTCAAGCCCATGGGCCTTAGCCGGTACCGGCTGGCCAAGGAAATCGGTGTTCCGGCACAGCGCATCGGCGACATCGTGCTGGGGAAGCGCGGCATATCCGCCGACACGGATCTGCGCCTTTGCCGCTTCTTTGGCCTGTCCAACGGTTATTGGCTGCGGGCGCAGGCGGCCCATGACACCGAGGTTGCCGAAAGGTCACTGGGGCCCGTGCTCGGCAAAATCAGGCCTTGGGCAGGGCATGGAGCGCAACAACAGGCTCCAGTGGACGGTCCTCGCGCCGCGCGCTCGGGTCGCCGCTGAAACGAGAGCATTGGCCCGGCAGTCAGACTGTCGCATCCCGGAAAGCTTTCAAGACCGCGTTCATGCGGGTCTGCCATCCAGTGCCTTGTGCGCGGTACCACTCCAACACATCCTTATCCACCCGCAAGGCGATTTGCTCCTTGCGCTCCTCGACTGCCTTGGCTGGCCGTCCGCGCTTGGCGCGCAGTTCTGCTACGCCTTTGTGCGCGGTGGCGTCTTCCCAATATTTCAGGGTAGCTGCTTTACTCTTGGGGTTGTAGGGCACGTCAGTTCGGTGGGTACGCGCGGTAGTACGCTTCTCGTTCATGGGATTCAGCCTCTCGGCAAGAGATCAATCTCGGTCCTTCCTCACGGTCGGTCCACACCAGCACGACTACCCGACCATGCGCCCATCCCAGGCTCACCAACCGTTGCTCTCCGTAGTCTTCGCGGTCATCCTCCCGCGTGAGCATTGGCCCATCAAACGCTTCCATGCAGCCGGGCAAGTCGATGTTGTGTTTGTGCAGGCTCTTGCGACGCTTGGCGGGGTCGTGGCTCATGCGGTAATTATTGTATATGCACTAAATTGGCATTTGCAAGCTCGACCTCGGTCGGGCCGAGGTCTAAAACGCCTTTGACAGTTCAGTGCCTGATAGCTTCGGGAACGCAATCCTTCAGACCGTGCCCGCAAATTGAACCGCCCCGGGATTTGCGGAGGCTCCAACGCTTGAGAGAATGGAGCCATGAACAAGTCGCATGCGTGTTTCCCAAGCCATATGGTTCGGAGCAGCATCAGCGCGACATGGCCATGATCATCAAGCGGGCGGCTTGAGCCATTCGAGCCGGATCGAGCCGCCGGGTTCGGTGAGGCCATCGCGCAGCGCGCCGAGGATCGGTGCCAGCGCGTGGTCGAGCCGCCACGGCGGATTGAGCAGCAACATGCCGCTGCCGTTGAGGCGCAGTGGTGAATCGTCGGGGCGCACCAGCAGTTCGGTGAGTAGCGCCGATTTGATCGGCAACGCGGCGACGCGGCGGAAGAATGGCAGCAGCGTGCGGCGACGCTTGATCGGGTACCACAGGGCAAAAATGCCTTGCGGCCAGCGCGTCAGGCCATCGCGCAGGGTTGCCAGTATGGTGTCGAACTCCTGCTGCTGCGTTTCGTACGGCGGATCGATCAACACCACGCCGCGCTTTTCGGCAGGCGGCAGCAACGCCTTGATCGCGGCGTAGCCGTCACGCTGGTGAACGCCGACGCGGGTCTCATTGCGAAACAGGGCCTTGAGTGCTGCGGCCGGGTCGGGCTGGATTTCGCAACAGGCCAGGCGATCGTCATCGCGCAATGCACCGGCAATCAGCAGCGGCGAGCCGGGGTAGCGGCGCAGCTTGCCGTCGCCATTGTGGCCGCGCACGGCGGTGAGGTAACGCTCCAGCGCCGGGTGGTGCTGGCCCCATAGCCTTGCGATGCCGCTGTCGGCCTCCAGATTGCCGGCCAGTTCGTGGCTGCCGGCGCCGGCATGCGTGTCGAGCACGAACCAGGGGCTGGGTTTGGCCGACAGCGCCGCAAGCAATTCAAGCAACACGGCATGCTTCAGTACATCGGCATGATTGCCAGCGTGGAAAATGTGTTGGTAGTTCATTCTGTCGCCAGCTTAGCGGCGTGCCGCACTATTCGCCAGACATGATTCCCTTGCATGCCGCCTTGACGAGGTCGGTGGCGGCGTCTACGCTCCGCGTCCCTGTTGCCGGTGTGGAGAGTGCTTGTGAGCAAACGTGTGGCCCTCGTCAGTGGCGGCATCGGTGGCCTTGGCAGCCGCATCTGCATCCAGCTCGCCCAGTCCGGGCATACCGTTGTTGCGCTGGATCTGCTGCCCGACGAGATGCGTTTAGCCGCTTTTTGCGAACGGGTTGCAGGTTTGGACGTGCATTTCGAAGCGGGTGATGTCACCGACTTCGCAGGCTGTTCGGCGTTGGTGCAGCGCCTCGAACAACGTTTCGGTTCAATCGATGTGTTGGTCAATGCCGCTGGCATCACCCGCGACGTGACGTTGCGCAAGATGCGCCCGGAACAATGGGCCGATGTGTTGCGGGTCAATCTGGATGGCGTGTTCAATCTCACCCAGAACGTCATCGCCGGGATGATCGAACGCGGTTACGGCCGGGTGGTGAACATCAGTTCGATCAATGGCCAGACCGGTCAGTTCGGCCAGACCAACTATTCTGCCGCCAAAGCCGGCATGCATGGCTTCACGATGGCGCTGGCTCGGGAAGTGGCGCGCAAGGGTGTTACCGTCAATACGGTGTCACCGGGCTACTGCGAAACCGAGATGGTCAAGACCATTCCACTGCCGCTGCGTGAGCAGATCATCGAAAGCATTCCGGTCGGCCGGATCGGCCAGCCTGTCGACATCGCGCGTGCCGTCGATTTTCTGTGCGCCGAAGGATCGAGTTTCATCACCGGCGTGAACCTGCCGGTCAATGGCGGTCTGTTCATCAGCTTCTGAACCGGATCGCACCGCAACCGTGCCCGGTCGCGGTGCTCGCTGTCGGGTCAGAGCTCTCGCACCACGCGAAAGCCGAGGCGGGCATCGACGGTGCCGGGCGAGGCGCCCAGCCGGAACGCGGAACGCACCTGATCCGGCGCGCTTGCCCACGATGCGCCGCGCAACATGCGTGTGTTGCAGCCGGCGTTCACCCAGGCGCTGCCGTCGGTCGGCGCGCGCTGATAGGAGTCGTGCCAGCAATCCTCAACCCACTCCGAGACATTGCCGATGGTGTCGTACAGGCCGAAACGATTGGGCTCGAAGCTGCGCACCGGTGCCGGGCCCCAGTGGCCGTCGTCGTAGCCCTTGAATGCGTTGACCCAATTGCGCTTTGACGCCGATCGATCGCGTGAGCCGGTAACGTTGGCCACCGCTTTGGCCGGATCGCCATCGCCCCACGGGTATGCCGTATTGCTGCCGGCACGCAGCACGTATTCGAACTCGGCCTCGCTTGGCAGTCGGTAGCGCTTGCCGGTTTCGCGGGAAAGCCATTGCGCATAGGCTTGGGCGTCGAGCCAGGAAACATGGATCACCGGCAGATTGTCATCCGCCTTGTTGCCGGCGTGATCGTCTTCCCAGGTAATTCCGTTGCGGTCGCTCAGCGACCCGGTATTTTCGTCGTAGACTGTCGATTTGCGCGTTTGCGTCGACGTCGGCGCATAGCCCGACGCGGTGACAAAGCGACGGAACTCGCCGACGGTGACTTCGGTTGCCGCCATCGCGAACGCGCGCTTGAACTTGACTTCGATCTGCGGGCCTTCATTGTCGCTGCGGTTCGGTTCGCGCTTTGGCGAGCCCATGGTGAAGCTGCCGAGCGGAATCACTACCAGTTCGGGACCATTGCCACCGCTCGCGAACGGGTCGGTCAAGCGTTGGCCGGGTTTGAGCGATGCATAAGTGCGGGCGTTGTAGATCTGTTCGCGCCATTCTTCGACTTGCCTCGGTTGCAGCGAGGCGGCATCGAGTTGCGCCAACAAAGCGTCGGCATCGTCGAACTGGCCGCCTTCGATTGCCGCGCTGATTTGTTGTTCCAGCGCAGCCGCACGCGCGCCGCGCAGTTCGGTTACCCGTACTCCGGCGTCCTGCACGGCCTTGTTGCCGGGGGCAACGCTGTCCGCCTGACCAAGCAACTGGTCGGCACGGGCGAACGCATTGGTTTGCGCGGCGCTGATGGCCTGTGCAACCAGCGTCGATTGCACGGTGCCAATGCCTGCCAGCGCGGTCGCATTGCCCGCGTCCTTCGCCAGCACGGCACGGTAGGCTTCAGCCGCGTTATTGCCAGCCGGCTCGACCAACTGTCCCTGCGCAACGTGCTGCTGCGCGATCGAGAGCAATTGCGCCAACTCGCGGCCCCCGGCAATTTTCGCGGCCAGCGCCTGCACCGATGCATCACCGGGCAGGTTTCGCGATGCGATCGCCGAATAGCGTAATGCGGTATCGAAGTTGCCATTGGCTATCGCAGCCTCGCCGCGTTGTACAATCCACCCGACGCTGCGATTGACGCCGGCTCTGGCGGCAGCGTTGCCGGAATCGCGGCGCAGCACGCGCAGGTAAATATCCAATGCGCCGTCGGTGTCGTCGACAACCCGGCCGGCAGCGAAGGCGCGATCGGCCTGCGCCAGCATTTCGCGCATTTCAAGCTCGGGATCGGCGCGATACGCCGGATTCCAGTCCTCGGTCTGCGAGGCCGAGTCGATCAGGCGCTTGCGCAGTTTGGGCTCGTTCGCGGTGTCGGCGCCGGCTTCGGTTTGTGGCTCGGCCGCGGTATCTTGTGCCCATGCCGGCGCTGTCGATGACAGCCAGATTCCGAGGCTTGCCCCGAGCGCGACGGTCAGAACGCGACGAGATGTCCGGTGATTCATGGCACGCTGCATTGGCTCTTTACTCCCCCTGAAACCGGTTGATCGTTTCACTTGCAATGAAATGCAGGCACGACTGGTTGCAAACTTAGGCGATACCGCGCATGGCTGCAACTGATTTCACCGACTGGAACACGGACTGGATCGCAGATCCGACCACTTTGGCCGCCCGACTTGCCGCCTGGCAGGGGCAGCCGGCGGTGGCTCTGGACACCGAGTTCATCCGTGAACGGACGTTCTGGGCACAGTTGGCACTGGTGCAACTGGCTGTTCCCGGTGAAATTATCCTCGCCGACCCGCTGGCACCGGGCATTTGCGCGGTACTGGGCCGTTTTTTCGAAAACAAGGGCATCACCTGGCTGATGCACGCGGCCGGGGAAGACCTGCAGGCGCTGCGGATGCGTTGCGATGCCTTGCCCGAACCCTTGTTCGATACGCAGGCCGCCGCTGCGCTTGGCGGTGTCGGCGCCGGGATGAGCTATCAGCGGCTTGTGGAGCAGGTTACCGGCGTTGCACTGGAAAAGGGCGAGACCCGCTCGGATTGGTTGCGCCGGCCGCTGAGCGAGGCGCAATGCCGCTACGCCGCCGATGATGTGCGCCATCTGCATGCGCTGCACGCCGACCTGAGCGAGCGCCTCGCGCGTTTGCAGCGGGACACCTGGCTGGCACAGGAGTGCGCGCGGCAGGTCGCCAATGAGCGCGAGCAACGGCCCGAGCCGTGGCCGCACCTCGCCATGCGCAGCGCACAGGGCTTGCCGGCAGACAACCAATGGCGGCTGTGCCGGCTGCTGCACTGGCGCGATGTGCAGGCGCGCGAGAGCGATCGGCCACGCACCTGGATCCTGGACAACGAACTGGCGGCGGCGCTTTCGCGTTTGTCGGCGCAGGATCGGTCGCACTTTGATCAGGTGCTGGACAGCCACCCCAAGGCGCCACGCAAACTGCGCGATTCGTTGTGGGAAGTCGTGGCCGACCCGGCACTGGTGCCCGCGGACTTCCCGTTGGCAAGTGTCGAGGGCCCGGAACAACGCAATCAATTGCGGCGCTTGCAGGCGGCGATCAGGGACGCGTCGGAGCGCATGGACTTGCCCGAGGGCGTGCTGGCTTCGCGCCGCTTGCTGGAAGCGCGCATGCGGCATGGCCGCTGGCCCGCCGATACCGCGGCCTGGCGGCTGACCATCCTGGAGCCGTTGCTGGCGCCTTTGCTGTGAGCCCGTTCGCCGCCACGCGATGCGGTGTGGCGGCGGGTCTCAGCGAACCTCGTGAACTCGGCAGGGTTTCGTCACACTCACATCCAAGCAACGGATTCAAAACCGGAAATTGAGACAAGCTCCCACATCGCTACTTTGCGTCGCAGGTCGGCTCAAGCCGCGTAGCGGCGGAGCCGACAGGGGCTTGCGACGTTGTTGAGGGGATGCCGCGTTGCCGATGTCGGCTCCGGCGCAAGCGCCTTGAGCCGACCTACCACACTTCGCACCGATGACAAGGTCCCACGCGTCCTGCACCTGCCATGACTTTGACGGAACCCAGGTGAAATCGTCGCGGTAGGTTTCGAGCGGTTCTCTTCGGTACACTTTGCGGCTGCGCACACGCTTCCCGACCCCGGAGTTCACTTGAGTTCGGCATTGCTGGCATCGATCACCCACCCCTGGCGGCATCGCGGGCTGATCCGTACCCTGGCGTGGCGTGATATCGCGCTGCGTTATCGCGGTGCGTTCCTTGGCGTGCTGTGGCCGGTGCTGACGCCGTTGCTGATGCTGGCGGTGTACACCCTGGTGTTTGGCGTGGTGTTCGCCACCCGCTGGCCGGGTCGCGTCGGCGAGGGCGGCATCGGCCTGTTCGCGTTGATGTTGCTCAGCGGCCTGCTGCTGCAAGGGTTGCTGGCCGAGGTACTGACCCGCGCGCCGTTGCTGGTGGTCAGTCAGCCCAACTACGTAAAGAAGGTGGTGTTCCCGCTGGAAGTGCTGGCCTGGGTTTCGTTGCTGTCGTCGTTGTTCCACGCCGTGGCGGGTATTTTGCTGCTGGTGGTCGTCAACGGCGTCTGGGGTACCGGATTTGCCTGGACGCAATTGCTCCTGCCGCTGGCGTTGTTGCCGTTCTGCGTGCTGCTGATGGGGCTGAACCTGCTGATTGCGGCATTCGGAGTGTTCGTGCGCGATCTTGCCCAGATGATGGGTTCGCTGGTGACCCTGGCGATGTTTCTCGGTCCGATTTTCTACCCGCGTGCGGCCATGCCGGAAACGATGCGGCCGTGGCTGGCATTGAATCCGATCACCGTACCGCTGGAACAGGCACGGCTGCTATTGTTCGACGGCCTGCTGCCCGATTTTGCGGTGCTGGCGATCTACGCCGGCGCCGCTCTGTCGATTTATGGTGTCGGTCTGTGGCTGTTCGCCACCTTGAAGAAAGGTTTTGCCGATGTCGTCTGACGCCGTGTTGCACGAAATGCAGCCATTGGGTGCCATGCTGGTTGCGGCCGGCTTGATCGCCGATGCCGATCTGGAGCGCGCGCTGAAGTTGCACGAGCGCATCGGTGGGCGGCTGGGCAGCGTATTGATGCGTATCGGCGCATTGAGCGAGGACAATCTGCTGAACATGCTCAAGCAGCAGCTTGCGCTGCCGGTGATGGGCGAGACCGTGCCGGCGCCGGATGAAGATGCCGTGCGGGTGGCGGCGCTGGCATCGCCGGTCGGCCTGGACTGGTTGCTCGACCAGCAAGTGCTGGTGTGGGCCGGCGACGACGACAGCGTGTATTGCGCGGCCCGCGACCCATTGCTGCCGAGTTTGCGCGAAGCGATGCGTCATGCTTATCCGGGCAAGCGCATCCGTTGGTGCCTGTGCCGTGCCCAGGACATCGAGCGCATGCTCGATGCGCTCAATCAGGCGCGGGCAGGCGAGGGCTACGAGAGTGGCGATGTGGCGCACCTGCGCGAGATGGCGGAAGAAGCGCCGGTAGTGGAACTGGTCAACAACCTGATGGCGCAGGCGGTGGAGCAGCGCGCCTCGGATATCCACATCGAACCCGAACAGCGCCAGTTTGCGGTGCGTTTCCGCATCGATGGCGTGCTGCACGCGCGGCTGCGCCTGCCGCGCGATCGCTATGATGCCGTCGCCTCGCGGCTGAAGCTGATTTCCGGCATGGACATCGCCGAGCGCCGGTTGCCGCAGGATGGCCGCATGTCCACCCGGGTCGGTGGGCAGGAGATGGACATCCGCGTGTCGGCATTGCCGGGCGTGCATGGCGAGTCGATCGTGATGCGTCTGTTGCCGAAAGAGCGCAAGGAACTGGGGCTGGATACGCTCGGCTTCGAAAGCGATCACCTGGCGTTGATGCGCGAGTGGACCGCCGAAGCCAATGGCATCGTGCTGGTCACCGGCCCGACCGGTTCCGGCAAATCGACCACCTTGTACGCGGCGCTGGCCGCGGCCAACGATGGCATGAAGAAAATCATCACGGTCGAGGATCCGGTCGAGTTCCAGTTGCCGGCGATCACCCAGATCCAGGCGCACAGCGAGATCGGCCTGACCTTCGCCAGTGCGCTGCGCTCGATTCTGCGCCAGGATCCGGACGTGATCATGATCGGCGAAATCCGCGATCTGGAAACTGCCGAGATCGCGGTGCAGGCAGCGCTCACCGGCCACCTGGTGCTGTCCACCCTGCATACCAACGATGCGGTCAGTGCATTCACCCGCCTGATCGACATGGGGGTCGAGCCGTTTCTGGTGGCAACGCCGATCCGCGCGGTGCAGGCGCAGCGACTGGTTCGCCGCTTGTGCGAATGCGCCCGCCCGGGCAAGGTGCCGGCGGCGATCGAGGCCGAAGTGGCGCCGTTCGCGCAGCAACTGTTCGGCTCCAGGCCGGCGCAGTGGATGGAGGCGGTGGGTTGCAGCAAGTGCCTGAATACCGGCTACCGCGGGCGCCTGGGCATCTACGAGATGATTCCGGTATCCGAGCCGATGCAGCAGTTGATCGTGAATGGTGCCAACGTCAACCAGATGCGTGCACTGGCGCGCAGCGAGGGTTGCCGTTTCCTGCGCGAGGATGGCCTGCTCAAGGCGTGGCAGGGCAAGACCACGGTGGAAGAAGTGCTGCGGGTGACCGGTAGCTGAGCGACGCCGCGGAAAACCGCGTTTTTCAGGCCTGGACAAGACCGATCCGCCGTCATTGCGAGCGCTCAAGCCTTTAGCCGCGAGGCCGAAGGCCGTGTCGGGAAGCAATCCAGCGCTCTGATCCTCTGAACATTCTGGATTGCCACGTCGCTTCGCTCCTCGCAATGACAGCCGTATAGTTTCGCCAGAGGTTTCCTGGATTCGGATGCAATCAATGAGTCGTATGTCTTTCAACTTGCTCGCCAGCGACGCCGGCGCGCGTCGCGGCCGTCTGGATTTTCCGCGCGGCGAAGTGCAGACCCCGGCATTCATGCCGGTGGGCACCTATGGCTCGGTGAAAGCCATGACACCGCGCGATCTGCACGCCAGTGGCGCGCAGATCATCCTGGGCAATACCTTCCACCTGTTCCTGCGGCCCGGCCTTGAGGTGATCGCCGCGCACGGTGGCCTGCAGCCGGTCAACGGCAGCAAGGTGTTTCTTGGCCCCGAGGAAAGCATGCACATCCAGCGCGTGCTCGGCTCGGACATCGTGATGATCTTCGATGAATGCACGCCGTATCCGGCCAGTGAAGCGCAGGCTACCGCGTCGATGGAGCTGTCGTTGCGCTGGGCGGCACGCAGCGCGCTGGCGCATCAGGGCAACGATGCGGCCTTGTTCGGGATCGTGCAGGGTGGAACGTTTCCGGCGCTGCGCAGCCGTTCGGCGGCGGAGCTGATCCAGATCGGTTTTGACGGCTATGCCGTGGGTGGATTGGCGGTTGGCGAGCCGGAGGCCGAACGCAATGCCATGCTGGAACACACCTGTCCGCAACTGCCGGCGGACAAACCGCGTTATTTGATGGGCGTGGGCCGGCCGGAAGATATCGTGGAAGCGGTGGCGCGCGGCATCGACATGTTCGATTGCGTGATGCCCACCCGCAACGCGCGCAACGGCCATTTTTTCACCCGCTTCGGCACCGTGCGCATCCGCAACGCACGTTACGAGCACGATCTGGCGCCGATCGACCCCGAATGCGGTTGTTACGCCTGTGCCTCAGGCTTCAGCCGCAGCTACCTGCGGCATCTGGATCGCTGCAACGAAATTCTGGGATCGATCCTTGGCACCATCCACAACCTGCATTATTACCAGGAGTTGATGGCACAGATCCGGGCGGCGATCGAAGCCCGGCAGTTTGCGGCGTTCCGCGAGGATTTCTACCAGCGTCGCGCGGTGGCGTTGTAGCCCGGGTTGGCGCGCCAGCGCGTAACCCGGGATTGCGCAATGTCGCCACCGCGCTGTCCCGGCTTCCTTCACCGTCCATGCGCTGATCGCGGCGGCATGGCATACTTGCGGGTCTTTACCAGACCCTTCCGGGTCGCAATGGGGCGATGACACGATGGACTTTCTGGATCTGCTGATTTCTCCCGCATACGCTCAGGCTGCCGGCGCGGCACCCAGTCCGCTGCAGCCGTTGATCATGCTTGGCGTGTTTTTCGCGGTGTTCTGGTTCTTTTTGATCCGGCCGCAGATGAAGCGCGCCAAGGAACATCGCGAGCTGGTCGCAAAGCTCGGCAAGGGCGATGAGGTCATTGCCGCGGGTGGAATCGCCGGCCGCATCGACGAGCTTGGTGAGCACTTCGTCACCATCGAGATTGCCGACGGCGTCAAGATCAAGGTGCAGCGCAGCGCGGTGGCAACGGTTCTGCCAAAGAACACCTTGAAGTCGATCTGAGCCACCCCCACCCCTATCCCTTCCCGGCCGCAGTAGCGGCCGCACGCGGCTGATTGCGCCATGCTCGAGTTACCTCGTTGGAAATATGTCCTGATCGCGCTGATTCTGGTGTTTGGCGTGCTTTACGCGTTGCCCAATCTGTATCCGCAGGATCCGGCGGTACAGATCAGCGCCAACCGCGGCAGTACGGTTGACGATGCGCTCAAGGCGCGCGTCGAAACCCTGCTCGCCGAGGAAAAATTGCAGGCCACGGCTATCGAGGTCGGTGCCGACAACCTGCTGGTGCGCATGGCCAATCCCGACGTGCAACTGCGCGCGGCCGATTTTTTGCGCGAGAAGTTGGGGCGTGATTATGTGGTTGCGTTGAATCTGGCTTCGACCGTTCCCGGCTGGTTGCGCAGCATCGGGGCCTCGCCGATGAGCCTGGGCCTCGACCTCCAGGGTGGTGTGCACTTCCTGATGGAAGTCGATCAGCGTGCCGCCATCGACAAGCGCGAGAACGCCTACGCCGACGACATCCGTACCGCGCTGCGCGACGCCAGGATCGGCTACAACACGGTCAACCGGACCCTCGGCCAGATCGTGGTCGAACTGCGCGATGCCGCCGACGGCGCTGCGTTTCGCGCCTTGATGGCACGCGAAAATCCACAGTTGCAGGTGGTCGATGGCGCGACGCCCGAGCAGATCGTGGTGCAGGTAACGGACGCCGACCTGGCCGCGACTACCAACAAGGCGCTGGAGCAGAACATCGGCACCTTGCGCAATCGAATCAACGAACTGGGCGTGGCCGAGCCGATCATCCAGCGCCAGGGCGCGAGCCGCATCGTGGTGCAGTTGCCCGGTGTGCAGGACACGGCGCAGGCCAAGAAGGTGCTTGGCGCCACCGCGACCCTGGAATACCGGGCGCAGGTAGATGGCGATGCCTATGAGGCAGCGCGCAGCGGCCGCGTGCCGCCGGACGCGCGTCTCTATCGCAGCCGCGAGCTGGGGGCGGACGGCAAGCCGATCCCGGTGCTGCTGAGCCGGCGCATCATCGCCTCGGGCGATCAGTTGGTGGATGCCGTCTCCGGAAACGATCCGCAGGGCGGTGGGCCGATGGTGTCGGTCACGCTCAACAGCGCCGGCGGCAAACGCATGTTCGATTTCACTTCCGAAAACGTCGGGCGTGGCATGGCCGTCGTGTTCGTCGAACGCACCCCGGAAGTGCGCATGGTCGATGGCAAGGAAGTGCGTACCGCGCGCATCACCGAGGAAGTGGTCTCGGTAGCGACCATTCGCGGCGTATTCGGCAAGCAGTTCCAGACCACCGGTCTGGACAGCATCAAGGAAGCATCGCAGTTGGCGTTGTTGTTGCGCGCCGGTTCGCTGGCGGCACCGGTCGATATCGTCGAGGAGCGGGTGATCGGCCCGAGCCTTGGCCAGGACAACATCGATGCCGGCAAGCGCGCCATCGTGATCGGTTTCCTGGCCGTGTGCGCACTGATGGTTTTCTACTACCACCTGTTTGGCGTGATTTCGGTGATCGCCCTGTTCAGCAATCTGCTGCTGCTGGCGGCCGCGCTGTCGCTGGCCGGCGCCACCCTGACCATGCCCGGCATCGCCGGTATCGTGCTGACCCTGGGCATGGCGATCGACGGCAACGTGCTGATCGCCGAGCGCATCCGTGAGGAGTTGCGTAACGGCAACACGCCGGTGTCGAGTATCCGCTCCGGCTACGAGCGGGCGTGGACGGTCATTCTGGATTCCAACGTGACCAAGCTGATTGCGTCGATCGCCTTGTTCAGCTTCGGCTCGGGGCCGGTACGCGGGTTCGCGGTGGTGCTGTTCGTTGGTGTGCTTACCTCCATGTTCACGTCGGTCACGGTCAGCCGCGCGCTGGCAACCCTGGTGTATGGCGGTGGTCGCAAAGTCAAATCGGTTTCGGTCTGAGGAGCGCGGATATGGAATTCTTCAGTCCGACAAGCAATATCAATTTCATGGGTGTTCGCCGCTTTTCGGTGGCGATTTCGCTGGTGCTGGTGCTTGGGTCGATCCTGGCGCTGGCGACGCGCGGTTTGAACTTCGCGTTGGACTTCACCGGCGGTACGCTGGTCGAAGTCGGCTACGATGCGCCGATGGAGCAGCCGGCGGTGGTCAAGGCGCTGGAGGCGGCGGGTTTCCGTGGCGCCGTCGTGCAGCGTTTCGATTCGAGCAACTTTGCCATCCGCCTCGCACCGGAAACGGATGCCGGGAGCGACACCGACGCGCTCGATGTGCAGGAAACCAGCCTGGACAGCCGCAATGCGGCATTGGGTCAGCGCGTGGTCGATGCCTTGCGCGCCGACGGTGTCGGGGTGACGGTCAAGCGCAGCGAGTTCGTCGGGCCGCAGGTCGGCAAGGAACTGGCCTATAACGGCGTAATCGCGGTGCTGGTGGTGCTGGCCGGCATCATGATCTACATCGCGATGCGTTTTGAGTGGAAGTTCGCGGTCGCTACCGTGGCCGGCGAAATGCACGATGTGATCATCACGCTGGGCTTCTTTGCCGTCACCGGCATGGACTTCGATCTCACTGTGCTCGCCGCCATTCTGGCGGTGGACGGTTATTCGGTGAACGACAAGATCGTGGTGTTCGATCGGGTGCGCGAGTTGTTCCGCTCCACCCGCGGCAGCGAGCCGGTCGAAGTGCTCAACCGCGCCGTCAACAACACGCTCGGCCGCACCATCATGACCTCGCTCACTACCTTGTTGACGGTGGTGTCGCTGTACCTGTTCGGTGGCCAGACGCTCGAGGGTTTCTCGCTGGCACTGATCGTCGGCATCGTGGTCGGCACGCTGTCGTCGATCTTCTTCGCCTGTCCGATGCTGCTCAAGCTGGGTGTGACCAAGCAGGATCTGATGCCGAAAGCGCGCGACGATTCCGAGCTCGCCCGTCGGCCGTAGGAGCCTGTCGGGCTTGACCGATCGAAGACCTGTCAATTACGAAGTCCATCGACCCAGCAAGAGCAAGACCGGATAGTCCGCAAAGAACGCGAAGGGCGCAAAAAAAAACGAATCAAGATGTGGGCTTTCCTTTGCGAACATTGCGTTCCATTTGCTTCTCCCGAGTCCCGAGTATTGAAAAAGCGGGGGTCCGCAAAGAACGCAAAAGACGCAAATAACAGCGATGGGTGGGCGGCTGTCGGGTTTCGCCGCGTTCTACCCATCTTCTACGGGCTCGGCTTCGTGCTTTCCTTTGCGAACTTTGCGTGTTTTGCGGACCATTTGCTTTTCCCGAGTTTCGGGTTTCGAGTCCCGAGTCCCGAGTCCTGCCAGTGCACTACGACGCTTTCCCGGGCTGAGCGGACTGTGACAACATGAGCGGTGCGGCCTGTACGCGGGGCCGCGCGTCGTACTCGCTGAGCGCAACGGGCCACCATGCCGAGATTCCGTTATCAGGCGGTAAACAGCGAAGGCATGGCCTTCAATGGCGCGCTGCGTGCCGACAACGAGCGCGCGGCGGCACGCGCGCTGGAACGTCGCGGCATGACCGTGATCGCGTTGCACAGCGAGCAATCGCTGGCCGCAGATGCGGGCCGTCGTCGTCGCTTGAAACCCACCGATGTCATTCTGGCCTTGCAGGAGTTGGCGACCATGCTCAACTCCGGAGTGACCGTGGCCGACGCGGTCTCAGCGCAGGCGGTGTCGGCGCATCATCCGAAGATCGTCGCGGCGTTTGCGGGCATGTCGCGCGGCCTGCAGCGGGGTCAGCAGTTCTCGGCAACGCTGGCGGCGAGCGGGTTGCCACTGCCCGAGTATGTGCTGCAACTCGCCCGCGCCGGTGAAATGACGGGTGAACTGGGCCGCGCCCTGGCCGATGCGGCGGCGCAACTGGAATACGAACACGACCTGCGCTCCGAGATGCGAAACGCACTGACCTATCCGGCGGTGCTGGTGGTCGCCGGTGCTGCGGCGGTACTGCTGATGTTCGTCTTCGTGGTGCCCAAGTTCGCATCCCTGCTGGCGCGTGCCGACGACCTGCCGTTTCTCGCCTGGGCGGTGCTTGGTCTTGGCACCTGGAGCAACCGCAACGGGATCTACCTGCTGGTGGTGGTGGTGCTGGCCGGCTTTGGTCTGGCGCAATGGCTGCGCCGGCCGGGAGTCAAGGAAAGCCTGCTGGATCGGCTTGCGCATGTGCCGGTCGTGGGCGATTGGCTGATCGAATCGGACACGGCACGCTGGGCGAAGATACTCGGCGCGCTGCTGGGCAATCGGGTGCCGCTGATGCGTGCGCTGGAACTGGCGCAGAGCGGGCTCAGCCTGCCGCACCGGCGCTCGCGCATGGGCGAGGTCACCCGCGCGGTGCGCGGCGGCAGTGCGCTGGCCGATGCGCTGGAGGACCACGACGCCCTCACCGCAACCGGCTACAACCTGATCCGCGTCGGCGAGCGTTCAGGGCAATTGCCGTCGATGCTCGAATCGCTCGCGCGGTTATACGAGCAGGCGGGGCGCAACCGGATGAAACGGTTGTTGATCCTGATCGAACCGATCGCGATCCTGGTGATCGGCAGCCTGATCGGCACCATCATCATGGGTGTGATCCTGGCCATTACCAGCGCCAACGATCTGGCGATTTGAAAGGCACCGGTTCAGAGGTCGATGGCACTTCTCAGCTTCGTAGGTCGGCTCAAGCGCAGCGTTTCCCGGTGGCATTGGCTGGTCGCCCACAGGGTGGGCTCCTACAAAGAGCGGTCGCACTCACCTGTAGGAGCCCACCCTGTGGGCGACCGTGCGAAGCGAAGGGTAGGAGCCCACCCTGTGGGCGACCGTGCGAAGCGAAGGGTAGGAGCCCACCCTGTGGGCGATCGGGCGAAGCGAAGGGTAGGAGCC
>PGZC01000083.1 GCA_002839995.1 Gammaproteobacteria bacterium HGW-Gammaproteobacteria-4 | reverse complement strand
CCCACCCTGTGGGCGACCGGCAATGCCGCTTTTGTAGGAGCCCACCCTGTGGGCGACCGGCAATGCCGCTTTTGTAGGAGCCCACCCTGTGGGCGACCGATCGAAGCGGTCGAGGGCGAGATCCGAGTGCGCCGATGTTGCGCAGCAACCGACTGGCAACGGTAATAGAATGCAAGCCAACCGCCACGACCCGCGCCCATGCCCAGGCTGATCCTCGCCTCCACCTCCAACTACCGCCGTGAACTGCTGGCGCGGCTGCGCCTGCCGTTCGAGGTGGCGCAACCGGATGTCGATGAAGTCGCACTGCCCGGCGAGCCGGCCGGCGAGCGCGCGCAGCGCCTGGCCAAGGCCAAGTCGCAGATCATCGCGCAGCGCCAGCCCGACGCCTGGGTGATCGGCTCGGACCAGGTCGCGCAGTGCGACGACACCGTGCTCGACAAGCCCGGCAACGCCGAACGCGCGCATGCGCAACTGCGCGCCGCCTCCGGCCGCGAGCTGCGTTTTCACACCGCGCTGTGCCTCAGCCACGCCGACAGCACCGCCTGCTGGCAGGCGCTCGACCTCACCCGGGTGCAGTTCCGGGTATTGACCGACGCTGAAATCACCCGTTACCTCGCCGCCGAACAGCCGTTCGACTGCGCCGGCAGCTTCAAGGCCGAAGGCCTCGGCATCAGCCTGTTCGAGCACATCCGCAGCGACGACCCGACCGCCTTGATCGGGTTGCCGCTGATTGCCCTTTGCCAATTGCTGCGCCAAGCAGGGTTCGACTTGCCATGAACATCCATCGCACTGCACTCACGCTCGCACTTGCCGCACTGCTGCCGCTGCACGCCAGCGCGCAAACGGCACCCACCACCGCCGAGGTGTTGGCGAACGCACCGGCCGATGCCTGGCGCAGCCCCGACCCGGCGCACACGCTGTATCTCGAACTGCCGGCCGGGCGCGTGGTGATCGAACTGGCGCCCGATTTTGCGCCCGAACATGCGCGCAATATCGTCACCCTCGCCCACAATCGCTACTGGGACGGGTTGAGCATCCTGCGCTCGCAGGACAACTACGTGGTGCAATGGGGCGATGCCAACGCCGGCAGCGATCAGGCACGGCCACTGGCGCCGGCAAAAAGCAAACTGCCGGCCGAATTCGACCGCAGCGCCGACGGCCTGCCGTTCACCGCGCTCGCCGATGGCGATGTCTACGCGCCACAGGTCGGCTGGAGCCAGGGCTTCCCGGTCGGGCACGACCCCGCCACCGGCCGCATCTGGCTGACCCACTGCTACGGCATGGTCGGCGCCGGCCGCGATGCCGCCGCCGACAGCAGCAACGGCGCCGAACTGTACGTGGTGATCGGCCATGCCCCGCGTCATCTGGATCGCAACATCACCGTGGTCGGGCGCGTGCTCGATGGCATGCAATGGCTGTCCACGCTGCCGCGCGGCACCGGCGCGCTCGGCTTTTACGAGCAGCCCGAACAACGCCTCGCCATCCCACGCCTGCGCCTTGCCAGCGATGTGCCCGCCGCCGAACGCAGCGCGCTCCAGGTGATGCGCACCGACAGCGCCAGCTTCGCGCAATTGATCGAGGCGCGGCGCAACCGCCGCGAGGACTGGTTCATCAGCCCGGTCGGCCATGTCGAATTGTGCAATGTGCCGATCCCGGTGCGCGCGTCGCCTTGAACGCGCCTCGCTCCGCCGCCGATCAAAGCCCCTCTCCCACCGGGAGAGGGGTTTGGGGTGAGGGTTCGATTCAGCAGAATATTCCTCACCGCGCGCAATCTGTGCTACCGCCGTGAGCCTGATCGACGCCAGCATTCAATGCGAAAACTGCGCCGCCGTCTGCTGCCGCATGACCGTATTGCTGATGCCCGGCGACGCACCGCCGGCGCATTACATCGCCGAAGACCGGCACGGCATGATGGCCATGGCCAAAGCCGATGATGGCTGGTGCGCCGCGCTCGACCGGCACAACATGTGCTGCTCGATCTACCCGCTGCGGCCGGCGATCTGCCGCGAGTTTGCGATGGGCGGCGAGGATTGCCGGATCGCCCGCGCCGACTGGGCCAGCGGCGTCGACCGCGACGACTGACATGGCCTGGTACGTGTACCTGCTGCAATGCCGCGATGGCAGCCTGTACACCGGCATCACCGTCGATGTGCAGCGGCGCTTCGCACAACATGCCGCCGGCAAGGGCGCACGCTACACCCGCGCCCACCCACCGCAGCGCATCGTTGCCGTGATCGAACACACCGACCGCAGCAGCGCCACCCGCGCCGAAGCCGCGATCAAACGCCTCAGCCCCGAACAAAAACGCGCGCTGTGCGCGACCAGAACTCGCGATGCACATCCGGGTCGCCCACAGGGTGGGCTCCTACAAAAATAACACGACGCTACCCTGTAGGAGCGCACCCTGTGCGCGACCAGAACTCGCGATGCACATCCGGGTCGCCCACAGGGTGGGCTCCTACAAAAATAACACGACGCTACCCTGTAGGAGCGCGCCCTGTGCGCGACCAGAACTCGCGATGCACATCCGGGTCGCCCACACAGGGCTCCTGCACATAAGCGGCATTGCGCGGTGTCATCGCCGCACCATGCGGGTGATGGCAACTCCGTGATAGTCCCCGCGCGGGCGGGGCGGCAACGTAGCCCCGGCTACCGCGCTGCGCGGCTACGCCTTGACTACAGCAGTGAAGTCTGACCACTGCTCGATACGGAAGGCGCGACGAGAAACAGATTGGCCATGTTCTCGTCATCGGTAACGTACAGACTTCCCTGGACACGCCGAAAGCCGTGTTCCCCAAGCACCGCACCAATCTCGGTGTGCGCTTGCGTCATACCCTTTGGGTGATGCGCTTCAGCCTCAGCCACCACCAGATCAAAGGCTACCGCGTACATCAACGCGCCACCGGGTCATCGCACAGGTGCGTCCAGCGGTACTCCGCCTTCTCGCCAGTCTCGATCATGGTGATCTCGATCATCCAGTCGCCGTCATCCAACGGGCGAAGAGCCCGACCGACCTCATACTTCGGGCCAAACGGCCCAAAGCTCTTGATTTGTCCAAGCGAAATGTGGGGGGTGCAATGGCGACTTGCATGACATTTCTCCTGTGAAAATGGCCCCTGCGAGTACCATGACCTTGCTGATCCGCGAATACCGCGTTGATGGCGACTTGCAATTGAGAATCGGCAGGACGTGTACACGAATGGTACCGCAAGAGCATTCTACCGCCGTGGCTTGCCTCGGCGCGCGGTTTGCTGCGTTGCGCACCTGTAGAGCGCTGTGTGCGCGACCACAACGCGCGATTTGCCACCTGTCGCCCACAGGGTGGGCTCCTACAAAAAAGCCGCGCCGTGCACCTGTAGGAGCTCACCCTGTGAGCGACCCGAACTCGCGATTTACTACCCGTCGCCCACAGGGTGGGCTCCTACAAAAAAGCCGCACTGTGCACCTGTAGGAGCGCTGTGTGCGCGACCACAACGCGCGATTTGCCACCTGTCGCCCACAGGGTGGGCTCCTACAAAAAAGCCGCGCTGCGCACCTGTAGGAGCGCTGTGTGCGCGACCAGAACGCGCGATTTACCACCTGTCGCCCACAGGGTGGGCTCCTGCAAAAAAGCCGCGCTGTGCACCTGTAGGAGCTCACCCTGTGAGCGACCCGAACTCGCGATTTACTACCCGTCGCCCACAGGGTGGGCTCCTACAAAAAAAAGCCGCGCTATGCACCTGTAGGAGCTCACCCTGTGAGCGACCCGAACTCGCGATTTACCACCTGTCGCCCACAGGGTGGGCTCCTACAAAAAAGCCGCGCTGCGCACCTGTGCCCACAGGGTGGGCTCCTACAAAAAAGCCGCGCTGTGCACCTGTAGGAGCTCACCCTGTGAGCGACCCGAACTCGCGATTTACTACCTGTCGCCCACACAGGGCTCCTACAAAAAAGCCGCGCTGTGCACCTGCAGGCGCGCACCCTGTGCGCGACCACAACGCGCGATTTGCCACCCGTCGCCCACAGGGTGGGCTCCTACAAAAAAGCGCGCCAACCCGGGGTTGTCGCCGCAACCATCGTGACGCGTCATGCAATCAGGCGGTCTCATCCGCGTCGTTTGATGCCAGCATGTCCCTTACCGCCAATTCCAGCGGTGGCAGATGCTGGCGCACAACAGCCATCACCGTCTGCGCATCGATCTCGCCGAGATAGTTGTGTACGAGAATGTTGCGAAATCCGCTGATCTGCTTCCACGGAATCGCCGGGTAGCGCTGCTTCAGGATTTCGGGCAAGCGCTGGGTGGCTTCCGACAGCGTTTGCAGGTTGCGCAAGCTGGCGTCGTACAGCACTTCGTCCTGGGTCAGGTCACCGCGCTGCTGTATGCGCCGGATTTTTTCGAGGGTATCCAGAATATGCCCTGCATAAACCCGCCATGTGCGGTTCACAGGTCGATAGCCTCTTGCAACACGTGCGCCCGCATGTGCCGATTCAGCTCGTGCTCGGGCAAAAGGTCGAGACGGCGTCCGGTGATTTCCGCCAGCCGCTCGGCCAAGGGTAGCCGCTGCGCGAACAGGTCGTAGCCATGCGGAAAATCGACCAGAAAATCGATATCGCTATCAGGGCCTTCTTCGCGCCGAGCCACCGAACCAAACACGCGGATGCGACGCGCACCGTATTTACGGCAAGCGGCTTCAATCAACGGCTTTCGGGTGCGCAACATGTCGAGCAACACCGCAGGCTCCGTAGAGAATTCAACCAAGGTAGTGTAGTCCAATCGCGTGACGCACCACCATGTCGCCCACAGGGTGGGCTCCTACAAAAAAGCCGCGCTGTGCACCTGTAGGAGCTCACCCTGTGCGCGACCACAACGCGCGATTTGCCACCTGTCGCCCACAGGGAGGGCTCCTACAAAAAAGCCGCGCTGAGCACCTGCAGGCGCGCTGTGTGCGCGACCGGCATCCGCGATTTGCCACCCGTCGCCCACAGGGTGGGCTCCTACAAAAAAGCCGCGCTGTGCACCTGTAGGAGCGCTGTGTGCGCGACCGGCATCCGCGATTTACCACCTGTCGCCCACAGGGTGGGCTCCTACAAAAAAGCCGCGCTGTGCACCTGTAGGAGCGCTGTGTGCGCGACCACAACGCGCGATTTGCCACCCGTCGCCCACAGGGTGGGCTCCTACAAAAAAGCCGCGCTGCGCACCTGTAGGCGCGCTGTGTGCGCGACCACAACGCGCGATTTGCCACCTGTCGCCCACACAGGGCTCCTGCAAAAAAGCGCGCGGAAAAAAAACGGGCGCCCGAAGGCGCCCGTTGGGTGTTGCTAACGATGGCGATCAATTGCCGTCGTTGACGTGTTCGACGATCAGTTGTCGAAGTCGGTCAGGTTGGTCACGGTGCCCGTGGTGTTGTTGCGGTTCAGGCTGCTGACATTCATTTCACCGAGCTCGCCGGTGACAACCAGGCGCCACTTGCCAGTGCCATTACCGAGCGCGCCAGTGATCGCCTTGCCGCTGCCGGTCACGCCACCATTCTCAACGACGGTGGAGTCGAGTTGTACCGACTCACCCGGGTTCAGCGTGAACGTGATGTCGCCGCCAGGAGCCGCTACACCGGCATCATCCACGCCTTCGATGGTTACCAGACCCGAGTTTGAGCCCGGGTTACTGACGCGCAGGAACGACTGCTGAGTGGTGTTGCCAGCCGGGTTGAAGGTAGCCACGTTGACCACGGTTCCGTTGAAGCCGATGTCGGCCAGATCGCCGCTCACCGCAGCCGGGTCAACGCCAATGGTCGAATTGGCGATATCGATCTTCGCGGTCAAACCGATGGTCTGGTTGGCAATGGCAGTGGCGCCATTGACCAGGCCGCAGATGTGGTAGGTCCGACCGGTGGCCGTGTCAATGGCGACAGTGGCGGTGAACTTGGTCGGATCGGAGCCGCTGACGACAAAGTTCTGCACGGTGGCGCCATTCGCGGGGATCGTGGTGGCGACCGCGCACGCCGCCTGCTGCGCCCAGAAGCCCGCATTGGCGGTGCCGGTGGCGTTGGACTTGGTGAAGGCCGCCGCGTTGGGCACTGTCAGGGTGAGCGCAGCGGTGTCGGCGGCAGTATCGAACACGAAGTTACCGGCAGCGCTGTTGCTCG
The DNA here is from genome assembly GCA_002839995.1 of Gammaproteobacteria bacterium HGW-Gammaproteobacteria-4. Taxonomy (GTDB): domain Bacteria; phylum Pseudomonadota; class Gammaproteobacteria; order Xanthomonadales; family Xanthomonadaceae. Next base: position 11,176 of record PGZC01000083.1, on the reverse strand, counting down.
TGAGCGGGTTGGTGGTGGACGACGCCACTTCGAGTGCCAGCGTGGTGCCATCGACATCAGCCTGTGCAAACGTGACGGTACCCAGCTCGGCCCACTTCTGATTACCCGTCCCAGGGGAAGGAGTAACGAACTGCTTCTTGGCGATCGCTGCGGCCACATCCACGGTGAGCGAGGTGGTATCGCTGATCGTGGTTTCGGTGGCATTGGCAGCAGCCAGGATCACCTTGGCCGGTGCGGTGGCCAACGGGCTGTTGGTCGCGGTGTTGATCACCTGCAGATCGGCGGTTACACCGGCGCCGCCCGGACGAAGACCGACGGCCTTGGTCAGATCCAACGCGTTGGCGTTGATAGAGAACAGCGAGCCAGCGACAATACCAGTCACCGGGGGCGTGACCGTGAACTGGAACGAGGTGGTTCCAACCGTGAAGCCGCTGACGGCACCAAAACCGGCCGCCGGGGTGATATCGGCCACAGCGAAACCTGGCGCAATCTCGGCACCCGTCAGGGTGACGATGACGGTGACGTTGCCATCAGTGTCGACACGACCGATCAGAATATCCGGTGCGGTCACCGAGAAGTCCACCACACCTTCCAGTGTGACGTTGGGGTTGGTGCCGGCGCCGCCGAGCAGTTCTGCGGCGAACAGATGCGATTCCACCGTGGCCGATTGCGCGACCTTGACGGAGGCGGACGCCGGTGCGGACACCAGCGAGGCCAGGGAGACTGCCAGGGCGGCAGCCAGGGTATTGCGGTTGAAAGTCGACATGTCGAACGAACTCCTTGTGAGTTTTCGGGGTTACGGGTTTGGACCGGTTGCACCGCTCTTGTCCCGGTACCAGAAGGACAGAGCTTCTGGCAACCGGTTGACCATGGGATTGGGACCGCACAATTGCTGCCCTTCCCCCAGGGACGTCAAACCACGCTGTGGCAACATAGCCCAGCGGTACCGTGCCGTCAATAGTTTCGCTGGGCATGGGCGCGATAATACGCCTTCCGTTGCCGTTTTTCACGACAAACGGCGGGTTGCGGGCATCGGCGGTTGGGCATTGCGGCGTTTTGCGGTGCATGGGGTTGCCCGCGCACCGGGTTCGTGCAGGATCGCACCCTGTGCGCGACCGGGACAGGCGATTCACCACCATGTCGCCCACAGGGTGGGCTCCTACAGAAAAGCGGTGATGTGTGCCTGTAGGAGCGCTGTGTGCGCGACCGGGACAGGCTGTCGCCCACAGGGTGGGCTCCTACAGAAAAGCGGTGATGTGTGCCTGTAGGAGCGCTGTGTGCGCGACCGGGACAGGCGATTCACCACCATGTCGCCCGCAGGGTGGGCTCCTACAAAAAGCGGTGATGCGCACCCTGTGCGCGACATGAACCCGTACCATCGGGTCGCCCACAGGGTGGGCTCCTACAAAAAGCGGTGATGCGCGCCCTGTGCGCGACATGAACCCGTACCATCGGGTCGCCCACAGGGTGGGCTCCTACAGGAAAGCGGTGATGCGAGCCTGTAGGAGCCCACCCTGTGGGCGACCGGCATGCGACCATTGCCCACGCTCGGGCATCCTTGACCGGATGGCCGCTGCGCGGTTCCGGGTTTTGGCCTACGGCCTCAAACCGGGCTACACCAAAAACCCGCACCAACACGGAAAGGAATCGCATGACACTGAAGGTACCGTTGGCTGACCGACCCCGGCTGCGTGCGGTGATCGTGGCCGCACTCGTGATCGCGCTGGCGGCGCTGTGGCTGCGCGGCGATGGCGGTGATGGCCTTGGCTACCGCACCGCCGAGGTGGATCGCGGGCCGATCCAGTTGCTGATCTCGGCGACGGGCAACCTGAAGGCGCTATCGACGGTGGAAGTCGGCTCGCAGGTGTCCGGGCAGGTGCTGACGGTCAACGTGGACTTCAACGATGCGGTGAAAATGGGCGAGATCATCGCCACCATCGACCCGGCCAACTTCCAGGCGCGGCTGACCCAGGCGCAGGCCGACCTCACCGCGTCGCTGGCCAACCTGAGCGCGGCGCACGCCAACCTGGGCGAGGCGCAGGCGACGCTGCGCAATCTGGAAGCGGAATACGCGCGCAAGCAGCAGGTGTTCGAGCGCAAGCTGATTTCGCGCAGCGAATACGATGCCGCGCTGAGCGCGCGCGACCAGGCGCTGGCGCGGCTGGCGTCGGCGCGCGCCGGCATCGAGGTGGCGCAGTCGCAGGTGGCGCAACGCCGCGCTGCGGTGCAAAACGCCGAGCTGGATGTGCAGTACACGGTGATCCGCGCGCCGGTGGATGGCGTGGTGCTGTCGCGCACGGTGGAGCCGGGGCAAACGGTGGCGGCCAGCTTCCAGACGCCGGTGCTGTTTTCCATCGCCGAAGACCTGCGCCAGATGCAGATCGACCTGAATATCGACGAAGCCGATGTCGGCCAGGTGCGCGAAGGCTTGCCGGTGCGTTTTACCGTGGATGCGTTTGCCGGCCGCGAATACCAGGGCACGGTGCGCCAGGTGCGGCTGGCCGCCAGCAACACCGCCAATGTGATCACCTACCCGGTGGTGGTGGATGTGGCCAATGCCGATGGCTCGCTGCTGCCGGGCATGACCGCCAACGCCGAAGTGCTGGTAGCCAACCGCGAGGACGTGCTGCGGGTGGCCAATGCCGCGCTGCGTTATCGGCCCAGCGATGCGCCAGCGCCAACCGCTGGCGGTGCCGGGCGAGGTGGCGGTGCGGGCAACGCTGCTGCGGGCGGCGGGCGGCCTGCCGGCAACCCGATGGCGCAGTGGGATGAATTGGCCGAGCGCCTGCAATTGAACGACGCGCAGCGCGAACAGATGCGCGCGGCGCTGATGGCCGGTTTTCAGGCCATGCGCGGGCAAGCGAGCGGCGCGGTGGTGAGCGAGGAGCAACGGCGGCGGCGCATGGCCGAGACGATTGCCACCGCCTTGCAACCGCTGCGCGCGCAGCTTTCGGCCGAACAACAACAACGGCTCGACGCCGAACTGGCGTTGCAGGCCAGCGCGCGGCGGGTGACGGTGTATGTGTTGCGCGGCGGCAAGCCCGAGCCGGTGGCGGTGCGCGTGGGCCTTTCGGATACCGGTTTCAGCGAAGTGCTGGCCGGGCTGAAGGAAGGCGAGTTGGCGATCACCGGCGAACAGCCGCGCGCGCCATGACTGCGCTGCCGGTGGTGCGCATCGAGGCGGTGAACAAGGTGTACCACGCCGGTACGCCGAGCGAGGTGAAAGCGCTGCGCGACGTGTCGCTGGCCATCGATGCCGGCGAGTTCGTCGCCATCATGGGGCCGTCGGGTTCGGGCAAGACCACGCTGATGAACATCATCGGTTGCCTGGATACGCCGAGCGCCGGCAGCTACTGGTGCGGCGGCGTGGATGTGGCGACGCTCGATGCGGCGGGGCGTGCCGCGCTGCGGCTGCGCCAGATCGGCTTCGTGTTCCAGGGCTTTCATCTGTTGCCGCGACAGAACGCGCTGGACAACGTCACCCTGCCGCTGATCTACGCCGGCGTGCCGCGCGCGCAGCGGCTGGAACGCGCCCGCGCCGCGCTCGATCAGGTTGGTCTGGCCGACCGCGCCCTGCACCGGCCGAGCGAGTTGTCGGGCGGCCAGCAGCAGCGCGTGGCGATTGCCCGCGCGCTGATCAACGCGCCGCCGATCGTGCTCGCCGATGAACCCACCGGCGCGCTGGATTCGCGCACCGGCGAAGAAATCCTGGCGCTGTTCACCGCGCTGCAAGCGCAGGGCCACACGATCATCCTGATCACCCACGACCCGGAAGTGGCGCACCATGCCGACCGCATCTACGTGATGCGCGATGGCGAACTGCACGAGGAACTGGTCGGCAGCAAGGCGCAGGCGCGCAAGGAGCGCACATGAAAGCCGCAATGTCGCACGGCGGATGTAAAAACCCCTCTCCCTTGGGGAGAGGGGTTGGGGTGAGGGTTCGTGGCTTCGACTCTCGGGTATCCAGTCCGAACCCTCATCCGGCCCTTCGGGCCACCTTCCCCCGGAGGGGGAAGGAATGCACAAGCAGGGAGTACGCGGCATGAATCCGATGACACAGATAAAACTCCTCGACATCATCGCCATGGCCGCCTTCGCGCTGCGCGGCAACTGGCTGCGCAGCGTGCTCACCGCGCTTGGTGTGATCATCGGCATCGCGGCGGTGATCGTGATGGTGGCGGTGGGCCGTGGCACCCAGGCCGAGCTCGATGCCACGATGTCGCGGCTGGGCTCCAACCGCATCGAAATCTTCGCCAGCTCGGCGCGCAGCGGTGCGGTGCGGCTCGGCGCCGGCACCCTGAGCACGCTCAGTACCGGCGACATGGACGCGATCCGCGCCGAAATCCCGGAAGTGCAATATGTGTCCGGGCAGATCCGTGGCGGTGGTCAGGTCATCTTCGCCGAGCGCAACTGGTCGACCAGCTGGAACGGGGTGAGCGCCGATTATTTTGCGATCAACAACTGGCAATTGCAGCAAGGCGAATGGTTCAGCCCGCGCGATTATGCCGGCGCCGGCAAGGTGGCGATCATCGGAACCACCGTGCGCGACAAACTGTTCGATGGCAGCGACCCGATCGGCGCCACCATCCGCCTGGCGCGGGTGCCGCTGCGCGTGGTCGGCGTGCTGCAATCCAAGGGCCAGAGCGGCTGGGGCGGCGATGCCGACGATGTGATCATGGTGCCGCTGGAATCGGCGCGGCGCCGGCTCAGCGGCACCGTGGGCCTGTCGTCCGATGGCGTGCAGCAGATTTCCGTTGGCGTTGGCCGCGCCGAAGATCTCGGCCGCGCCGCGCAGGCGCTGGGCGATCTGCTGCGCCAGCGGCACCGGATCGCGCCCGGCGGCGAGGACGATTTCATGATCCGCAACCTGTCGGAGATCGTTTCCACCCGCACCCAGACCACGCGCCTGATGTCGCTGCTGCTGGGCGCGGTGGCCGGCATCTCGCTGCTGGTCGGCGGCATCGGCATCATGAACATCATGCTGGTGTCGGTGACCGAACGCATCCGCGAAATCGGCCTGCGCATGGCGGTGGGCGCCGGCCCGCGCGAAGTGCGGCTGCAATTTCTCGCCGAAGCGATGATGATCTCGCTCGGCGGCGGCGTGATCGGCATCGTGCTCGGCGTGGTCGGCGCGCAGGTGATGGCGCGGGTGTCGGCGTTGCCGATGCAGCTCGATGCCCCGGTGATTGTGCTGGCTACCGCGTTTTCGGTCGCCACCGGCCTGTTCTTCGGCTACTACCCGGCGCGCAAGGCCTCCAACCTCGACCCGATCGAGGCGCTGCGGCAGTAGGGCGAGGCGTCGCCTTGCATGCGCGCTCGGTCGCCCACAGGGTGGGCTCCTACAAAAAGCCGTGATCCACACCTGTATGCGCACCCTGTGCGCGACCGGCATCCGCGATCCACCACCATGTCGCCTGTAGGAGCGCACCCTGTGCGCGACCGGCATCCGCGATCCACCACCATGTCGCCTGTAGGAGCGCACCCTGTGCGCGACCGGGACAGGCGAGGAGCGCACCCTGTGCGCGACCGGGACAGGCGATGCACCAACAAATCGCCCACAGGGTGGGCTCCTACAAAAAGCGGTGATGCGCACCCTGTAGGAGCCCACCCTGTGGGCGACCGGCATCCGCGATCCACCACCATGTCGCCCACAGGGTGGGCTCCTACAAAGGCGGTGATGCGCACCCTGTAGGAGCGCACCCTGTGCGCGACCGGCATCCGCGATCCACCACCATGTCGCCCACAGGGTGGGCTCCTACAAAAGCGGTGATGCGCACCCTGTAGGAGCGCTGTGTGCGCGACCGGGACAGGCGATGCACCAACAAATCGCCCACAGGGTGGGCTCCTACAAAAGCGGTGATGCGCACCCTGTAGGAGCCCACCCTGTGGGCGACCGGGCGAAGCGAAGGCGGGACGAGCGAAGCGACCGACGAAACGTAAGCGTTTTCCTACACAGACACCAGAGAATCGCCGATACCGCCAATCCGCCGTCGCAACGCACGATACTGTCATGGACACATTATCCGGACATCGCGCACTTCGAAGCGGCCGACGCTCGATCGGCGGGCAGGTATACCTGTTGACGGTTGTCACCCATCAACGCAAACGCATCTTCGTGCGCAACGCTGCCGCCATCGCCGCTGCGCGTGTGTGCCATGCCCCGATGACATGGGGCGATGCACAGGCATTGTGCTGGGTGTTGATGCCGGATCATTGGCACGGCCTGATTCAACTCGGTGATAACGATCATCTTGCGCTATGCGTCAATCGGTTCAAGGCATTGATTGCGAAGGCAGTGCGCTGTCAACACGGTGCCAATGGGCACGTGTGGCAGCGGGGCTTTCATGACCACGCGCTGCGGCGCGAAGAAGACATGCGCGCCATCGCCCGCTACATCGTTTACAACCCGGTGCGTGCCGGACTGGTGGCGCGGGTCGGTGATTATCCGTATTGGAACGCGGTGTGGTTGTGAGTTATGCCGTTGCCGGTCGCCCACAGGGTGGGCTCCTACAAAAGCGGTGATGCGCACCCTGTAGGAGCGCACCCTGTGCGCGACCTACAAAAAGCGGTGATGCGCACCCTGTAGGAGCGCACCCTGTGCGCGACCGGGACAGGCGATGCACCAACAAATCGCCCACAGGGTGGGCTCCTACAAAGGCGGTGATGCGCACCCTGTAGGAGCGCACCCTGTGCGCGACCGGGCGAAGCGACCACGTACCCGCTACGCGTTATGCCGCACCTGGCCTTCGCCACGCACCAGCCAACGCTCGATGGTGAGTGCGCTCAGGCCCATCGGGCCATAGGCATGCACGCGCGAGGTGGAGATGCCGATTTCGGCGCCGAGACCCAACTCGCCGCCATCGCTGAACCGCGATGAGGCATTGACCATCACCACCGCCGAACGCAGACCGTGGATGAAGCGCTCGGCGGCATCGGCATCGCGGGTGGCGATGACTTCGGTGTGGTCGGAGCCGTGCTGGCGGATGTGGGCGATGGCCTGGTCGATGTCATCGACCACGCGCACGGCGAGAATGCGATCCAGAAACTCGGTGCCGAAATCGGCGTCGCTGGCGGGAATCACGCCGGCGTAGATCGCGTGGGTGCGTTCGCAGCCGCGCACCTGCACGCCGAGCGCGCGCAGGCGAACGATGGCGTTGGGCAGGAACGTGGCGGCGATGTCCTGGTGTACCAGCATCGTTTCCAGCGCGTTGCACACCGCGGGGCGCGTGGTCTTGCCGTCGATCAGCAGTTTCAGCGCCAGTGCCGGGTCGGCGCTGGCATCGACGTACAAATGGCAGACGCCTTTGTAATGCTGGATCACCGGCACCCGCGCGTTGTCGGTGACGAAACGGATCAGGCCTTCGCCGCCACGCGGGATGACCAGATCGATCAAACCTTGCGCCTGCACCAGCTCGCGGACGCGTTCGCGATCGATGTCGGCAATCAGGGTCAGTGCGGCTTCGGGCACCCCGTGCGCCACCATCGCCCCGTGCAGTGCAGCGGCGATCGCCTGATTGGAATGCAGCGCTTCGCTACCGCCGCGCAGCACCACGGCATTGCCGGCCATCAGGCACAGGCTGGCGGCATCGGCGGTGACGTTGGGCCGCGCTTCGTAGATCATCGCCACCACGCCGAGCGGGATGCGCACGCGCTGCACGCAGAGGCCGTTGGGGCGCTGCTCGGTGTGGGTGATTTCGCCGACCGGATCGGGCAGGTCGGCGATCTGATTGACCGCAGCGACCAGGGCATCGAGCCGCGACGGATTCAACCGCAGCCGATCGATCAGCGCGGCGCTTTGCCCCGCCGCACCGGCAGCATCGACATCGCGCGCGTTGGCGGTGAGGATGGCGTCGCGGCCAGCGGCCAGCGCCTGCGCCATGGCGCGGATCAGGGCGCGCTTGCGTGGCGTATCCATGCCGGCGATGACCTGCGCCGCGGCACGTGCCGCGTGCAGTTGTTCGTTGAGCGAACTCATGTCGCACTCCGTGCAGCGATTAAAACGAGATCGTCACGATGCACCAGCTCCGGCGTATAGGCAAAACCCAGCCGCGTGCCGATTTCGTCGCTGCGCGCACCGATCAGGCGGCTGCATTCGCCGGCGCTGTACTGGCACAGGCCGCGCGCCAGCGGCACTTCGACACCGCGCTTGAGTTGCACCAGTTGCACCGCGTCGCCGCGCGCGAATTCGCCGTGCACGGCAACCAGGCCGCGCGGCAACAGCGAGGCGCCACGCTGGGCGATGGCCTTGGCGGCGCCGGCATCGATCAGCAAGCGACCGGCGGCGGGCGGCAGATTCTTCAGCCAGGTCTTGCGCGCGGCAACGCGGCTGCGCGGATGATCGAAACGGGTGCCGATCAGGCGATCGTTTTGCAGCGCGTCGAGCGCGGCGTAGGAGGTGCCATTGATCACCAGCGTGGTGATGCCGGCCTCGCCCGCACGCGCGGCGGCTTCGAGTTTGGTCGCCATGCCACCGGTACCGACGCCACTGCCGGCACCGCCGGCGGCAGCGCGCAGCGCCGGGGTGATCCGGCGCACGCGCAGGATCGGCTGCGCGGTGCTGTCGCGGCGCGGGTCGCGGTCGAACAGGCCATCGACATCGGACAACAGCACCAGCAGGTCGGCCTGCATCAGGATGGCGACGTGCGCGGCCAGGTTGTCGTTGTCGCCGAGCTTGAGCTCATCGACGGCGACGGTGTCGTTTTCGTTGATCACCGGCACCGCGCCCAACGCCAGCAGGCCACGCAGGGTGGCGCGCGCGTTGAGGTAGCGGCGGCGATTGCGCAGGTCGTCGTGGGTAAGCAGCACCTGCGCCACCGGTTGATCGAAGAAGCGCTGCCACAACGCCACCACGCCGGCCTGCCCCAACGCCGCCAGCGCCTGCCGCGCCGGCAATGCCTTGGGGTCAGGTCTTGCCTTTTGCCTCGTGTTCGCGGGCTCGTTTTGCCTCGCGAGGCAAAAGGCAAGACCTGACCCCAAGACCGCGCGCCCGGCCGCGACGGCGCCGGAGGACACCAGCAGCACCTCGTGCCCGGACGCGATCAACCGCGCCACGGCAAGGCCGATGGCGCTGGCATGGCGCGTGCTCAAGCCGCCGTCGCCAGCGACCAGGCTGCTGCCTACCTTGATCACGGCGCGCCGCCATGGTGGCAGGCGTTGCGGCCTGAAACGCGAGGCTGTCATCGCCGCGGGTGATGCGCGCACAAGGCCATCAGTTGCGCGATTGCAGCTTGGACAGCAGGCGCAGGATTTCGATGTACAACCACACCAGGGTCACCACCAGGCCGAACGCGCCGAACCATTCCATGTACTTGGGTGCGCCCGCCTCGGCGCCGGCTTCGATGAAGTCGAAATCCAGAACCAGATTGAGCGCGGCCACCACCACTACCACGGCGCTGAAGCCGATGCCCAGCAGGCCATTGTCGTGGATGAAGCCGATCGAATGGCCGAAGAAGCCCATCACGATGTTGGCCAGGTACAGCAACGCGATGCCGCCGGTTGCCGCCACCACGCCGAGCTTGAAGTTTTCGGTGGCGCGGATCAGGCCGCTGCGATAGGCCATCAGCAGCGCCGCCAGCGTGCCGAAGGTGAGGCCCACCGCCTGCATCACGATGCCGGGGAACTTCGCCTCGAACATGACCGAGATGCCGCCGACGAACAGACCCTCAAGCAGGGCATAGATCGGCGCAGTGGCCGGTGCCCAGGTTTTCTTGAAAATGGTGACCAGGGCGACGATGAAGCCGCCGATGGCGCCGACCAGAATCAGCGGCATGATCGCCGGCATCGACTCGGGGCCGGTATACAGACTCCAGGTGTACATCGCTGTGACCAGCACCAGAATCAGCAGGAACGCGGTCTTGTTGACGGTGCCGTTGATGGTCATGACGCTGTCGCCGGCGCCGACGACACGACCGCTGCTGGCATCGAGGAAGGTATTGGCGTTGAGTGCTGGATTGCCGCTGCGCATGAAGGTGACCTCAGTGCTGGAATTCGTGCGCCTATCGTATCGGTAGCGGTGGGCGCACACCAACAACTTTGTTCGGGCCGGGGGTATGCTTGGCCGGCACAACGGGAGAACCGCCATGATCGACCGACGCACATTCATTACCGCCAGCGGCCTGGCCGCAATCGGCGCCGCGCTGCCGGGCACGCCGCTGTGGGCCGCGCAAGCACTGCAACAACGGGCAATCCCCGCCAGCGGCGAGATGCTTCCCGTCATCGGCATGGGCACCTCGGGCAGCTTCGAGGTGACGCCGGGCAGCCCGGAGCAGCAGGCGCTGCGCGATGTGTTGCGCCGGTTTTTCGCTGCCGGCGCCAGTGTGATCGACACCTCACCCAATTACAGCAATGCCGAGGACGTTCTGGGCGATCTGCTGGCCGGGCAGGATTTGCGTGCGAAAACGTTTCTCGCCACCAAGCTGGCGGCCGATAATCGGGCAGCCGGTGAAGCGCAGTTCGCGCAATCGCTGCGGCGCCTGCGCACCGAGCGCATCGATCTGCTGCAGGTCCACAATCTGCGCGATTGGCGCACGCAACTGACGCTGGCGCGCGAACTGAAGGCGCAGGGCAAGGTGCGCTACATCGGTGTCACCCATTTTCTGGACACCGCGCACGATGCATTGGCCGATGTGGTGGCCGAGCAGAAGCCCGATTTCCTGCAGATCAATTATTCGGTGGCGTCAACCAACGCCGAAAAGCGGGTGTTGCCGATGGCGCGCGATCTCGGCGTGGCGGTGATCGTCAACCGCGCGTTCGAGGACGGCAAGTTGTTTGCGCAAGTGGCCGGCCGTGCCCTGCCCGCCTGGGCCGCCGACGTGGGTGTGAGTTCGTGGGCGCAGATGTTCCTGAAGTTCGCGTTGAGCCATCCGGCGGTGACGGTGGTGATCCCGGCCACCGGCAAGCCGCACCGTCAGAGCGACAATCTGCTCGCGGGTTACGGCGCCACGTTGAACGAAGCGCAGCGCAACGAGCTCAAGGCGATGTTTGGGTAACCACAACGTAGCGGTCGGTCGCTCACAGGGTGAGCTCCTACAGGGTGGTGGTCGCCGTTTTTTGTCGGTCTTCGTGGAAACGTGTGGGTGATTGGATGGGCCTTATCGTGCCATGACTCATGCGTGGCAAGGGGTTTCAGGCTTCAGGGTTGACCACAAGTCGGTCGCGCTTTGCGGCTGGCCCAGTC